>JAUNLN010000018.1 GCA_030532245.1 Actinomycetaceae bacterium
GCGTAACCGGCGACCAGGTTCGCATACGCCTCATCGAAGAGCTGCTCTGGGCGCTACCCTCACTTGGAACCTCGCGCACAAACACTCCCTAGAGAGGCTAGAATCGCGTGCCCAACCACTCTCGAGAGGGGCCGGGTTTGCGTGCTAGAACACTTCCCAAGGCGGCGGCCATCTTTCAAAAATGTGCCGCAAACACGCAAGAAAACTAACAAAACCGCGCAATCATGTGGCTCGATGCGCGAGATTATGAAACTCTTAAACCATGCAAATTTGGCCTGGAGAACCCTACCCGCTTGGAGCCACCTACGATGGCGCGGGCACCAATTTCGCCGTATTTTCATCGGTAGCCGACTCAATCGAGCTGTGCCTACTAGACGAAGACCTAAACGAAAAACGCATCGAGCTCACCGAAGTCGACGCCCACGTCTGGCACGCCTACCTACCCGGAATCCAACCCGGACAGCGCTACGGCTACCGCGTGCACGGCCCCTACGATCCAGCAAACGGACACCGCTGCGACCCGACAAAACTCCTGCTCGATCCGTACGCGAAAGCAATCGACGGCCAGGTAACCACCTCCGAGTCGCTCTACTCCTACAAGTTCGACAACCCCGAAGAACGCAACGAGACCGACTCTAAACACGACACGATGATCTCGGTCGTCATCAACCCCTACTTCGACTGGGGCCACGACAGGCCACCGAACCACGAGTACCACAACACCGTCATCTACGAAACGCACGTGAAGGGCATGACCGCCCTCCACCCCGAAATCCCCGAGCAGCTTCAGGGAACCTACGCGGGCATGTCACACCCCGTCGTGATCGAACACCTAAAGAAGCTCGGCATCACCGCCGTCGAACTCATGCCCGTACACCAGTTCGTGAACGACCCCCACCTGCAAGAAAAGGGCCTATCCAACTACTGGGGCTACAACACCATCGGCTTCTTCGCACCTCACAACGGCTACACCGCGTTCGGCGGAGGCGGCCAGCAGGTGCAAGAGTTCAAGCAAATGGTGAAGGCGTTCCACGCGGCAGACATCGAAGTAATCCTCGACGTCGTGTACAACCACACGGCCGAAGGCAACCACATGGGCCCCACCCTCTCGCTTCGAGGCATCGACAACGCCGCCTACTACCGCCTCGTCGACGACGACAAACGCCACTACTTCGACACGACCGGAACCGGCAACTCCCTGCTCATGAGCTCCCCGCACGTGCTCCAACTGATCATGGACTCGCTGCGCTACTGGGTAACAGAGATGCACGTCGACGGCTTCCGCTTCGACCTCGCCTCCACGCTCGCACGCCAGTTCCACGAAGTCGACAGGCTCTCCGCCTTCTTCGACCTCATTCAGCAAGACCCCATCGTCTCGCAGGTAAAACTCATCGCCGAACCCTGGGACGTCGGCGTCGGCGGCTACCAAGTAGGCGGATTCCCTCCCCTGTGGTCCGAGTGGAACGGCCAATACCGCGACACCGTACGCGACTTCTGGCGAGGCGAATTCTCCTCCCTCGCAGCATTCGCCTCCCGCCTCTCAGGCTCCGCAGACCTCTACGAGCACACCGGACGCCTCCCCATGGCCTCCGTAAACTTCGTGACCGCACACGACGGCTTCACGCTACGCGACCTCGTAACCTACAACGAGAAACACAATGAGGCGAACGGCGAAGATAACCGAGACGGCGAATCAAACAACCGCTCCTGGAACCACGGCGTCGAAGGCCCGACCGACGACCCCGAAATCGTTGAGCTACGCCTGCGCCAACAGAGGAACTTCCTCACCACTTTGGCGGTCTCGCAGGGCGTGCCCATGATCTCGCACGGCGACGAACTCGGGCGCACTCAGGGCGGCAACAACAACACGTACTGCCAAGACAACGAAATCTCCTGGATCGACTGGGATCTTGGCACAGACCAAAAAGAACTCTTCGCATTCGCCGAACGCGTTCTGCGCCTTCGCCACGACCACCCCGTATTCAGGCGCCGCAGGTTCTACAAAGGCCTCGCAAAACGTGGCGGCGAATCCGACCTAGGTGAAATCGAGTGGTTCAACTCCGCCGGCGAACACATGACCGAAGAAGAATGGGAGCAAGCCTGGGCGCGCTCCACCATGATCTTCCTCAACGGCCTGGCCATCAACGAGCCCGACGAGCGCGGCCAACGCATCGAAGATGACGACTTCATCGTGTGCTTCAACGCCTCACCGGACGACATCGACTTCGAAATCCCCGGTGAAACATACGGCAAACACTGGACCACAGTCATCAACACCGCCGACGTAGACGACGAAACAGAGTACGAAGCGGCAGCAACCATAACGGTGAAATCACGGTCGATCATGATCCTGACAAGTCACCGAGAGAGTGAAGAATGACCAACCCACACCCGCACCTACCCAAAGCAGACAAGAGAACACCCGTATCGACCTATCGCCTCCAACTAAACAAAGACTTCCCGTTTAGCAAGGCGCGCGAGGTGCTACCCTACCTCGTCAGGCTCGGGGTAACCGACGTCTACCTATCCCCCATCCTCCAAGCAGCTCCTGGCAGCATGCACGGATACGACGTGGTAGACCACAGGCATATCTCCAAAGAGCTAGGTGGGCGCGAAGAGTTCGAAGCATTCTCAAACCTCGCACACGAACTCGGCCTACACGTGATCGTCGACATCGTGCCAAACCACATGGCCGTGCCAACACCCGTTTGGCACAACAAAGCCATGTGGTCCGTTCTAAAACACGGCACCGAGTCGGCGTACGCGAACTGGTTCGACGTGGACGTAGACAGCCCCATCCTCATGCCCGTACTCGGCGGACGCATCGGTCAGGTACTAGCCGACCAAGACATCAAGCTCGAAAAAATGGTGATCCCAACCGAGCCGCAATACGGAGAACAGTGGGTTTTGAAATACTACGACCACGTTTTCCCCGTAGCTAAAGGCACCGAATCACTACCACTGTCCGTGCTCCTCGAGCGCCAACACTACCGCCTCGCGCACTGGAAAGTCGCCGACGAGGAACTCAACTACCGCAGATTCTTCGACGTGGGCACGCTCGCCGGCCTCCGCATCGAACAAAAAGACGTTTTCGACGCAACCCACGAGCTCATTCTCGACCTCGTAGCAGGAGGCTTCATCGACGGACTGCGCGTAGACCACCCCGATGGTCTTGCAAACCCCAGCCAATACTTCCGCAGGCTCTACCAAGCCACGGACGGCATGTGGATCGCAGCCGAGAAAATCCTCGAAGGCGACGAGGAACTGCCCTCCGACTGGGCGGTTGCAGGCACCACCGGCTACGACACCGCGTGGCGCCTCCACGCCCTCCTCACCGAACCTGCGGGAGCCATGACGCTCGGCGCCATCATGCACAACATGGCCGGCGACGCCCCCTCCGCGTTCCCGAACATCACGCGAGAGGCGAAAGCCCAAATCGTCGACACCTCCCTATCCGCCGAAGTGCGCCGAGTCGGCACCCTCATCTGGGAGATCTGTCAAGAAGACATTCGCCTGCGCGACTACACCTTCCGATCCCTCATCGACAGCTTCCGCGAACTCATCATCGAGTTTGACCGCTACCGCGGCTACGTCGTACCGGGCGAACCCACCTCGAACTTCACGCGAAGCCTCATCGAAGAAGCCGCCAACAGAGCGCGCGCGAACCTCGACGACGACCTTGGCGACGCGATGGACGTTATCACCGCGCTCGTACTCGGCGACGAGATCGGCTCGGCAGGCCTCGACGTGTCTGACGAACGTCGCCGCGAGGTTATCGTGCGTTTCCAGCAGATTTGCGGCGCAGTGCAGGCCAAGGGCGTAGAAGACACGGCGTTCTACCGCTGGACTCACCTGACCTCCCTCAATGAGGTTGGTTCGACTCCGGAAGTATTCAGCCTCGACATCGACCGCTTCCACGCGTTCGAGTCAAAACTACAGTCCGCGTGGCCGGCGACCATGACGTGCGGCTCCACCCACGACACGAAACGCGGTGAAGACGTGCGAGCACGGATCTCGCTCCTCTCCCAGCGCGCAACGAAGTGGTCGAGCCTACTTACCCAAATGCAGGCCCTATCGAAGGAATACCGCCCGGCAAACCTAGATGGGCGCGCCGAAAACCTCATGTGGCAAACCATCGTAGGCACGTGGGCTAAGACCGATCGGATTACCCCTGCGCGCCTCACCGAATATTTGACGAAGGCTATCCGCGAGCAAAAAGAGTGGACCTTCTGGACGGCTCCCGACGAGCGTCGCGAAGAAGAGCTCCTCTCCTTCGCCACCGCTCTCATACAGGATCCGCAGATCACCGCGCTGCTGGACGACTGGATGGAAGAAACCGCAGACCTTTTGCGCTCCGTAGTACTTCCCTTGAAGGCGATCCAGCTGACACTCCCCGGAGTTGCAGACGTCTACCAGGGCAGTGAGATTACCTCGACCTCCCTCGTTGATCCTGACAATCGCCGCGCGGTGGACTTCGAATACCTTACGGACACGCTTCGCGCACTCTCCGAGCGCAGCCCGAAGAACCTAGATGAGGAAAAGCTCCTCATCACCTCCTCACTCCTTCGCCTGCGCCGCGAAATGCCAGACGTATTCGTCTCAGCCGACTCCGGATACGAAGCACTCCCAACGTCCTCTGGGCACTGCCTCGCTTTTGCGCGAACCCAGGGCAGTGATGCTCGCGTCGTAACCATCGCGACCAGGCGCCAAGCCGCGCTAGAGGATATTGGAGGCTGGGAAGACACCTCCGTGGTTTTGCCCGAGGGCACGTGGGTGGACGTGTTCACCGGAAACACTTTCGAGGGCGGCACCGCGAAAGTCGGCGACATTCTCGAAACCTACCCCGTTGCAACCTTGAAGAAGACAATCGAAAGCTAAGTTTTGACCACTACCGAATATTTTGAGACAAACCCAGGACGAGGCAACGTACCCGTGTGGTCTTCAACCGCAAAATCTGTGGTTTTGCACTACACGGTAGACGGCGAAGAAAAAACGCTCCCCATGCGACGCGAGGGCGGCTGGTGGGTCAGCCCCGAAGCGCTACCCGCAGGCACCTCCTACAGGTACAGCGTGGACGGAACTCTCGTTCCCGACCCGCGCGCCCTTCGCAGGCCCGAAGGCGTGCACGGCCCCTCCAAGGCGTGGGAGCCTCCCACTTTCAAGCCATTTGACGCGGGCAATCTTCTCGGCAAAGTGTTCTACGAGCTTCACGTTGGAACATTCACACCAAAGGGCACGTTCGATGCGGCAATCGAGAAACTCCCGCACCTAGCTAGCCTCGGCGTGGAAGTAGTTGAGCTCATGCCGGTCGCCCCATTCCCCGGCTCCTTTGGCTGGGGTTACGACGGGGTAAGCCTCTACGCGGTTCACGAAACCTACGGGGGCCCCGACGGCTTTGCACGCTTTGTAGAAGCCGCACACGATGCGGGCATCGCGGTTTGCCTAGACCTAGTGCTCAACCACTTCGGGCCAGTTGGCAACTACATTGCTCCGCTCGACAACTACTACTCCGAAAAACACGAAACCCCGTGGGGCGCAGCCCTCGATCTAGACGGCAAAAATGCCCCGCACACCCGCTCCTTCCTGAAGGGCGCGGCCCTGCACTGGCTTCGCGACATGGGAGTCGATGCACTTCGACTCGACGCTGTACACGCCCTCGATGACGACTCCGACTATCACTTCCTAGCCGAGCTCTCCGACGACGTTGCAAAACTCGAGCAGCAGGCCGGTAAGACGTTCACCCTCATTGCGGAGTCCGACCTCAATGATCCGATCATGGTCACCCCAACGGCAAAGGGTGGGCGCGGGATGGACGCGCAGTGGGACGACGACCTCCACCACGCCCTCCACGCCGCATTCACGGGCGAAACACACGGTTACTACGAGGATTTCGCGCCCCGCGAGGCCCTCGTCAAAGCATTTGAAAACGTGTTCTTCCACGCCGGCACGTACTCGACATTCAGGAAGAAAATATGGGGCCAGCCCGTAGCCGATGACGCGGATAGGCGACGTTTCGTGATCTCCTCGCAAAACCACGACCAGGTGGGAAACCGCGCCATTGGCGATCGTCCCTCACGCGCGCTTAGCGATGCCGAGCTTGCCTCGGTTGCCGCGCTCGTCCTACTCTCGCCCTACACGCCCATGCTGTTCCAGGGCGAGGAGTGGGCTTCACGAACGCCATTCCTGTTCTTCTCAGACCAAGAGGGGGATGAGGAAATGGCTCGCGCAATGCGTGAAGGCAGGCGCGCAGAGTTTGCCTCGCACGGTTTCGACTCGATTTACGGGTACAAGGTGGAAGTTCCAGACCCGACGGCTTCCGCGACTTTTGAGGCCTCGAAACTCGACTGGAACGAGGCCGCAGGCGAGACAAACAGACGCATGCTCGACTGGTATCGCGCGCTCATTTCTCTGCGACGCGAGTCTGACACGATCGGCGACGGAACGAAAATCCGCGTCGACTGGTCGGGAGATCTTCTAACCCTCCACCTTGCGAAGTTTGACGTGGTCGTAAACTTCGGGCAAGAAGATGCTCCCATCGACGCGGATTCCGTGGTGCTCGCCTGGAGCGACGCCCCTACTGCAGGCGCACTACCAAAGCACGAGGTAGTGGTTCTAAGAACGTCCGCGAACTAATCCGAAGACTTCGGACGCGATCCGCTACAGTTTCGCCGGCGGGTACTGGCGGAAGATACGGTGGAAACGCACGTCACGCAAAGCTAAGTAGGCGTCGCGTTTCCACTGCGATTCCTTCTCATTCTTCAGCGGGTTGTACATGAGGCCCTTGGCTTCGAGCTCTTCCATCTTCTTGGCAAGCTCTGGGTCGTCCGTCCACTTCCTAGCAACAGAACTCGGCACGAGCGTGTAGAAAGCATTCGTCGGAGCGAGCTTAAGCTTCGCGCCATTGCCGAACACCACGTCGTTCACGAGCACGCGCATCGGATTGATACCAGCTGCAAAAACGTAGCCCGAGTTTCGGCCGATTCTAGGATTCACTTCCAGGAAGTACTCCGTGCCATCTCGCGGATCAACCTTGATGTCGAAGTTCGCAAAGCCCTGGTAGTCGACCTTTTCAAAGAACTTCTTCACCTTCTCAAAGATCTTCTCGTTCGGGCTCGTGAGCATCGCAACCGGGTTACCAACGAGGCTCGGGCGGTGATCTTGCAGAGCAACCTGCGCGTGCGAGAGCATCACGAGGTTCCCCTTCGTATCCACGTACGCCGTGACCGAACGGATCTGGCTATCGCCTCCGGGGATGTATTCCTCCACCACGAAAGCACCCTTGTAGCCGTGCTTTTCGAGCTCGCCGAGGAACTCCTGAAGCTCCGGCCTAGTGTCGAAGTAGTAGACCTTGTGCTTATTCTCCATTTCGAGCTCATCGAACTCAGCTGAAAGCGCGGGCTTTGCAACGACGGGGAACGTGAGGTCTTCAGTGAACGGCTCGCCCGCCTTCACCTCAACGTAGCGCGCCGTATCGATTCCGACCTGCTCGCAAATCTGCTTGAAGCTCGCCTTATCCGACACCGCATCCAGCGTCTCACGCGATGGGAACGCACAGGCGTAAGCCTCGGGTAGCTCCTCACGAATCGTAACCACGTTGTCGATCATGGCGTCCGCGTTCGTCATGAGGACGAGCTTCTTATCGCTGTACTTAGCCGCAACTTCGCGAAGAACGGCGAGCACCCCTTCAGGCGTGGAGGCGTCTTCGGGAACAACCCAGTCGATGAAATCAGACAGGGCAACCGCCTGCGAGGGCGCCTTAGAAATACACACGACGCGGGTGTCGAACTCGTCGTTAAACTGGCGGGCAAGCGCGTAAGCCTCAATACCACCACCGATGATGACGGGCATGAACTTAGTCTCGCGAGTCGGCTCAGGGGCGCGGTAGCGGGCTAGCTTGTCGCGAACATCGCGGCGCAACTCAAGCAGCGCAGTAACCGGGCGGTGAAGCGCCAGATCGCGGGCGGGGCGCACGTGCGTGACCTCTTCAGAGAACTTCGTCTTGAACTCGTTTAGGCCCATGAGCGTCGGAGAAAGGTCCGAGCCGATTCCCATCAAATCGTACTTCTTGCAACCGCGGTCACGAAGGAACAGGGCCTCCTTGTAGACCATCAGGTCGTTTGCGCGCTGGGCTAGACCGGCCTCATTTGTGGCCGCGTAGAAGCGCTGCGCACCTCCGTCTGACATGGTGAGGAGCGACCAGGCTACGAGTTTCCCATCCTCACGGGCGGCCGCCAGCAAAGCGTGCTCGCGCCCCAAGCATGAAAGGAAGTGCTCGAAGTATTCCTTCTTAGGCGGGAAGAAGCCGTCACGCTTCGCGGTCTCAAGCATCACCTCGTAGTAGGGGCTGAAGTCCTCGATCACCTCATCCGTCTCGCAATCGATTTCAAGCGTAGATTCACGAAGCGCCTTGCGAACATCGCGGCGGCCGCGCGCCTTAAACTTGCCCAGAAGCTCCTCGTCGTCGCCCTCCAGGTCGATCACCACGGTTGAATCGAAAGTAATCGTGGAAATGATCGGACGCGTATCCCGCGCCCCCACACGCGTGTGAAGCCTCAAGAATGCCGCGAGAGGAAACTCCTTCTTCACCGTCTTGCGCAAGGCGGCCAGAAGCTCGTCCTCCTGCTCAGCCGTCGGCTCCTCCACCCACACAGGGCCACTACGCGCCCACAGATATTGCACGCCCGAAGACTTCAGCTTCGTCGCGTAAAGAACGGCAACGGTTTCAGCCTTGCGCCTTGCCACAAAGTAGGCGCCAACCTCGCGGTCTTCAGTAATAGAGTCAAGCTTGGCCCAAGCCCTCGTCTGCTCAACCGGCAGGGCAATGCCTGCGAGTTCTACGGCACGTTGGTACTGCTCTGGCCGAACACGGCGAACAACAATCTGATCCACGTAAAAACTCCTTTTCAGTATTAGCTAGTTTATCGAGCTGCATACGCGTTGGCACAAAATACGGATTGCGGGGCGCGCCGCTAAGAAAACAAATCGGCTTGCCGTAGCCTAATTGTGTGTTAGCCCCCGTTAGTACGCCTCAAAGTACTCCCCCACAGGAGTTCATAGACGCACTCCTCAGTTTGCGCCGCGTGGAACAAAAGGGCGGCATTGAGATTGAAGAAGTGCCCGCCCCGCGCAAAATCGCGCCCTACGCCGCCGCGCTTCGCGCCTACACGCTCGCCGAAGAAGACGAGCTCCCAATCGCGACCGGCCGCTTTGTGATCCTCTACGATCCAGCGTCTCAACCCGGTTGGCATTCAAACTTCCGAATCATTGTGCACGTGCGCTCCCAAATGGATCCCGAACTTGGAAACGATCCCCTAATAGGCGAAGTTGTCTGGAGTTGGGCTCACGACGCCCTGGATGAGGCTGGAGCTAACGCTAAGGCGATGAACGGAACCGTAACCCGCGAACTGTCCGAAACCTTTGGAGGGCTCGAACTTTCCGGATCGGACGTGGAGATTGAGATGCGAGCCTCCTGGTCGCCCGGCACCTCGGACCTCGGCCCCCACATGGAGGCTTGGCTTCGCCTCATCGAACGCACCGCAGGCACATACATCGACGACGACCTAGAAGACACAGAAGACCTCTCTTTTAACCCCGTACCGCATGTCAAAACCAATGGCTGAAAACAATCAAACTGAACAATCCCCAACGCTAATCGTTCACCCGCGCGAAGGAACACCCGATCCGGTCGACACTCCTGAGGCACTACGAGACGCAATCGAGCGTCTTCGCACCTCCTCCATGCCCGTCGCGGTGGATGTCGAGCGCGCCTCTGGCTTTCGCTACTCGGATCGCGCATACCTCATTCAGATCCGCCGCGAAGACGTGGGCACGTTCCTCATCGATGCTGACGCACTGCCTCACCTCGGGGAGCTGAACGAAGCACTCCAAAACGCCGTTTGGATTCTTCACGCGGCCGATCAGGATCTGCCGAGCCTGCGCGGCGCCGACCTTCACGCGCCCGAAGTGTTTGACACGGAGGTGGCGGCCCAGCTGCTTGGGTTTGAGCGCATTGGGCTCGCCGCGGTTCTGGAGCAGACTCTTGGAGTCACGCTCGATAAGGAGCATCAGGCGTCCGACTGGTCTAACCGGCCGCTACCGCGGGCTTGGCTGCGTTACGCCGCGCTCGACGTGGAGCTTCTGACCGAGCTCTACCAGGTGCTAAGCCGCCAGCTTTTCGACGCTGACCGCTGGGAGTGGGCAGAGCAGGAGTTCCAGCACATCCTCCAAAAAGCGCCTAAACCGGCCGATCCGAACAAGTGGCGCACGATTCCTGGAGCCGGCAAGATCCGTAACCGCAGGCAGCTAGCCATTTTGGAAGAGCTTTGGACCGTGCGGGAGGAGCTCGCGGCCGCTAAAGACATTGCGCCGACTCGTTTGATCAGCAACCGGACGCTCGTTTCACTCGCGTTCAAGCCGCCTCGCAACAAGCGCTCGCTTTTGAATATTCAGGAAATGAGGCGCCCTCGCACGCGCGGATTTACCGACCAGTGGATGAACGCGATTCGCCGCGGTAAGTACCGACCCGACGCCGATCTGCCACCGCTTCGCCGCCCGCACCTGCCCGGCGAGCTCCCCAAGGCCTCCGGGTGGAAAATGGCGTACCCGGAGGAGTTTGCAAGGCTTAGACGCGTTCGCGAAGCTATCGCTCCGGTTGCGCGAAAGCTCGGGATTGAACCCGCCGTGCTACTGGAGCCTCGCGTGCAAAAGCGCGTGGCTTGGGACGCCCCTGCACTGCGCGGTGAGGAGCTGGCCGCATACCTCATGCGTATTGGCGCGAGGAAGTGGCAGGTAGAAAACGTGCTCGCACCCCTCGAGGCTGCCCTGCGCGGCTAAAGCGCAGAGTCGAGCCTTACCGGGGCGCGTAGACGTTTAGAGTTTTTGTAGTGCCTCTTTGACCTGCCCGACTAGGGAGTCGGCATCGAGGTGAATCTCATTTAGGATCTGATCTCGCTTTGCGTGCGCGAGGAACTTCTTCGGCACGCCCCTTGCAATGACGGGTGTGAAGTGCCCAGCCTTCGCAAGCGCGTCGCGCACGGAGGAACCAAATCCACCTTCCTCAAGGCCATCCTCGAGGGTGAGAACAAGCTTCGAGTTCGCGATCTCATCAACGAGCTGCGGGTTCACCGGGATCAACCAGCGAGGGTCGATCACGCGAGTTGCAATACCCTCACCGGCGAGTGCTGAGCCGACCTCGAGGCCGACTCCGGCGAACGCGCCGGTTGCAAGGATCGTGACCTCGGGGGCCTCAGTTGCCTGGAGCACGTCTCCCCAGTCGTGGCTCTCCGCCGCGGGAATCGGATCGGGTAGCGCGCCCTTCGCGTAGCGCACGACGGTTGGAGCGTCTTCCACCGCAACTGCTTCGCGTAGCGCCTTGCGTAGCGTGTCGCCGTCACGGGGCGCGGCGAGTCGAAGACCGGGAACGATTGAAAGCATCGCAATATCCCACATGCCGTTGTGGGAGGCGCCGTCGTCGCCAGTTACACCGGCGCGGTCAAGGACGAACGTGACTCCCGCTTTGTGTAGCGCGACGTCCATCAGCACCTGGTCGAACGCGCGGTTCAGGAAGGTTGCGTAGACGGCGAACACGGGGTGTGCGCCAGCAAACGTCATGCCAGCTGCCGAAGTGACGGCATGCTGTTCCGCGATACCAACGTCGATCACTCGCTTCGGGAAAACTTCCTTCATGGGAAGGAGGCCAACCGGAGCCATCATTGCGGCCGTAACGCCCACGACCTTCGGGTTTTCGCGCGCAATCTTCAAGATCTCGTCGGCAAATACTGCCGTCCAGCCAAAGCGTGAGGTGGCGACCGGCAGGCCCGTCTCAGGGTGGATACGACCAACCGCGTGGAAGCGGTCCGCAACGTCTTCCTCCGCCGGCGTGTAGCCGCGACCCTTCGTGGTGATCACGTGCACGAGGATCGGCTGCTTCGCAGCCTTCGCGCGGGTTAGAGCGAACTCGAGGGCAACCTCGTCGTGGCCGTCGAGCGGACCCACGTACTTGATGCCGAGGTCAGCAAACATAACGCCCGCACTGATCGCGTCGCGCATGCCCTCCTTCATGCCGTGAAGCGCCTCAAACGCAACCTCGCCGGGGCGCCCGTGCGCGAGGAGCTTCTTCTTGCCCCAAGCGAGAGCCTTCTCGTAGCTCTCGGACATGCGTAGCGCGTCGAGGTGATGCGCGAGGCCACCGATCGTTGGGGCGTACGAGCGGCCGTTGTCGTTCACAATAATCACGAGGTTGCCGTCCGCGTGATCGCCAATGTTGTTGATCGCCTCCCACGCGAGACCACCCGTTAGCGCTCCATCGCCGATCACTGCAACCACGTGATCTTCACGGCCCGTGCGCTGGTATTCACGGAGGATTCCTTCTGCCCATGAAAGTGCCGTTGAGGCATGCGAGTTCTCTACGACGTCGTGGGGAGATTCAGACCTCGACGGGTAACCCGAGAGGCCTCCTTCTTGGCGGAGCTTCGAAAAATCTGTGCGACCGGTCAAAAGCTTATGCACGTACGCTTGGTGCCCCGTGTCGAAAATAATCGTGTCTTTTGGAGACTCGAACACCCTGTGAATCGCAATCGTCAGTTCAACGACACCCAGGTTCGGGCCGAGGTGGCCACCCGTGCGCGAAACCGACTGTACGAGATATTCGCGTATCTGTGCCGCTAACTGCGCAAGCTCGGCGGAGGTTAAAGATCGAAGATCCGACGGGCTCTTAATCGAAGCTAGTAGATCACCCGGTTTGGGCGCGGCTGGTTCACTCATGTCCCCCATCCTAATGTCCAAACGCGTTAAGTGATAACGCTCGAGCAAATAACCCACCCGGTCAACGCGGCCGGTTCGAACGGGCTAAATTAGTACGTGATTAATCGATTGTTCAGATTGGACCGTTACGATGACTGAAACTCGACCGTTTGGCACATGGGATTCTCCGATTAAAGTCGCTGATTTGACCGCTCGCACGGTCACTCTCTCTCAGCTTCGCGTCGATGCGGACGCGACCATGTGGGTTGAGGGGCGCCCGGGCCAGGGTGGCCGAAACGTGCTTTTGCGCCGTGGCCCCGGTGGAATTACTGAGGAAGTGCTCCCGATGATTGAGGGCACGATCCTGCCCGATGTGCGCACCCGCGTGCACGAGTACGGTGGCCGCGCCTACGCGGTGCAAGACGGCATCGTCGTGTTCTCGCACGCTGGGGACGACCGCGTGTACAAGTACAACGTGAACAAGCCCGGCGATGGGATTGTGCCGCTCACCGAACTTGATGGCCGCCGTTTTGGCGACTTTGAGATTGCGGATGTTCGCGAGAGTGTTTACGCGGTCTGTGAGGATCACAGGGGCGAGGGTGAGGCGAAAAACTACCTGGTGTCTATCCCGCTTGACGGTTCGGGTGCGCGCGATCCAAAGCTTGTGAAGACGATCTTCTCGGGTACCGACTTTGTTATGGCTCCGACGCTTTCTCCCGATGGCACGAAGCTCGCTTGGATTACGTGGAACCACCCGCATATGCCGTGGACTCGCGCTCAGTTGCACGTGGCGTCCCTCGATTTTGAGGGCAACATCGACCGCGACGTGGTGTTGATCGACGACGACGTTGCCGTCTACGAGCCGCGTTGGACTCTTCGCGGAGACCTCATTCACGTGGATGATTCCAACGGCTGGGCGAACCTGTACCGCACCGAGGGCTTCACGTGGCTTGAGGGTGAGGACGTGAATGCTTGGGTTGACCGGCTGCGCACACGCCGCCTGCATCCGTCTGACAAGGCGTTCTCGCACCCGCACTGGCAGCTCGGCTTACACTCCTTCGACAACTTGGATGAGGATCACCTCATCTGCTCGTGGGCGGAGGGTGCCTACTGGCATCTTGGAACCGTGCGGCTCGATAACGGCCAGTTGGAGACTTGGGATACCGGCTGGTGGCCCGTTGGTAACGTTGCCGCCTACGAGGGTCGCGTTGTGATGCTCGCCGATTCTGCGGCTGAGACACCGGCAATCGTTGAGATCAGTAACGGCGAGGTTGAGGAGCTGCGTTCCTCGACTTGGACGGATCTACCCGAATCCATTGTTTCTAAGGCGCAGGCTATCGACTGGGAAACCCGCGATGGCGAGGTGTCCCACGGTTACTTCTACCCGCCCGCCTCCCCCGACTTTGTGGGGCCAGAAGACGAGTTGCCGCCGCTGATCGTCATGATTCACGGAGGGCCCACCTCGGCTTCGAGGCCCGGCTTGAACCTGTTCAAGCAGTACTGGACGTCGCGCGGATTTGCGGTACTCGACGTTAACCACCGCGGTTCGACCGGCTGGGGTCGCCCGTACCGTGAGCGCCTCAACGGCAACTGGGGCGTAATGGACGTGAACGACGCGGCCGACGGCGTGCAATACCTCATCGACAAGGGCTTGGTTGACGAAAAGCGCGTGGCGATCCGCGGCGGCTCCGCAGGTGGCTTCGCAACGCTTGCGGCACTCGCCTCCTCATCGGTATTCACGGCCGGCACATCGCTGTACGGAATCGCCGACCTGCGTGCGCTGGCGCGAGATACTCACAAATTCGAGTCGCGCTACCTCGGCAGGCTAATCGGTTCGCACGACCTGTCTGACCCAATTTGGGACGAGCGCTCCCCCATTAACCACATTGAAAACATTGAGGCGCCGCTCCTGCTCTTGCAAGGTAGTGACGACAAGGTTGTTCCTCCTTCGCAGGCGCAGATGATGAAGGAAGCACTAGAGGCGCTCGGCCGCACTGTGGAGCTGAAGATTTACGAGGGCGAGGGCCACGGCTTCGTGCGCGGCGAAACGATCCGCGACGCGTTCAAGACGGAGCTTGCCTTCTACCGCAACACGTGGGGGATCAAGAAGTAACCATGGAGGAGGCGGAAGGCGAGGCTCCAGAGAGTCGATTAGTCGCGAGGATCAAGCATGACCTCGTGTATCGGCGTTCGGGTCAGGCTCTGCTTGCGGTAACCGCGGGCACGTTGACTGGCTTGGCGTGCGTCGCCTTCTACTACCTGATCATCGGGTGGGAGTACCTGATGACGGGTTTCACAGACTACGCGGTGCAGGGCGGGGCTAGCCACGGCTGGCTCGGCCTTGGCTCGTGGTTTGTGATTTTTGTGCCCGTGATCTCGGCGCTGATTTACGCTCCGATCGTGCAGAAGTGGGCGCCCACGACCCGCGGTCTTGGCATCCCGGAGGTTATGCTCGCGGTTCGTCGCAACGGCGGTAAGATTCCGCGCAACGTTTGGTTTATCAAGGTTCTCGCCGCAGCACTAACCATCGGTGGCGGTGGTTCTGTGGGTAAGGAGGGGCCGGTTGTTCAAACGGGAGCGGCGGTCTCTTCGCTAGTTGGTTCGCGCCTGAATATGCCGGCTAAGCGCGTGATGATTCTCGTCTCGTGCGGCGCGGCCGCAGGCGTGTCTGCGACGTTCAACGCTCCGCTAGCCGCCGCGGTGTTCGCGATGGAGGTTATCCTCGTGAAGTTCTCCGCGGAGATCTTCGGGATGGCTGTACTCGCCTCAGTTTCTTCGGCGATAGTGTCGCGCGCGATTTTGGGCGACCGCTTCATTATTTCCCTGCCCGGCTCTTACGCGCTTGAGTCGCAGCTGGATCTTTGGGCAGTTCCGATCGTCGGTCTCATTTGCGGTCTCGGTGGTGTTTTACTTTCGAAGACCCTGTATACGATGACGGATATTTTTGACAGGATCGACCACGGCCCGGAGTGGCGCAGGCCCGTGGTTGGTGGTCTGATCCTTGGCGTTGGCCTGTGGATTTTCCCGGAACTCTACGGTACGTCGAGCGCGCTACAGGCCCAGGCACTGACCGGCGAGTTCACCGCCTCCGTGCTCCTCATGTACGCGGGGTTGAAGGTGCTGTTCACCTCCTACACGATTGCGATGGGCGGTACTGGAGGCGTTTTCGCACCCTCGCTGTTCATTGGAGCAACCACGGGAACGGCGATAGGTATTCTGATTGACCCGTTCACGGCCTCCGACCCTGCGGTATTTGGCGTGATCGGTATGGGTGCCTCGTTTGCGGGTGCGGCGAGGGCGCCGATGGCGGCGGTGCTCATCATTATTGAGATGACGGGCCAGTATTCGCTCGTGCTTCCCCTCATGCTTGCGATCGTCATTGCGACGGCTGCGTCGAGGTTCTTGACGCGTAAGACGATTTACACTGAGAAGCTTGTTCGCCGCGGCGATCGCCTCGATGATCCTGTTGATGCAACTTTGATGGGACGCAACGAGGCTCGGGTGTTGATGGGGCCTGTTCCTGGCACGATTGAGATCACGAATACGGTTGAGGAAGCGTCCCAAATTATGCGCGCATCGGAATCGACGATGCTACCCGTTTTGGATGAGAACGGTAAGTTTGCGGGCACGATCTCGTCGCTGGAGCTTGCGAGCGCGAGCCTTGATGGCGAGGAGCCGAAGACGGTTGGCGATCTTCATTTGGAGACCGATTCTGTGTCGGCTTCGGTGATGCCTTCTGAGTTCATGCGGCGAATGCTCGCCTCGCGCACGGCGGGCTTGCCGGTGGTTGAGAACGGCGTGGTGATCGGCTGGCTATCGTCGGAGGATTTGGTTCGCAGGATGTATCGCGAGCAGCGCCGCGCGATTGAGCGAGCCGAGTCGGAGACTTCGTGGGGTTCGAGGTTGCAGGAGCGGCGCCGACACCGAGATACGCCGGACGGGCACTAGCATCCTCACCTGAAATAAAGACGCTTACTGCGACCCAACGGATCACACTTCGCCAACGAGTGCCCGTGAAGAAAGCGCTGTTAAGCGAGTGCCCGTGAGTATGCCTTGAATCTTGCACAAAAGTGGCGGCCCGACTCTCTTGTCGGACCGCCACCTGCTAGCTCAAAGCTAGAGCTACCTACTGTTTGTAACCGTTACTTCACGAGTTCGCGAAGCACGTACTGGAGGATGCCACCATTGCGGTAGTAGTCAGCCTCGCCGGGGGTGTCGATACGAACGACGGCGTCAAACTCGATGACGTCACCGCCCTCCTTCGTAGCCGTGACCTTCACGGTCTTCGGGGTAACGCCCTCGTTTAGTGCCTCGATGCCCTCAATGTCGAACACTTCGGTGCCATCCAGGCCGAGCGAGTCAGCATTCTCACCCTCGGGGAACTGGAGGGGCATTACGCCCATGCCGATCAGGTTCGAGCGGTGAATACGCTCGAACGACTCGGTGATCACAGCCTTCACGCCGAGGAGGCGCGTGCCCTTTGCTGCCCAGTCGCGCGACGAGCCGGAGCCGTACTCCTTGCCGCCGAGTACAACGAGCGGGATGCCGGCTTCGCGGTAGTTCTCGGTTGCCTCAAAGACCGTGGACTGCGGGCCGCCCTCGAGGGTGAAGTCGCGGGTGAAACCACCCTCAACGCCGTCAAGAAGCTGGTTCTTGATGCGAATGTTTGCGAACGTGCCACGGATCATGACTTCGTGGTTGCCGCGGCGCGAGCCGTAGGAGTTGAAGTCACGGCGTGCAACACCGTTATTCACGAGGTACTGGCCGGCCGGCGTTTCGGAGCGGAACGAACCCGCGGGCGAAATGTGGTCGGTCGTGACGGAGTCGCCGAGCTTCAGGAGCACGCGCGCGCCCTTCACGTCGGAGACGGGCTCCGGCTCCATCGTCATGCCCTCGAAGAACGGGGCCTTGCGAATGTAGGTGGAGTCTTCCGCCCAGTCGAACGTTGCGCCATCCGGGGTCTCGAGCGAACGCCAGTTGTCGTCGCCCGTGAAGACGTCCGCGTAGTCGTTTACGAACATTTCGCGGTCGATCGTGCGGTCGATCTCGTCTTGCACGTACTGCGGGTCGGGCCAAATGTCGCGTAGGAACACGTCGTTGCCTTCGCCGTCTTGGCCGAGCGGCTCGGTTTCGAAGTCGAAGTCCATCGTGCCGGCGAGTGCGTATGCGATGACGAGCGGCGGGGATGCCAGGTAGTTCATCTTGACGTCCGGGTTGATGCGACCTTCGAAGTTGCGGTTACCGGAAAGTACGGAAACGACGGTGAGATCCTCATCGTTTACTACCTTCGAAATCTCGTCGGGTAGCGGGCCGGAGTTACCGATACAGGTGGTACAGCCGTAGCCGACGAGGTTGTAGCCGAGCTCGTTGAGGTAGGGCCAGAGGCCTGCCTTCTCGTAGTAGTCGGTTACGACCTTGGAGCCTGGCGCCATGGAGGTCTTTACCCACGGCTTAACCTTGAGGCCCTTCTGGACGGCGTTCTTCGCGAGGAGTGCGGCTGCCATCATGACAGAGGGGTTCGAGGTGTTCGTACAGGACGTGATCGAAGCGATTACAACGGAGCCGTGATCGAGCGTGGTTTCGGTGCCGTCAGCGAGCGTGACGGGCACGCGGTGGTGCGGACGCTCCGCTGCCTGCTTTGGATCCTGCGGAGCGGTTTCGTCTTCCTGGCCGTCGGTGGTGATCGGGTCGGAGGCGATCATCGTGTCGGCCAGCGTGCGGTCGAGTTCGGACGGCTCGAGGCCCTTGCCGGAGATGAAGTCCGGGAGCGTGCCTGCGAACGAGGTCTTTGCCTCGGACAGTTCGACGCGGTCTTGGGGGCGCTTCGGGCCGGAGATGGAGGGAACGACCGTGGAGAGGTCGAGCTCCAGGTATTCGGAGTATTCGACTTCGCGGGAGGGGTCGTGCCACAGGCCCTGCTCCTTCGCGTAGACCTCGACGAGGCGAACTAGTTCCTCATCGCGGCCGGTGAGGCGCAGGTAGTCGAGGGTTACGTCGTCGATCGGGAAGATCGCGGCGGTGGAGCCGAACTCGGGCGACATGTTGCCGATGGTTGCGCGGTTTGCGAGCGGAACCTCTGCAACGCCTTCACCGTAGAACTCGACGAACTTGCCGACGACGCCGTGCTCGCGGAGCATCTGCGTGATCGTGAGGACGACGTCGGTTGCGGTTGCGCCGGAGGGGATCGCGCCGGAGAGCTTGAAGCCTACGACCTTCGGGATGAGCATGGAGACGGGCTGGCCGAGCATTGCTGCTTCAGCTTCGATGCCGCCTACGCCCCAGCCGAGAACGCCGAGGCCGTTAACCATGGTCGTGTGGGAGTCGGTGCCGACACAGGTGTCGGGGTATGCGACGGTGTCGCCGTTTTCGTCCTTCGTGAAGACGGTGCGGGCCAGGTATTCGATGTTTACCTGGTGGACGATGCCGGTGCCCGGCGGTACTACGCGGAAGTTTTCGAACGCTTCCTGGCCCCAGCGGAGGAACTGGTAGCGCTCGCCGTTGCGCTGGTATTCGAGCTCTACGTTGCGTGCGAATGCGGTTTCGGTACCGAATACGTCAATCTGGACGGAGTGGTCGATAACGAGCTCAGCCGGGTTGAGGGGGTTGATCTTGTTCGGGTCGCCGCCGAGTTCTGCGACGGCCTCACGCATGGTGGCAAGGTCGACGACACAGGGAACACCGGTGAAGTCCTGCAACACTACCCTCGCGGGGGTGAACTGGATTTCCTTGTTCGGCTCTGCCTTCGGATCCCAGTTGACGAGAGCCTCGATGTGCTCCTTGGTTGTGTTCGCGCCATCTTCGGTGCGAAGTAGGTTCTCCGCCAAAACCTTTAGCGAGTATGGAAGCTTCTCTACTCCCGGCACGGCATCGAGCCGGAAGATTTTGTAAGTCTTACCATCTACGTCAAGATCGGCGCGGGCCTTGAAACTATCTAGGCTGCTCACTTCAACTCCTATAGATATGAGGGTGTTGATCGACAAACTATCTTGATGTCGAGATACTTAATGCTAACACTTTTCACGGATCATTCTAGTTATTCAAGGTACGTGTCATCGGGATTCAAGGAACTAACCGATATATCAAGGTTTCGGCCTATATTGCGATGTGGCTAACATTTCTACCCCGCTTCGATTATCGCGAGCCTGAAGTTACCTAATTCGCTAGATTTTGCCATGTTGCTCGGTCAAGGTCTGCCCGGGCATACGTGTAGCCGCGAGTTTTGTTTGATTCTCGCGGCTACTTTGCTGATTGCTTGCGTAAAGTTTCAGGTTTCCCACTCGTTTAGGGGTAGGTGAAGATGAACATGCGCGGCTGACCGTAGTAGTCCATCATGTAGTACTCGTGGCGGCCGAGTCGGATGCTTAGATCTCCGTAGATTTGTTCCATGTTGTAGACCTCTTCTTCTGGCAGTGGAGGTGTTTTGAACTCCTCGACTAGCGGGATTTGGGAGAGTACTTCGTTGAACATGAAGACGTTGTCGAAATCTGAGCCGTAGTCTGACGCGAGTGTTATGTCGATGGTTACCGAGTAGCATCTGCTCTGCATGAGGGCGTAGAAAACGCTGACTTGGGATCCGGCGACGTAGTTCATGTGTTCGAGTAGGACTCCGTCGTCAGATTCTGAGAAGCTCCAGTCGTCTGGGAGGTCGTAGAGGATCGTTTCGGGGACCATGCTGACGTAGGGCGCGTTTTCTAGATCCCAGTAGCCGTCGCCCACCTCTTCATAGTCTTCGGCCGCGTAGTCTTCGTATTGCTCATAGTCCGCCGGGTCTTCAACGGTTCTTGCGGGCTCTGTTGCAGGGGGCCGCTTCCGGGTTTCTTTCTCTGTTGTGGGTTCCGTTGTGGCTGACGTGGCTGTCGTCTCGCTCTCAACCGTTGTGGCTTTTGAAGCCAGTTGGTTAAGCGCGCTACTGGTGGATCCCAGGCATCCGGTTAGGCCCAGTGCGGCGACCATGAGGA
Source organism: Actinomycetaceae bacterium (assembly GCA_030532245.1). Taxonomy (GTDB): domain Bacteria; phylum Actinomycetota; class Actinomycetes; order Actinomycetales; family Actinomycetaceae; genus Gleimia. The sequence goes on from JAUNLN010000018.1 coordinate 20,700, forward strand.
GTGCCAGCGCTGATAGTTTCGTTTTCATGACGACCTCCAGTTTGTGCGCGAATCTATGCAGTTCGCCCATTTAATTTGAGGTTACTCACACTTTCGCGGCGAAACATCAGCCAAAAGGGTGCTTTTTTGGCTCAAATGAGGTTTTTAATCTTGGAGGTGTCTTTTAGACGTCTATGGCGGCAGGTTTCTGTTTTCCGAGTGCTGGTAGGCGGAACCTGGAGGGCTTAGAGGTAGCGGGTTTCGCGTTTGAGGTGAACTTCGAAGTAGGCGGCGAATAGGGCCATGAGGCTGAAGATGAACACCTTGGTTATGAGTGCCGGCACGGGAATGTGAATGCCGGCGAATAGTTGAAACACCGTTTGGACCGGCAGCATGATGCCGATGATTAGGCAGGCTTTGAGGAGCATTCGTAGCAGCACGTAGCCGATGAAATCTTCGCGTTTTACCAGGTAGTAGGTGAGGAAGATTAGTGGGCTGATAATTCCCATGTCGAGCACGTACGTGTTTTCGGTTGTGTACACCTCGATGAGTGCGAGCGAGTTGCCGCTTACGAGCGACAGGATGATGTCTGGAAGCCACGCTACAAAGAGCGAGACTCCCGCAATGATGAGAAATGTTTTGAGGCCCCTCGTGAAGTTGAAGGTGCAGACTTTACCGTTTAGCACGCTAACAGCGTGGAGTTTGGCGAGCAGCATGAATGATACGAGGAGGCTTGAGGTGAATAGTGCGATGTACGCGAGGTGGAGCGCATTGTAGGTGACGCCGAATGCGAGGCTTGCCGCGTAGTAGAGGATGAGGCTGACGATTCCGTAGGTGGCTATGTAGTTCTCGAGGGTCGGTTCTTTAAGGCTTTTTCGTATTGAAATGGCGGCCCAGGGTGCAACGAGTAGCAACATGGTGAGGTCTGAGCCTATGAATATTGGGGCTTTGAAGTAGGAGTCGTGGGCGTAGATGCCAGAGCCCCACATTTGCACGGTGTCGCCGTATTGGTTCACGAACTCACGGGAGTGCGAAGTGTCGAAGGAGCTTACTCCCGTGATGGTGATGATCAGGAGTAGCGCCAAGATGAGTATGCTCGTCGCGCGGTAGATTACTCGTGCATTTTTGTTGAACTGGAGCATCGATGTCTGCCTCTCGTGGCAAGTTGAAAGTTCGGTGCTAGTCACTTGTCATTATCGGGCACGGGCCGCTCCCCGGTAGTAGTTTTGTTGTTCCAGCGCATAGACAAACGTGCAGGAGGCTCCAGCCGCCAGGCTCTTCTAACCTCACTGCCTTCGAAGGATCATCGAGACGAGAGTGTCAAAAGGCATAGTTTGCTTCGGCTCTTGATCTAACGCCGAAAAAGTCGAAGGCGATCTCGTCCAGTTGAATGTTACTGAAATAACTGTGGCCAATCTGGAAGCCTTCGCCCAAAGATTCATCGTCAGCGATAGCCTCGTTCAGTTCTTTGACTAGGTCTATCAATTTGTTAAAGGGCACGCTTCGAAGCGGCTCTTGGTTTTTGAGGAATCCCTCAGTCCTCCTCGCTCCCCTTCTCAGTCTCCTATGCGCACCAGCAGTGCTTTTTAAGCCGTCCTCGTCAGCATCGTCACGAACTCCACGTGGTGCGTCTGGGGGAACAAATCCAACGCCCTAAACGAACGCACACGATAACCCGCCTCCAGCAGGGCACCAATATCGCGCGCACCCGCAGCCGCATCACACGACACGAGCACAACCCTATCCGGACGCACCGCCCCAATCGCCTTCACCACATCCCGGCCCGCGCCCGAGCGCGGCGGATCAAGCACAATAGCGTTCGGCCTCTCCCCCAAATCCGACCAAGCCCGCAACACCGAGCGGCCATTCACCATTCCAGCCCGCAAATCGCGCTCAACCTCCACATCGCGAAGATTCTCCCGCGCGTTCGCCACAGCCTCCTTCGAGCCCTCAATCGAAATAATCGCGCCCCGCCTACCAAGCTCGCGGCCAAGGAACTTCGTGAACAAGCCCGCGCCAGAGTACAACTCAATCACCGAGTCACCCTCATTCACGTTCGCGGCAGCCAAAACCCGCTCAACCAAATCCGCCGGAGCCGACTTATGCGCCTGCCAAAAACCAGACGCAGCAACAGAGAAATCCTCCCTCAAACCGCGCGCACTCACCTGCCACTGCGCAGAATCACTCACCTTGCGACCAGACGCGTTAAACACCTGATTACCAACCACCACGCGGCGGCCACCCGCATTCGGCGCCACCACGCGCACCTTACGACCCGGGCGGAAAAACTTCGACCACTCACTCTCACCAAACAAGCCCAGATCCAAGATCGACTCCACCGCGAGCGGCATCGACTCAACCTCCACAAGCTTTGAGGAGGCCTCCACGTTCATCGCAAGGCGCCTCCTCGGTGACACTTCGAAGTCGACGCGGGTACGCCAGTTGAGCGCCGCACCATCCGAAGCGGGGTGTACGGTGAGGCCCTCCTCGCCGACCGCGTCTAGGACGTGCTCGAGGGTTTGCGCGCCGCCAACGCGGGCAAGCTGATCGCGAATGACGTCCTTTTTCCAAACCCGCTGGTAGTCCAGACTGACGTGGCCAAGATCAACACCACCGATACCCGCGGCCTCGCCTTCCGGCCACACGTGCGGGCGGCGATGCTCAGAGGCCTCCACCACGGCCGCGACCGTGCCGTAGGAGACCTTCGAGCGCCTGCTCCTCACCTGCACGTCCACAACCTCACCCGGGATCGCGCCGGAAATGAACAGGGGCCTGCCATCGACGAGTGAGAAACAGGTGCCGCCGTGCGCCGGGCGCAGTGCCTTAACGCCCTTTACGATGTCGAGCTCTTCAGTCAAAACGTCAGTCATAATCATCCTTATTCAGACCACGGAACTATCGTGATCAAAACTCCAGGCTCCGCCAGAAGTGTCTTCTCCAAATGCTTAATCTCAGTGTTGTGCAATCGCCCGAGGAGGCGGTAGGAGAACACCACCTGCGGGAGTACCACGTTCACCAGGCGATTCGGGTGTGCGGCTCGCACGCGCCTCACGTGCTCAATGATCGCCTCCGTGGGGCGTGCCGGGCCGGCATCCAAAATCGTGAGGTCAACGCCGAGGCCCTCCTCACGCCACGCGCGAAGCGCCTCCTCACTATCATTGCCACCCGTATCCACGTGCAAAAGCTCAATCGAGTATGGCCTCGTCGACTGAATCCACCTCGTCGCACGCGTGAGCACGGGGCCCATCGTCTGCGCCACGATCATGTAGTGTACGCGCCCTGGCGTAATCGGGTCTTCCGTAGTCTTCTCACCAGCGCCCACACCGTAGTTGAGGTAGTGGATCCTCACGGCGTAAAGGATCACGTACAGGAGGAGAATGAGGCCCGTTACAATCCACGCCCCCTGATACATGTCTGAGACGAACAGCAGGACGAGCGCTGCAAGACTAATCACAAGGCCGCCAAGGGCCATCAGCCGTGCGCGTTTCATGACTCTCCTTTCGCGAGAGTGACCCTCGTAGCGCAGCTTCGCATTCCAAAGACGCAAAGTTGACCAGCGCGTGAGCGTTAGCGAGGTGAAGCCCGATAGGGCGAGTGTAGGCACGATAAAACGGAACTGGGCCGAACCAATGAGGAGCAGCGCGCTTGCCCCCAGGCCGAACAGGAACGGCGTGAACATTCGCCGCGTTGGAGTGTTCATGAGGTGCACGGGTAGCAGGTGGAAGTTCGCGAGTTCCTCGCTGAGCTTCTCAGCACTGTACAGCACGGTTCGCGCCGCCGTGAGCGCCACCGCGATCATGATGATGGTCGACGCGATGAGCATCCATTCGGGCATTCCAACCACGCGAAGCGCCGAATAGAACGTGTTTCTACGACCGATGAAGCGTGCTGAATCAACGTCCGCAATATTCAGCATCGTGAGCATCGCGGTCAGCGACGCCGCGATAGCGACCGCGAGTTTTGCAACGCCCGCGTTTTTCGCGTTCGGGTGCGAGAAGTAGGAAAGGTCCGCACTCAGGTGTCGAAGCAAAAGCGCGGGCGTGAGCACCACGCCAAGCCCCAGACCAAGCGCGGGCGCGATACCTCCCGCGAAGGGCGCGCGCTTCACCTCCTCAGACACGATCGCCAAATCCTCAGGCGACGTTGGCGCAAAATACGGGGACGACCCGAGGATTCCAGCCGTGAGCACAAGCAGGAGGATGAAGCCGAGGACCACCCAAAAAGCGCCCGTACGCAGGGCTCTTGAACCCCTTTGCGTCCACTGGAACAGGGCAATCAGCATGGAGACGCCAATCGCTATCTGCGTTCTCACAGGCGAAAGCGATGGCCACATCGACCCGATCAAAAACGCGATGGAGGCTGCCGTGAGCGCGTACGTGGCAATGAACTCCACGAGCTGGCTTGCCGCGGTGAGCGTCGACATGCGGGTGCCGAGGTATTCGTCAATGCCCGCAAAGTCGCCCACGTAGCGCCGCCTGGCCAAAAGCACGGGGATCTCCGAAATCGTAATCAGCGCGATGAGGGGTACGGCAAGAACGGTGAGCCACGACGAAATCGAAGCGTCTAAATATCCGAGTGGGGCTTGAACGTGCAGGAGGGCATCTGGCTGCCAAATCGGTACGAGCACGAGGAGAGCGGCAGACGCCGTAAACGCGGCGCCGCGCGCCACCGGATACGACGCGTTCTCGCTCGCACTATTCGTTTTCCCGTTTGATGCCATGAACACAACTCTACAGCCCCGCGCGAGCGTATCGTTCTTGATAGTTTTGATCTGTGCACTTTGTAATCATGGGGGCTGGCCGCGTTGGAACAACGCTTGCCACACTGTTAGACCAGCAGGGCCATTCTGTGGCCATTATTGATCAAAACCCCGACGCGTTCAGGCGTCTTGCTCCGACCTTTTCGGGCCGGAGAGTAACCGGCATTGGTTTTGACCGCGACACGCTACGCCAAGCAGGTATTGAAGACGCGTACGCGTTTGCCGCCGTATCAAACGGTGACAACTCGAACATTATTTCTGCGCGAGTCGTTCGCGAGACGTTCGGCGTGGAGCGCGTGGTTGCAAGGATTTACGACCCCTCCCGCGCGGAAGTGTACGAACGTCTAGGAATCCCCACGGTCGCAACCGTGCGCCGCACAACGCAGGCCGTACTCGAGTGGATGATGCCTCCCGACACACACAGGGTGTGGACGCACCCGGCCGGCGAAGTGTCCCTCATTGCCGCGCGGCCAAGTGAAGGCTGGTACGGCAAAAGCTTTGAGGTGATCGAGCAACTCACCAAACACCGGGTCGTTTTCGTCTCGCGGCAAGGCCACCTCGACATTGCCGTGCCCGACCTCGTTGTGCAAGAAAACGACGTGCTCTACTTCGGTGTTTCAAACCAGCAGGAAACGCAAAACACCTTGAAGGCAGCTTCGGGCGACGAGAACCTTGGCGTCACTAGCGACCAGGCGATCCGTGAAATCTTGACGAACGATCCAGTGGTGGGGGCGTAAATGCTTATCGTAATTGCCGGCGCAGGCTCAGTTGGCCGCTCAATTGCGCGGGAACTTCTCGGCAAAGGCCACGAAGTTACGCTCATCGACAGGCTCCCCGACCAAATGCGCGTCGCATCCGTTGCCGAAGCCGACTGGATTCTCGCCGACGCGTGCTCGCCAGAAGCGCTCGAAGCCGCACAGGTGAACGAATGTGACGTCATGGTTGCCGCAACGGGCGACGACAAGGCGAACCTCGTGATCTCCCTACTTGCGAAAACCGAGTTCGGCGTACCCCGCGTTGTTGCGCGCGTAAATAACCCGAAAAACGAGTGGATGTTCGACTCCGCGTGGGGCGTGGACGTACCCGTATCCACCCCGCGCGTTATGACCGCGCTCGTTGAAGAAGCCGTGAGCGTTGGAGCGCTCGTGCCGCTCTTCAGATTCCATGAGGCGGGTACCGCGATCTACGCGATCACGCTTCCCGCAGATTCTAAGGCCGCTGGCAAGACGACCGCGAAACTCGACATTCCAGCCGACGCGCGCATCCTCAGCGTACTTCGCGACGACGCGCCGCTCGACAATCACCTCACCGTCGAACTTGAAGCAGGCGACGAGCTCGTGCTCATGCTCACTTCTTCAGACAAGACACTCCACCAGGATCTGGAGAAAATCTTCGGCTCGAAGTAAACGCCCTCGCTAGTGGGCTGCTGGGTCAGTTGTAGCTTTGCTGGCCCGGCTCTTCTTCGCCTGCCTCCTGCGCGGTAGCGTTCCTGGAGGAGGCCTGATCGGCCGCTGCTTTTGCTACCTCGCGGGCGACATCCCGGTAGGGGCGAAGCCGCGCCCACGTGATCCATGCGATCAGGAGGAACGGGGGCAGGCCGAGGAAAATCTTCGTCGTTCCAAGGAGGGCGACCTCGCCGGCTGCCCACAGCGGAAGCTGGACGAGTGCACGCACGGCAAACAGGGCGAACCAAAGCCAAGACAGTCTGCGCGCCTCGCGGGCAAGCGGTTTCAAAACGTCAGCGCCTCGCCACCACTTCCACGGAAGCTCCCACACTGGCGTTAGCGCCATCGACACAACCGGGAAGCGCGCGAGGCTCGCGATCAGGATTGCAAGCCCATACACTCCGGCCATCAGGATGCCGAAAACAAAGAAGTTCTCGCCGCGCCCCGTTAGCAGCGCCCAGATGACGCCAATACCCACGCCGATAAATCCCGAAACAGAGTAGGTCACCGGCTGGCGGGCAATCAGCCTCGCCAAAATCAGCACCACTGAAACGCCTACGGCGCCGATCAAAGCCCACTTCAAAGTCAAAGTGAACCCGTAAATCGTCACAAAAACGAGTGCCGGGAGCACCGACTCCAGCGCTCCCCTCACGCCGCCTACCGCCTGCCAAGCATCAAACTTCTCAGCATTCAACTGGGCTGCAGCAGACTTATTTCCAGCGGCCCTATTTCCAGTGCTCTTAGTCGGTTCGCTCATATCTCTTCCGTAGCCAGCACCTGATAGTGCGGACTCCACATCAAATGCTCAGACTGGGATAGCGTGCCCTCCACAATCAGGCGGGCACCAACCCTCACCCCGGGTATATCCCTACGCCCCGGCCACGCAACAATCAGCGTTCCCGTGTGATCCTTCAAGTGAGCGCGAAGCTGCAGCACACCCTCCTCACTCGGATAAGTGATCGCCACAATCTTGCCCTCAACGAGGGCCTCCTTGCGCGGCTTCAACGCCGCAATCACAGTGCGCTGCCCCGTGCGCAGGCGAGACGGGAGGTTCAAACTACTGCCCCGCCTGAGAGGCAAGCTCCGCAGGAATCACAAACGGAATGATCGAAAGCGGCGGACGCGGCTCACTATCACGCTCCACAACCATGAGGTTAATGAGCGCAGCAACCGCCTCAAACGCCTTCTGATCCACAACCGCACCACCAACAATGTCGATGCGAAGCACCCAACGGTTACCCTCCACACCAACAATGCGGGTCGGAGCAATAGCGTCTTGCCCCTCCGGAGTCTTCACCGGCATCTGCACGAGAAGCTCCTCACCCCACGGGCCGTTCTCGTTACGAATCACCTGACCGCCCTGAGCCTCAAACGACTTCTGCGTGCCGTCAAGAATCTGCTTCCACGCGCCACCCGACTTCGGAGCCGCAGCCACAATCGTTTGCAAAACAGAGTTCCCAACAACAATGTTGAGACGCATAATCGTCTTCTTATCAGGCGCAAACAGCGGCTGAATCTGAATGCCAGCAATCGCAGGAAGCTTCAAAGGCCCAAGATCCAAGTAGCCCTTCGACACGTCGCGCTGCGAAATGTCGAACGGGCCGTGAGAGGGCGCGGGCGCCTCCTCCACCACGTCCTTAACTTCGGGCTTCGTCTCTTCCGCGCCAACTTCCGCGGAGGTTTCCTTCTTCTTCCTGCCAAAAAGTCCCATAACGGTACTATCTCACCTAACTAGAAAAATGTGGGTTCGCGAGTTAGCGAACCCACCAGACTACTCGGCACACTCAGTGCAAACAGGTAGCCCATCCTGCTCGTAAGCCAACTGGGAAATGTGGTGTACCAAGAAGCACTCAGAACACGTGAACTCGTCATCCTGGCGAGGAACAACGCGAACCGTTAGCACCTCATCCGACAAGTCAGCGCCGGGAAGCTCAAAATCTTCCGCAACATCATTTTCGTCTTCATCAACCACATTCGAGCCCTGGTCGTTGTGGCGACTCTTTAGTTCTTCAAGCGAATCCTCGGAAATGTCATCATCGTTCTTACGAGGTGCGTCGTAATCTGTAGCCATGATTACCTCTTCGTGTCCAATTGATTTCAACGACTTTCGGGCCGTGTATGCATATTAGTAGCCGCGCCCGGATATTAACACTATTTTCTGCAGTGAGCTCAAATTGAGGAGCGACACGCGCATAATGTAGCACGATGTACACCTTATAGGTGCCATGCTTCAATGTAAGGACGGAGGGACAAATGATTGAGCTCGAACTTTTAGGCGCCCACGGCGACGGATCACAGTTAGTTTTCACCGACAAAGACGGGGAACGGTACCTAATTACGATCGACGACGCCCTAAAAGCCGCGATTCGGCGGGGCGAGATGAAACTCGAATCGATTCCCCAGTCCGGCGCGTCGCTCAGCCCTCGAGAAATCCAGCAGCTCCTGCGTGCAGGAATGCCGGCCGCCGACATTGCCGTTAACTACAACGTCGAAATTGAGCGGATCAACAGGTTCCTAAGCCCCGTCATTGCAGAACGCAACTACATTGTGAACTCCGCGCTCGACTCCCCCGTTGGAGGAGAATCCGACGCGCCCCGCCTCGGCGAACTCGTAGTTGACCGTCTCGCGACAAGGAGCGTAGACCCGCACACCCTCACCTGGACGGCCCTTCGCGAAGGCACCAACCCCTGGGAGCTACACCTCACGTTCATTCAGGCAGCCAAAGAATACCGCGCCTCCTGGGAGGTCACGAACCGCGGTAACCTCATTCGCGCCCTGGACGAGGAGGCGCGCTGGCTCACCGAAACGACGACGCCTGCAACTCCGACGAACGTGACGGCGTTCCCAGAGGCCGCGCAGATGAGTAACACGCCCGGCGAGCCCGCCACGGGTGACGACATCGACAAGATCCTCGAAGACCTCTCCGCCCAGCGCGGCAAGAGGCGGACGCCGAAGGAGGGCGATCAGCCCGCCAAGTCCCCGCTTCTAGCCTTTCCCAGTCCTAAGCAGGCGAAGAAACCCGAACCTGAGGCTGAGCCTGAGAAGGTCGAGCCGCGCGTTAGCGAAGACAAAGACTCCCTCCCCGGTTTTGAGACCCTCCAGGTTGAAGAGCCCGAGAAGAAGACCTCGCGCACTTCAAAGCGCCGTTCCGTACCCTCCTGGGACGAAATCGTCTTCGGAACCCGCGGCGACTAAAAGGCCCGGCATCACCAGCTACATGATCGCGGCGTGCGCGCGGAAAATCGTGCCCTGCTAGTGGTGAATGTTGCGAATAGTCAATGCTGCGAATGGTGAATACTGCCAGCGGTGAATGCCTCGAGTGGCGGATACCGCGGATCGCGAACTTCGCGAGCGGTCTAGGCGAAACGCAGGATCGGGATAGAAAGCTCGGCATGGGAAAACGAGCCGTGAACTCCCTTTAGATTCACCATGCCCTGAGGCTGCGTGCGCGAATCAACCGCCACCCAGTTGCCATGCATGTAGGCGGTTGCGTGACCGACAAGTCTTGCCCCCGGCTCCCCTCCGAGCACACGGGCATTTTCCTCCACACCGCGCACGATTGTTGCCCGCTCCCCTAGTGCCCTCTCCCAACGGTCGAGTAGCTCCTTTGCACCATCCTTTGCGTGGATGTGCACGGCCCTGCCCTCGCCCGCGATAATCTCTAGCCCCTGCTGCAGCGGCGGGTACTGCGCTACATCTACGCGCGTAGCTTTGCTCGTGTTCACCATGCCGTGATCGCCCGTCACAATCGCCGAGGCGCCCTTTGGAAGCTCGCGCGCAATGCGGGCAAGCGCGGAGTCCACGATCTCGAACTGGGCTAGCCAAGCGTTCGAATCAACGCCCTCACCGTGACCGTCGTGGTCCAGGTCCGACCAGTACAGGTAGACCACAGGCGCGCCCTCGCGCAGCTTCTGGATCGCCGCTGTGATTCGGTCATCAAACGTTTCAGCACCTACGTGGGTGGTGCCGCGCAGCGCCGCCCTAGTTAGGCCAGAGCCAGCAAACTTAGCGGGCATCACCGCAAACGAGGCAGTGCCTGCCTCCCTCGCCTTTTCAAACAGTGTCGGATTCGGCTGCCACTGCTCGGGGGTCGCCGTGGCACCTTCGAAAGTGATGAGCGAGGTGACCTCCTGCCCGTCTTTCACAGACCAACCCACCATGCGGGTTAGCCCCGGCAAAAGTCCCGTGCCAAACGCCGTGATAGCCGCGGCCGTCGTTGAAGGTAGCACCGTGCAGCCCTCCAAAATGTCGGCGCGCCTTGATCGCAAGAAGCTCGCGTAGGGAAGGTGGTCCATGATGAGCTCGTAGCCAAGTCCGTCAATCAAAACAACGAGAACCTGAGCCTCCTGCTCAAGATTCAGATAGCTCTCCAGGTGCTCGCGCTGAGCCCTCACCTGCGGCGCCGGCCCCTCCACGCCCCAACTTTTCATAACCACCGGCATGATGTCCGCAATACTCGGGTGGCTACCCCTGTATGCAAGCGCGCCTTCCAAAGAAGAAAAATCGGCCACCAGACACGCCTTTCAAATCAAAATTTTGGTTGAGGCAAGTTTTTGACACAATGAGACCTATGCCGAAAACCGTTGATACCAGCGTAGACGAACACATTGTAGAGATTGACGTTTCAGAGGAGATGAGAGGCTCCTTCCTCGAATACGCATACTCTGTTATTTACGCGCGCGCACTACCCGATGCGAGGGACGGTGCGAAGCCGGTACAGCGGCGAATACTCTACCAAATGGCGCAGATGGGACTTCGCCCTGAAAAGGGGCACGTCAAGTCTCAAAGCGTTGTCGGCGAAGTCATGGGTAAGCTCCACCCCCACGGTGACGCCGCGATCTACGACGCGCTCGTGCGACTCGCGCAAGACTTCAACCTGCGCGTACCCCTCGTCGACGGACACGGCAACTTCGGCTCCCTCGACGACGGCCCCGCAGCCGCGCGCTACACCGAAGCGCGCCTCGCACCCGCCGCCCTCGACATGGTCAAAGACCTGCACGAAGACACCGTGAACTTCGTGCCAAACTACGACAACCGCCTCACCCAACCCGAAGTACTGCCCTCCGGCTTCCCGAACCTCATCGTGAACGGCGCATCCGGCATCGCCGTCGGCATGGCAACCAACATTGCGCCGCACAACCTCGGCGAAGTCGTCGCGGCCACCGCACACCTCATCGACAACCCGGACGCAACCGTGGAAGACCTCATGAGGTACGTTCCCGGCCCGGACTTCCCAGAAGGCGGCATCATCGTCGGCCAAGACGGCATTGAGGAGGCTTACCGTACCGGCCGCGGGTCGTTCAAGGTGCGCGCAAAGATGAGCGTTGAGCGAGTGACACCGCGAAAGCGCGGCCTCGTCGTAACCGAACTGCCCTACATGGTTGGCCCCGAACGCGTAATCGAACGCATCAAAGACCAGGTGAACGCCAAGCGCCTGCAGGGAATCTCGAACGTCACGAACCTGACCGACCGCCACCACGGCGTGCGCCTCGTGATCGAAATCAAGAACGGCTTCAACCCCGAAGCCGTTATGGCGGAGCTGTACAGGCTGACGCCCCTCGAAGACTCCTTCTCAGTTAACGCTGTCGCCCTCGTCGACGGCCGCCCCCGAACTCTTGGCCTGAAGGAAATGCTCGAGGTCTACCTCGACCACCGCTACTCCGTTGTTCGCCGCCGCTCCGAATACAGGCGCGCGAAAGCGCTCGAGAGGCTACACCTCGTAGAAGGCCTGCTAATCGCGATCCTCGACATCGACGACGTGATCGCCATTATTCGCTCCTCCGAAGACGTGGAGGAGGCGCGCAGGCGCCTCATGACCGCATTCGACCTCGATGAGATCCAAGCCGACCACATCCTCTCGCTACGCCTGCGCAAGCTCACCAAGTTCTCGCGCATCGAGCTTGAAACCGAGAAGGCTGAACTTGAGGCAACCATCGCCGAGCTTGAAGAAATCCTCGGCTCCGACCAGGTGCTGCGCTCGGTTGTACAAACCGAACTTCTAGAGGTTTCCGAGCGCCTCGCCACGCCTCGGCGCACCACCCTGCTCTCCGTCGACCCCTCGCAAATCGCGACCGCCTCCAAGGCCGCCGTGCCCCTCGAGATTCCCGACGGCCCCGCAACCGTAGTGCTCACCCCGGACGGCGGCCTCATCCGCGTTGAGGGTGACGAGCCCCTAGAAAAGACCGACTCGCGCTCCATCTCCGACACGTACAGGGTTGCGATCCCCACGACTACGCGCGGCGAAATCGCGGTAATCGACGCCTCCGGCACCGCACACCGCCTTAGCGTTGTTGACCTGCCCGGAGTTCCGCGCACGGCATCCAACGCCTCCTTCGCGGGCGCAGTTGCTGTGAGCCACCTCCTCGGACGCGAAATCACGCCCGTTGGCCTCATCGACCTTGAAGCCGAGACGATCACCGGCATCGTCACTAAACAGGGCACGATCAAACGCATGCGCCCCGAGTTCGCAAAATCCGACGAGTTCGAGGTCATGATCCTTGCCGACGGCGACGAAGTCATGTACGCCGCACCCTGCCCCGACGAGGCGGACGTCGTGTTCATCACCTCCAACGCGCAGCTGCTACGCACGCCCGCCGGCAAGATTCGCCCGCAGGGACGCGTTGCAGGCGGCGTAGCCGGCATCAAGCTCCTCGATGGCGCCTCCGTTATCGAAGCGGCATTCACGAGCCTCGACGAGGCAGAAGTTGTGACCGTTGCGGCCGCCGACGACGGCATGCTCTACCCCACCCAAACCTCATTCAAGGTGACCCGCGGAGCCGTGTTCCCCGAGAAGGGCCGCGCAACCCAGGGCGTGCGCTGCCAGAGGTTCCTAAAGGGCGAAGACGCGCTCGCACTCGCGCGCGTCTGCCCCGGCCGAGCAATCGCCTCCTCCGCAACCGGCTCGCCAATCGACCTCCCCGAAGCCGACGAGCGACGCGACGGCTCCGGAAGCCCGATTACCGCGGCCATCGCCTCACTGGCTTAAAAGCTACGCGGACACAAAAATGGGGATTTGGCACCTGCCAGATCCCCATTAGCTTTTTCAGACCTCGTTACGAGGCCGGCCCCAGAGCGGAGGCCACGTTGAGTTCCATACCTAAATAGGCGCGAACGAAACGACGAGTTCTTACGACAGTACGAGCGAGTAGACGCGCGAAGTCGACACCGTCGTAAACCCAAGCGAGTCATACACCGACATCATCGAAGTCGCCGATGAGGACGACAAGCCGGCCACAACAGCCTCCATCCCCTTTTCGCGCTGGGCCTGCATAGACGCCGAAATGAGAGCCGAAGCAACGTCCGTCGTACTGAAATCAGGCAAAACCGCGAGCATGTCAATCGTGCCCTCACGCCAGCCGAGCACCGACCAGTCCTGAGAATACTTCGACGCCATAATAAGGCCCGCAACCTCAGGGCGATCAGCCCTGTGAGACATCGCGACAAACGACCACTCCGGCACGAAACCAGCACGATCCTGAGCCGTCCACTTCGACGTCTCCGTACGCCCCTCCTCGGCCGAAATCACGCGGTTCATCGCCTTCTCGATCTCCGTCTCATCCACGCTATCCCACGGCTCAATCGTCGTGAAAGCATCCAGCTCTACAGCGGAAGGCTCCTCCTCCAATGAAGCACGAACATCAAAATACGAGCGGTTCCACTGATAACCCCAGTCCAGCAAATGCGTCTCGAGGCTGCGATGACCCTCCTCGACGTTAAAGATGATCTGCTTAGATTCCGCCTCAATCTCCTGAAGCGCAAGCGTTGCAGTACGCGTGTGCCACTCCACGAGCGCCGAGCCAAAACCAAGACCGCGGAACTTCGGATCCACACCGCCCTGACACGAAGCCACAACCGGCTCATCATCGAAAATACGGATGTATCCGAACGCCCGCAGGCGCCCCTCAACAAATCCGCCCATCCCCAAAAAGCCATCCGAGGTGCTAAACAACTCGCGGACCTCATCCTCCGAAGTCCGATAAGGGATGCCATCAGCCTTTTCAATCCTGTGCTGAAGGTCAGCAACAATCCTCGTGTCAGCCTGATCCAACACGCGCCACTCAAAATCGAGCGCAGGGTCAAGCTGCGAGGGAACGTCTGGCAAGAATAAAAAGATGACGAAACCTTTCTAGAAAAATTGGTACCTAAAGGATACCGGACTAAACGCAAAGGGTTCCAAGATCAAAGTCTCAGACCGTAAATACTGTAGTCACCAACGGACTCAAATCCGAGACGCTCATAAAATCCCCTAGCGCCGTGCGGATTTTCAACATCCACGTCGAGGCCGAACCGCTCCACCGATGACTCCTGCGCCGCGCGCATCGCCTTCGTGATGAGCGCCTTCGCAACGCCTCCCCCGCGAATCTGCGGATCCACGCCGAGCAGTTCCGCGTAGGCCGTGCTCACGCCCTCACGCAGCCACTGCGCCGGATGACGACCAACCAGAATGTAGCCCGCAACCCTGCCCTCAGGCGAAATCGCGACGAAAGACCAGCGCTTTTGCAAGGCCCGAAGAGCCCCGTCCCACCAAAGCGCAATATCGGACGCGCTCCCCCAATGATCCTTAAACGCGCGCATGTGGAGCTCACGCACCTGCGATTCAAGCTCGGCAATCCACGGAACGATCGCGAAACCGCCGCGCGGCCTGGAAACCTCGAGCGGCTCTCCGCCAAGATTTCTGTACATGACGTCGAACGTACGAACCTTCTCGAAACCCGCGGCGCGTAGCAGCTCGCGCTGGGCGGTCATGTGCCCGTCCATCTCCGTGTGTATCACCACGGGAGTGTCGATACCCGCGCGAGTTGAGGCGAGCTCACGCACGCTTTTCTTTTGCCACTCTAAAATCGCGGCACCAACCAGATCAGTACGGCACTCAGGGTGAATGTAAGCGCCTACCTGCGCCTGCAACTCACTACCTTTTTGCGCAAGCACCTCGACCGAAGCAACAGCCTTGATAGCTCCGCGATTGCGAGCAACGACCGTCTCAGAGTTGCCGCCACCCGATTCGAGCAGATCAGCAAGCTGATCCTCACTCATCGAAAATAACGAGGAGTTTTTGCTCTCGCATTCGCGAATCAAACGAAGCGTCTCGGCGCCATCACTTGCCCTAATCGGCGACCACTCGAGCGACCCCGAAGGCACGCGCATTGAGGCGGCCTGGAGCCCTCCTAAACGATCCTCAAACGATATCGGCATAGCGCCAAGTGTACGGTACCCGCGCCCAGTCGAGACACTCTAGACGAACCCGTTGAAGTTCGTAGAAGGTTGCAAAACCAAGGCTTTAGACTTGCCAGCCGCCCTTAAGCATCCAGCTTTTCACGGTCGAAATCGTCAGCTCCCTCAACGATGAACTCGCGCCTTGGAGCGACCTCCGAGCCCATGAGCAGCTCAAAGACTTTCTCCGCCTCAATGAGCGCCTGCTCATCTTGAAGCGTGATGCGCCTCAGCGTGCGGTGAGCCGGATCCATAGTGGTCTCCGCAAGCTGATCCGCATCCATCTCACCAAGACCCTTGTAGCGCTGGATAGGCTCCTTGTAGCTACGCCCCTGCCTCTTCAGCTTCGCAAGCTCGCGGGAGAGCTCCTCCTCGGAGTACGTGTAGATGACTTCTCGCGGCTTCTTACCGTGCCTTGGCACCTCAATGCGATGTAGCGGAGGAACGGCCGCATACACTCGCCCAGCCTCAATGAGGGGGCGCATGTAGCGGAAGAACAGGGTGAGCAGGAGGGTGCGGATGTGAGCGCCGTCGACGTCAGCATCGGTCATGAGGATCACCTTGCCGTAGCGCGCCTGCGACAGGTCAAACGTGCGGCCCGAACCAGCGCCAATAACCTGAATAATCGCCGCAGACTCAGCGTTTGCCAGCATGTCGGCCGTCGACTTCTTCTGCACGTTCAAAATCTTGCCGCGAATCGGGAACAGAGCCTGATACTCCGAGTTCCTCGCAAACTTCGCGGTGCCAAGAGCAGAGTCGCCCTCCACGATGAAAAGCTCAGAAGAAGACACGTCGTTTGAGCGGCAATCCGCGAGCTTAGCAGGCAGCGAGGAGGTCTCAAGCGCATTCTTTCTGCGCGAAATCTCCTTATGCACGCGCGCCGAAACGCGCGCCTTCATCTCCCCCACGATCTTCTCAAGGAGCGCATCGTTAGTCTGCTTGAGGTCACGTTTCGTGGACTTGAACCGGTCTTTAAAGTACTCCGTCACCACGCGGTTCACTACCTGGCGGATCTGCGGCGTGCCAAGAACTTCCTTCGTCTGGCCCTCAAACTGAGGTTCCGGGAAGCGAACGGTGATGACCGCCGTCATGCCGGCGAGAACATCTTCTTTCTCAATACGCCCGTCGTTCTTCGACACCTTGTAGCGGCGCTGGTTCTTCTCAACCTGATCGCGAACCACCTTAAGCAGTGCCGTCTCGAAGCCCTGCACGTGCGTACCGCCCTTAGGCGTCGCAATAATATTCACGAACGCGCGCTGTGTCGTGTCGTATCCAACGCCCCAGCGAAGCGCAATGTCGACCTCGCACGTGCGCTCAATGTCTACCGGGCGCAGGTGGCCATCCTCATTCAGGCGCTGCACGGTCTCCATGTAGGAGCCCTCACCCGTAATGTGCATCGTGTCGGTTACCGGCCCATCTGCGGCTAGGAAATCTACGAAGTCGACGGAACCACCGTCGAAACGCATGGTCTCCTGGGCTACTTCCTCACCGCGCTCATCAATACACGTGATCGCAAGCCCTGGAACGAGGAACGCCGTTTGGCGAGCGCGACCAAGGAGCTGTTCAAAATCGAAACCCTCAGTGCGCGGGAAGATCTGGAAATCCGCCCAGAAACGCACGCGCGTGCCCGAAACGCCGCGCTTCGTTTTACCGACAATGTCGAGCTCGGACGCATCCGTAAATGGAACGAAAGGCGAGTTCGGCGTGCGCGAAACCGAATCGTCAAAACGGCCCGGCTCCCCTCGCAAGAACGACATCTGGTGAGTCTTCCCGCCACGATCAACCTGCACGTCCAACCTTGCAGACAGTGCATTCACAACGGAGGCGCCTACGCCGTGCAAACCGCCCGCAGACCCGTAGGAGCCTCCACCAAACTTGCCGCCCGCATGGAGCTTCGTGAACACCACTTCAACGCCCGACAGGCCAACACCCTTCACCTGATCCACGGGAATACCGCGGCCGTTATCCTGCACGGACGCCGAATGATCCGGGTGCAAAGTCACCGTAATGTGGTCGCAGAAACCCTCCAACGCCTCATCGACAGCGTTATCGATAATCTCCCACAGACAGTGCATAAGACCGCGCGAATCGGTTGAACCGATGTACATGCCCGGTCGTTTACGAACGGCCTCCAACCCCTCCAAAACGGAAAGATGACGAGCCGTGTATTCTGTCGCGCTGGTTTCTGTCTTCTTATCTGCCACGCAAACATGTTAGGCGAAAAGCGGGCGCGGTCTCCATTCCCGCGCGGGAGACCTTACGCTAGTGGCGAAAAGAAGCGTTTAAAAGAGGTCTTACCAAGGTGCTTAGGCAACAATGGAGCCATGACGAACGAAACGAACGTAACTGAAACCATGGGCTTGAAAGTATCCGACAGGTGTGACCTGTGCGGAGCGCAAGCATTCGTAGAAGTCGTAATGGAATCCGGGTCGCTACTATTTTGCGGGCACCACGCTAGGGCCCTACGCGACTCCTACTCGAAGACCGCCAAAGAGATTCGCGACTTCACCGACCAGCTATACACGGCAGCTGACTAACTAAACGTAAAACCGGCCGGAACTGATCCGGCATAAGTTTGAGGGCCAAGCGCTTGCTTGGCCCTCAAACTTATTCTCAAATCCTCTTGGCTACCACGCCCGATTAGTCGAGGTAGTCACGCAGCACCTGCGAGCGGGACGGGTGGCGTAGCTTCGACATCGTCTTCGACTCGATCTGGCGGATACGCTCACGCGTAACACCGTAGACCTTGCCGATCTCGTCGAGCGTCTTCGGCTGACCATCGCCGAGGCCGAAACGCATCGATACGACGCCCGCCTCACGCTCAGAAAGCGTGTCAAGAACGCGGTGCAGCTGCTCTTGTAGGAGCGTGAACGACACGGCATCGGTTGGCACAATCGCCTCCGAGTCCTCAATCAAGTCACCAAACTCCGAGTCGCCATCCTCACCGAGCGGCGTGTGGAGCGAAATCGGTTCGCGACCGTACTTTTGAACCTCAACGACCTTCTCCGGCGTCATGTCAAGCTCCTTAGCGAGCTCCTCCGGAGTAGGTTCGCGGCCAAGATCCTGAAGCATCTGACGCTGCACGCGGGCAAGCTTGTTGATGACCTCAACCATGTGTACGGGGATACGAATCGTACGAGCCTGGTCTGCCATCGCGCGCGTGATCGCCTGACGAATCCACCAGGTGGCGTACGTGGAGAACTTGTAGCCCTTCGAGTAGTCAAACTTCTCAACCGCGCGAATGAGGCCCAGGTTGCCTTCCTGAATCAAGTCGAGGAACAGCATTCCGCGGCCCGTGTAACGCTTCGCAAGAGAGACAACGAGGCGCAGGTTTGCTTCAAGCAAGTGGTTCTTCGCGAGCTGACCGTCGTGCACGAGGATCTGGAGTTCGCGGCGCAGCTTCGAAGGCATCTCATCACCCTCGCGCTTGATCTTCTGCTCCGCATAGAGGCCAGCCTCGACGCGGCGAGCAAGATCAACCTCCTCCTCGGCGTTAAGGAGCGCGACCTTACCGATCTGCTTCAGGTAGTCCTTAACCGGGTCGGCAGTTGCACCCGCAACCGTTACCTTCTGGGCGGGCTCGTCGCGGTCGTCCGAATCGGACACGACGAATCCGCCCGCTTTCTCGGTCTGCTTATCTTCAGGCTTCTTGCGACGCGAACGAGTCGAGCCGGTCGCAGGCTTGCCGCCAGCCTTGGCGTCGTCTTCGTCTTCTTCTTCGTCCTCGTCTTCCTCATCCTCTTCATCTTCCTCAGCAGAGGAGGAGGATTCCGCGGAATCGAGGTCTAGATCGAGATCGTCATCGAGTTCTTCTTCGCCGGCTTCGAAGTCTTCTGGAACTTCCTCATCAAGGTCGTCGGAGTCTTCATCTAGCTCTTCAGCTTCCTTGACCGGCTCCTCCTTGACCGCAGTCTTCTTAGCCGTTGTGCGGCGGCGAGTCGTCGTCTTTGCGGGCTTCTCCTCGGCCTCTTCAGCTTCGGCTGCCTTCTTCGTGGTGCGCCTGGTGCGAGTTGCCGGATTCTTCTCCGCAGCCTCATCGGCCTTCTTGGTCGTACGCCTGCGGGTAGCGGGCTTCTTCGGCGTCTCCTCAGACGCTGCAGGAGCATCCTCCTCAGCCTTCGCCGCAGCGGTCTTAGCAGTCGAGCGCCTAGTACGGGTAGCCGGCTTCTTCTCCGCAGCCTCATCGACCTTCTTGGTCGTACGCCTGCGGGTAGCGGGCTTCTTCGGCGTCTCCTCAGACGCTGCAGGAGCATCCTCCTCAGCCTTCGCCGCAGCGGTCTTAGTGGTCGTGCGACGCGTGCGCGTTGCCGGCTTCTTCTCCGCGCTATCAGCAGCCTTAGTGGCTGTGCGGCGCGTCGTCTTCTTCGCGGGCTTTTCTTCCGCGGCCGCGGAAGCCTCACCCTCAGTAGGCTCAGCCTTGGGCTTCGCCGTGGTCTTGCGAGTTCTCCTCACGGGAGTCTTCGCGCTTTCCTCCACCGCAGACGCCTGGGGTGTAGTCTCGTCGCCGGATCCTCCTTGAGCGCTTGTAGAAGTAGTCTTGGAGGCTTTAGAAACTGCCACGAAGTTTGCCTTTCCACGGGAACTAAAAACTTACACTCACCTGCGTGCGTAGGGATAACTACAGATCAGATGGTCGGTGGGGTGAGTAACTGCTAACAATTATAATCGGCTCTTGTAATCTTCGCCCAATTGAGGTAACAAAAAAGACTGCGAATCTATTCCCAAGCTGAAAAAT
>JAUNLN010000002.1 GCA_030532245.1 Actinomycetaceae bacterium
ACGACAAGCTCGTTGACCCGCGCAAGTACGTGGGCCCCGGCCGCGACCACGTTCAGGCCGAAGTCGCACGCCTACTGAAGCTCTACGCACGCCAGTAGCCTCAAAACCAACATCAACACATTCGCGAGCAGCCTTTGGACTCGCAAACGAGGGGCACCTGCTACCTTGCTGGCAGGCGCCCCTCGCAGAAGTATAGGGCCGGTGGAGACGAACTCCACCGGCCCTTACGTCTAAGCAGGTTCGGTGCCACCCGCAGTGAAAGCAGGCGAGCAACCGCGGCGCTAGCACCTCAACCCTTGGGCTCACTCGTTAGAATCTGGAATCTCCCACGGACGAGGCGCCCTGTGGCGCGGCTTTGGCTGCGACGGATCCTCCTCGGCCAGCAGCGGGTCGTCAAGATCCTCCGTGCGAGCCAAGAACTGCTCAATCGTGCGAGCCAGAGCATCCGTATCAACGAGCTTGTCGGTCTCCTCCACCGACTCAGACGAGCCAAACACAAAATCAGCCGGCGTTGGGAAACTACCGATCTTCTTCACAGCCTCATCAATCTCGTTGTCGAAATGCTTCTCCAACTGGCCGACAAGAGCGATCACTTCCTCGTTCTCGCCCGCCAAATTTCGAAGCTGCTCCGTCACAAACTGCGTATTCGCCTCAATATTGCCCGTCGGCAAAGACAGGTCAAACACCGAAGTCATCCGCTCAAGCAAAGCCAGCGACGCCTTCGGATACTCCATGTTCGCCATGTAATACGGAACCGCGGCAAGGAACGTCACGCCCTCAATACCCTGCTTCGAAAGCAAATGATGCAGGAACGTATTCGCAGACGACGGGAACTGGATCGGGCCGCCAGTAAGCTTCGGCTGCCCCGCAACGAGCTCCTTATCAGTCGACTGCAGGTGCACCATCGTCGGACGCGTATGCGGCACAGCAGCCGGCATACCCGTTAGCGACACGACCATCTCCACACCCGCATCCTGCGCGAACTCAGCCACCTCATCGGCAAAAAGCTGCCACTTCGCATCAGGCTCCGGCCCGTGCAACACCAAAATCGGCGTACCACTATCGTCGTGCACAAGATCCAACGCAATCTGCGGCACGTCGATCTCCTCAACGTGCCAATTGTTAATCGTCACAGCCGGACGATTCGCACGGTAATCAATCAAACTATCCGTATCAAACGTTGCAACACGCTTCACCGGAAGAGACGAGAGAATCTGCGAAACAACCAAACCTCCCGCTTCACCCGCGTCCGTCGCACCCACAAGATGAGTTAGCAAAATCGGGGCGTGATAGTTCACATCCTCCTCAAAGTTCATGAGTTCGAATCTTGAATCCATCGTCATTTTGCCCCTCCTCCCCCTCGCGGCATATCTACAAGCCTAGCAAGGCCTTCAAAATTTATTTTCTACCAAACTCAACTTGAAAGACACTCGAGTTATTCCACCTCCAAGGTAGCCACACATTCTAGATGCCGCGCGCGGGCGACTCCAATTCATCTAGTAGCCGAACATGGCGCGAAAAACTCGGCAAATTGCGTAATAATTATCTAAGCCCAAAAATGTGAACTAAGGATAAGTCGTTGCAGTCTGACCGCCTACAAGAAGAGATCCGCCACGAGCAGGAGTTCGTCGACACCTCCTACGCCGTGCTCGACAAACTTCGCAAACGCTACCGCGAGCGCCAACGCACCGCGGAGGCGTCGAAGTGGCGTAACACGCCGCAGGCTTTGACTGAGCGCGACGCTTTTGCCGCGCACTGGGGTGATGAGGCGAGCAGGCTTGAGTCCATCGTGGATGGGCTTGTTTTTGGGCGTATTGATCATACGGATGAGACGGTTCGCTACATTGGGCGTGTTGGTTTGCGTGAGGATGACGGCGAGCAGATTCTGATTGACTGGCGTGCTCCCGCCTCCAGGGCTTTCTATCAGGCGACGGGTGCGGACCCGCAGGGGGTTGTGCGCAGGAGGCACATTCGTACCCGCGGCCATGAGGTTATTGGCCTCGAGGATGAGCTTTTGGACACGACTACGCAGCGCAGTGGCAAGCTCGTGTTCCAAGGTGAGGGTGCGCTCATGCAGGCGCTCACCGAGGCGCGTGGTGGGCACATGTCTGACATTGTTTCGACGATTCAGGCCGAGCAGGACTCGATCATTCGTCGTAGCTCGGATGGTCTGCTCGTGATCCAAGGCGGCCCCGGCACAGGTAAGACCGCTGTTGCACTGCACCGCGCCGCATACCTGCTGTACGCCGAGCGTGCTCGCTTGGAGAACTCCGGTGTTTTGGTTGTTGGCCCCTCTAAGGTGTTCCTGCGCTACATCGACCAGGTGCTTCCCTCACTTGGCGAAAATGGCGTCGTCTCCACGACCATCGGCGACCTGGTTCCCGGATACAGTGCGCATGCTCGCGACACCGAGGAAGTGCGTGAAATCAAGGGCCGCATGGACTGGGTTGAGATCGTAAAGCGTGCCGTTCGCACCTACGAGCGCGTGCCCGAGGATACTCCGCTCGTCATCTCCTCCTACCACCTGGTACTAAGTTCAGAGGCGGTCAAGTCCGCGCGCGCCAGCGCACGCAGGTCGAACAAGCCTCACAACGTCGCGTGGGAGGGTTTCGCCCTCGAACTAATGAACGACCTCGCCCGCCAGCTGAACAGTCAGATGGCGGTAAGTGAAGACCTCACGTGGTACCACGACTACATTCGTGCCTCCAAGGACGCGCGCCGCGCAATCAACCTTTCGTGGCTGCCCGTGTCTGCCCTGCAGGTGCTTGAAAAGATGTACTCCGACCCGGCGTTCCTTGCCCGCGTCGCACCGAACCTAACCGCGAAGGAGCGCAAGGCTCTGTACAGGCCGCGCGGCTCCGCCCTCACCGAGAGTGACATTCCGATCCTCGACGAGCTTGAAGAACTGCTTGGCCCGCTCCCCTCCAAGAGTGCCTCCGCTAACGCGCGCGAGCAGGCGCGCCGCCGCGAAGTTCAGGCAGCTGGCGAGGCGATTGCCGCCATGGGGCTTGGCTCCGGCATGGTCTCCGCGCAAATGCTTGCCGACCGCGCCGCAGACCCCGGCGAGACCCTCACCCTCAGCCAACGCGCACTTCGTGACCGCACCTGGGCGTACGGTCATGTGATCGTCGACGAAGCGCAGGAACTTACGCCGCTAGCGTGGAACTCCCTCATGCGCAGGTGTCCGTCACGCTCATTTACCGTAACCGGCGACCTCGACCAGCGCTCCACCTCGAAGCAAACAAAGTCGTGGACCGACCTGCTCGGCCCCGCCATGCGCGCATTCCAAGGTGAAGAGGTGCTCACCGTCTCCTACCGCACGCCCGCCACAATCCTCGATCGCGCAAACGAACTCATGGAGGAACTCGGCGTACCCGCACACTACCCACTCATCGCCGCTAGGGACGCAGAAAACGCCTACGCAACCACCTCCGTCGAAGCAGGCGACTTCGAAACGCTCGGCCGCATCGTCGAAGAGGAAAACCAGCTACTAGAAGACCGCGTGGGCGAAGGACGCGGACGCATCGCAATCGTCGCCTCACCCCAAAGCATCACGCAGATACGCGAACGCTACGGGTGGACGCCCAGCCTCGATGCACATATTTCCGCAGTAACCCCTGTTGAAGCGAAGGGCCTGGAATACGACACGGTAATTCTTTGGGAACCGCACCAGATTCTCGCGGATTCTCCCGGCGACCTGTATGTCGCAATGACAAGGCCCACCGCGCGCCTACACGTCATTTCGTCAAAGCCCCTTCAAAACGCCCTACTATAGCGTCCCACTCTTCGAGCATTGCGGCGGCCTCAAAACAAAGATGCAAAACTAAGGACATGAGACACGCACTCCTACTTGAAAATCCGCACAGCACCGCTGACCAGATTTTTGCGCAGCACGACATCGAAGTTGTTCGCCACAAGGGAGCAATGGACGAAGACGAGCTCGCAGAAGCCCTACAGGGCTTTGAAATCGTTGGTATTCGTTCGAAGACGAACGTCACTGAAAAGGTTCTTAAAGCCAACCCGCAGCTCGCCGCCATTGGCGCGTTCTGCATTGGCACCAACCAGATCGACCTAAAGCAGGCATCCAAACAGGGCGTAGCCGTGTTCAACGCCCCCTACTCCAACACCCGATCCGTAGTTGAACTCGCGATCTCCGAAATCATCGCACTCACCCGTAGGCTCACCGTCCGCAACTCCCTGCTTCACCGTGGAATCTGGGACAAGTCGGCAGTCGGCTCCCACGAGGTACGCGGCCGCACGCTCGGCATCATCGGCTACGGCAACATCGGCACCCAGCTTTCCGTACTCGCCGAAGCAATCGGCATGAAGGTCGTCTTCTACGACACCGCAGAGCGTCTCGCCCTCGGCAACGCGCAGCCCATGCCCACCATGGACGACGTGCTCCGCGTAGCAGACGTAGTCTCCCTGCACGTAGATGGCGCCCCGCAAAACACCTCCATGTTCGGCAAGCGCGAGTTTGAACTCATGAAGCCCGGCTCGCTGTTCATCAACCTATCGCGCGGATTCGTAACCGACATCGACGCCCTCGTCGAAGCACTCGAGAGCAAGCACCTCGCAGGTGCCGCAGTCGACGTGTTCCCCAAGGAGCCCAAGGCCAGCGGCGACCCGTTCACCAGCCCCCTCGTCGGCATGGACAACGTGATCCTAACGCCTCACGTTGGCGGCTCGACCGAGGAAGCCCAGTACGACATCGGCCGCTTCGTCTCCAACAAGCTCGTCGACTACGTGCGCTCGGCATCCACCGACATGTCGGTAAACCTGCCGAACCTCATCCTCCCGCCGTCGCAGGCCTCGCGCTACCGCGTCGCCCTCATCCACAGGAACACGCCCGGCGTGCTCGCACTCGTCAACCAAACGTTCGCAGAGCACGGCGCAAACATCACCGGCCAAATCCTTGGAACCACCGGCGGCATCGGCTACGCGATCACCGACATCTCCTCGGAGCTCCCCATCGAAGCGATCTCCCACATCGACGACATGGAAGACACCATCCGCATGCGCGTTCTACGCTGCCCAACGGATAAAGCGTAACGAGCCTAAACTCGGATCTTGGCGGGCGCGGGAAACCGTGCCCGCCATTTGTTTGTCCAAATAGCGCGCCACACTTGGTTTCAAAAACCGAAAACTCACAACTTACGGTAACGTAAGTACCGTTACGCACTTAGAGAATGGAGCAACGCGTGAACCTGACAGACAAACTGCGCGAGAACTACCCGCCGGGTGTTCCCTACACGGTGCCTGAAACGAACCACACGCTGCCCCAAATTCTGTTCGACACAGCCAAGCGCTACCCAAACCGCGTGGCCATCGACTTCCTCGGCGCGTCCATCACCTACTCCCAGCTCGCAAGGCGCGTACGCCAAACCGCACGCCTCCTCACGCAGTCCGGAGTTCGCAAGGGCGACCGCGTTGGCATCACCCTCCCGAACTGCCCGCAGCACATCGTCGCGGCCTACGGCGCCCTCACTATCGGGGCGATCGTTGTTGAAACCAACCCGCTCTCGCCGAAAACCGAGCTATCTCGCCAACTTCGAGAAGCCGGATGCGAAGTCCTTATCACCTGGGAGAACTCACTTTCCTCCATCGACCTAGAACTCGTCGCCCCGCGCCACGTGTTCACCGTCGACCTCACGAAAGCGCTCCCCCTCGGCCCGCGCCTCCTCATCAATCTTCCCGTTGCCGCCGCGAAGCGCAAGAAAGCACAAATGAGTGCTAAGACGCCGAGCTGGACTCGAGACTTCGACTCCTCCGTTGCGAACACGGTTCCCTGGCGTGGCGACATCGCCGCGAACGTCGACGACATCGCCCTCTTCCTCCACACAGGTGGCACAACGGGCGTGCCCAAAGCATCAATGCTCACGCATCGCTCAATCGCTGCGAACATCATGCAGTCGAAGGCATGGGTGCCCGCGCTACACGAGGGCGCGGAAGTCTTCTACGTGATCCTCCCACTCTTCCACGCCTACGGTTTCACCGTCGCCATCGGCGCCGGCATTGAGCTTGGTGCAACCCTCGCGCTATTCCCCAAGTTCGACGTCGCCATGGTTCTCGACGCGCAAAAGCGCCTGCCCTGCACGTTCTTCATCGGCGTCGCACCCATGTTCTCAAGGCTCCTCACCGCAGTTGAAAAAGACGGGGGCGACCTGAGCTCCATCAAGTTCACTCTCTCTGGCGCAATGCCACTCTCAACTGAACTTGCACAGGCTTGGGAGAAGGCGACAAACGGATACATGATTGAGGGCTACGGCATGACGGAATGCTCCCCGATCATCTCCGGCTCGCCTCTTTCCTCCGCGCGCAGAGCAGGCACGCTCGGACTGCCGTTCCCATCCACCGAAGTACGCATCGCGGATCCTGAAAACCTCGACAACGATGTTGCAGACGGTGAAGTTGGCGAACTCCTAGTTCGCGGCCCGCAAGTATTCAAGGGCTACTGGAACAACCCCGAAGAAACCGAGATTGCATTCCACGAAGGCTGGCTGCGCACCGGCGACCTCGTGCAGGTAAAAGACGGCTTCATCGTAATGGCCGACCGCAAGAAGGAAATGATCATTTCAGGCGGTTTCAACATCTTCCCCTCCCAGGTTGAAGACGCCGTGCGCGACATGCCCGGTGTGAACGACGTTGCCGTCGTTGGCATTCCCGAAGCCCAGCGCGGTGAGGAAGTTGTTGCAGCGCTCATCCTCGAAGCCGGGGCGACCGTAACCCTAGAAGATGTTCGCCGCTGGGCTGAGAAATCTCTTGCCCACTACGCTCTACCGCGCCGAATCGTCATCATGCAGGAGCTACCGCGCTCGCCGATCGGTAAGGTTATGCGCCGCAAGGTTCGCGATTACCTTCAGGATGCAGGCATCAAGCTCGACACTTCCAGCCTCGACCTTCGCGAGCAGATTCGCGAGGGCCGCGAACAGCTTCGAGAAAGCGCAGAAGCTGCTACTGCGGAGCTTCGCGCGCTGTCGGAGCGAGTTGAAGGACAAACGAAGGAAGCCGCCGAGCGCCTGCGTCAGCTCGCGGAACAGGCGAAAACTGGTGGAGTTTTCAACCCAACAGACACGCCTGAAACTAAGGATCGTCGCGGCGAACGCTAAACACGGCCCTGGCAAAACGCCAAGACCCTATGGAAAAGTTTTGGGGTGGAGATTTTTCTCCACCCCATTTTCCGACTCTATCGGCGTTTAGCTCTTGTTGTCTGCGCGCAGTGAGTCGATTGCGCTTTGGAAATCATCCAGCGACTGGAATCCGGAGTACACGGATGCGAATCGCAGGTATGCGACGACGTCTAGCTCGCGAAGGAACGGCAGGATTGCTTTTCCAACGTCTGAAGCCTTCACCTGAGCCGCTCCAGACTCGCGGAGTTTCTCTTCAACCTTCTGCGCGAGTAGTGCCAATGCGTCGTCGTCTACCGGACGACCCTGGCACGCCTTTCGAACGCCACTTATTACCTTGTCTCGAGAGAATGGCTCTACCACTCCGGAGCGCTTCACTACTAGGAAGCTAGAGGTTTCCAGAGTTGAAAAACGGTGTTTGCAATTCACGCACTCGCGTCGGCGCCTGATTGACGTGCCGTCTTCAGACACGCGAGTATCTACCACTCGAGTATCTTCGTGGTGACAAAGCGGGCAGTGCATTGCCTCTCCCTATCGATACGATCAGCTAATTACAGATCTGATCATATAACGGTGAGGTTTAGCCTGCACCTACCCTTTTGGCCTACTTCTGGACCCGATCCAGGCAGTCAGGCGAGCACTTTGACTCTAAAACTGGGTTCGTTATTTCGTTGGGACCGTGAGGATCTGGCCCGGCGTTAGTACCGCGGAATCCAACTGATTAAGGACGCGGATATCCGTTACAACATCTTCCAAAGAGCGATCCTCGATCTCTAGACGCTCTGCAATCGACCACAGTGAGTCGCCGGCCTGCACGGAAGCAATGCGCGTGTTTTCTACATCTACAGCCGGCTGGAAGATCGTGCCAAGTGCCACGCCACCAGCTGTTAGTAACGTAAGTGCCGATACAAACGCAAGTGCTTTACCGGCCTTCGTGAACGAGGTATCCGCCAGGCCCGCAGTACCTGCCTTGGGGGATCGCATGGAAGCAGACCCAGCGGAAGACTTTGGGCGCCTCACGCCCTCGTAGGTAGCGGAGGGGCCGGGCACGTCAGGCACAACGTATAGGTGGCTCTTACGCGGAGCCTCGGTTTCCCAAAGCATCGGCTGAATCTGAAGTGCGCTCATGGCTAACTCCTCCTTTTCGAACATCTGTTCGTCGAACACTTGTACGATATCGCAATTTGAAAGCCGTGTCGAGACGCGCTCGAACATATGTTCCAAATCGTTACTTTTTTGTCTAAACTGACTACAAGCATTTGAACAGGCAGCACGGACATTTATTTCGACGGGAGAAACATGGCTAAGGAAAAGATGCGCAAAGACGCGCAGGAAGCCAGCCCAATCACGGATCGTCAGCGTCAGATTCTGAACGTGCTCAAAGAAGCCATCGCAACCCAGGGATTCCCTCCCTCGGTGCGCGAGATCGGGGAAGCCGTTGGCCTATCCTCTCCCTCCTCCACGCAGCACCAGCTCGACGCCCTGGAAGAAAAGGGCTACATTCGCCGCACGCCGGGCCGCCCGCGCGCCCTCACTATCGTGGAATCCGAAACAAATCCTGAAGCAACCCCTCAAGGCAGCGTGCAGCCGCTATTCGTACCCGTAGCCGAGTCTTTGGACGGGGAAACTACGGCCGCTCCCCTGGTTGGACGCATCGCGGCTGGCGAACCAATCACCGCGGAGCAGAGCGTGGACGACATCTTCACGTTGCCAGAGCGCCTCACGGGCAGGGGCGAACTGTTCGCGCTCGAAGTCTCCGGAGAGTCGATGATCGAAGCCGCGATCTGCGACGGTGACTTCGTGGTCGTGCGCAGGCAGCCCTCCGCAGAGGAAGGCGAGATTGTCGCCGCCATGATCGACGGCGAAGCAACCGTGAAGGTTCTTTCCAAATCGAAGGGAGACGTCTGGCTCCTACCTCGAAACAAGGATTACGACCCGATTCCGGGCAACGAAGCCACCATCCTTGGCAAGGTCGTAACCGTCATTCGAGCTATCTGAGCAAAGCGCCACCAAACGGAAGCAAATAGCCAAAAACGGGGAGCCCCTCTTTAGGGACTCCCCGTTTCAATACAATATTGTATTCAGTACATTATCATATTTAGAGGCCTAGGCTCCTTGCAACCGAGCGGAGTTGCTCCGCCGAAGCAGTTAGACCATCGCGCTCATCGAGCGTTAGCGGCGGCTCCAGCACGCGGCCGGCACCGTTGCGGTCAACGAGGGTCGGCGCAGCCATTACGACGTCCGAAATGCCGTGCCAATCGTCGAGCAGCGACGAAATCGTAAGAACCCTGTTCTCATCGCGCAAGAACGCGGTTGCAATGTTCGACGCGGCAAGACCAATCGCGTAGTTGGTCGCTCCCTTACCGTCGATAATGCGGTAGGCGGAGTTCACAACCTCCTTCGCAATATCGGAGCGCAACTGAGCGTCGAACACGGTTCCATCTACCGTGGCACCCCACTGGCGAAGCGGCACGTTACCGATCTCGGCCGACGACCAAAGCGCGACCTCAGAGTCGCCGTGCTCGCCAGCAACGTAGGCGTGGATGTTCTTGATTGCAACGCCCGTGTGCTTGGAGACGAGGTAGCGAAGACGCGAGGTATCAAGAACAGTGCCCGAACCAAACACGCGGTTTCGCGGAAGGCCGGAAATCTTGAGTGCCGCGTACGTTACGATGTCCACCGGATTCGTGATGTACATGTGGTAAGCATCCGGCGCCACCTCAGTAATCTGCGGGACAATCGTGTGCATCAGATTAACCGTGGACTCGGCAAGATCAATGCGGGTCTCCCCCGGCTTCTGCTTCGCGCCAGCGGTCACAATCACAAGATCGGAGCCGCGGATGATCTCGATGTCGTCAGAACCCTCCACGGATCCAGCGGGCGTGAACTGAATGCCGTGCGCAATGTCCAGTGCCTCGGCCTCCACCCTCGCCTTATTGATGTCGTACATGACGATGTCGCGAGCGTCGCCACGCATCGCGCAAGCGTAAGCAACGGCGGTACCCACCGCGCCGGCGCCAATAATCGCGATCTTAGAAGGACGACCCCCACCCAGGCTCGGGTAGAGTGATTCAACGGCCGCATTCACCATAGTGCCTCCCTTTTAGAGATTTGTTCCATTTAATTCAACCACATTTGACTTTGGGTCACCGAAAACCGTAAAAATTTGGGAAAGATTGCGGCCTCAAAGAGAGTAACTGCGTTATTTTCCGGGCATGAGTTCCAAATCAAAGCCGCGTCTACCAGTCTTTCTCCCGCAGATTCTCAAGGCTCCGCCTCGCCACCGCGCCATCCTTCGTCGGCCACAAGTTCGGCAGCGAATGCATGAGGTATGAGCCGTAGGAACGCGTCGCAATACGCGAATCCAATATCGCAACGACTCCGCGATCCTCACGCGAACGAAGTAGCCTGCCAACGCCCTGACTGAGGAGCAAGGCCGCGTGATTCAAAGACACCTCTCGAAAAGCGTTGCGCCCAGCCTTGGCCACGTGGCGAGTGCGAGCCTGCACCACCGGGTCCGAAGGCACCGGGAACGGGATTCGATCAATAGTTACAAGCCTGCACGCCTTGCCGCGCACGTCGATCCCCTGCCACAGGGAAAGCGTGCCCACGAGGCACGAATCCTCATCCTCAGCAAAGTTTTTAAGGAGCGTGCCGAGCTGATCCTCCCCCTGACTGAACACGTTCACGTCGAGGTTTTCGCGTAGCACCGCCGCCCCCTGCTCGGCCGCTGCCCTTGAGGAAAACAGGGCGAGGACACCTCCACCCGAAGCCTTCGCAAGATCCACGAGTTCGGCGAGCGCCTCATCGCTTACTCCCCCGCGCCCCGGAGGAGGAAGTTGCTCAGCCACGTAGAGAATCCCCTGACGCGGCGGGTCAAACGGCGTGCCAACGTCGGCGCTTCGCACCTCCCCGGATGCAAACGCCGCCCCGGTGTCAAAAGAGATGCCATCAAACGAGCCGCCGAGCTGCATTGTGGCGGACGTGAGCACAGCCGCGCGGTCGCTAAGCAGGTTGCGCGCGATCGGGCCCGCAACGTCAAGAGGCGCGCAGTTCAGGTAGGTCGGCGAATCTTCCGAGCGTGAAACCCACGTGATCATGCGCTCCGGATCCCGATCCCACTGATCCATGTAATCCAGCAAATCCGACAAAGCCGCGAGCGCCATCTTCCGCTCTGCTCCCGCGGCCGAACTTTGTTCGAGATCCGAGGAAGCCTCGCGCACCTTCGTGTCGAGCACGCGCATCGCCTCATTTAGGTTTTCGGGGCGGGCGGTTACAAGACCTTCGTCGAGGCCATCTAGTACGGCGTCGAGTGCCTCCGCCGCTTTTTCTAGGCCGGACGTGGTGATTGAAGCGAACTTTGAGAGCCTGCGCGAACGGTAGTTGATGAGGTTTGCGGAAAGGGACAGTGTTGCCTGGCCGCGGATAATTCGAGCAAGATCGTGCGCCTCGTCGACGATTAGGGCGTCGAACTCGCCGCACACCTGGTTGTCGGTAGCCGCGTGAATGCCGAGCATCGAGTGGTTTGTGATGACGAGGTGCGCCTCAGTGGCTTCAACGCGTGCGCGGGCGGCGAAACACTCATCGCGCATCGGGCAGGTTTGGCCCATGCACTCGCGGGTATCGACAGACACCTGCTGCCACGCGCGTTCGGACACGCCGGGCGTCAGGTCGTCGCGGTCGCCGGTCTGCGTCTGGTCGGCCCACTTGCGCAGGCGAATCACCTCCGCACCCGTCTCGGAGGCGACCTCCTCCGCGGCGAACAGGCCCTCGTCCGGGTAGCCGCCCTTCGCCTTTTGCAGGCACAGGTAGTTGCGCCAGCCCTTCAAAACCGCGACGTTCACGCGATCACCGAGCGCGCGATTCACCTGCGGCGCATCCTTCAGCAGGATCTGGCGCTGCAGGGCGAGCGTTGCCGTCGACACCACTATCCGCTCATCTCGCTCAAGCGCCCGGCGCATCGCGGGCACCAGGTAGCCAAGCGACTTACCCGTGCCCGTGCCGGCCTGGATGAGGAGATTCGCGCCGTCCTCTAGCGCGGTTGCAACCTCCTGCACCATTTGCTGCTGGCCCTCGCGCACGTCTCCGCCAAAATCGTCAACAACCTTGCTAAGGAGCTCAAGATCAGGATTCACGAGACGTCCACAAGCGAAAGCTCGTGAGCGAGGTCGCCGGTTACACGCCCAACGATGTGCGTGCCGGTCGGCAGGTACTCCTCCAAGTCGATCTCACCAGTTTCATGGATGCGAGCCACGATATCGCCATCGGAGTACGGGATCACAACATCAACCGACACGTTCGGACGCGGCAGCTGCTCCGCGATCACACGCTCCAACTCATCAAATCCGGCGCCCGTCAGCGCAGACACCGCCACCGAGTTCGCAAGCTTCGAACGCAAAAGCGCAACCTGTTCAGGGCTCGCCAGATCCGCCTTATTCAGCGCAATCAGCTGCGGAATATCGAGCGCCCCCTCAATCTCAGCAAGCACCTCATTAACCGCCTGCACCTGACCGAGCGGGTCGGGATGCGCCGCATCAACCACATGCAAGATCAGATCCGCACCCGCAACCTCCTCCAGCGTTGAACGAAACGCCTCAACCAGCTGGGTTGGAAGATTCCGAACGAACCCGACCGTGTCAACCAGCGTGTAAACGCGGTTATCGGGCGTCTTCGCGTGGCGAACCGTCGGGTCAAGAGTTGCAAACAGGGCGTCTTGCACCATCACGTCCGCGCCCGTAATCCGGTTCAAAAGCGTCGACTTGCCGGCGTTCGTGTAACCCACAATCGCAACCGAAGGCACGTTCGCGCCACGGCGCAGCTTACGCTGAGTGTCGCGACTCGACTTCATGTGCTTAATCTCGCGGCGAAGCTTCGCCATCCTATTTCGGATGCGACGCCTATCGAGCTCAATCTTGGTCTCACCCGGGCCCCTCGAGCCGATACCCTCACCACCGGCTACGCGTCCACCGGCCTGGCGAGACATCGACTCACCCCAACCGCGCAAGCGCGGAAGCAAGTATTCGAGCTGTGCGAGCTCCACCTGCGCCTTACCCTCACGAGACTTAGCGTGCTGGGCAAAAATGTCGAGAATGAGCGCCGTGCGATCAACCACCTTGACCTTCACCACGTCTTCCAGAGCGCGGCGCTGCGACGGGGCAAGCTCCCCATCCACAATCACCGTATCCGCACCCAAGCTCGACACTGTTCGCGCAAGCTCGCTCGCCTTACCCGACCCCAAGTAGGTCGCGGGGTCAGGCGTCTCACGGCGCTGCAAGAAACCGTCCAGAACCTTGGAACCAGCCGTCTCCGCAAGAGCCGCAAGCTCACTAAGGGAGTTTTGGGCCTCCTCCTCATCGAAGAAATAAATCCCCACCAAAACCACGCGCTCAAGACGAAGCTGACGGTACTCAACCTCAGAAACGTCTTCAATCTCAGTCGAAAGAGACGCCACACGCCTCGTACCACTACGCGCCTCACGCTCGAGCGCGCCCGCCTCATTCTCAGCCTGACCGCGCGTGGACTGCAGTGAAGTCGCCTGCTTCGCAAGCGGCACCTTCGAAACCTCCGCGCGCTTCTTACTGCGCGCGAGCACGCGCTCCACCACATCCTGCGCGCGCTTAACGTCTAGATCTTCTTCGCTCACCTGTTCTCCAACTCAATACTTCCCCCATTTTTCCATTTGGACGCGCCTTTTTCTACGCGGTTTCCCCTAACCAGACATGTCCTTTACGCTTAAGACGTGACTAAACATTACTTTTCCGACGGCCCCGTAGCCCAAGATGACGAACTCCGCTCCCTGCACATCGACGTGCGCGGGCTCAACCTCGACATGGTTGTCTCCGACTCCGTGTTCTCCTCCCACAAACTCGACCTCGGCACCAAAGCCCTCATTCTCGAGGCGCCAAACCCACCCGCCACAGGCACCTTCCTCGATCTTGGCTGCGGATGGGGACCCATCGCGTGCACGCTGGGGAAACTCAGCCCCAAAGCTGACGTGTGGGCAATCGACGTAAACAGGCGAGCCCTCGACCTCACCGCTAAAAACGCCAAACGAAACCGCGTGTCGGTTAAAACGTCGCTCGCGGACAAAGCCTACGAAAAAGCGCAGGCCGACGGCGTCAAATTCGACCTCATCTGGTCGAACCCCCCGATCCGAATCGGCAAGACCGCACTGCAAGAAATGCTCACCAAGTGGCTCTCGCTGCTCACCGACGAGGGCGAAGCCTGGCTCGTGGTTGCACGCAATCTCGGTGCCGATTCCCTCATTAAATGGCTGAATGAGCAGGGCTGGGACGCGCAAAAAGCGCACTCCAAGAAGGGCTACCGCATTATTTGCGTGCGCCGCGCAGAATCAGTTGATGAGGGCTAGCGCCTGATCGCGAACCTGTTCTGCCGTGATCCCATCAGCATCAATCCAGTTGATGCGCTCATCGCGGCGGAACCACTTCATCTGCTTGCGCACCAGCTGACGAGTGTGCAACTCGATCAGCTCCTTCGCCTCCTCAAGGCTTATCTCACCCAGCAGATACCTCATCACCGGCTCGTAACCCGTAGCCTTCGCTGCGGTCGGCGTGTCTGCAAGCCCCTCATCCATCAACGCCTCAACCTCGCGCACGAAACCAGCCTCAATCATCTGGCTCGTACGCTCCTCGATACGCGCATCAAGCGAATCTAGGGAGCGGCGCATACCGATCAGAATTGAAGGGCGCACAAACTCGCGCATTGGCATCGTCGCAGAAAACGGCCTACCCGTCAGCTCCATAACCTCAAGCGCGCGCACAATCCTGCGCGAATCATTCGGGTGAATCGACTCAGCCGCCTTCGGATCGCGCAGGCGCAACTCGCGGTACAGGGCCGCAAATCCCTCCATCTTCGCGCGCTCCTCCACATATGCGCGCACCTTCGGATCCGTGCCCGGAAACTCCATCACGTCAAACAGCGCGTGAATATACAGCGCCGAACCACCGACCGCGATCGGCTGATTCCCCCGCCCCTCGATAGCCTCCACGTCAGCGCGCGCCTCGCTTTGATAACGCGCAACCGAAGCCTCCTCGTCGATGTTCAAAACATCAATCTGGTGGTGCGGGATTTCATCCAACTCGGTGCGGCTCGGCTTCGCCGTACCGATGTCCATCCCCCGATACAGCGAAAAAGCATCCATCGACACGATCTCCGCGCCGCCAAGACTCCTCGCCAAACCGAGCGCAACACCAGACTTACCAGAGGCCGTAGGCCCAACAATTCCAACAAGCACGCCCCCACTTTACGACATCAGTGCAAACTTGAGCGCCACCCCGCGTTCTCTTCCTAAAGTGGAGGCATGAACATGCAGGAACTCTCAACCGTTACAAGCGAACGCATCGTAGAGGCGATGCGTAGCCACAATCTCGCGTTTGCGATGACACCAAAGGGAGATTTCTTCATCCCCTACGCCGCACACACCGTTTTCATCAGCAACATCGGTTCCGCGACGATGCCGACCTGGATTTGCGAAGCACAGTGGTCTAGACGAGTAGACATCGCCTACATGGCGAAGGTCAAAAACTATATTCAGCAGCAAAGCGCGACCGCGGTTGCACCAAAAATGACGTTCCGCGTGAACGACGACGGACGCATCGCATTTCGAGCGAGCTGGGTTTTCAACTGGAGAGACAAAGCCACAGACGAACAGATTAAAGGCGAGCTTGCCGTGCTCCTCATCGGAACCGAACGAGTATTTAGCGAACTCGCGCAAGAGTTCCCCGACCCGTGGGCAGCGGCACCAAAGGAGGCAGACCAGTGAAATTCTTCGGCAAGAAAAAACGCGATGACGAACCACGCGAGGACGTTCAAGCCGTACAGCCTCCCGAGCCAGTAGATGAGCAGCAGGCACCGGAAGAACCCCAGCCAAGCCCCGAATTCGAACCCGAAAAGCTGGAGCCGGGCGTGAGCGTTGAGGAAGTCTACAAGCCGATCACAATTCAAAAGATCGAGGAGCTTTGCAAGGCCGACCCCGAATCGATCCTTGAAGTCAACGACAAGTTCGTGGTCGTAGAGGCGTTCGGACTCAAGCAGATCGTGCGCATGTCTGACAAGGAAGGGTGGATCATCGTTCAGTGCGTGTATGCGCTCTCAGGCGACGAGCTGCCCTTCGAAAATACCGACACGACGGATCCCGAAGAGCTGAACTCGCAGCTCCACCTCCTGATCGAGGCAACAAACACGTGGAACCGCGATCGCCACCAGCCGACCGCGTACATTAACCGCGAGGATGACACGTGGACTCTCCACCTAGACAGCGCCTACTACGCCGGTTCAGGTCTTAGCGCCTCGCAGTTCTACTCCGCACTACACCGCGCGTTTGGCACCGCCAGACAGGCTGTGGAGGAGATCCCCACGTTCATTCCACCGTTCTAAACACCGAGCGAACGCTCACTTCCAAGAACGTAGCAGCGCCCCCGCAGGTCGGAGACTCCAGCCTGCGGGGGCGCCGCCAATTTGAGACTACTTAGAGCCTGTTCTACCTGCGTAGCACCGGAATGCCGAGGCTCACGCGGTTTGCAAGATCGGGATTCTCCTGGCGCTCATGCCATGCCTGACCCGCACGCGTGGGGCGAATGTCGAACAGGCCGCCCGTAATACCGGAGTCGGCAACCAGGTGGTGCGGAGCGGCATGCGTAACCGTTGCGCGAACCATGTCACCCGGACGCACCTCACGGCCGTACTGGATGCCCTCAGGTAGCGCGAGGTGGACGAGACGATTGTCGCGAGCGCGCCCCGAAATACGGTTCGAGCGGCTGTCTTTACGACCGCCATCCTCCACGATCAGAACCTCAACTTCGCGGCCCTCAAACTTCTTAGCATCCTCCTCAGTAATGCGCTCCTGCAGGGCCACGAGACGCTCGTAGCGATCCTGCGCAACATCGTGGGGAACCTGCTCCTCCATGTCGGCAGCCGGAGTGCCGGGGCGCGGAGAGTACAAGAATGTGAAAGCCGAACTGAAACGTGCCTTCTCAACAACTTCGAGAGTCTGCTGGAAATCCTCCTCCGTTTCACCGGGGAATCCGACGATGATGTCCGTCGTAATCGCAGCATCCGGGATCGCAGCGCGAACACGATCCAGGATTCCCTCAAACTTTGCGCGGCGGTAAGAGCGGCGCATCATCCTCAAAATTCGATCTGAACCGGACTGAAGCGGCATGTGCAGGCTTGGCATGACAGTCGGGGTCTCGGCCATCGCGGCGATCACATCGTCGGAGAACGCCGCCGGGTGCGGGCTCGTGAAACGCACGCGCTCCAGCCCCTCAACCTTTCCGACTGCGCGAAGCAGATCGGCGAACGCGCCCCTTTCACCAAAGCTCACGCCGTAGGAGT
This sequence comes from Actinomycetaceae bacterium, assembly GCA_030532245.1. Taxonomy (GTDB): domain Bacteria; phylum Actinomycetota; class Actinomycetes; order Actinomycetales; family Actinomycetaceae; genus Gleimia. The sequence continues at coordinate 17,481 of JAUNLN010000002.1, forward strand.
TCACGTTCTGGCCAAGGAGGGTCACCTCAACCGCGCCCTGGGATACGACTGCCTCCACCTCTTGCAGGATCTCTCCCGGCCTGCGGTCACGCTCCTTACCGCGAAGATGCGGGACGATGCAGAACGTGCACGTGTTATTACAGCCAACGGAGATTGACACCCACGCAGAATAGACCGACTCGCGCTTTGTGGGCAGCGTGGAGGGGAACACCTTCAGCGACTCCTCGATCTCCACCGCGGCCTCACGGTTGTGTGCGGAGCGACGCAGGAGGGCGGGCAGTACATCAATGTTGTGAGTGCCAAACACGACGTCTACCCACGGGGCGCGCTCAACCACTTTTTCGCGCATCTGCTGGGCGAGACAACCGCCGACAGCAATCTGCATGCCCGGCCTCTCACGCTTCACCTTCGCAAGCTGGCCAAGGTTACCAAAGAGGCGGTTCGACGCATTCTCGCGCACCGAACAGGTGTTAATCACGACCACGTCGGCGCCACCATCACCCGCCTCCGTCGCGCGAGCGGCGGCCTCGGGTACGGCATCAACGGGTACGTAGCCTTCCGTCTCCAAAAGGCCGGCCATACGCTCAGAGTCGTGAACATTCATCTGGCATCCGAGCGTGCGAATCATGTAGGTGCGGGGCGTAGTATTCATCGCTCAAGATTCTAGTTAAATTGGCGTGAAGTAACGAACTGAAGGCAGGGGCCTTTCTCACCGAGCCGGGCGCGTAGGCTACGAGTAGTCTTTTAGCGGGAGGAAACATCGTGGAAACTATTGAAAAAGTGATCAGAACCGAGTTCGGCTACGTGAAGGGCGAGACGCACCCTAGCGACGAAAACGTACTTCGGTTCCTAGGAATCCCCTACGCAGCAGCGCCAACGGGCGACCTCTACCTCGCGGCGCCAGCCCCGCACCCGGGTTGGGACGGCGTGCGCGACGCGACCGAGCTTCCTCCAACCCCTCAAAAGCGCCCCTACTCCGACGACGCGCTCCTCATCGATCCGTCGATTCCTGGCGATGAGATCTTGAACCTGAACGTGTTTACGCCAAAAGATGCGCAGAATCTACCTGTGCTCGTGTGGATTCACGGAGGCGGTTTCAAGTCGGGTGTTGCGGCTTCTCCCCTATCTGACGGACGCAAGTTCGCAAGCAAGGGCATCGTGTTCGTATCGCTTTCCTACCGCCTGGGATTCGAAGGCTTCGGCTGGGTTAAAGACGCGCCCGCTAACCGCGGTTTCCTCGACCAGCAGGCGGCACTCGCCTGGGTTCGCAGAAACATCGAAGCCTTCGGTGGCGACCCAAACCGCGTGACTATCTCCGGTCAGAGCGCCGGTGGCGGATCCGTGCTGGCTCACCTCACCACGCCCACTTCGCAGCACCTGTTCGACCGCGCGATCAGTGAATCCGGTGTGCTCCCTCCGATGAGTGAGGAGGAGGCGCGTTATCGAGCACAAATGGTTGCTGACCTTCTCGGCGTTGAACTGACCGTGGAGGGTATTGCGGGGGCGAAGGAAAGGCTCCTTGATGCCGAGGTCGAAGTTGAGACGCGCATTTATGAGGCGTGGCCTGGCGCTAGCTCGTTCGTGGCGGATCGTCTGGCCGGCATCCCAATGTCGGACCTGCCGTTCACGCCCTGGCAAGACGGCGAGGTAATCCCCTACACCATCGATGAAGGAGTCGAGCGCGGGGTCGGTGCTGACAAGCCGCTACTGCTCACCGCAACGTCGGAGGAGTTCAACGACATTCTCGCAGGCATGGCGGGCGAGCTTGACGCGCTTGATGCGGTTCAGGTGCTCACCGAGGGCGGCCTGGAAAACGCGCAGGAGTACGTGGATGCTCACCCGCGCGCAAACACGACCTCCCTCATTTTGGGGCAGATCGTAACCGACGCGATTTTCGTGTGGCCGGCAATCGACATCATGAGGCGCAGGCGTGCAGACGGCGCCGCGCATACCGCCATGTACCTGTTTGAGTGGTCTCCGGCGCTCGATGACCCAACTGTTAATCAGGTGCAGCAGTGGTCTAGGCACTGCATCGATATTCCCTTTGCATTCGACCTGCTTGAGGAGCCGATGGCGCTACCGATGATCGGCGACAATCCGCCTGTGAAGCTCGCTCAAGACCTCCACGGGCAGTGGGTGGACTTCACCAAGGGCCGGGACGTTCCCGGCAATGTCGAGTGAGACAAGCCGCTAGGTAGGCTTCACCTGCGAAAGAGTTCATCCCGGTGTTAGGTACCTTCTAGCAGCCAACATTGAGGGCTGCGAAAATGCGGATCGAACGTTAAAGGAGCTTCCTAACCTCAGCTAGAGCGGCTGCAGTTGCTTGTTCGCGCACCTGCGGCCGCTTACCTTCAAAGTGGAACAGTTCGGCTCGCGTGGCGGAGTCTGAGAAAACTCCGACGTACACGGTTCCTGCCTCGTGGCCATCGGAAGGGCCGGGTCCTGCTACGCCCGTGGTTGCAACCCCGAAGTCGGCGTCAAACAGTTTTGCAACGCCGCGGGCCATCTGCTTTGCAACTTCTGGATCTACCGGGCCGGTCTTTTTAAGGCGAGCCTCGCCGACACCAAGGACGCTAGCTTTTGTGTGAGTCTGATAGGTAGTTACGCCACCTCGCAAACAGTTAGACGCGCCGGGCACGTCGGCAAGGCTTGCACTAACCATGCCCGCGGTTAGAGACTCCGCAACGGCGATCGTGCGCCTGCTCTTCGTAAGCAACTCAACGATTTGCGCTGCAAGAGCATAGGTGGCTACCTCCCGCCCCTGCGTTTGATCCAACCCCTGCGGGCTGGAATCAGGCTGATCGGGATTCTCAGTTTTAGTATTCGTCATCTTCAAGCTCCGAAAGAACCGAGTTCACCACCGAGTAGCACACGCCGGGCGGGTAGCCTTTGCGAGCGAGCATCGAGGTGAGGCGCCGGATCTGTTTATCTCTGCTCAAACCTAGCATTCCACCCGCCTTGCGCTGCACGATGTCGCGGGCGAGGTCTTCCATGGATTCGCCCTCGACTTCCTCCATGGCAAGTTCGATGATTTCTGAGGGAATCTGTTTTCTGCGAAGCTGCTCGACAAGGGCGCGCCCGACTAGGCCGCGCTCAGCATGCCGAGTGCGCACCAGCATGCGCGCGTAGCGTTCGTCGTTTACAAGACCGGCCTCTTCCAGCCTGTCGAGCGCCGCCGCGATGGGCTCATCGTTGAAACCGCGTTCTCTTAGTTTCGCAGTGAGCTCACCGCGAGAGCGGTCTTGACGATCCAGCTGTTTTAGAGCTGCTTCTTTCGCGGCGCTGACGGCTGCATCTCCGGTGAGACTTGCCGCCCACTCCCGCCGCTTTTGCCTCCGCTCTAGCGCGGCCTTGCGATCAACGCGTTTCTTCGCAGTAACTTCATCTGGGTCGTAGAAGGAGACCATTAGAATCCGGCGTCTTCAGCAGGATCAATCGCTTCCTTCTTACCGGAAGACTTCTTGGAGCCAGCCTTCTCACCTTCAGCCTTGGGCTTGTCGCCCTCCGGCTTATCCTCTTCTTGACGAATACCGAGTTCTACAAGAATGCGGTGTTCGATCTCGTCGGCGAGCTCAGGATTATCTTTCAAGAACGTGCGGACGTTCTCCTTACCCTGACCCAGCTGGTCTGAACCGTAGGTGAACCACGAACCGGACTTCTTGATGATTCCGGTTTCAACACCCATGTCGATGATCGACCCCTCGCGAGAGATGCCCAGACCGTAGAGGATGTCGAACTCTGCCTGCTTGAAAGGCGGAGCCATCTTGTTCTTAACGATCTTCGCACGCGTACGGTTACCAACCGGGTTGCCCTTTTCCTTCAAGGTCTCAATGCGACGCACGTCGATGCGCACGGACGCGTAGAACTTGAGGGCCTTACCACCCGTCGTGGTTTCGGGAGAACCGAAGAACACGCCGATCTTTTCGCGTAGCTGGTTGATGAAGATTGCGGTGGTTCCAGTAGCCGATAGTGCGCCCGTGATCTTGCGTAGTGCCTGCGACATGAGGCGCGCTTGAAGACCCACGTGGGAGTCCCCCATCTCGCCTTCGATCTCAGCTTTCGGCACGAGCGCAGCGACCGAGTCGATGACGATAATGTCGATGCCTCCGGAGCGGATCAGCATGTCTGCAATCTCGAGAGCCTGCTCGCCCGTATCGGGCTGGGACACGAGGAGAGAATCTGTATCGACGCCGAGCTTCTTCGCGTACTCCGGATCCAAAGCGTGCTCCGCGTCGATAAATGCAGCGTTACCGCCGGCCTTCTGCGCGGAGGCGACAGCGTGCAGGGCAACCGTCGTCTTACCCGAAGATTCCGGGCCGTAGATTTCGATTACACGGCCCCTCGGCAATCCTCCAACACCAAGAGCCACGTCGAGAGCTAGAGATCCTGTAGGAATTACCCTGACTGACGGGCGGTTGTCGTCGCCAAGACGCATTACCGAACCCTTGCCAAACTGCTTGTCAATCTGGCTTAGCGCTAGCTCGAGCGCCTTGTTACGGTCTGTTTTTACGGCCATTTATACTCCTTGCAGGATCGTGCGCTCTCCGCGCTTTTACTTGGCTGGTCAATCAAGACGTGTTCCCTCTCCGGGTACGTCAATCATGCTATGTATGACCATGGACATCTTTTTTTTAAAAGACGCGGATGTGTACACACCACGCGCAGCATGACCTGTGAATAAGCATAGTAGCCGAACACTTGTTCGAGGCTAAGACGCGCGCATGTCGCATGCGACCTACGCCACTTTTACGCCTGTGCAAAAGCGGAGGGAATGCCCCAACTAATCGGCAGAGCAACGTTCAGCGCTGCAGGAACGGTCTCCACATCGACCTTGCCAGCGTAGAAGCCCTCTCCGTCAAGGGTTAGAACGAGCTCACGCCCGAGAGCCTCAAGAGTGGCTCTGGAGGCGGTCTCATAGGTGGCTACGCTTTCTTCGATTCGCTCCCCCGCGCGAAACTTCCCCAGTAGTTGCGCAATCTTTGAAATGCTGAGCGGGCGAGCGGTGAGGATGTTCATCAAACCGTCGTTGACGAGCGCGTCGGGGTGAGGGAGGAACCCTCCTCCGTAATAGCGGGCGTTACCAACCGCGCAGATGAGGTAGTCGCGAACTGCAGATTCGGAGGCGTCGTCAAGCGTGATTTTCATGCGCCACGTGCGCTCTTCAGTGAGAGCCTTGACGATGCCGAGCGGATAGCTCATTCCAAGCGTCCAGGGAACCTTACGCTGGATACGGTCGGCGGTAATCGCCACCTTCGAATCCAAGCCGATTGAAATCAAGTTAATGCTGTAATAGGAAAACTCAGAAAACCTGTTTCCCCTGTTGTCGCGCACATCCGAACCACTCACGCGCAGTGCGTCCATGGGAGTTTTCCACGCCCCCTGCGACAAGAAAGCGCTCAAAATACCGTGCGGACTATTGGTCTTATAAAGGGCGCGCGCCAAGTCGTTACCAGAGCCAAACGGGAGCGGAAGCAGCGTTGCGTCACTACCAATCAGGCCGTTCGCCGCCTCAGAAATCGAACCGTCTCCACCGGCAACCACAACCAAAACCTGGTCGCCATATTCTTCCGCTGCACGACGAGCGTAAACAGTCGCATCGCTTGGGCCAGAAGTCGGTTCGATGGATACCTTCGACTCAGAAAAAATCTCGGACAGCCTACTTGCAACGGTTCCAACGTTTCGCTGCACAAGCCTGTTTCCAGCCTGCGGGTTGTAAATCAAGTGGACGCGTTCAAACGTCTCCCTTTGCAACTCGGACACTGCAATCGGGCCCTTCTTTAACGAGAAAGTTCTACTTCAAAACCTTTTCGCGCCTATGAACCCAACGGGCCTCTTCACCCATGTCCGTCTCACGAACGAGCTCATCCCAGATCACCTCTGGGTCAACGCCGCCCATTAGAGCCTGCTCTGCAGTTCCACCTAGCTTAGGCAAAAACAGATCTCCGACTATCGACCTTCCGTAGCAGGACCCGTAGACGGCTTCAATACTCTTCCAGAACTCGGAAACTGTCACAACATCAACTCAACAATGTAATCCGGTCGCTCAAGCTTCCATCCACAAGTGCGGCGGGAGCCACCGGAACATCAACGAACTCTACAGCGGCGATACGGTTCGCAACCTCGCGTAGTACAAGCGAAAGGGGCACGCCCAACGCTTGACTGATTGCAACGAGAAGTTCAGAAGATGCTTCCTTCTGCCCGCGCTCAACCTCGGAAAGGTAGCCGAGTGAAACTTGCGCATCCGCGGACACTTCGCGGAGCGTCCGACCTTGCGTGCGGCGAATTTGGCGCAAAACATCACCGATTTGCTCCCTAAGGAGTGGAGTGACTACTGTTTTGCTTTGCATATCTGTACCGTATCCTTTAACGCGTCGCTCCTGCAGTCTTTGACCACTATTTTTGGGTGCGGTCCTCGCCACAGTGCGAGTTGCTGTATTTCGCGAAGCCGTAATATTCCCTGTCATACCAAGGAAAACCCCAGCTTGCGCAATATTATTCCAAAGGCGAAAGTGGCGTATATCGCGCTTGTTAAAAACCCGTTGTTCTCAAAACTATTTTTTCATCTTGACAGCGGCGATCACGTACTGCATTCCAGACCAAACGGTGAGGAAGAAAGCAATCGCGATCAGGACCCACTTAACGACAACAAGAGGCGTGACCGTGAAGAGTGCGCTCTGCACAGAAAGCACCGAATCCCACGGGAACACGAGCAGCAGGATTAGGAACATTTGCGAAACCGTCTTCGCCTTTCCACCCGAGTTCGCTGCAACGACGATGCCGCGTTTCAGGAGGCGAGAGCGCATCCATGTGATGCCAAGTTCGCGGATAGCCACAATGATCGTGAACCACCAGGGAAGCACTCCCGTGACCGAAAGCGTGAGGAAGGCACCGAGGGTTAGGGCCTTATCTGCGATCGGATCCCAAATCTTGCCCCAGTCGGTGATGAGCCCCCTCGACCTTGCGATGTTGCCGTCGAGGTAGTCGGTTAGCGAAGCGACGATGAACACGAAGAACGCGGCCCACATTGCCGGCGCAGAACCGTAGACGACCAAAATAATGAAAACGGGGACGAGGAACAGACGAACCATCGTGAGCACATTAGGCAGATTCCAAATGTCCTCATTCTCTTTAGCCCGTGAGACGTTATCGTCCATTTCAGCCTTGTTCATCATCTCTCCTAGTACCGGCCCGTGAGCTCCCACGCGTCTTCGGAACCGTCTTCGTCATCGTCGTCGTTGTAGTCAATACTATCCCCGGGCGGATCCTCCCCGCGCAGCATGGCAAGGACACGCGGCAAATCCTCCGGGGGCACCAAAACCTCACGCGCCTTCGATCCTTCGGAGGGGCCTACAACTTCACGCGATTCGAGTAGATCCATGAGGCGACCTGCACGCGCGAAACCAATGCGGAGCTTACGTTGCAGCATCGACGTTGAGCCAAGCTGCGTGGAGATTACGAGCTCCGCAGCCGCAAGCAGATCCTCAAGGTCGTCACCAATATCCTCCGCAATCTGACGCTTCTTCGCCGGCACGATCACGTCTTCGCGGTACACGGGCTTCATCTGCTCCTTGACGTGTGCAACCACGTCGCGAATCTCAGACTCTGTTACCCAAGCGCCCTGAACACGCATCGGCTTGCCAGCGCCCTGCGGCAGGTAGAGTGCGTCGCCCTTACCAATCAGCTTCTCGGCGCCTCCTTGATCGAGGATCACGCGAGAGTCTTGCATGGACGAGGTTGCAAACGCCAGACGAGACGGAATATTCGACTTGATGAGACCCGTGACGACGTCGACGGAGGGTCGCTGGGTTGCAAGAACGAGGTGAATGCCTGCGGCACGCGCGAGCTGCGTGATGCGCTGGATCGACGCCTCGACGTCTCTTGGGGCAACCATCATGAGGTCGGCAAGCTCGTCGACAACGACAAGCAGGTACGGGTACGGCGCGAGCTTGCGCTGCGAGCCCGGCGGTAGCTGAACCTGCCCGGCCATGATCGCCTTGTTGAAGTCGTCGATCTGCTTGAAACCGAACTGAGCTAGGTCGTCGTAGCGCTGATCCATCTCCTTAACGACCCACTCGAGCGCCTCCGCGGCCTTCTTCGGGCTCGTGATGATCGGCGTGATGAGATGCGGGATCCCCTCGTAAATCGTGAGCTCCACGCGCTTTGGATCGACGAGGATCATGCGCACCTGCGACGGCGTTGCACGCATCATGATCGACGTGATCATCGAGTTGATGAGGGACGACTTACCCGAACCCGTAGCACCCGCAACGAGGAGGTGAGGGGTCTTCGCAATGTTAGTGACTACGTAGCCGCCTTCGACGTCTTTGCCAACACCGACGACGAGCGGGTGGTCGTTGCTGCGCGCCGCACCCGAACGCAGAACGTCGCCTAGAGCAACGGTTTCGCGGTCGCTGTTTGGAATCTCGACGCCGATAGCGGACTTGCCGGGAATCGGCGAGAGAATACGGACCTCGGCCGAGGCCACCGCGTAGCGAATGTTCTTCTCCAGCTGCGTGATGCGCTCGACCTTCACGCCGGCGCCGAGGGTTACCTCGTAGCGAGTGACCGTCGGGCCGCGCGAAAAGCCGGTGACCTTCGCGTCGACACCAAACTCGTCCAGAGTGTTTTGCAGAGCGGTCACGACGCGATCATTCGCCGCCGAACGCGTCTTATGCGGCGCACCCTTCACGAGCAGGTCTTCACTCGGCAGCTCGTAGATCATGCCGTCTTCAAGCTCGGGCTGGATCGCTGGCGGCAGCGTTGTAGTGGAGGCGGGAAGAAGCTGTGTTGCGCCAGGCTCTTCCTCTTCATATTCGGTCTCGAACGACTCCGGTTCGGTCTCGTAAACGTCGCCCTCAAAGTCGTCGTCCGCCGAGTCAAGCACCTGAGTCTCGTCATAAACCTGCGGGGAGGCGAAAGGTTCGTCGGCGTCGTAGGAGTCGAGGCGACCGGCAACCGCCTGCTCGCTCTTCTTGCGTTTTGGCACGCGATCCCAAAACTCGCGCAGGCGTGCGGGAACCTCCTTCACGGGCGTTTGCGTGTAGACGAGTATCGAGTAGAGGAAAACGAGGACGAGCAAAACAGCCGCACCAGGGCCCGACAGGAGCGTTCCAAGCGGGTAGCCCGTAAACCAGCCGAGGACGCCTCCGGCCTCCTCAACTAGCGCAAAATCCGCGATTTTCGGATTCCCGCTACTCACATGCACGAGGCCGGTCAGAGCTAGGGCGACACCGAAGCTACCTGCGAAACGGTGCGGGAGCCTGTTGTGGGTGCGCGCGCGAATCAGCTCGACGCCCCACCACGCGATTGCGATCGGTACGACCACCGAGAAAATGCCCACCGCGCCGGCCGCAATATGGTGGATCACATCGCCGGCCGCGCCCGAAATCTTAAACCACTCGCGAAGCGCGAACACGGACGCTAGCGCGAAGAGAATGAACGCGAAACCATCGCGCCTAAGCTGAGCATCCAGGGCCATGAAAGCGCGCCACAAATTCGCGATGCCCCTGCCAACAGATGCGAAACCCCTGCCGATAGATACGAACATTTCCATAAGCGGGGACCTACCCGGCCTCGCCGCTGCTTTACTAGATTTTTGAGGTGACCTCTTCTGGCCTCTCGCAACTGGTTTCTTAGGCATAGTGATTCCACGCTACCGCACGCGCAGGGTTCTCTAGGACGGCGCGCCGCTTCCTTCCACGCCAAAAGTCATGAGATCCGCAATCTCTCGCATGCTCGGAACGGGGAACGCGTACGTGTGCGAAACCATCACCGCGCCCGCCGCATTCGCCATGAACAGGGCGTCGTCGATGCTCTGGCCGCGCGCCAGCGCACCGCACATGACAGCCACGTGCACACTACCCACGCCGGTCGTGTCTACCGACTTAGTTTGGAACGCGGGCAGCTCCTTCTCCACATCCCCAATGCGGTACTTGCAACCATCGGAGCCAAGACGCGTAACCTGAATGCAATCCGGCTTTAGAAGGTCTTCAAGTTCGGGGGCAGACTCGGTAAGCTTCAACATCTTCGGTAAGAGCGACGTTTCGCGCTTATTCATCGTGAGGATATCCGCGCGCCTTAGCATTGGCTCCCACAGGTTCGGATCAATCTGGTCGATTAGCGGGGACGGGGCTAGCACAACCTTCACGAAGTCTTCAATGCCGGCCACCCAGCTGGCGAACTGCTCCCCCGCCTCGCCTTCACCGATCGCCGAGCCGTGCACGAGCAGAACGTCGCCCTCCAAAAGCTCAACCTGTTTCACCTGATCGATCGACAGGTCCGCCTCAACGCCGGAGGAAATAATAACCGTCGTGTCGCCTCCATCTTCAACGAGCTGGATTGCAACACCGATGTCGCCGATCGCCTCATTCGTCAAGATTTTCACGCCGTTGCGCTTCAAATCTCGGCGAATCATGAACGAGTTCGGGCCGGTACCAAGCATCGACAGCATGCCCGTCTCAACATCCATGCGCGAAACGGCAACCATACCGAGGTAGCCTCCGCCCGGGCTGGAAAGCACCGAGTGCGCGCGGATCATGGAGCCGCGTTCGGGGAGTACCGAGATGGCTGTCGGAAGGTTTAAAAGGACGGGTTCTGTAGACAAAAAGCGTGCCAACGGTTTCTCCTACTGGTTCACAACTACCGGCACAATCATCGGGCGGCGGCGTAGCGAACGCGCGACCCAGCGGCCAAGCACGCGCCTCATCGCCTGCTGGCACGTGTACGTGTCTGCCTCGGGATCCTCGACCGCTCGCGCGAGAGCCTCGGCAACGTCCTCCTGGATCTCCTCAAACACGGAGTCGTCCTCAGCCATGCCCACCGACTTGATTGTCGGGCCAGACATGACCATCTGATTATCGAGATCCACGACCGCGTAAATCGAGATGAAACCCTCGGAGCCGAGCACGCGGCGATCGTGCAGTTCGTTTTCGTCAAGCTCGCCGACGCTGCGGCCGTCGACGTAAACGTACGAGCAAGGCACGGAGCCAACCACTGTGGCCATCCCGTCTTTCATATCGACAACTACACCGTCTTCTGCAAGCGCAACGCGCTCTGGCTGCACGCCGGTCTTGACTGCGAGCGCGCCATTTGCAACCAGGTGTCGAATCTCGCCGTGGATTGGCATCACGTTCTTTGGCTGAATGATGTTGTAGCAGTAAATGAGCTCGCCAGCAGCCGCGTGGCCAGAGACGTGCACCTTCGCATTCGCCTGGTGTACGACCTTCGTGCCGAGCCTCGTTAAGCCGTTGATTACGCGGTAAACCGAGTTCTCATTGCCGGGAATGAGGGAGGAGGCGAACACGACCGTATCGCCCGGCCCCACCTCAACGGAGCGGTGAGTTCCGTGGGCAATGCGAGCGAGCGCAGCCATCGGCTCACCCTGGGAGCCGGTCGCCATGTAAACGCGCTGCTCGGGCGGAAGCTGAGCGATCTCCTTCGTGGAGACAATCACGTCATCTGGAATGTCTAGGAACTCAAGCTCGGAGGCGATGCGCATGTTGCGCTCCATACTGCGCCCAATGAGTGCGACCTTGCGGCCGGTTAACACCGCCGCGTCGAAAACCTGCTGCACGCGGTGAACGTGCGATGCGAAGGAGGCGACAACAATCTGGCCGGTCGCGCGCTGGAACACGTCCTCAAGCACGGGGCCGATCTCACGCTCGGGTGCGACGAAACCGGGCACCTCGGCATTCGTTGAGTCAACCAGGAACAGGTCTACGCCCTCCTCGCCGAACCTCGCGAACGAACGCAGGTCGGTGAGGCGCCCGTCTAGCGGGAGCTGATCCATCTTAAAATCGCCGGTGATGAGAGCCGTGCCAGCGGCAGTGCGGATGAACACCGCGAGAGCGTCGGGAATCGAGTGCGTAACGGCCACGAACTCAAGGTCGAACTCGCCAAGCTCGATACGGTCACGCTCAGCTACCGGCCGCAAGTCGGTGCCCTGCACCCTGTGCTCGTCCAGCTTCGGCTGCACGAATGCGAGAGTGAGGTCTGAACCGTACACGGGAATGTCCGGACGGAGCTTGAGCAGGTACGGCACCGCACCAATGTGATCCTCATGCCCGTGCGTGAGCACGAGACCCACCACGTCGTCTAGACGATCCTCAATGTAGGAAAAATCAGGCAGGATCAGGTCGACACCCGGCTGCATTTCCTCCGGGAACAACACGCCACAATCGACAATCAGGAGCTGACCGTTCACTTCAAACACGGTCATGTTCCGGCCGATGTCTTTTAGTCCTCCAAGAGGAACCACTCGCATGGTATCGGGTTCGAGTTTGGGCGGTCTTGGAAGGGCATCATAAAGAGACATCATATTTTCAATTGTGCCACGAGTTTTTAAATGGGGCTAACGACTCACAGTAGTTCTAGATCAGTGAGCGCGACGCGCAGCCTCTCCACCTCTTCAGGTTCGGCGGGAACTAGCGGCAAACGCAGGCGATCACTCTCGATGATTCCCATCATGTGCATCGCCGTCTTCGCCATTACAGCGCCCTGGCCTCCGCCCATAATCGCCTGGATCAAAGGCGTTACGCGAACCTGGATGTCTCTCGCGCGAGCGAAATCCCCCTCATTAATGGCGTCGATTTCTTCGCGGAAGAACTTACCTGCCGCGTGGCCAACCACCGAGATAATGCCCGAAGCGCCGGACGACATGAGCATGTAGTTCAGGCCGTCATCACCCGAGTAGTAGGAAATGCCCGTGCGGTTCATGCGCTTGATCGCTTGCTCGGGCTTACCCGTCGCGTCCTTCACCGCCACGACGCGGTCGTTGTTTGCGAAGTAGTCGAGCGTCTCGTCAGAAAACGCGAGCCCCGTGCGGCCCGGAATGTCGTACAGGACTACAGGTAGCGTGGTCGCATCCAAAATCGCATCCACGTGAGCGCGCAGGCCGCGCTGTGAGGGGCGGTTGTAGTACGGGGAGACCACGAGCAGGCCGTGCGCGCCGTGCGCCTCCGCGTTTTCTGCCATGCGAACCGCGTGCGCGGTGTCGTTCGAACCTGCGCCCGCAAGAATGAATGCGCGGTCGCCAACGGCCTCAACGACCGCGTCCGTCAAATCATTCTTCTCAGGCTGGTAGGTAGTCGGCGCCTCACCCGTGGTGCCCGAAAGCAACACGCAGTCAGTTCCGGTATCTACCAGGAACTTCGCGAGACGAACCGCGGAATCAGTATCGAGGGAACCATCCGCGTGAAACGGTGTAACCATCGCGACGGACTGCTGGCCAATGGGGTGAGCTACTGCACTATTCATAGGCCCATGCTAGCGACCTACCCCACAAAAACGATAGGCCGTCCGATACTTGGTATGCACATTAGAATCGCAGGGTTAAAACTTTGCCCACCACAGGTGTTCGATAATGTTGTGCGGCCCCACCTCGAGCTTGCGTTTCACACCCGCCGGGCCAAACCCGGCCTCCTGGAACAGGCGGATTTTTTCGCCATCACCAGCAACAATCCAAACCCGCAGGTTCTTCATGCCGTCACGCTTCGCAAGATCCGCAAGCGCAGACAGGAGGCGCGAGCGGTGCCCCAGCCCGGCCATGCCCTCATCTATCTCAAGGGCGATGATCTCACTGCCCCGCTCCTGCAGGCCCTCAACAATCGGAATGGGAGCACCCTGAATCGCCGCGGCAAAACCCGCCACATCTTCTTTTTCAAGCGCAACCAGAACCTGACCGGACGAGGCGGGAGCGTTAATCGCCTCCTGCCACGCCTTCTCCATCTGGGCGACATCCATGGACTCCTCAACCGACGGGTCGAGCTCACCGTCGATTCCGGCGCTCAAGGAAACGAGCATCGCCTTCGCCTGAATACTCGCAATACGGCCGGCGTCAGTTGGTACAGCCGGGCGCACTACGCGGTCGGGGTTTAGGGCACTATTGTGCTGAAAATCGTCGAGCAAGGCTCTCCTTAGAGGTCGAGGAGGTGTTCTAGGCCAACCGTTACGCCCGCGCGCTCGCCAACCTTGCGTACGGCGAGCAGGACGCCCGGCATGAAGGAGGCGCGGTCGAACGAATCAGTACGGATGGTGAGGAGCTCACCAGGATTACCAAGGAGGATCTCCTCGGTCGCGGTCATGCCACGCAGGCGAAGCGCGTGAACCGGAATGCCGTGATAGCGCGAGCCACGCGCACCCTCCGGGTCAGTCTGAGTGGCATCCGGCATCGCCGAAACACCGGCCTCCTCGCGGGCCTTAGCGATCTTCTGGGCCGAAGCGACAGCCGTACCAGAAGGCGCATCTACCTTATTCGGGTGGTGAATCTCAACGATCTCGACCGACTCAAACAGCGGCGCAGCCTTGGCCGCGAACTCCATCGCAAGCACTGCAGACAGCGCGAAGTTAGGAGCGATGAACACGTTCGCACCTGCGCCCTCCTGCGCGGCGCGAACCTCCTCCAACTCCGGCTCCGTCCAGCCGGACGTGCCCACAACAGCGTGGACCGACGCGGCCAGCAAATCAAGCACGTTCTGCACCTTCACAGACGGCACCGTAAACACAACGCCAACCTCGGCACCGTTTAGAGTTTCAGCAGAAACCTCATCGCCCGCATCCAAACGAGCGACCAGTTCCATATCCGAAGCGGCCTCAACCGCCTCACAAACCGTGGCCCCCATGCGGCCTTTTGCACCGATCACAGCAACTTTAATCATGGGTACAGCCTACCCACTGGCAGGCGACGCCGCTAAGTGCGTTTCAAAAACTACGCGGGCAGAACCACAGACTTGCACTGCGGCTGATCGAGCAAATACTGCGCCATTTGCGCCACGTCCTCGCGCGTCACGCTGTTGATTCGCTGCAGTGTAAGCTCAAGCGGCGTGAACCGACCGTGGATCACCTCGGCCCTGCCAAGGCGCGTCATACGCGCACCCGAATCCTCCAAGCCAAGAGCCATTCCACCGCGCAGCTGCCCCTTCACGCGCGACAGCTCCGCCTGCGTCGCTCCCCCACCCGCAAGGTCGGCGAGCTCACCGCGCATCAACTCCTCCACCAAATCAAGGTTCTTCGGTGCGCAGCCCGCATACATTCCAAAGTGACCGTAGTCGGTGTAAGCGTTATCGAACGCGTAGGTCGTGTAGGCCAGCCCCCGGCGCTCGCGTACCTCCTGGAACAGGCGGCTAGACATGGAACCACCGAGGATCCCGAGCATCACTGCCATAGCGGGGCGACGCTCGTCATTAGCGCTCAAACCGCGGCCACCAACAATGATGTGCGCCTGCTCGCCAGGCTTCTCCTTCGCGATTTCGCGCGACTCAAACACCGGCTCGCCCTGCGGGCTCCTCTTGCCGCGAATCGGCACGCCATCTGCGTGCATCGCCCAAGGCGTCTTCGTAAGCGCAGCACTAACCAGCGCACACAGCTCGTCGTGATCCACATCCCCCGCAGCCACAACTACGAGAGAGTTCGGCTGATAGCGGTCGCGATAGTAGTCGTACACGTCGTCGCGCTTCGCCGCCGAAACCGATGCAATCGAGCCGCCAATCGGGCGGCCAAGCGGGTGCTCACCAAAAACCGTGGCAGCAAAGTTTTCGTGCACGATCTCCGTCGGATCATCGTTACCCGAAGCAAGCTCGTCGACGATAACCCCGCGTTCGCGTTCAAACTCCTCCTCATCGAGGACGGAGGCGGCCATCATATCGATCAGCACAGTCACCGACATCGGCATATCTTCGCCGAGCGTGCGCGCCCAGTAGTACGTGTACTCCTTCGTAGTACCCGCATTCGACTCGCCGCCCACCTCATCGAACGCGTTCGCAATATCCTGCGCCGAACGCGTCGGAGTTCCCTTGAAAAGCAGGTGCTCCAGAAAATGCGTAGAACCCGCCTCATGGATGCCTTCATCGCGCGAACCAACCGGACACCAAACGGAGAGCGAAACCGAGCGCTGCGCGGGCACGTGCTGCGACAAAACGCGCACGCCACCGGGTAGAACTGTACGACGGATTAGGGTCTCATCATCGAGCAGCGTCATCGCTGCCTGATCACTTAGAGAGGAGACTAGCGGGAGTTCAGTAATTTCAAGCATCCGCGCCATTGTAACGCTACTTGCCCCCGTTTACCTCATCGGCTTTCGTTAGATTTAAAGGCCCGCCACTGTGCATTCCGACAATGGTGCCGCGAGGTGGTTGCCACGCATCTTTCGTTCTAGCCTCACTGAGCGGGATCCTCGCGGCTCCCCGCCAGCGAACAGGAAAAAGTAGTACCGGGGAGGACTACTTGCCCTCCCCGGTACTACTTTGCTATTCGACGCTTAGAGCAAAGACTTACTCGTCGTCACCCTCGCGGTTGCGGCGCGTGCGCGAGCGGCTACGGCGGCGATCGCCGCCCCTGCCCTCGTCATCGCGACGACGACCGCCACGACGACGGTTGTCAGAACGCTTCTTCTCTTCGCCCTCGTCGCTACCCTCATCGGAGCCGTTAGCCTCGACCTCGTCATCAACAACAGCATGCAGCGAAAGCTTGCCGCGGTCGTCAACCTCAGCGATCTCAACCTCAACCTGCTGGCCAACCTGGAGCACGTCATCAACAGAATCGATGCGCTTGCCACCAACTAGGCGACGAACCTGGCTGATGTGCAGTAGGCCGTCCTTGCCCGGCGTGAGCGAAATGAACGCACCAAACGACGTGGTCTTAACGACCGTGCCGACGTAGCGCTCGCCAACCTCGGGCAGCTGCGGGTTCGCAATAGCGTTCACCATGTCGCGAGCAGCGTTTGCCGCCTCACCGGTCTCCGCGCCAATGTAAACCGTGCCGTCATCCTCAATCGTGAGGTCCGCGCCAGTATCCTCCTGGATCTGGTTGATCATCTTGCCCTTCGGGCCAATGACCTCACCAATCTTGTCGACCGGCACCTGAACCGTGATGATACGCGGTGCGTTCGGCGACATCTCATCCGGCTCCGGAATAGCCTGTGCGATCAGGTCGAGGATCACGAAACGAGCCTCGCGAGCCTGCGCGAGAGCCGACTTCAGAACCTGCGAATCGATGCCGTCAAGCTTCGTGTCGAGCTGGAGAGCGGTGATGTAGTCGCGAGTACCCGCAACCTTGAAGTCCATGTCGCCAAAGCCATCCTCAATACCGAGGATATCGGTGAGCGTTACCGACTTCTTCTCACCATCAACCTCACCCGTGATGAGGCCCATTGCGATACCCGCAACCGGTGCGCGTAGCGGCACGCCAGCCTGGAGCAGCGACAGGGTCGAAGCACAAACCGAACCCATCGACGTGGAGCCGTTCGAGCCAAGAGCCTCAGAGACCTGGCGGATAGCGTACGGGAAGTCCTCACGTGCCGGGATAACCGGAACGAGAGCGCGCTCAGCAAGAGCACCGTGGCCGATCTCGCGGCGCTTCGGCGAGCCAACGCGGCCCGTCTCACCCGTGGAGTACGGCGGGAAGTTGTAGTGGTGGATGTAACGCTTCGACTCAATCGGCGAAAGGTTATCGAGCTGCTGCTCCATGCGGAGCATGTTCAGCGTCGTCACACCCATGATCTGGGTCTCGCCGCGCTGGAACAGTGCGGAACCGTGAACGCGCGGAAGAACCTCAACCTCAGCTGCGAGCGAGCGAATCTCAGTCGGAGTACGACCGTCGATACGCTTGCCCTCACGCAGTACGCGACCGCGCATGAGCTCCTTCTCAATCGCGCGGAAGGCAGCCTTCAGATCCTTCTCGTCATCCTCGAACTGCTCAGCAAGCTCCTCAAGCATGCGATCCTGAATCTCGTCAATGCGGTCTTCACGCTTCAGCTTCTCCGCAATCGTGAGAGCCTCGGCAAGGTCAGACTCGACAACCTTCTTAACAGCCTCGTAGTGCTCATCCTGGTAGTCGAGGAACAGCGGGAACTCCACCGTCTCCTTGCCAGCAGTCTTAGCGATCTCAAGCTGAGCCTCACACAGCTGGCGAATAATCGGCTTAGCGGCCTCAAGACCGTCTGCAACCACGTCCTCAGTCGGGGTGGTGCCACCGTTAGCCATCAGGTTGATCATGGAGTCGCCGCCACCGGCCTCAACCATCATGATCGCAACGTCGTCGCCAACAATACGGCCGGCAACAACAATGTTGAACGTCGAACGCTCCATCTCGGAGTAGCGCGGGAACGCAACCCACTGGCCGTCAATAAGGGCGAGGCGGGTGCCGCCGATCGGGCCCGAGAACGGGAGGCCAGAAATCTGGGTGGAAAGCGACGCCGCGTTAATCGCGAGCACGTCGTACGGATCCTGCGGGTTAGCAGCGAGGATCGTTGCAACAACCTGAACCTCGTTGCGAAGGCCCTTCACGAACGCCGGACGAAGCGGGCGGTCAATGATACGGGCTGCAAGGATTGCGTCTTCACCCGGACGACCCTCGCGGCGGAAGAAACCACCCGGGATGCGGCCAACAGCGTACTGGCGCTCCTCAACATCAACCGTTAGCGGGAAGAAATCGAACTGATCCTTCGGGTTCTTACCAACCGCGGTTGCCGACAGAATCGTGGTCTCATCATCCAAGTAAGCCAGCGCAGAGCCAGCAGCCTGACGAGCCAGACGACCCGTCTCAAAACGAATCACGCGCTTGCCGAACTTACCGTTATCAATCACGGTTTCGGCTGCGGTGATGTCATCTCCCTCCATCATGGGAAGTCTCCTTTTCACTCGGGACTGCCCAGGAGTTGGCCTTCGATTGAGACCCACGGAAAGACACTCTCCGGGAGCCACTACCGAGGACCGCCCTCCAAGTGGCAGTCCGTATTCACTTATCTACTGCGCTTTTGCGCACCGCACGGGACCTGCCCCTATGCGGAAGAAGGCCCGGCTCCTATTGTAGGAGTCGGGCCGTCAAAAAAGTTATCGACGCAGACCCAGGCGGGCGATCAGCGAACGGTAACGCTCGATATCAACATCCGCGAGGTATCCAAGAAGGCGACGACGCTTACCAACCAGCAGCATCAGGCCGCGGCGGGAGTGGTGGTCGTGCTTGTGCGTCTTAAAGTGTTCCGTGAGGTCGCGAATACGCTGGGTTAGCAGTGCGACCTGCACCTCGGGCGAACCCGTGTCGCCCTCGTGAGTTGCGTACTCTTTGATGATCTGTTCCTTGACGTCCTTAGAAAGCGCCATGGGTTCTCCTATTCATGTCTCGTTGCACGGCGCTCCGGGGCCTGTTCACCCGGGCATAACGCGTCCGTGGCCGATTCACGGCACATGTCAGGTTATCATGAGGGGCCGCGGCTCCCCATATCGGCCTGCGATTTCACGCGAAAACACGGGTGATGTTAGACACCTATTGCAAGGAAGCCCCGAGTTTGCGCTCGAAGCGCGGCTAGCTCGCGGTGACAGAGTCGGGGTCGACGCGCCCCGCAACCGGCACGCCAAGAATCGATGCGGCGTCGCGAATGTCGTCGTCCATCTGCTCTAGAAGCTGATCGACCGAGTCGAACTTCATCATGCCGCGCAGCCTCGCAATGAAAGAAATGGCGATCTCTTGGCCGTACAGGTTCAGGTCCGATCGGCCAATTACGTGGGCTTCCACAGTTCGGTGAGTTCCGTCGAACTGCGGGTTCGAGCCCACCGAGATAGCCGCGGGAAGGAACACGCCCGCCGGCTGATCCTCCACGCGCTGAACCAGCCAGCCCGCGTAAACGCCGTCCGCTGGGATTTCGCCGTCGCATCCCTCATCCAGGTTCGCAGTTGGGAATCCGAGCAGTCGGCCTCGCTTGTGACCGTGCTGAACGATGCCTCGAATCCTGTGCGGTCTGCCGAGCACGCGCGTCGCGGCAGCCACATCGCCTTTCGCCAACAGTTCGCGCACCCAAGAAGACGACCAGCGTTTGCCCGACTCGTCCTCAATGTCGGGAAGCGCAACGACGTCGAAGTCGAACTCGTTCCCGAGCGTGCGAAGAGTGTTCAGGTCGCCCGAGTTGTTAGTGCCAAACTTAACGTCCTCACCAACAACCACGCACTTTACGCCGAGGGCCTCACTGATTTCCGTTACGAACTCTCTTGGAGTTTTCGAGTAAAGCTCAGGAGTGTAGTCGAGTACCAAAGTCGCTTGAATACCGTAACCGGCGAGCGCATCCAGGCGGTCTTCCAACGTCGTGATCAAACGCAAATCCCGCTCCGGCGCGTGCACCTGCACCGGGTGAGGGTAGAACGTGATCGCCACGGGCATCGCGTCCCTAGCCTTCGCCTCAGTCATACACATGCGAATGAGCTGCTGGTGTCCGCGATGAACACCGTCGAAATTTCCGATCGTCACAACAGAGCGCAGATCCGCTGGAATCTCAGCAAGACTGCGCCACACGGTCATTACCATGGGGTACTGCCTCTTTAGAGCTTGATTTTTAGATTACTTATCCTCGGACTTGTTGCGCCCGCAACCGCAGCCGCCGTGGCCCTCGCCCCTATGCTTGCCACCACCGTGACCATGACCGCCACCGCAGCCACCACCGTGACCGTGACCATGACCGTGGCCGCCACCGCAGCCACCTCCGTGGCCGTGACCCTCGCCGTGACCGTGGCCTCCATGGCCGTGACCACCGCAACCGCAGCCCTTCTTTTCCTTACCCGCCGCGGAAATATCGCGAAGGCCAAGTTCATTTAGTGGATTATGCATAGCTTTTTCCTTACCTAGCGAGCCAGTGGTTCCGTTGAAAATACAAGCACAGGTTTATACCTGTCGCCACTTCTTTTAACGAGCGCCCGCACCTCACCCTTCCAAAGACACGCCGCGATCTCGTTATCGGGCGTGCGAGGTCGAAGATTTACCACGTTACCGTGGCGAAGTGCCTCCGCCTCCGAAAGTTCAAGTTCGAAACTTGCAAACTGATTCTTGCAAGCTTCCGTCAGGGTTATTACGGGAATGCCCTGCGCATTTTCTTCCGTCTGCGCGGCAGCGAAGTTTGCAAGTTCGTTTATCGAAGTGCTGCTATCTATCTTCCACGCACCAACGCGCGTGCGACGAAGGGCGCTCAGGTGGCCTCCGGATCCGAGAGCTTTTCCAAGATCGCGGGCGATCGCGCGCACGTACGTGCCACTCGAACACTCCACCGAAAGATCGAACGCGACACCCGGCACACCGCCCACGGAAACTGTGCGAAGGTCGGACGTGCGCTCCAACCTAGAAATCGTGACGGGGCGAGCCTGCAACTCGACCTTCTCCCCCGCGCGGTGCAGGGCGTGCGCGCGCACTCCCCCAACCTTGATTGCAGAAACCGAGGTGGGCACCTGCATCTGCTCGCCGCTGAGCGCCTCAAGTTCGCGGTCGATCCGATCCTGTAAGTCGTCAGAAATCAAAAGGCCGGGCGCCTCCATGATTTCGCCCTCGGCATCATCCGTATCGGTTGAAGCCCCGAGCACAACAGTTGCCTCATACTCCTTGTCGGCGCCCGTGATGAAGGTGAGCAGACGCGTCGCCTTCCCAATGCCAATCACAAGCACACCCGTTGCCATCGGGTCGAGCGTGCCCGCGTGCCCAACCTTGCGGGTAGCGGCGAGGCGGCGGATGGCCGAAACCACGTCGTGGCTCGTAACACCCGCCGGCTTATCTACAACAAGAATGCCGTCCTTAGCGCCAACTAGAGCGCGAGGAACATCCAGCCTCACTCGTCGTCCGGTTCTTCCGCACGCTTGTACGGGTCTGCCTCGCCCGCATACTGCGCGTTCTTAGCAACCTCGGCAAGCTCCCGATCCGCCTGCTGTGCGCGCATGAGCGCATCCTCAATCTGCGCGGCAGACTGGGGCAGGCTGTCGGGCTGGAACTCGATCGACGGGGTGAGGCGAATCCCAAGAGCCTTACCCACCTCGGAGCGAATCAAACCCTTCGCAGACTCAAGAGCCTTACGACTGTTCTCAACGTCCTTCTTCGAACCCAAAACCGTGTAAAAAATGGTTGCGTGCTGCAGGTCTCCCGTAACGCGCACGTCCGTGACGGTCACAAAACCAAGACGCGGATCCTTAATGCGCCTTTCAAGCAGGCGGGCGACCGTCTCTTGAATCCGATCCGCAACCTTCCGCTGGCGGTTTGCATCAGCCATGTCGGCCTCCAATCAATATAACTGCATCAAATTTAGCAAAAGGAAGCGGCCCCTACCGCGTTGGCAGGAGCCGCCCACTTCATGCACTTAGCGCTAGTCGCGCGGCTTTTCGCGCATCTCCCAAGTCTCGATGACGTCGCCAACCTGGATGTCCCTGTAACCCAGGGTCATGCCGCACTCGAAGCCCTCGCGAACCTCGGTAACGTCGTCCTTCTCGCGGCGAAGCGATTCGATCTTGAGGTCGTCTGCCACCACGACACCGTCGCGGATGAGGCGAGCATTCGTATTGCGCTTGATCGTGCCCTTGCGGACGATCGAGCCTGCAATGTTGCCGAACTTGCCGGACTTGAAGACCTGCAGAATCTCGGCCGTACCAAGCTGAACCTCTTCGTAAATCGGCTTCAGCATGCCCTTCAGCGCTGCCTCGACATCTTCAAGCGCCTGGTAGATGACCGTGTAGTACTTGATCTCCACGCCCTCTTCCTCAGCAAGGCTTGCGACCTGCTCGTTCGGACGGACGTTGAAGCCAATGATGACAGCGTCATCAACCGTAGCGAGGTTGACGTCGTTCTGCGTGATCGCACCGACACCGCGGTGGATAATACGCAGCTGGACTTCCTCGCCCACATCAATCTTGAGTAGCGAGTCTTCGAGAGCCTCAACGGCACCGGAGACGTCACCCTTGATGATGAGGTTGAGGGTGTCAACCTTGCCCTCCTTGAGGACCTTGTCGAAGTCCTCGAGCGTAACGCGCTTGCGGCGACGAGCAAGCTGAGCCTGACGCTCTGCCGACTCGCGCTTGTCTGCAATCTGACGGGCCGTGCGGTCGTCAGACGCAACGAGGAAGGAGTCGCCTGCTCGCGGAACCGAGGTGAGGCCAAGTACCTGCACCGGGCGTGCCGGGCCGGCTTCCGTAACCTCTTCGCCCCACTCGTCAAACATCGCACGAACGCGACCGTACGAGGAGCCCGCAACGATGGCGTCACCAATCTTGAGGGTGCCTCGCTGAACGAGCATGGTGGCAACAGCGCCGCGACCGCGGTCGAGGTTAGCTTCAATAGCTACACCGCGAGCCTCAGTGTTCGGGTTCGCCTCCAGGTCGAGAGCCGCGTCTGCGGTAAGCAGAACAGCCTCGAGAAGGTCGCCAATACCCTGACGCTGCTTAGCCGAAACGTCAACGAACATCACGTCGCCGCCGTACTCTTCAGCAAGCAGGTTGTACTCAGTTAGCTGCTGGCGGATCTTATCCGGGTTAGCGGTCGGCTTATCAACCTTGTTCACCGCGACCACGATCGGCACATCTGCCGCCTGGGCGTGGTTGATTGCCTCAACCGTCTGCGGCATGACGCCGTCATCAGCTGCGACAACAAGGATCGCGATATCCGTAACCTGCGCACCGCGGGCACGCATAGCGGTAAACGCCTCGTGACCCGGGGTATCGATGAACGTAATCGGACGCTCAGTATCCTCGTGCTTCACGCGCACCTGGTATGCACCAATGTGCTGCGTAATGCCGCCGTGCTCCTTCTCCACAACATCCGTGTGACGGATCGCGTCAAGAAGCTTCGTCTTACCGTGGTCAACGTGACCCATGACGGTAACAACCGGCGGACGCGGCTCCAAGTACTCCTCATCCTCAAGCTCTTCAGCCTCAAGATCAATGTCGAACGACTCGAGGAGCTCACGATCCTCATCCTCGGGCGAAACAACCTCGACCTTGTAGCCGATCTCCTCACCCAAAAGCTTGAACGTATCCTCGTCCAAAGACTGGGTTGCGGTAGCCATCTCACCTAGGTGAAGCAGTACGGTGACGAGCGATGCGGGATTCACATCAATCTTGTCCGCAAAATCAGCAAGCGAAGCACCCTGGCGAATACGAACCAGCTGGCCATCGCCACGCTGAATCTGAACGCCGCCAATTACGGGTGCGCTCTGCTGCTCAAACTCTTGCCTGCGCGCGCGCTTCGACTTGCGACCCTTGCGCTTGCCACTTCCGTGACCGAACGCGCCCTGCGTGGCGCCGCGACCACCGCGACCACCGCGCGGCGGAGCCGACATGGGCGGACGCTGGCCGAAACCATTCGCATTCCCCGCATTCGGGCCACCGGACGGACGGCCCTGGCGACGACTCTGACGGTTACCGCGCTCCTGCTCGGGAGCCGGCTTACCAATCTGAGAATGCTCGGGCATCATCATCGGGCTGGGACGGGGCCCACGCCTTTGCTGAGTGCGCGGAGCGTCAGCCGTGCGACGCGAGTCGGGACGCCCCTGACGACGCGAACGACCTGGCCTTTCACCTCCGCGGTCGGTGCGCTCACCGCGCTCCTTACCTGCGGCTCCAGACGAACCACCCGGACGCGGCATACCCTGCTTCGAAGCGAACGGGTTGTTACCCGGGCGCGGCCCTGGACGCGGCATACCCTGCTTGGTAGCAAACGGGTTATTGCCCGGGCGCGGCCCTGGACGCGGAGCAACCTGGCTCGGCTTCGGAGCCGGCGACTCACTTGCAGTCTCTTCAGCCGGCTTCGGCTTAGCCGGCCTCGCAGGCCTTGCGGGACGAGGAATTACATCAGCGGGGCTAGGAATCGGACGAGCCGGCTTTGCGGGGCTCTCCTCTTCCACCTGCGGAGCCTCCTGCGGCTTCTTCGCAGGCTTAGGGGCAGGCTTAGCCTTCCGAGCGGCCGGCTTAGCAGCCGGCTTCGGGGCAGCCTTCTTTTCTGAAGTCTTCTTCTGCTCAGCGTTCAACTTCGCGCCGAGCGTCTCACGCACCTTCTTCACAACCGGAGGCTCAATCGTCGACGACGCCGACTTAACGAACTCACCGTTTTCCTTCAGATGCGAAAGTAATTCTCTACTCGTGATTCCGAGCTCCTTAGCGAGCTCGTGTACACGCAACTTTGCCACAACTCTCCTGTTCAGGTCCGCCCCAAACAGGACGGACGTTTAAATTTGCTGGCAGCTCATCGCTGGGTACTCATCGGGTGCCCATCAGCTTCCAACCCGCTTCCATTACTCGTCCACAACGCGCAACCTACGCGTTGGATTGCCGCTCAGTTGACAGTTCAACCGAGATAACAACTTGACTTCCACTTCCCGCAAGCCGCAGGGCGCGCTCAAACGCCCTCATTTTCTTGGCTCTACCAAGGCAGGCCTCACGGGGGTGGATCCAGGCTCCTCGCCCGGGCATACGCCGATCCGAGTCCCAAACAACCTCACCGAGCTCTTCGTTGTACGCGCAACGAATCAACTCGGAAGTGCTTGCAGTCTCTCGGCATCCAATGCACGTGCGCCACGAAATTTTAAACTCGCGGTCACGCGTGCGCATGCGCCTTTCCAAGCCTACCTGTATTCCTACCGTGTTTCGTACTAATTATCTGAGCCTCTGCTCACGTCCGGACGCGAAATATCGCCCGTCATGACGCCGTGACCCGCCTCCGTGTCGGAGTGAATATCAATGTGGAAACCCGAAAGACGCGCGGCAAGACGGGCATTCTGCCCCTCCCTACCAATCGCCAAGGAGAACTGGAAGTCTGGAACAATCACCGTTGCATTCTTAGCCTGCAAATCGGTAATTGTGACCGATGATACGCGCGCGGGAGACAGCGAATTCGCTACAAAACGCGCCGGATCCGCCGAATAGTCGACAATGTCGATCTTCTCGCCCTGCAGCTCGGTCATGACAGCGCGCACGCGCCTACCCATCGGACCAATGCAAGCGCCCTTCGCGTTCACGCCCTCACGAGTCGCAGCAACCGCAATCTTCGTGCGGTGGCCAGCCTCGCGAGCAATCGACTTAATCTGCACGAGGCCCTGCTGAATCTCAGGAACCTCACGCTCAAACAAGCCCTGAACGAGGCCCGGGTGCGTGCGAGACACCGTGATGCTCGCGCCCTTCTCACCTCGAGAAACATCAACCACGTATGCGCGAACCACGTCGCCGTGCTTGTAAACCTCACCGGGAACCTGCTCGGCCTCCGGAAGCTTCGCCTCGAACTCGCCCACGCGAAGCACCACGAACGCGGGATTGCGCTGCGCCTCAACCGTGCCAACAACCACGGAACCAACGCGGTTGCGGAAATCGCCGAGAACCTTCGAATCGTCCGCCTCGCGCAAACGCTGAGCGATCACCGAACGCGCGGTAGCCGTAGCGATGCGACCAAACTCCTTCGGAGTGTCGTCAAACTCGCCGATCGGGTTATCGTCGTCATCAAACTCGGTTGCCATAACCGCAACCTTGCCCGTGCGCTGATCAATCTCAATGCGAGCCTCGCGAATCGCGCCCGGCATCTTGTGGTAAACCTTCAGAAGCGCTTCCTCAATGGCTGCGACCAAAGTGTCGCCATCGATCTCCAAAGAGGCACCCACTTCTCGCAGTGTGCGCATATCAATTTCCATGAGGAGCCCCTACCTTCCAAGCGAACCGAAGTCGATGCGCGAACGCGCCTTCGTGATTTTAGCAAGTTCAACAGTTACTTCGGTACCAGGTTTACCCTTTTTACCCGCAACTTCAACCTTCACAGCCTCATCTGAGACCGACAGAACATGGCCCTTGATACGCTCGCCCTTTGAAGTTTTGATCTCAACCAAGCGACCAATCGAGCGTGAGAAGTGCCGCGGCGTCTCGAGCGCGCGCTCCGCACCCGGCGTGGAAACCTCAAGCGTGTACGCGCCTTCAATCGGATCCGCCTCGTCGAGCGCAGCTGAGATCTCGCGCGTAACCTTCTGCAGCTTCTCCGCGTCCACCGCTCCAGGTCCCTCGGGCAGATCTAGAGTTACCCGAACTAGAGGGTTCTTACCAGAAGTTACGGTAACGCCCTCCAAATAGAGTTCCGCGTTGCTCACAATTGGTGCGGCAAGCTCCTCAATGCGAGTTTCAACAGCCTTGGACATTCTTCTCCTTCATCTGTGCACGCTGCGGGTTCGAGTCAAAGCCCTCAACCAGACTATTATGCACTTATGCCCGCAAAATCGCACGAATCACCAGCCGCGGCCAACTTTGAAGACCGCGGCAATAAGGCATGCCGCACAAGAAACCTCGCCTACCTCACCGCGATTCTTCCAATCACGGTAGGCCTCACAGGATGCGCGGGCATTTACCTCGAGCAAGACGGGCCCGTTTTGCCTGAACTTACTAAAACTGAGGCGACATTCCAAGAGCTCGTCCGAAACGACACGAGCGTCTTGAACAGTCTTGCCGCGCCCGCCGCCGATTGCAAAGCGTGCACCGATTTTGCGCAAACACTTAAGGAGCACTCGAGCGAGCGTGCAAACCTCCTCGGCGGCCTCTGGGAGCCCTGGGAGGGCGAAACTCCCGAAGGCGCTCCCCTACCCGAACCCGTACCCGAAGCCAGCGCCACCTGGGCGGAGCTTGCAACCTTCCTCATCGAGTCGGGTAACAAAGATCTCATTGCTGCGGCGACTATCGAAGAAGAGCACGACCGACTTGCCGCAGCCTCCGTTGCAAGCGGACGCATCGCCGACGGCCTCCATCTTGCAAAACTTGCAAACCTCGAAGTCGAACTTCCAAGCTTTGCAACGAAGCGCGCCAATCTGGCAACCAAAATGAGTGGCAAGGAAATGCAGGCGCTCACCGTCGCCGTGCCCATCTGGGACTGCGCGGCGCAACTCATTCCGCTCTACACCGCGGCCGATGACACCAACGGTGCCAGCGCTACTGAACTGCGCGGCAGACAGCAGGTTGAGGACCTCCTTCGAGTCTCCGCCTTCGCGCTCTCGCTAGGCGTGCCCGACGAGCGCACAACCTCCTGCATCACCACGTTCGAAAATAGTGGTACCACGAGCCTGCAAGGCGTTGAGGAAGAACTGTTCGCCGCCAACCTTGACCTGTTCGTGGAGCATCCGCAGCTCATGAGCGAAACAGATGACGTGGCCAGCTCGCTTAGCTACCTCGTGCTTCTCGACCACATCAGGGTACTCGCAGAAGTCGGCTCCGACGGCACTCCGGGCGTACAAATCTCCGACGTGCCCCGCCCCGAACCGACCGAGCCAACTCAGTTCGCACCGTTCTACAACAAGGATGGAAAGCCCGACTACCAGGGCTTTTCCTCCTAAACGAAAAAGCGGGCAAAACGCCCGCCGGTGCCCCGACCGGGGCTCGAACCCGGGACCTACGGATTATGAGTCCGCTGCTCTAACCGACTGAGCTATCAGGGCCTGGGGTAAATAATGCCAGCATCGCTCAGTCTAATCAAACTACCGCACAGGGCCTCTCTAAGGTGGAACGCGGAACTTGGACGTAGAGTTGAGCCATGAAGTTTTCGTCAAAACCACGACTGCCCAAAGACCTTGCCGACGGGCTCAAGGCGGATTTCCTCACACGTGCGGACGGCAAGCGCCCCGCCACCGAGCTAAAAGACGGATCCTGGCTCCTACTTGCAACCATCGGCCTCGTACAAGTTAGCGACACTGATGCCCAGTTCATCGGCCACTGGCACGAGATCCAACACGCCGTGTGGGAAGCCAAACACCAAATGCTCATCATCCGGTGGGTTGATCCATCGCGCGAGCCGTGGCACGGCGTAACCGTTGAAGACGACGTGCGCTCGTTCATGTCGCAACTAGATGAGTTCATCGAATACACGATCGTCACCACCTCCTCCAGGCAGGCCGAAAACGGCACCCTCGTGCACGCAGCAATCCGCCGCACCTCGGACGGACGCATGTTCTCGACCCTCACCGCCGATGGGCCGCTGGACGAGGACGGCGAGCAACTCGCAGATCAACTAGAGACCAGTCTGAGAGACGCAGTGGGGCTCGAAGCCTAGCGAAACACGGAAGTGAAAGTGGCGTAGAACACGAGAAGATTTTTCAAAAAATTTCTGCCGCGCTTGCAGTTGAGCGCCACTTTCGCGCTTGCTGGCGCGAGTTCACCGCCAACAGATTGCGATTTGGAACTGGTGGCGAAAGTATGTAAAGTATATCTCGCGCTAAGCAATCCCGCGTAGCTCAATGGCAGAGCATTCGACTGTTAATCGAACGGTTGCTGGTTCGAGTCCAGCCGCGGGAGCTCATAAAACAAGATGATCCGCCCAACCGGGCGGATTTTTTGTGGGCAACACGAGTGTGGGCAACACGAGGCGGCCTACTCCTCCAACAACGTGCGGCGCTTTTGCTCAAGCTGCATGAGGCGCCCGAACGCCTGCTGATACTCCTCAGACTCAAACGGGTGACGCCCAAGAACAGCCTTAAGCGAACCAATCTCGCGAGTGATTCCCGTACGCACCAATGCGCGCACAACTCCAAACGAGTAGTCGCGAAGACGATCCGGATCATCTTGCGGCAGAGGAGCCACAGCAAGCTGCGTGATCACTTTTGCAACCACTTCCCCGCCCGTAGTCATCAGATTCTGATTCCAGTGAGCGGTCGCCCTCCTGTGCGCCTCCTCGCCCACTCCAACCTCAGCCTCCGTGATCTGCAAGAAGTCAACGTAGGAACTCAAACCCCCGCTCGCGCGGATCGCGTCGTGCACAGCCCTGTAGGCGGGCGTAGAGAACGCCTCACCGTTTAGCTCGTCAAAGCCCGAGCCAATCACGTCGCCGGGGCGCTGAATAATCGCCTCCAGCGCTTGCCTCTCCAATCGAACGATCGGGTCGGCCTCGTTTCGCGCGAGCGTTACAGGGCGCTCCTGCTCGCCCGGCGCGCGGCCAGCCCCGCGCTGATCGGCCCTTGCCATTGCGCGGCCGGCCGAGACCGCGCGGGTCACCTCCCGCACGTCCATACCGAGCCAGCCTGCAAGCTGACGCACATACTCGCGCTGAAGAGCACGGTCGCGGATCGTGGAGACAATCGGTGCGGTTGCGCGCAGGCCCTTCACACGGCCCTCCGCGGTCGACAAATCGACCTTCGCAAGCGTCGAACGAATAACAAACTCAAACAGGGGCTCACGCGACTGCACCAGCTGCACCAAAGCAGCGTCCCCGCGCGCCATCCGCAGGTCGCACGGATCCATGCCCGAGCGCTCCACAGCCACAAAAGTTTGCGTAGCGAAGTTCTGGTCTTCAGCAAACGCGCGCTGAGCGGCCTTCCGGCCAGCCTCATCGCCGTCAAACGTGAAAATAACCTCTCCGCCAAGACTCACCCCCGAGGCGAGCTGAACGCCCGCGGCAGGGCTCGCAACGTCGCCAAGCAGGCGCCTAATGATCTTCACGTGGTCGCTACCAAAAGCCGTGCCAGAAGTTGCAACAGCCGTATCGATACCGGCAACGTGCGCGGCCATCACGTCGGTGTAGCCCTCCACGATCACAACCTGACGCTTCTTCGCAATACTTCGCTTAGCAAGATCAAGACCGTAGAGTACCTGCGCCTTGTGGTAGATCGGGGTTTCCGGCGTGTTCAAATACTTCGGCCCCTGATCGTCCTCATGGAGCCTTCGCGCACCAAATCCGATCGTTGCACCCGTGAGGTCGCGGATCGGCCACATCAGCCGCCCGCGGAAACGGTCGTAGATTCCCCTATTGCCCTGAATTGCAAGGCCCGCCTTCACGATCTCCTGATCCTGGAAACCCCTCGAGCGAAGCAGGTTAGTGAGGTTATCCCAACCCTTCGGCGCATAACCGATAGAAAAATCCTCCGCCACCTTCTGGCCAAAGCCGCGGGCGGCCAAAAACTCGCGCCCAATCTGAGCCTGGGGCGAACCCAGTTCGCGCATGTAGAACTCCTGCGCGATTTCGTGCTGGTCGATGAGGCGTTGGCGCCGGCCGAACTCGCCGGGGCCCTTCGAGCCCTCCTCATAGTGGAGGGTTATGCCCGTCTTTTGGGCGAGGTACTCAACTGCCTCGGAAAAACTTAGGTGCTCGATCTTTTGGAGGAAGGCGATCGTGTCGCCGCCTTCACCGCATCCGAAACAGTGCCACAGGCCAAGGTGGGGGCGGACGTGGAACGACGGGGTCTTCTCGTCGTGGAACGGGCAAAGGCCCTTCATTGAGCCCGTGCCGGCGGGGCGGAGCGTTACGAAGTCCCCAACGATGTCTTCAATCGCCGCCGCCTCGCGAACCTTTGCAATGTCGTCCTTACGAATCAGCCCAGCCATGCCCTATATCCTAATCGACGCGTCAAATGATGCATCGGTTACAGGGCGCCAAACATGCCACACAGGGAGGCGTGCATTCGCTGCGCGGAAAGGTCGGTAAGTGAAGCTACCTGGTCGATTACTAGGCGAAGGCGTGCCTTGTCGTCTGGGTTTTCGCGCCACTGGGAGGCGAACGGCTCCTCCAGGTGTACGCCGCCGGTCTCGTAGAGGATCTGTACCAGGTCGACGAGGATGCCGCCCTGGTGGTGGTAGGCGCCCTCCATTTCGCGCGGAGCCATCACGTAGTGCGCGGCAATGCCCTTCAAAAGCATGATTTCGGTTGCCATCTCGCTTGGCACGACGAGGTTGGCGTCGTAGCGGCCAAGACCCACATCTGGGCCGAGATCGCTTGCCTGGCGCGTAGCCGCAACTGCCTGGGAGGAGAACCTGCCGATAAGCTGCGAAGTCATGTCTTTGAGGCGCGCGCGATCAGCGTAGGTTGCGTTGAACGACGACAGCCAAAACGGCATGCTAAGGAGGCGCTCCCTCGCCGCCTGCAGCGTCGCCTCATCCAGATTCTTGTCGTACCACTGGCGGGTGCGTTCAAAAATCTTCTCAAACGCCGCGTCGTCGCGAAGATCCTCCACCGGGAACTTCCCCGTCGCAACCGCGTCTTCAACGTCGTGAACCGAGTAGGCGATGTCGTCCGACAGATCCATAATCTGAGCTTCCAGACAGCGACCCGAGCGGCCCTGCCTCATCCACTCAAACGCGTCGCGGTCTTCCTCATACACCGAATACTTCCGCATCGAGCGATCCGGATCCGGGCCCTCACCGCGAAGCCACGGGTACTTACAAACAGCGTCTAAGGATGCGCGCGTCAAATTCACGCCGCGCGGCTCGCCTCCATCCCCAATCACCTTCGGCTCTAGGCGCACGAGGAGGCGGAAAGTCTGAGCGTTCCCCTCAAAACCGCCCACCTCGCCGGCAACCGAATCGAGGGCGCGCTCACCATTGTGACCAAACGGAGGATGCCCAAGATCGTGCGCCAAACACGCGGCGTCGACAATATCTGGATCCGCGCCAAGCTCCTTGCCAATCTCACGACCAACCTGCGCGACCTCCAACGAATGCGTAAGACGAGTTCGCACAAAATCATCGGACGCGGGGCCAAGCACCTGAGTCTTCTCACCCAACCGGCGAAACGCTGCAGAATGCAAAATACGCGCGCGATCCCTCTCAAAATCCGTACGATTTGGAGACTTGGGCCGCTCCTTCACCCAGCGCTCGCGATCAAAATCCTCATACTGATGGGCTAAAACACTCACGAAGCAATAATACCGAGTTTCAAGACGCTAACTTTTTATCCACACGTGCATTTTTGGCACAATATGCATATGAGCAACGACGCAACACCCTCGCGAGTACATTTGAATAGCGCCGCCCGCGTCAAAGCCGCGCGGTACGTGCGCACACACCTCATCCACAGGCGTGTAGACACTCCAAGCTCGTGGTGGCACAACCCCGTCGTCGCAGAAATCCCCGGCATCATCGACAAAACCGGCGCCCAAATGCTCGCCGACCTCATGCCAGAAATCAAGAAAATCGGGTTCGACGCGGTCACGTTTCGCCCCGCCCTCCTCGACTTTTACACCTCCAAAAAATACCTAGACCGCATCATCGAAGCCGCGCACGACGCCGGCCTCTACGCGATCGTTCGCCTCTCCGGCGCCGACTTCAAACCGCACCTACCCCCATCGCTCAAGCCCTTCTACGGGGCCGAAGAATCCGCCTCCACGACCGTAACTAGAGCGCGCGTAGCCCTAAAGAGCGGAGCCGACGGCATCGATCTTGGCCGCATCGCCGAAAACCCGCAGCGCCCCGACGCGAAAGAGCGCCTAAAGAAGTTCTCGCTACTCGTGCGCCTACTCATGATCGAAATCGCAGACTTTGGCGACGACCGGATTCTCGTAGCCGAAACAAGGGTTGAACCCGAAGAGTTCTACCGCCACCACCTCGAAGAAGACTGGCTCCACCACCTGCTCGACAACCGCCTGCAGGAAAGCCCCTACGACGACCGGGCGATCATCCGTGCAATCGGTGAGACGCTTGCCGAGCGTAGCCAAATGGGCGTACCACCCGTGTGGAAGGCGCTGAACTCGCGCCTCATCATGGAACCGGAAACGCCCAACAACTACCCCGGCTCGTGGGAAGACGAAGGCACCACCGAGCGGCGCGCTTCGATACGCATCATCCTTGCAAGCCTTCCCGGCGCCGTCTACCTGCCGTTCGGCTTCACCGGCGGACACGCCGAGTTCAAGGGCGTTGCCATCCGACCCAGCGCGCCGATCAACGAAGCCGAAGTGCAGCGCTCCAGGCACACGCAGCTAGCGCTCGCCCTGCGAAAGAAGTACGAGCTTGGAAACGCGAACCTCGCGTGGGTAAGCGGACTCGACTGGCAGGAGCCAGGAGTCGGCGTGCTCATGAGCGGACCCGTAATGAGCGTGTTCAACACCTCCGAAAACGAGGTGTTCGTACCCCTCGAAAACCAGCTACTACTGCGCTCCGACTCCACTAAAGACTGGGCGGTTCCCGCAACCGAAACCGTGCTACGCACCGGGCCGCCGCACATCTTCACAACCAAGCAGCGCGGCGAGCAAAACACGCTCGCGCCGGGCACAACGGCCTGGTTCGCCCCGCCAATCGTTAAGGCACCCAACTACTAGACCCCGCCTGTAGCTATCCGATTCGAGCAGATGCCTCTGCCTAGGGCAATGAGCCCCGAGCAGGGGCATCGCGCGGTTTGGAGGAGTTTGCGCAGGCATACGCCCGCAGGCAAGGCCCTCTAGAAATACTGTGGGCTACAGGAGGGCCGGGTGCTATCTTTCGCGAACGTCGAGGGAGCGGGTCTCGTCGGCGAATGCGGCGAGCGTTCCCAAGTCAATCTGACCTGGGGCCGAGCGCGCACCGATAGCCGCAAAGGTAGCGACGGAGCCGATCGCTCCGGCAAACGCGCGGGTCATCATGCCCTCATCCCCCATCGACAAAGCTATGAAGGGCAGGTTCGCGGAACTGTTCTTAAAATGCCTTGCCGCTACAGCGAGTTTGAGGGCGTCCATCGTTTCAGTTGGCATGTAGGCAACCTTCACAGCGCCAACTTCCGCGAGCTCCTCGGCCTCTGGCAACGAGGCGGCCTCCTTCGACCAGGCGGCAAGCTCCTCCTGCATCTTCTCAAGCTGGGCAACAATCGCCTCCACGCCGGGAGTTGCGTCAAAATCGTGGTGTGAAAGCACGACCGGGACGCCCTTAGCGAATGCCTGCAGGGCAGCCTCCTTGGCAAAAGGCGCGCCGGACTCGACGTCGATGAGGTCCGCAACGCCGGATTCGAGGATCACCTCGAGGATCCGCATAAAGTCGGAAGGAGCGCCAAGACCTCCTTGCTGCTTCGTTCGAAACGTTGCAAGGATCGGCAGATCAACTTCCCGACGAAGAATCTGGGCAGAGCCGGCAACAACCGCGTTTGAAAGATCGCTCAAATGGTCGATGCGCCACTCGACGATATCTGCCGCGCTCACCTTCACGGCCCTAGCCGCGCGCGCAAGCTCGGACGCGTTCCTACCCATCACGGGCACAACCAGCGCGCTCTTCTCGCGCGCGCTCAGAATGCCGCGGCCTTCGCCGTACTCGTTAGCCATGATTAACCACCATCTGCAACCGACTCATTCAAAGCTACCTCAGCGCGTTCCTCCACCGAGACCACTTGAGAATCAAGCCAACCATCGGGCAGGTGCGGGCGCCTCGCGTGCCCCTTACGCCCCCGCGGCGCCTCCGCAGACTTCGGAGCCGGCTGGTCGAGGTCAAGTTCGGAAAGGAGCTGGTCGAGCTCCTCCATGCTGCTAACGCGGCCAAGCTTCAGGCGAGACTCCCCGCCAACCTTGTAGCCGCGCAAGTACCAGCCGATGTGCTTTCGCATATTTCTAAGCGCGTCGAACTCAGAGCCCAGGTGGTCGATCATGAGCTCGGAGTGCTCGCGAATAATCTGCGCAACCGTTCGCAGGCTCGGGTTTACAGCAGGCAGATCAGCGCCTGACAAAGTTGAGGCGATATCGGTGAACAGCCACGGGCGACCCTGGCAGCCGCGGCCAACCACAACGGCGTCGCAACCCGTTTGCTCCATCATCTGGCGAGCGTCGTCGCCCTTGAAGATATCCCCATTGCCCATTACAGGAATCGAGATCTCATCCTTAAGCGCGGCAATCGGCTCCCAATCGGCCTTACCGGAGTAGTACTGCGCCTGCGTGCGCCCGTGCAGGGCAACCGCGGCGATCCCCGAACGCTCTGCGATGCGGCCGGCATCCAGGTAGGTCTGATGCTCGTCGTCAATACCGATGCGCATCTTCATGGTCACCGGAATGTCGCGGCCGATCTTCGCGCCTCCGCGATTCGCCCCCTCAACGACAGCCTTTAGGATGTCTTCGAGCAGATCCCTCTTCCACGGAAGAGCCGCTCCCCCGCCCTTGCGAGTTACCTTCGGTACGGGGCAGCCAAAGTTCAAGTCGAGGTGATCCACAAGGTCGCGCTCAACCAGCATCTGCGCGGCCTTCCCCATCGTTTCCGGGTCGACGCCGTAAAGCTGAACCGACCGCACCCTATCCTCGGGGTCTGGCTCAACCATGCGCCACGTCTTTTCAGAGCCTTCGATGAGTGCGCGAGCGGTGATCATCTCGCAAACGAACAGGCCTGCGGGCGCGTCAACGCCCTTCTCGGCGCCGTCCAGTTTCGCGGCAAGACCAGATTCGAGGCCGGCCTCGGCGTACTGCCTACACAGGCGGCGGAACGGCACGTCGGTGACGCCCGCCATGGGCGCTAAAACGACCGGGGTCCACAGATTGATTGGACCAATCTGCAGACCTCCGGTCAAAACATCATTCCCAGTCAAACAGGAAACCCTTAGAGCATCGGGAGGCGCTCAATCAGGTACGCCTCAACCTCATCGATCGGAATGCGAACCTGCTCCATCGTGTCGCGATCGCGAATCGTCACCGCATTATCTTCGAGCGAATCAAAGTCGAAGGTAATGCAGTACGGCGTACCGATCTCGTCTTGGCGACGGTAGCGGCGGCCAACAGCACCGGCATCGTCGTAGTCAACGTTCCAGCGGCGACGCAGCGTCTTAGCAAGCTCGCGAGCCGGCTCAGTCAGCTGCTCCTTACGCGAAAGCGGAAGCACAGCGGCCTTAACCGGAGCAAGACGCGGGTCAAGCTTCAAAACCGTGCGCTTATCCACGCCGCCCTTCGTGTTCGGAGCCTCATCCTCGGAGTACGCCTCAACGAGGAATGCCATCAGCGAACGAGTAAGACCCGCGGAAGGCTCAATCACGTAGGGAATCCAACGCTCATTCTTCTGCTGGTCGAAGTAGTCGAGCTTCGCACCCGACTCCTTCGAATGCGTGCCAAGATCGTAGTCCGTACGGTTAGCAATACCCTCAAGCTCGCCCCACTTGGAACCCTTGAAGCCAAACGTGTACTCGATATCAACCGTGCGCTTCGAGTAGTGCGACAGCTTCTCCTGCGGGTGCTCGTACAGGCGCAGGTGATCGCGGTCGATACCAAGATCTACGTACCAGTCGAGACGCTCATCGATCCAGTACTGGTGCCAATCCTCATCCGTGCCCGGCTCAACGAAGAACTCGAGCTCCATCTGCTCAAACTCGCGGGTGCGGAAAATGAAGTTACCCGGCGTGATCTCGTTGCGGAACGACTTACCAATCTGCGCGATACCAAACGGGGGCTTCATGCGAGCAGAAGTCATAACGTTCGAGAAGTTAACGAAAATACCCTGAGCAGTCTCGGGGCGAAGGAAGTGCAGGCCAGACTCGTCGTCCACGGCACCCAGGTAGGTCTTCATGAGGCCCGAGAACGCCCTCGGCTCAGTCCAGCTACCGCGCGTGCCACAGTTCGGGCAAGCAACGTCGGCG
The DNA here is from genome assembly GCA_030532245.1 of Actinomycetaceae bacterium. Classification (GTDB taxonomy): domain Bacteria; phylum Actinomycetota; class Actinomycetes; order Actinomycetales; family Actinomycetaceae; genus Gleimia. The sequence goes on from JAUNLN010000002.1 coordinate 54,495, forward strand.
AGAGTGACGGAAGACTCCTCCACGTCATGCTTCTCGGCGTACGCCTCGATCAGCTGATCCTCACGCTGACGCTTGTGGCACGAAAGACACTCTACGAGCGGATCCGTAAACGCCGTGACGTGACCCGAAGCGTGCCAAATGGCGGTCGGCAAAATGACGGAGGAGTCAAGACCCACCACGTCTTCGCGCTGGCGCACCATGCGCGACCACCACGCCTTCTTAATGTTTTCTTTCAACTCAACGCCAAGTGGACCGTAATCCCAGGCCGAACGAGTTCCGCCGTAAATCTCACCCGATGGGAACACGAAGCCCCTACGCTTCGCAAGGCTAATGACGGAATCTAGACGCGATGGCTCTGCCACAAAAATCTCCTTAAGTCACGCGCACCTGGCTGGTGCGTTTCACTGTTCGCAAAACGATGCGAATCGCTACAAGTGTAGAGGGCGTCGAGCGCTTTATGAAAGTGATGATGAGGAGCGAGACTTGCCATATGTCACATTCACGAAATCCGGCTTGATCGAACCACGGGCTTTAGTGATAATGGTTTTCATGAACATTCGCAAAACACTTCTCGCGGTTGGCGCCGCCTCCGCGCTTGTACTCAGCGGCTGTGCCGCCACCGGCGACGCTTCCGACGAAGCCGGCGACAAGCTCGTAGTGAAGGCCTCCTTCTACCCCCTGCAGTACCTCGTCGAAGAAATCGGCCAGGACAAGGTTGCGGTAGCCTCCCTCACTCCCCCGGGAACCGACGCTCACGCGCTCGAACTCTCCCCGAAGACCGTTGCAGAGCTCAGCTCATCCGACGCAGTAGTTTACTTGCACGGCTTCCAAAGCGCAGTCGACGAGGCGGTAGCCCAGGGTGGCCCGGAGCATGTTCTCGACGTGACGGAAGCTGCGAAGCTAGCCGAGACCGGCGCGAAGCCCGCGCACGACCACGGAGATGCGGACGACGCTCACGATGACGACGCCCACGAGGGTGAGACTCACGAAGGTGACGATACCCACGAAGCTGAGGACGCCCACGACCACGGAGATGCGGACGACACCCACGACGATGACGCTCACGAGGGTCACAACCACGACCTCGAAGGCGACCCACACTTCTGGCTCGACCCGGCACGCATGGCCGACGTAGCCGTTCAGATCGGCGACTTCCTCGGCGAAACCGATCCGGAAAACCTTGACTTCTACAAGGAGAACGCGCAGAGCGTAGCGAAGTCGATGCACGACCTCGAAGAGGAACTCGTCTCGAGCCTCGGCCAGTGCAAGCTCGACACCTTCGTCGTCTCCCACCAGGCATTCGGCTACCTCGCCGCCAAGGCAGGCCTGACCCAGGTAGGCATCTCCGGCCTCGAACCCGAAGTTGCTCCCTCCCCCGAACGCCTCAAAGAAATCGGCGAGGTCGTAAAGGAACACGGCGTTGGCGTTATCTACGCCGAAGCCAACGTTTCGCCGAAGGCAGTTGAAGTACTCGCATCAGACCTCGGCGTCGAAACTATGACGCTCGACCCAGGTGCATCACAGAACGATCCAGATTCGGACTACATGGATATAATGAGAACGAATATCAAGAATCTTCAGAAGGGTCTTGACTGTAAGTGAGTCAGAAAGGCAAGTTGCAAGAGTCGCATCGAACGGATGCGGCTCTTGCCGTATACACGAACCACCTGCACGTGGCGTACGAGACCAACGTGATCCTGCACGGCCTCGACATTGAAATCCCCACCGGACAGTGTGTTGCGATTACAGGATCAAACGGCTCGGGCAAGTCCACTTTCGTTAAATCCCTCATGGGCTCCGCGCCCGTAACCGATGGAGAAATCGAAATCTTCGGCAAAAACCCGAAGAGCAAGGGACTCTTCACGAGCGGGAAAGTCGACTGGGACCGCATCGGCTACGTGCCGCAGCGCCCCTCCGCACCATCCCCGGTATCTTCAACCGCGCGCGAAGTCGTCCGCTCAGGCCTCCTCGGCCCCAAACGCCCGTGGCACACCCCCGGCTCAAAGCAGCTAACCGAAGCGGCACTCACGCAGGTCGGCCTCCTCCACCGCGCAGACACTCCCGTGCAAGTACTCTCCGGAGGGCAACACCAGCGCATCCGCATCGCGCGCGCACTCGTACGCGACCCCGACCTGTTCATCGCCGATGAGCCCCTCGCCGGCATCGACAGGCACTCCCAAGAGAAGCTCGCAGACATCATCGGATCGCTCAAGGAACAGGGGAAGACCATCCTCCTCGTCCTGCACGAACTCGGCCCGATCGAACCGCACATCGACAGGGTCATCAACCTTGCCAGCGGACACGTAACCTACGACGGCCCCGTGCAAGACACCGACGAGGTGCAGCCCGGCGGCTTCTCCCCCAAACTCGGGCACACCGATCCCCACCACCACTGTGGAGACCACAATGACTAACGCACTCGCCCTCGACTTCCTCTCAAGCGTTGCGGAGATGCTCTCCTCACCGCTCATGCAGCGATCCTTCATCGCCGCAATCCTCGTAGGCGTAACCGCACCCGTCGTCGGCACCTACCTCGTACACCGGCGCCTCGCCATGCTCGGCGACGGCATCGGCCACATCGCCCTCACCGGTGTCGCCCTCGGCTGGCTCGTCGGCAGCGGCATGAACCTCGTAGAACCCGAATCACTCGCCCTCCCCGGCGCCTTCGTGGTCTCCGTGCTCGGCGCAGTAATCCTCGAGCTCATCCGCATCGCGGGGAAAACCTCCTCCGACGTCGCCCTCGCCATCCTCTTCTACGGCGGCATCGCCGGCGGCGTGCTCCTCATGGGCATCGCGGGAGGCACCTCCTCCCAGCTGAACTCCTACCTCTTCGGCTCGATCGCCACCGTCACAAACTCTGACATCGTCGCGATCAGCGGCCTCAGCGTACTCGTACTAGTCGTAGGAATCGGCCTCGCCCCAGCCCTCTACTCCGTCGCCAACGACGAGGAATTCGCAAGGTCCACGGGCCTACCCGTAAACCTCCTCAACCTACTCATCGCACTCATGGCCGCAACAACCGTCGCGGTCGCAATGCGAGTAGTTGGCGCACTCCTCGTTTCGGCCCTCATGATCGTGCCGGTCGCAACCTCACAAATCATGGTTCGCTCCTTCAAAGCAACCATGGGCCTCGCAATGGTACTCGGCATGCTCACAACCGTGACAGGACTTACCTTCACGTACTTCTACAACCTCTCACCGGGCGCCGCTATCGTTGTAATTGCGATCATCGTGTACGCACTCGCGTTCGCGTTCAACCCCGTCACCGAAAAACTACGGGGACGCCGAAAGATCGCGCCACAACCCCCAGCAGTCATGCACCCGGAAAAACAACAACAATAAGGTAGAGCAATGGAAAAGAAACGCAACACTCGTCAGCGCCAAGCCGTAATTGCCGCGATGGGCGAGGCAAAAGAGTTTCGCTCCGCTCAAAAAATTCACGCGGACATGGTTGCAGCCGGCGAATCCATCGGCCTTGCAACCGTCTACCGCAACCTCAGAAGCCTAGCCGAAGAAGGAGCCATCGACATGCTCATGGCACCCGACGGCGAAGCACTCTACCGCGCCTGCGGGGTCGAATCACACCACCACCACATCGTGTGCCGCAACTGCCTTTCCACAATCGAAATCCTCGGATCCGAACTGGAAAGCACTCTGCATGCGCTCGTCGACAAACACCGTTACTCTGATGTAGAACATTCTCTAGAGATTTTCGGAATATGTCCGGAGTGTAAGGCGAAAGAAGGTAAGTGATGCCAGGCGTTCCCGAGTGGATCGAAAACGGACCATTTTTTGGAGTAGCAGCCTTCCTTACCATCGTGGTTTTCCTGCGCTCCCAAGGCACCTACTGGCTCGGCCGGCTAGGCACCTGGGGATTCCTCGCCAAGTCCAAGAACTCGGGCAAACGCTGGGTTATCAAACTGCGCAGGTGGCTTGACGGCGCCTCCGTACAAAAAGGCGTGGACGCCGTAGACCACTGGGGCCTCATCATCATTCCGCTATCGTTCCTAACGATCGGCTTCCAAACCGTCGTACACGCCGGCGCCGGCGTGCTCCGCCTGCGTTGGATCACCTACACGCTCGCAGCCATCCCCGGCTACATTGCGTGGGGAACGCTGTACGCCGCCGTATTCATCGGTCTTTTCAAAACCGGGCAGGCAGCGACCGCTGGAAAGACCTGGGCGCTCGTGCTCTCAACGACCCTCGTGGTACTTCTTGGCATCATGATCCTGCGCAAGCGCTCCGCAGCCGTACGTACCAGCACGGTCGAGGCACTCGACTAAACCGCGTGAAACTCTTTAGGCCTAGCCCCCGGGCTAGGCCTAAACTTTTAGCTCCCACCACGTTTTCAGCCGCGGGACAGCCCTTCTAATGAGGCTTGCGTCTACCAGTTTTGCCGGCGAGCCCCCTCCAGGATGATTTACTGTGGCGCAACCTTATCGATCGCGCCACCAAAGCGGCGTTCACGACCCGTGAAGCTCAAAATATCGTTCCACAGCTCCTCGCGCCCATACTCGGGCCACGGAACCGGGTTGAACGCAAACTCCGCGTAAGCGCACTGCCACAGCAGGAAGTTTGAGATACGCTGCTCCCCTCCCGTGCGGATCAGCAAATCCACGTCCGGACTGTCTGGCGCATACAGGCGGCGACGCACCGTGTCTTCCGTGATCCCCTTCGGCTTCAACGACCCCTCAGCCACTTCGCCTGCAATCTGACGCATCGCGTCGGCAATCTCCGCGCGGCCACCGTAGTTCACCGCCATATTGAAATGCAGTTTCGAGTTCGATGCCGTGAGTTCTTGAGCGACCTCCAACTCGTCGATCACCGACTTCCAAAGGCGCGGGCGCCTGCCCCACCAGTGGATACCGACGCCCCACTCGTTCAGCTCATCGCGCCTCCTGCGCAAAACATCGCGCGAGTAGCCCATCAGGAAGCTCACCTCCTTAGGTGAGCGCTTCCAGTTCTCCGTAGAAAAAGCGTAAACCGTTAAGTGCTTGACACCGATTTCGAGCGCGCCCGCAATCGTGTCCATGAGAGCGTACTCGCCAGCCCGGTGGCCCTCCGTACGCGGCAGGCCGCGCGAGTTAGCCCACCTTCCGTTGCCATCCATGATGATCGCAACGTGGTTTGGCACTCCATCAATCTTTGGAGCCAGGTTCTTCCCGGCGCCAGGCGGTGGCGTAATCATCAGGCTCCTAAACTCGCGTTAATCAAACTGTACGACTTGATGCGGCGCTCCACGTGCCACTGCACCCACGCTGCGACGAGGCTCGACGCCTCACGCCTCGCAAACTCCTCCGACGCATCCGCGCTTGCCCAATCCCCCGACAGGAGGTCTCCGAGCAGGCGCATCGCCTCCGGAGACGGCGCGTGCGATCCAGGAGGCCTGCACGCGTCGCAAACCGCCCCACCGATAGCCACGTTGAACCCCGTATTCGGGCCCGGCTTTCCGCAGGCCGCGCAATCCCAAAACGAAGGCGCCCAACCACCCATTGCGATTGCGCGTAGCATGAACGAATTCATCACCAGATCAGGGCTGTGACGCCGGTTCGCGAGGGCATGCAGGGCACCCAAAAGGAGCAGGTACAGGGTGCCGGGAGCCTCATCCTCGCTCAGTCGCTCCGCGGTTTCGACCATCACGTTTGCACGCGTATAAAGCTCAAAGTCTGAGGCGATCTGCAACCCGTAGGGGCGAAGCGTTTCAACCTGCGTCAAAACGTCAAGAGTGCGCCCCTTGTAAAACTGGGCGTCAATAACCGTGAACGGCTCGAGTCGGGCACCGAACTTTGAGGAGGTGCGCCGAACACCCTTCGCAACAACCCGTTTCAGGCCGTTCCCATGCGTTAGTACCGTGATAATGCGGTCGGCTTCGCCCAGCTTTTGCGTGCGAAGCACAATCGCCTCATCCCGGTAAGTCTTCATATCGGTATTGTCCCACAGCGACTACAGGATCTCTTTGCGACTCCTCGAGCGGGCTACGCCCTAGAATCCGAGGCGCCCCAGCATCTTCGGATCCTTCTGCCAATCCTTCGCCGTGCGCACGTGCAGGTGCAGGTAAACGCGCCTGCCCAGGTAGGTCTCAACCTCGCGGCGAGCCCTCATACCAACGGACTTCAGGCGAGAGCCGCCCCTACCGATGATGATCGCCTTTTGAGAGTCGCGCTCCACGAACAGGTTCACGTGAATGTCAAGCATCGCCGGATAGTTCTGGCCCGGCTTCTTCGGACGCTCAATGATCTCCTCAACCTGCACTGCGAGCGAGTGAGGGAGCTCCTCACGAACGCCTTCCAAAGCCGCCTCACGAATCAACTCCGCGATCATCGTGTCGCGAGACTCGTCGGTAACCATATCGCGCGGATACAGCGGCGGCGAGAGCGGCATACGCTTTGCAACCAAGTCTTTCAGCACGTCAAGCTGGCGGCCCTTAAGCGCAGAAACCGGGATAATCTCATCCCAATCCCCCAGCTTTCCAATATCTAGCAGGTGCTTCATAAGGCGCTCATCGGAAACCGCGTCCATCTTCGTAGCAACCGCAATAATCGGAGCCTTAGAGCCGCGAAGCTGGCGTGCGATGAAATCGTCACCCGGGCCAACCTTCTGGTCGGAAGGAAGACAGAACAAGATCGCGTCCACGCTGGCAAGCGACTCGCGCACCTCGTCGTTTAGACGCTGACCAAGAAGCGTTCGCGGACGGTGATACCCAGGAGTATCAACCAAAACGAGCTGGTAATCCTCACCCTGAACAACGCCGCGCACGGCGTGACGAGTGGTCTCCGGCCTCATCGACGTAATCGCGATCTTCTGGCCGACCAAGGCGTTCGTCAGGGTCGACTTGCCAACGTTCGGGCGGCCCACGATCGCCACGAAGCCCGCGCGGAAGTTCGGATCGTAATCCGCATCCACCAAGCCCTCAATCGGGCTTACCTCGGCCTCATCCTCGAACTCGTCGTCAACATCTTCGTCGAACTCGTCGTCAAAGTCGTCGAACGCGTTCGGGCCATCCATCAGTTCATCATCGGAGGGAAAGCGCACGTTAGCTTCCTTCTACTGGGTTTTCTTCTACTTTAGTGGCAACAATAGTGCCCACCTGGCGGCGCCTGCCAATTGCCTCTTCCGCGAGTAGCTCCAAGCCAAGCGCCTGTGCCTTCGCACCCGGAAGCGGAACTTTGCCAAGCGCCTTTTGGAGTAGACCGCCAACCGAGTCGACGTCCTCATCCTCAATCTCGAGGCCGAGTAGCTCACCGAGCTCAATCACCGAGAAACGTGCCGGTACACGCCAAGTTCCAGGCGCAATTTCCGCCGGCTCCACCACATTGCGGTCGTGCTCGTCGTTAACCTCACCGACAATCTCCTCAATAAGATCCTCGATCGTAAGCAGGCCGGCAATGCCTCCCCACTCATCCACGACAAGAACAATGTGGACGCGCTCTTGCTGCATGTGTCGCAACTCGTCGTCCGCAAGCCTCATCTCGGGCACGAAACGAGCATCGCGGCAAACGTCGCGCACGGGCTTAACCAGGTTGTCAGAGCTTGCATTCACGCGAGACACCACGTCTTTGAAATACATGATGCCCACAATGTCGTCGGGAGTCTCGCCGATTACGGGAATACGCGAATAGCCGGAACGAACAAACAGGTTGATCGCCTTCTCCAGCGTCGCGTCCTCCCTGATCGTCACCATGTCGGTGCGCGGAACCATCACCTCACGCACGTACGTGTGGCCAAGTTCGAACACCGAGCGGAGCATCTCACGATCCTCATCCTCAAACCCCTCGGTCTCACCAACCTGGTCGACAACCTCGCGCATTTCCTCCGTCATCTCAGCTCGCGCCTCAGCCTCCGTTTGCGCAGGCGCAGGCAAAAACCTCCGCAGCAGTCGCACCGCGGGCGCGCCAAGCCTGCTGAAACCTAGCGTGAACTCGAGAAGACCGACGAACAACAGGGCCGTTTTCTCTGGATTTCGGTACGCGACCTGCTGGGGCAAAACCGAAATAATCGTGTACGACACGATCCAGTTAACGAGTAGCGAAATGAGGAGAACAGCCCACCACGGCCACCCCGTAGCGGCGAACGCGATCGTGGTCGTAACCGCCACGCCGGTTTGCATCGCGATGCGGCCAGCACGCGCCGAAAGCACCGTGCGACGCCTCTCCTCCACAAGTAGCGCCAAACGTTTCGCGTTCTTCTCGCCATCTTCGACAAGATCGTCCACAGCGGCTCGAGAAAGGCGCGCCACCGAAGACTCAGCGGCAACCAAAATCGCCGCAATAATCACGAAGACAACGGCAATAGGGATCAAAAACCCAAGGGGGATGCTACCCATCCGCACGCTCCAGCGGATGATTCGCGAAGAACGTCAAAAGGAGCTGGCGCTGCAGCGTAAACATGACGCGCTTTTCCTCCTCCTCAGCGTGATCATAACCGAGCAGGTGGAGCATGCCGTGAACCGTTAGCAGGAGCATTTCCTCCACGGAAGAATGCCCCGCCTCAAGAGCCTGCTTGTGAGCAACCTGCGGGCAAATCACGATATCGCCAAGGATTCCCGGAGGCGTTACCTGACCGGGCTGACCGGGACGCAACTCATCCATAGGGAAGCTCATCACGTCGGTCGGGCCGGGTAGGTCAAGCCACTTAATGTGGAGCTCCTCCATCGGCTCAGGATCAATGAACAGGATCGACAGGTCGGCATCCGGCGACACGTGCATTTGCGCGAGCACATACTCCGCAATGTCACGGAACTCTTCGATACCGATCTCAACGTCCGTTTCGTTGATTACCTCTACGCTCACCTGCGCCTCCTAAGACTTTGCGACTCGTCAAACCGCTGATATGCATCAATAATCTCACCAACTATGCGGTGACGAACCACATCGGCTGAGGTTAGCTGGCAAAAACCTATACCCTCGATCCCCTGCAAAATGGCGTGCGCGCTTGCAAGACCCGAAGTCGTGTTGCGCGGCAAATCAACCTGCGTTGCATCGCCCGTTACAACAACTTTCGAGCGGAAACCAAGGCGCGTCAAAAACATCTTCATCTGCGACTGCGTCGAGTTTTGCGCCTCATCCAAAATGATGAACGCGTCGTTAAGCGTGCGGCCACGCATGTACGCAAGTGGCGCAACCTCAATCGTTCCGGCGGCGAGGAGGCGCGGCAGAGCCTCCTGGTCGACCATCTCGTTCAGCGCATCGTAAAGCGGCCGCAGATACGGGTCAATCTTCTCAGTAAGCGTGCCGGGCAGGAAACCGAGCGACTCCCCCGCCTCAACGGCCGGACGCGTGAGAATAATCCGACGCACCTCGCCCGTAAGCAACGCATTCACAGCCATCGCCATCGCCAAATACGTCTTACCCGTGCCCGCCGGACCAATACCGAACACAACCGTGTTGTTAGCAATCATGTCGACGTAACGCTGCTGGCCCGGAGTCTTAGCTCGAATAGCGCGGCCGCGCACCGTCAAAATGTTCTCCGAATTTGCAGTCGCCGTACCCGAACCCGCGAGCAAACCGATCGCGTGCTCAACCGTCTGGGCGTTCAAATACTGGCCGGAACGCGCGAGCGAAATCAGTTCCTTTACAAGGTCTGAAGCAAGGGTTACGTCTTCTGGCTTTCCCGAAATCGTGATCGTATTGCCAAGCGACATGATCCGCGTGCCGGGGAAACTACGCTCCAAGGTGCGCAGCACCTCATCTTGCGATCCAAGCACGGTAACTGGGTCCAAATGCTCCGGAATAGTGACAGTGGCACTCGCGGGCGCTACAGGGGAAGAAAAATCAGACATGATCGGGAAAACTGGATCTCCTTAACGTTTAACTACCAGTCTAAACTTTACCGGCCCCGATATTAAGCGAAGTCATGCCGGCAGCCACAGCTGTGGACACGCGCATCACGGCCTCGCCAACAAGCACAATCCTAGCCCCCGCCCGCTCAAACTCGGCGAGCTCCGCATCGGTGATTCCACCCTCCGGACCAACGACGAGGGCATAACCGGGGCCCTCCAGAGCTCCAAGCTTCGAAATCGGCTCGGTCGCCGCCTCATGCATGACGACCAGCTGATCGCCCTCCACGAGGCTAATCGCCGCCTTCGCGCTCGCAGCAAAATCGAGGGAGGGAACCCGGGAGCGCCTCGACTGCTTAGTTGCGGCGCGCAAGATGTTTTCCCACTTCGCGAGGTTCTTCGCGAGCTTGCGGCCATCCCAGCGCACGATCGCACGCTGAGACTGCCACGCGATCACGCGATCAACACCGAGCTCGGTTGCCATCTCGATCGCGAGCTCATCACGCCCGTTTTTCGCAAGCGCCTGAATGAGGGTTATGCGCGGACTGCCCTCCGGCTCGCTCAGCACACTTTCAACCTCGACGGTTACAGCCTCCGCAGTAGCCTCCACGAGACGACTTTGCAGCCTGGTGCCTTCACCATCAACGATGTCGATGCGCTCGCCCACCTCAATCCTCTTCACGCGCACGTGCTTCGCGTCGCCTCCTTCAAAACGAAAGAGGCTACCAGCCGATACGCCTTCGAGGCCGCTCGCGAAAAATACGGGAGCCGTCATCTCGTGAACTTTTCCTTCAAGTTGCTAAAGAAACCCTGCGACTCCGGCTCGGTCTTCGCTTCCACGGTCTCCTCGCCGCGCAGCTTCGCAAGCTTTTCGATAAGTTCGCGCTGCTCAGGATCCAGATCCTTAGGCACCTGCACGTTAATCCGTGCGCGTAGATTACCGCGGCCCTTCCTGTGCAGGCGGCCAACGCCAAGCCCCTCGAGCCTTACTTCCTCACCCGGCTGGGTGCCCGGCTCCACCGTGATCTCCTGCGGACCATCCAGCGTGTCAAGCGTAATCGTCGTGCCAAGCGCCGCAGACGTCATCGGCACAAACAGGTTCGCCAGGAGATCGTCGCCCTGCCTCTTAAACACGGGGTGACGCTTCTCGTGAACCTCCACGTACAGGTCGCCGTTGCCACCTCCACCGGGGCCCGCCTCACCCTGACCGCTCAAGCGAATGCGCGTACCGTGCTCGATACCAGCCGGCACATCCACCGCGATCGTGCGCTTCGCGTGCACGCGGCCTTCGCCACCACACTCCTCACACGGATCCGTGATGATCGTGCCGTAACCGCCACAGGTCGAACACGGCGCCTGCGTCATAATGTCGCCCAAAATCGAGCGCTGCACGTGCCTAACCGTGCCCGAACCGTTACACACCGTACAGGTACGCGGCGACGTGCCCGGCTTCGTAGCCGTACCATCACACGTCGGACACTTCACCGCCGTATTGATCGTCACTTCCTCGCGAGACCCAAACGCGATCGTGTTCAAATCCACCTCGAGAGCCGTCAAAATATCCTGACCTCGACGCCCCCTCGGCATCGGACCGCCCGTAGCACCCGCAGCAGAGAAGAACGTCTCAAACAGGTCGCCAAAACCTCCGAAACCGCCCATTCCGCCCATACCCGGGCCGCCCATCGAACCACCCATGTCGTACGACTGGCGCTTCTTCGGATTCGACAACGTCTCATACGCCACCGAAATCTTCTTAAACTGCTCCTCGTGCTCAACACCTGCGATATCGGGATGGTATTTGCGCGAAAGTTTTCGGTACGCACGCTTAATCTGCTCCGGCGTAGCGTCACGTTCAACCCCGAGGATCTCGTAGTAGTCTTCGCTCACAAATGTTCCTTTTGCCTATATTTCCTAATTTTCCTTATGCAGGAAGTGCGTCAAATACACGCCGACGGCTCGCACTGCACTCATCGCGTTTTGGTAATCCATACGAACCGGGCCAACGACCGCAAGATGCGCGTTCGCTTCCTTCGAACCGTAAGAGCCCGCCACAACCGCCGTCTCCAGCAGGCCATCGTGGGTGTTCTCATCGCCAATCGACACGGTCACATCATTTTGCGGCACGCTCGAGAACAGGCGAAGTAGGGCAACCTGCTCCTCAAGCGCATCGAGAACCGGAACGATCGAACGTGAAAAATCCACGCCAGAGCGAGCCAAGTTACCCATGCCCGCAACGACGATGCGCTCTTCCTCGCCCCTGCGCGTCAAATCCACAGCCGCCTGGCACACAGCCGCGCGGAACTGCTGCTCAACCGAGCTACCAACAATGCTCAGAGGCGAAAGCAAATCCGGTAGATCACGCAAATCCTGGCCCGTACAGATGTCATTCATCTGATCGCGCACCGCGTTGAAAGCCGCCTTATCGACGCCAAAATCGTCAACCACGCGCTGCTCAACCTTGCCGTCGTTCGTAATCACGACAACCAGCGTGCGGCCGCCTCCAAGATCAACAAGCTCGACCCTCACCAAAGTCGCAGAATCGTAATGCGGGTACTGCACGATCGCCACCTGGCGGGTCAACTGGGCGAGCAAACGCACCGTGCGCTCCACCGCCTCATCAATATCGACCGCGCCAGAAAGAAACGACTCCACCGCGCGCCTCTCAGGACGCGACATCGGCTTAATCTTCGTCAAAGAATCGACAAACATGCGGTAGCCCGCAACCGTTGGAATACGGCCCGCAGACGTGTGCGGCTGATAAATCAAGCCAGCCTGCTCAAGAGCAGCCATGTCGTTTCGAATCGTCGCAGGCGAGACACCAAGATCGTGGCGCCTCGCAAGAGAATTAGAACCCACCGGCTCGCGCGTTTCCACATAGTCAGAAACGATTGCGCGGAGCACGTCAAGGCGTCGTTCAGCTGTAGCCACGCCGGCTCCTTTCTCACGGCACCGAAACATCGGTAGCACTCAACATATCCGAGTGCTAACTCTATTACTTCCAACCTCCAGATTCCACAGCGAGGAGGTGAATCTAGGCACGGCGTTGGCTGTTAGCGAAACCAAAAGCAGAGGCGGCCAAAGGCGTTGAGCCACCGGCTCGAGCACGCGCAAAACGCCTCCCGAATCTCAAACCCGAAGATTTGAAGACCAGGAGGCGCCTGCAACGCTCTCGATCAGCGGCGGGGCAATACCCCGCCCCAGTGGACGGCCTAGTAGTGGCTGACCGTGATCGTTCCGATTTCAGCCCAGTCGAAGAACCACTTCGCCTCACCAACCGGCATGTTCACACAGCCGTGCGAGCCGCCCGGGCCGCTCCAGCCGAAGGAGGAACGCCACGGAGCGCCGTGCAGCGCGTAACCGCCGTGGAAGTAAGTCACCCACGGCACGTCCGGAGTCACGTACTCAGTGCCATCCTGGTTGAGGCCGCGCATAGTCTGCTGCACGTACTGGAGGTAAACGCGGAACACGCCCGTAACCGTCTCCGTACCCGGCTCACCCGGAACCATCGGCACGGGACCGCGCACGATCGTCGCACCCTCGTACGCAGACACGGTAGCGTTCGACAGGTTAATGTCGATCCACTTTTCACCCGGAGCCGCCTGGTACGCAAGATTCTCCGCACCATCAGCAATCAGCTGCGTCGTAAACTCCTGGTCGGTTAGCGAGTACTCGAACAAGCCCTCAAACGGTTCACCCGCACCCAGTGCCTTCACCAGTGCGTCCGCAACCTGATCCGCATTATTCACCGTGTAACCCGGCGCACCCTCATTCGGGGTCGAAACCACGTCGCCGCGCGAGTTCACGTTGTGTACGCCCGGCACCGGCTCATCATTCGTCGACAGGGCCGTCCTGGCCGTCCAGTCGCGAACCGCCTCCTCGTTCAGCTTCGGCTCCCCAAGGGAATCCTGCTTTTCCTCAATCGTCACCCAGGAGACGCGATCCTCAATCGTTGGAGAAATCTCGCGGTTGCCCGTCGAAATGCTAACCGGTACCTCAAGAATCTTGTTCGCTGCAGAAACAACCTCATTCGCATCCGCTGTAACAATCTTCGGCTCCGTCTCGAACGATTCGAAGTTGCCCGCCTCATCCGAAAGCGACGCGCCAACGCTGAGGGCGTAATCGGCGATCTTCTCGCGATCGAGATCGTGACCAGCGAAGGAGGGAATCACGGCATACTTGCCAGCATTCGTATCAAACTCGATACCCGCGTTCGTGGCAGGCTGACCGAGGCTACTCACCAGGTCGTTGACGAATAGCTCAAGTACGTCCTCATCCAGCTCAACCGCAAGTGGAACATCCTCGGAGCCGAAAAGGCCCGAAACGCGCGACCACGCACTGCTCGAAGCACTAAGCGCCTCCTGCACGGTCGCATCCACGTTCACATTCACGCCAAGATCCGCAAGACTCGCCTCACGCTCGGTGCCATCCACCGACATCTTCGCCGTAAAATCCGCGACACGCTTCGAAACACTTTCGCTGATCTCATCGGCAGTCATGCCGGAAACAGACTCACCAGCGACCGTCGTTCCAGGCACCGCGCGACCGTCGAAGTACGACGCATACGCGATAGTCGATCCACCAAGAGCGACCACGAGAGCTGCAACCGCCGCAACGATCCACTTCCAGGTGCGAGACATACTCTAAACCTCACCAAATCGAACTGTGTTCTTCAAAAGACACTCAAACTTCAACCATTGTCTGACGCGGGCCGACCAACCTCAATTGAAAACGCCCTATTGAAACTTGGTGTTAGTCACCTTTACAACTTTGGCATATCTTCAGCCAGCCCGCGCGCCCTAACCGCCGGCGCACTCGCCTGCTCTAATCTGTGGCCTGTGATAGACCGCTACGGAAACGACGTTCTTGCCTCCGACCCGCACCGAGATGGCCCCTTCGCAACCCGCCCGAGATCGCAGAAAATGCCTGCCGAGCGTGGACTCGTGGTTGAAGACCCCTCATCGGGCTTCGTTGGTGCCGTCATCCGCGTTGAGAAAAGCGGCGGCATGCATATCGTCGAACTCGAGGATCGCCGGGGCCGGCGCCGGTCCTACCCCCTCGGCGGCGGCTTCTGGGTGGACGGCAAACCCGTCGAGCTCACCCTCCCCGCGGTGCGAGCACGGCAAGAACCGCAAGTTACCGCCTCCGGCTCGCGGGCAGTCAAGATGAAGCGAGCGCGCGTGGCGCTACCCTCAAGGATTTTCGTTGAAGGCACGCACGACGCCGAACTCGTTGAAAAAGTTTGGGGCGACGACCTTCGCGTTGAGGGCGTCGCCGTCGAATACCTTGAGGGCGTCGACCACCTTGCGGACGTTCTGGAAGTTTTCGGCCCCTCCGACAGTGCGCGGGCGGGCGTGCTGGTAGACCACCTCGTGCCCGGCTCGAAAGAATCGCGCATTGCCGATGAGGTGATGGCCCGCTGGCGCGGTAGCGTGCTCGTCGTCGGACACCCGTACGTCGATATTTGGCAGGCGATCAAGCCCGCGCGCGTTGGACTGCGGGCGTGGCCCGAGATTCCGCGGGGCACCGACATCAAGGTGGGCACTCTTCACGCTCTCGGTCTACCTGCAGAAACGCGCGAAGACATCGGCCTTGGCTGGAAGGCGATCCTCGCTCGGGTTCGCAACTATCGCGATCTTGAGCCCGCTTTGCTGGGGCGCGTCGAAGAACTCATCGACTTCGTTACCGTGGGCGGCGCAGAGGCCTAAACGGTTAGTTCGCGCGTAACGTAGTCGGCGAGGAGGCGCCCTCTAAGCGTCAGTTTGATCGAGCCGTCTTTAGCGGCCTGACCGTCGATCACTCCCTCATCTACGAGGGAGGCGATGCGGCCGCGCACCGACGGGTCGAGCTCATCGACGCTTATGCCGTCAGCCGTGCGGATCTTCAGCAGAACTGTTTCGAGAGCACGATCCTCCCCGCTCAAGATTTCGCCGGCGTGTGCGGGCGAGTATAGCGCCTCGCTGCCGGATTTGGCTGGCGCGCCGAGCGCATTCGAAGTTTCGGGTGCCACCGCGGGGGCGGCAGACTGATCGGGGTTTGCTGCAAACGCGTGAGTTCCCCGAAGAGCGTCGGCCCAAGCGCGCGGGTGCTTGCGGTTCCACCAGCGCAGATTCCCCACATGAGAGTGCGCACCAGGCCCGACACCCCACCAGTCCCAGTCGAACCAGTACGCGAGATTGTGCTTCGAAGCGTGGCGTAGCGACGTCGTGCCCGCCGACTCCCCCGGCTCGAGGCGCGCCCAGTTCGAAATCTCGTACCAAGCGAATCCAGCGCCCTCCAAAAGCTCGTTTGCAAGCTCATACTTTTGCGCCTCATCGTCAGGATCAGGCATCTCAAGCTCGCCCCTGCGCACCATTTGCCACATCTTCGTGCCCTCCTCAATCACGAGGGCGTAGGTCGAAATGTGATCCGGCTGCATCGATAGCGCTGATTCCAGGGAAACCCGCCAATCAGCGAGCGACTCACCGGGCGTGCCGTAAATCAGGTCGACGGAGGCATCCATCCCCGCCTTGCGTGCCCACGACACCACGCGCGGCACCTGCTCGGGGTTATGCGTGCGATCCAGCGTGCGCAAAACGTGGCTCACACCCGACTGCATACCGAACGAAACCCTCGTAATCCCAGCCTCGGCCAAGGCTTCCAGCGAGCTTTCGTCCACGGTGTCAGGATTCGCCTCCAACGTGATTTCCGCGCCCGGATCGAGGTCGAAATTATCTCGAACAGACCGCAGAATGCCTCCAATTTGGGAGGGATTCAGCATCGTCGGAGTGCCACCACCAAAGAAGATCGACTTGACAGGCTCGTGCCCGAACGGGGCGAGCCGGCTCGACGCGAGCTGTAACTCCCCCATCACCGAACGGTCATACGTTGCAAGATCAGCACCCTCACCGAACCCTACGGTGTACGTGTTGAAATCGCAGTACCCGCACCTCACCGTACAAAACGGCACGTGAATGTAGAGGGCCAGGTTCTTACTCGGCTCACCCGTCACCTTCGGATCTAGTCGACCATCCGCCGGCCACGGCTCACCATCTGGCACGTAGGGGCTCAACGCGACTCCCCGCGAGGAATGCGCCTAGCGACAATATCGTGGGCTCCACGGCCCTCCTCACGGCCGCGCTCCTCAAACCGCGTAAGCACACGCTCACTAAAACGCGGGGCGAAACCACCGCGCTCTGGCTCCGGATCCTCCGGGTCAGGTCGCTCACCAGCATGCACGTTTTCGAAGAACTCGCTGCCCTCAATCACGTCGCGCATCTGCCACGCGTAGTTATCCCAATCGGTCGCGAGCCGCCAAACGCCTCCGTCAATGAGCAAATCCGCAACCGTCGGCGCGAACTTGTTGCTCACGAGCCTGCGCTTGTGGTGGCGCGACTTCCTCCACGGATCCGGGAAGAACGTCCACACCTCCAGTGCGCACTCCTTCGGCATCATGATCGGCAGTGCCTGCGCGGCATCCACCTCCACGAAGCGAACGTTCGTGACGCCCTGATCGACCGCGCGGGAGATCCCCTTTGCGATTCCCTGCGTCCAGACCTCAATACCGAGCATGTTCACGTCGGGGTGGGCCTTCGCGTAACTCACAATCTGCTCGCCATTACCCGTGCCGATCTCGATAATGAGGGGCGCCTTGCGTCCGAACATCTCTTCAGGGTCGAAACGGAAGTCTGGCGCAACCGTCGTGTAGCCGCCGTCGCGCCGTACCTCAACCAGGTAGTCGCTCGCGTGCTCGTCCCAAGTGCGTTGCATCGACGCGTGAATCACGCGCCCCCTGCGGGTAAACGACTTGGTGCGCGCCATGTACGGCGTGTCTGCACTCACTTCTTACCCGCCGGAGCCTCGGAAGTCAGGGCCGAAATGAACGCCTCTTGCGGCACATCCACGCGACCGATCGACTTCATGCGCTTCTTGCCTTCCTTCTGCTTCTCCAGCAACTTGCGCTTACGCGAAATATCGCCGCCGTAGCACTTAGCCAGCATGTCTTTACGCAAAGCCTTAATGGTTTCGCGGGCGATCACGCGCGAGCCGATCGCTGCCTGCACGGGCACCTCAAACTGCTGCCTCGGGATGAGTTCCTTCAGCTTCTTCGTAAGTTTCAAACCGTAGGAGTACGCGGCATCGCGGTGCACGATCGCGGAGAACGCGTCGACCTGCTCGCCGTTTAGCAAGATATCGACACGAACGAGGTCGGCTGCCGCCTGGCCCGCCGACTCGTAGTCAAGGGAAGCGTAACCGCGCGTACGAGACTTCAGCGAGTCGAAGAAGTCGAACACGATTTCAGCCAGAGGCAGGGTGTAGTGAAGCTCCACGCGATCCTCAGACAGGTACTCCATGCCGCCCATCGTGCCGCGACGGTTCTGACACAGTTCCATGACCGATCCGACGTATTCGGTTGGCGTTAGGATCGTCGCGCGAACAACGGGTTCACGCACCTCTTTAATCTTGCCGTCGGGGTATTCGGACGGGTTGGTGACCACAATTTCGGTGCCGTCTTCAGCCGTGACTTCGTAGATTACGTTCGGCGCGGTCGCAATGAGATCGAGGTTGAACTCGCGCTCGAGGCGTTCACGCACAATCTCCAGGTGGAGCAAACCAAGGAATCCGCAGCGGAAACCAAAACCGAGCGCCGCCGACGATTCGGGTTCGAAAGTAAGCGCAGCGTCATTTAGCTGAAGCTTCTCTAGCGCCTCACGCAGGTTCGTAAAATCGGAGCCGTCAATCGGGTAGATACCCGAATAAACCATCGGCTTCGCTTCCTCATATCCGGCGAGCGGAGTGTCGGCGCCGCGAACCACCGTGGTGACCGTATCGCCCACCTTCGACTGGCGCACGTCCTTCACACCAGTGATCACATAACCCACCTCGCCGACAGCAAGCCCCTTCGTCGGCACAGGTTCAGGCGAAATAACGCCGATCTCAAGCACCTCATGGTCGGTGCCCGTCGACATCATTCGGATCTTCTCATGAGGCGCGAGCGAACCGTCAACCATTCGCACGTACGTCACAACACCGCGGTACGTGTCGTACACGGAGTCGAAAATCATTGCGCGAGCCGGCTTCTCCGCCTCACCCACCGGAGGTGGAACCTGGTCGACGATCGCGTTCATCAGCTCAGCTACGCCCTCACCCGTCTTGCCGGAGACGCGGAAAATCTCGCTCTCATCCACACCTAGCAGGCCAGCGATCTCAGCCGCATACTTCTCCGGCTGAGCGGAGGGAAGGTCAATCTTGTTCAGCACCGGGATAATCGTGAGGTCGTTACCAAGTGCCATGTAAAGGTTCGCAAGCGTCTGAGCCTCAATGCCCTGCGCCGCATCGACGAGGAGAACCGCGCCCTCACATGCCGCGAGCGAACGCGAAACCTCATAGGAGAAGTCGACGTGGCCAGGCGTGTCGATCATGTTTAGCGCGTACGGCTCGCCATCAACCTCCCACGGGATGCGAACAGCCTGGGACTTGATCGTAATTCCACGCTCGCGCTCGATGTCTAGGCGATCGAGGTACTGATCGCGCATCACGCGCTGCTCGACGATACCGCTGTTTTGCAACATGCGGTCGGCGAGCGTCGACTTGCCATGATCGATGTGCGCAATGATGCAGAAATTGCGGATGCGCGACGGGTCAGTTTTGACCGGCTCAATCAAATTCATTTGGGCTTGCGAGAGTGTGGCCACCCGGACCTAACCTTTCCTACGTGCAGTTGCCTCGATTGTCCCACTATTACACGGCACTGCCGAATTGTGCAGTCGAGGTGTTACTCACCTGTCAATTATGGCGCGGCTTCAAAGGGCTGTCTTCCCTCCAGCGTTTCGCCGCCTCAAGTATTTTCACCTGACGCTCCACGTACTGCCCCGTGGGCGTCACCGGAACGGGCGCCTCCAACTCCATTAGGGCTGCCGCACCCGGCTGGGCGAGCATCACCCAGTTTGCGTGATTCAAAATCTTTGCCGAGGAGATGCTCGATTCCTCCGTCCAGATCGGGAGGTTGAGCACCTCCTTTTTCGCCTTCGGGGCGGTCGGCACGGTCGCGCCGAGCCGGCGTGCCCGCACCTCAATTATGGAAGGCAAGAGTTTCGTGCCCATCCATGCGATCACCAGCACGGCAACCAAAGCGCCTGCAATCATGCGGATCGTGCTCGCGGCGCCTCCTACCATGCCTCCCGTTGAGAAGAATGCCAGGAAACCGATGATGAAGGCCGAAATGAGGAACCACTGGCCGTGCGTATCGAACGTCCAGTTCAAATCGACGAGGCGTTGCAAAGTGGGATCGACCGGCGCTTCTTCCTCGTCTTCGTCCGTTTCCTCCACGAACGCGTCTTCAACTATCGAAAGTGCAGCCGCCATTGCGAACGCACGGTTGCCCCACGCCTCATACGCCTCGCCAGACTTCGATGCACGCCAACTTTCATAGTCGCGCCGCTCGAACGGAGTCATCTGCGCAACAGCACCCTCAAAATCGGTGCGATACTGCTGCCCCATGTGCAAAATCGTTGCCGTATGCGGGTCGTTTCGAAGGCCAATTGGAGACGCGAGCGTAATCGCAGGCGTGTAGATCACCTTCATCGCCGAACGTACGGCAGACATCGAAATCAGGTGGTTCTCCATGCATCCTCCCAGCAACACGGCCTAAAATGCTTACAACACAAACAATGTAAACCATTTGGTGAACGGGAGTGCAAACCCAAGATGGCAACGAACAATCGCCCCGAAGGATGGATCCACGACTGGGACTCAAGCAAGAGTTCGAGCGGACAATCGGGTCGCATTTACGACGCCCATCAAGGAGCTGACGGTTCTTTCAGCATCGATGAGGCACCCGAGCAGCCCGTTCGAGTGGAGCGCTTGAAGCAAAACCTTACGACGGTACCGGGCCGACTCCTTATTCGCCTCGCGTCTTTGAGCGCGGGCGTCACTACTTTGCTAGGAATCATCGGAGCCTCCAGTTTCGGCTCGTGGGGTTACTGGATTCCCATTATTCTTGGCGTTCTCGGCCTAGCAGTCACCGGGTTTTTTGCGTTCAGACGCAAGCAACTCCAAGACGCCATCCGCGTGTCTGGGCGAAAGAACGTGATCGGCGAGCAGACCGCGGTTGCCCGCCGCGGTGAACAGGGCGACCGACAAAGCGAGCTTCACGACCTCGCCGCAAGAGAAGGCGAAAAAGTTAGGCGCGCTCGGGCGGAGTTCGAAAACCGCACCGCGAGGTTCTTCCCACGCATCGAAGCACTGCAGCGCGCTATGAAACAGATGATTAGTCCCAGCTACGACGCCGCGTGGCTAGAGATCGATATTCGCCCAACTCTTGCCGCGTTCATTGGCACCGTTTTGGTTATTCCGATCGGAGGGTTCCTCATTGTGATGACCGCGTTCGCACTCCTACTTTCAGCCATGTAGAAACCGTGGCGTTCATCACCGCGGCGCCTCCTGGTAACCCTTGGTTTTGCCTGTAATCAGCTGGTAACATAGCTTTTTGGTTCGCCCTGGTCGGGGCGGATCAACGCTGAGCCATTCGCAATCGAGTGTCCCCCACTGGAGTCCAAGGCTCAGCAAGCCCTCACCGACCCTGTAATCGAAAAAGAGAGTGTAAAACTGTGGCAAACATTAAGTCCCAGATTAAGCGCAATAAGACCAACGAGAAGCGTCGCCAGCGTAACCAGGCCGTTAAGTCGGAACTGAAGACCTACGTTCGTCGCACTCGTGAAGCGATTGCTGCCGGTGACCGTGAGAAGGCAGACGAAGCTCTGCGTCTGGCTGGACGCAAGCTCGACAAGGCAGTCAGCAAGGGTGTTATTCACCGCAACCAGGCTGCTAACCGTCAGTCCAAGCTTGCAAAAGCTGTTGCGAAGATGGACTAACGCATAGACCAAAAAGGTGGAGGCCAAACGGCCTCCATTTTTTTATGCCAAAACTCAGCGGCCAGACACTGTGAGCACGAGTTTTTCTAGCGCAAACTCGGCGTCCATAGACTCGCCTTTAACCGCCGCATCGGCTTCAGCAACCGCCATAACCGACCTGCGGAGACGATCCTCGTTCCAACCGCGTAGCTCTCTTCTTATCTTGTCGACCTGCCAGCTTTGCATACCAAGCTCTGAGGCCGGACGCGGCGGGCGAATCGAAACCTTCGCTACCTGGCGAACCTTCATCGCAATGCCACCAACAAGAGCCGGAGCACTCGCTCCCGTTGCTAACGCGTGACGAAGCAACGTAAGAGCCTGGGCCGCATTGCCGGCAACCGCGGCGTCTGCCACCGCGAAGGCCGTCGCTTCCACTCGCCCAGCCTGATACTTGTGAACGTGTGCGCTCGTGATGGTCCCCTCAACGTCTTGCAACAGCTGAGAAGTCATCGCCATCAACTCGGCTAGATCCGAGCCGAGCGCATCCACGAGTGCCTGCACTGCCTCCGGCTCGATCCGCCGCTTTGCCCGGCGCACGTCTTCGCGCACGAAGTCGGCTTTTTGATTCGGGTATTTCAGCTCTTCAAAGACGAAAGTCGGCACCTTTGCTTTAGTCGCAGCGTTCAGCACCTTGCGACCAGCGTTACCCCCGTTATGGCGAAGAATCACCGTTGCATCCGGCTCAGGATGCTCAACGTACTGCGCCAGGTCGTCAAATAGTGGAGGCGAGCCCGCCTCCAGATTCGGAATGTACACGAAGCGAGCCTCCCCAAACAGGCTCGGTGACGTGTATGTTGCTAGCTCACCCGCCTCGTATGAGCTCGCCTCGATGCGAACCATGTCCACCTCGGGATCCGCTTTCTTTGCAAGATCGCGAAGTTTAGAAACCGCGCGTTCGGCAAGTAGCGGTTCCTTCGACTTTATTAGCACAACGGGTGCAAGCTGCACGCTGTGCCACTGCGCGGATTGTCTTTGAGCCATACGTAAAGAGTGCCACAGGGTGCGGACATTATTCACCCTCGCAACAAACGCACTCGTGTTTGTCCCCCATTGCGGTATCGAATCTTGATGCACCGTCATAGAGTGGGAGGCGACGAAAGGGGCAATAAATGGCTGATATTCCGATGCTTGCACTACTGGACGGTGGGCAGATTCCCGCGGCGGGTCTTGGCACCTGGACACACCGAGGCCGGGAGGGCGCGAAGCTCTTCACCAAGGCGATCGAAGATGGGCACAGGCTCATTGACACAGCCATGCAGTATGGCAATGAGGCGGCCGTAGGCCAGGCTGTGAAAGACTCCACGGTTGCCCGCGAAGACATCTTTATCACCACAAAGATTGCAGGAGGCGACCAGGGTAAGGGAGCCACGAGGCTTGGACTTGAGGCGTCGCTGCGGCACCTGGACACGGACTACGTGGACCTCACTCTCATTCACTGGCCGAATCCCTCACGCGGGCTCTACCTCGAGACTTGGGAGGAGCTCATTACCCTGAAGGAGGAGGGGCTGACCCACCACATTGGTGTGTCGAACTTCCTGCCTGACCAGATTCTTGAGCTGGAGGAGACAACGGGCGTGCTTCCTGTTTTGAATCAGATTCAACTGAGTCCGATCATTGGGCAGGTCGAGTGGCGCCGGTTCCACGATGAGAAGGGCATTATCACGGAGGCCTGGCGTCCGCTTGGGCCGAAGGAGAATCTGCTCGGCCAGATCCTCGTGCAAAATATTGCGCGAGATACCGGCAAGACGCCGGCTCAGGTAGTGATGCGCTGGGCGGTGCAGCACGGGATTCTTCCGATTGCCGTGTCGTCTAAGCCGGAGCGAAACCTCGAAAACATCCAGATTTTCGATTTCGAGCTTAGCGATGCTCAGATGCTAGCGCTGGACCTCTTGGATACTGGAGAGCGGTTTGCTCTTGATCCGATGATCCACGAGGAGTGGTAGCAGATACCAGGCGACTACAAGCCCTGCGAGGACTTCGAGAACGAGGACGACCGCCAGGGCGTAGTGGCCGCTAATTTGTGATCCCGGGAGTGAGGCGAAGTATCTTGCCACTTGGGTGATGGCGTCCGCACACCAGGCGGCGCCCACTCCCGGATACTGGGCTAGCCCGAACTGTGCGAAGACTGCGGTGCTAAGGGCTAGCAGTGTCGTGGGCAAGATCAGGGGACTTAGCAGGGCGTTCGTTGGTACCGCGTAGGTTGCGATACTGCC
The DNA here is from genome assembly GCA_030532245.1 of Actinomycetaceae bacterium. GTDB lineage: Bacteria > Actinomycetota > Actinomycetes > Actinomycetales > Actinomycetaceae > Gleimia. The sequence continues at coordinate 78,371 of JAUNLN010000002.1, forward strand.
GTTCATGTGGAGCAGCATGGGTGAGGCGGCGATCGTTGCCGCGAGCGGTATCACCGCGCTTACCAGCAGCCTCGATGCGAGGGTTTTCAGGCTTGGTTTTCTGATGCTGAACTTTGGTGCCCTGTAGATGGCTGAGACAACCAGCACCCCGGCCGTTGAGAACACTGAGAGTGTGAAGCCGGCTGAGAGCGCGAGGAATGGGTCGGTGATGATCCACGCGAGGGTGACGAGTGCAAGAGAGTTTAAGACTTGCCCGGATCTTCCTACGAGCTGCCCCCAACTGGGGATTGCGGCCATTGACACGGCTCGCAGAATCGAGGGTGTGGGGCCAACTATTGCGACCAAGGCGCCCACTAGCGCGGTGACGAAGACTACCTTGAGTCGGCCTCTTCCCGGCAGGAGCGCGTTGATCGTGCCGATGACGATTGCGAGGTGCATTCCCGAAATGGCGGTGAGGTGGCTCGTGCTGGTTTGAATCATTGCACTGCGGCTCTCGGGCGTGATGGCGGAGAAGTCTCCAATGCTCATGCCTGCGATGAGGCCCTGCTGGTCTCGCTCGTACCCAGCGAGCGCTTCGCTGAGGTTTTGCCGGAACTTCGCGCGCCATCCTTTTGCCGGGTGTACCTCTACCCTCGTGGCTTTCATCGTTCCAAGCGTTGGAGGGGTGCCTCCCTGCACAAGCCTGCCTTCCAGCACGAGGGAGTCTCCCACTTCTGCATCGACCTTCTCGCCGATCAGCATCATGGTTGCTCCAGGGATCGATGCCCAGGTGATCCAGCTACCGGTGTCGAGTTCCCTAGAACCCCTTTGCACTTCCGCTCGGATCGTGCAGTGCAGGCTGCAGGCTTCGCGCGCCGGATGGTTCGCAAACGCGAGTCCATGCAGCGCCGCAGATAGGCCGGATACGGCTATCACGAGTGCGAGTAGTGTTGCTGCTACTCGAAATGATCCAACGTCGTAGCGTGCATGGCGTGCCCGCTTGTTCGACATCCACGCCCCGAGCAGTAAAGCAAGAAACAAAGCGGCGAGCACAATGAGGAATAAGCCCTCGAGGGGCTTCTTGCTCATCATCCAGGCGAGTACGAATATCGCGGTAATCCAGGCCAGTGCCGCGGCCGGCAACCACCTAAGATCGAGAGGCGGCCGGTTCTTCGCCCCGCTCTTCGAACCTCCTACCCGCACAGCTGATCCTTAAATCCCTCAAAAGTTTTAGGGCCGATCCCAGACACCATCTTTACGTCTTCTGGTCTTGAGATACCGTTTTGCTCCCGGTACGCAATAATCCGGGCGGCAAGTGCCTCGCCGACGCCTGAGAGCTCCTGCAACGCCGCACTGTCTGCCGTAGCTAAATCCACGCACCCTCTTGCCGCGCTCGAACCGGAACTTGCCGGGCCGATCACTGCGGTCTCTGATTCACTTAGCACGTGGATGTGCTGACCATCCGTTACGAGCTGGGCTAGATTCACAGAAGATAAATCTGCATCTTCGGTTAAGCCTCCCGCGGCAAGAACAGCGTCCATGCCGCGAGCACCCGCCTTCACGGTTACGACCGACGGGTTTTGAACCGCTCCGGTTACCTGAACCGTGAGTTCACCGGGAACCGGAACCGCTGGGCCTTCAACTGTTTGCTGAGCCTCCCCTGGTAGGTCCGCACCTACCGTCGCCTCACTTTCTATTCGTTCTTTGAGTTCGCGCGTGCCATCTTCCAATATCACCTCATCTGTTTGATCATTCATCGCCAGACGGAAAATCGAAAACGAAGCGAGCACAACCAGCGTTACCGCGAGCACGATCATGCCAACAGGTGAGGGAAGCACTCTTAGCATCGGTGTGGACTTTTTGGTGGCGGCGCGTTTCGTCGCACTATCAAAAGCCCTCTGGCGAAAGCCTCGAATCAGATTTGTCTGCTTCATGGCATCAGCTTTGCGGCAGGAGGCGAGTTTCGTTTTTGCCGGTTCGCCCGGCGTGGATAACCCCGTGGCGGCTAGGCTTGTGAATAACAGAGAGGAGACGCAATGAAGGTTGGTTTTATCGGCGCTGGAAACATGGTTGGCGCCATCGTTCGCGGGGCCGTGGCATCCGAGGGACTCCGCGCATCGGACATTTTCCTCACCGACAGATCGGGAACGTCAGCACCAAAACTCGCGGAAGAAGTAGGGGCAACGGCGCTCACTTCCAACAAGAAGCTAGCCAAAAACGCCGATGTCATCGTGCTCGGCGTCAAACCCTACGCGGTTGAAAACGTGCTTAGCGAAATCTCTGAGGTACTTGCAGGCGGCGAGAAACTCGTCGTCTCCCTGGCTGCGGGCAAGCCCCTTGCTTCCCTGGAGAAAGCCGCAGGAGCGGACGTGCCAATCGTTCGCGTGATGCCCAACGTCAACGCTGCGGTCGGCGAATCCATGACCGGCATCGCACGCGGCAGCGTAGCCACCGCGGATCACGTAACGATGGCGAAAAACATCATGGAGTCCGTTGGACGCTGCCTCGTGATCGAGGAGGCGGATTTCCCCGTATTCTCCGCTCTTGCTGGCGCCTCCCCCGCATGGATGTATCAGATCGTCGACGACTTCGCCCGCTCGGGCGTCAAGTACGGTCTCACAAAGAACCAGGCGGTTGCCATCGTCGCGCAGTCCATGCTCGGATCCGCGCAGATGATTCTCGACGAGGCGGCCGCGGGAGGGGCAGCGCCAGCAAACCTGATCGACCGGGTGACCTCACCTGGAGGCACTACGATCGCCGGACTACTTGCAGCGCAGCAAGCAGGACTCGCCAAAGCTCTCGGCGCGGCCGTCGACGCCACTGTAGCTAGGGACGCCGAACTAGCGTAAACCCCCTGTTAGTGAGTGGTCTCGTCGAGCACCTGAACGCGCCAGTAATCCTGGTGCATATCAAACTGGTCGAGGACGTCGTGGATTAGGGCGTCGGTGGAATAACCCATCACGTCGTAATCCTGGCCTCCTTGCGGCACGTGCACTTCAAGCCTCGTCGACTTGTCGTACGCGCTCGTCATCTGGCCTCCGTACACGGTTGCCGGAGCGTCAAGCGCCAAAATGCGGTAGACGAACTGCTCCTGGCCAACGCCAGCCACGAACTTTAGCTTGTCGTGGATTACGACCGACTCGTCAACATCGTCCACGGGGTCGTCATCGCCGCGCACAACCTGCGCGTTGAAGCCCTGAGCTGAAAGCTCTCTTGCAACGAGGCGGAGCGCCGGCTCTGCCACCCTGTCCATGTACCTGCGCGCTTGCGCCGGTGAAACCTGCTCGAACGTGCGCGCGAGCCTGTCACGCCACGAAGGATTAACCAGTTCAGCCCCCGCACCAACGATCGTGTTGCGAAGCGAACGCTCGCGGGAACGCAGAGTGCGGTCGTCTTCGCTTAGCGCCTTTATAAGGCCGATCATGACGAGCACCATAACGAAACTAAACGGCAGTCCCATCACGATCGTTGCGTTTTGGAGTGCTGGAATCCCACCCACGAGTAGCATGCCGATAGTCAAAACACCCGTGATTACCGCCCAGAAGATGCGCAACCAAGAGGCTGCGTCATCGTGAACAGACGGCAGTTTCGAAGACAGGTTCGCCATGACGAGAGCGCCGGAGTCTGCGGAAGTTACGAAGAAGAGTAGGCCGACGAATGTTGCGACGGCTACCAGCATGCTCGGTAGCGGGTATTCCTGTAGGAGCGTGTAGAAACCGTATTCGGGAATCTCAACGGTCTTCTCTGCGAACTCGATGTTTCCAGCGGTTCGAATGTAGTCGATCGCAGCGTTTCCGAAAATGGAGATCCACATGAGCACGTAGAAAAACGGGATCGTCATGGTTCCTGCGACGAACTGGCGGATCGTTCGCCCGCGCGAGATTCTTGCTAGGAACATTCCAACGAATGAGGCCCACGCAACCCACCACGCCCAGAAGAACAGTGTCCAGGCGGCTTTCCACGCACCGGCGTCGGAGTAGGCGAAGGTATCTAGGCTCATGCCTGCAAAGCGCGTTACAAAGTCGCCGATGTTCATCACGATTGCGTCGAGGAGGAATTCTGTACGCCCCGTGATTAGCACCCACGCGGAGAGGAATACGGCGAGGATGACGTTTAGTTGCGACAGGAACCTGATTCCCTTATTCACACCCGAGGTTGCGGAGACGGTTGCGACGGCCACCGCGAGCGCTACGAGGCCTATCTGTACTGGCAGTCCCTGTGATAGCCCGAAGAGGATTTCGAGGCCGACGTTGAGCTGTACGACACCGATGCCAAGTGTTGTTGCGATACCGAAGATGGTGCCGAGTACGGCGGCGCCGTCGACGATGTGGCCGAGCGGGCCGTCTAGTTTGTCTCCAAAGACTGGAGATAGTGCTGAGCGCACGGCTAGCGGGAGGCCCCTGCGGTAGGCGAAATAGCCTAGGGCGATGCCCATGAGGGCGTACATGGCCCACCCGGTGATGCCGTAGTGGAACAGGGTCCATACGGTTGCCTGGCGCGCAGCTTCCAGTGTCTGCCCATCACCCACAGGCGGGTGCATGTACTGTGCGACCGGTTCGGCGACGGCGAAGAACATGATGTCTGTGCCGATGCCCGCGGCGAAAAGCATTGACGCCCACGCGAAAGTGGAGAACTCGGGCTTCGAGTTTGCGGGGCCGAGTTTTATTTTCCCAAAGTGAGAGAAGGCGAGACCGAATACGAAGACGACCATGCCCGTTGCCATCAGAATGTAGAACGAGCCGAACCACCTTGAGATCCAGTCGACGGCAACAGTTAAAACGCTGCCGGCCGTTTGAGGGGATATCACTGCCCAAAGTGCGATCGCCCCGATTCCTATGGCTGATCCTGCGAAAACGGGCCAGTTTACCTGTGGCTTTGTCACACTATTGTTTGAGGCACTCAATGCCATCCCTACTTCTCAATACGTTTTTGGTCGAATTCAATGCTTACAAAGTAGCGGTTAGTTTTCGTTAAAACACTCCGCAACTAGGTTGAATACGACTTATTTAGTGTCTAAAAGATTCGCCCGTGCCTAAAAAAGGGACCAAAGTTTGAGACTTTTCATTCGGGAACCCAGTAAAGATTCTGTATTCGTTCGCGCGTTTGCACGCGCTTTTTCGCCGTCTCGTTGATACTGAGTGATGTCAAACTTATTCTGTATTCATACATCCTGGTTTGGTTCGCCCCGGATGATTGTTCGTTCCGCTAAGACGTTTTGAAAGTAGGAGTGATGGCGCAGGCTACTTGCAAAGGCATCTCGAAGTCGGAGCGCGTATATCGGAACCTGCACGAGGGTATTTTGAGCGGCCTATACCCTGCCGGCCACAGGCTCGTGCTAGATCGCATCGCGCGCGAGTTGGGTGTTTCTGCCGTGCCCGTGCGCGAGGCTGTGCGTCGCCTCGAGGCGGAGGGTCTCGTAAAGTTTCAACGCAACGTGGGTGCGATCGTCTCCGGAGTTGACAAGCAGAGCTACGCGGTGACGGTTGAAGCACTCGCTGTTATTGAAGCCTACGCGACCGCCCTGTCTGCACCCCTATTAAGCGAGAGGGACATTGCACAGGCGCGCGCCCTGAATGAAAAGATGAGGGCGATGCTTCCTGGCTCCTTCGATTCGCGCGAGTTCGCGATCCTGAACGTGGACTTCCACCGTGCCCTTGCGAAACGTTGCCCTAACAACCGTCTTATCGAGCTCATGGAACGTGAGTGCGAGCGGATCACGATCATTCGCTGCAGTAGCTCCCTCTTCGATGCGAGCGACTTGAAACGAGCCGTGGAGGAGCATTCCCGCATTCTGCAGGTGATCGAGGAAGGCTCTGCACCCCGCGAAATCGAGACACTGATTCGCGATCACGAGCTTGGAGCAGTTGCCACTACTTAGTCAGTAGTCCAACACCACACGTAAAATGCGGCGCCCAACACGCGACGCGAATTTCGTTGCTGGTAGCATGGGCGATAACCTTAAATTCTACGGGCGAATGAGCCAACCTACCATTGAAATAGGGAGACTAAAGCATGTCACCAATTACTGAAGAGGCAGGGCGCAACAAGCTTCCAGCTCCGGTTGTTCCGGACAGGGTCAGCGCCGACGGCCTCGAAGAAAAGTGGATGACAAAATGGGACGAGCGTGATGTTTACGCATTCAACCGAGAGACCACTCGTAAAGAGGTTTACTCGATCGACACTCCCCCTCCAACTGTTTCAGGTTCGTTGCATGTAGGTCACGTATTTTCCTACACCCACACCGACACGATTGCGCGCTACCAGCGCATGCGCGGCAAGAACGTCTTCTACCCGATGGGTTGGGACGACAACGGTCTGCCCACGGAACGCCGCGTTCAGAACTACTACGGTGTTCGTTGCGACCCGAGCCTGCCTTACGTGCCCGACTTCAAGCCTCCGTTCGAAGGCAACGCTAAGTCGGTTAAGAACCGCGATCAGATGCCGATTTCGCGTAAGAACTTCGTTGAGTTGTGCCTGCGCCTCACTAAAGAGGATGAGAAGGGCTTCGAGGAGCTTTGGCGTCGCCTCGGCCTGTCTGTGGATTGGGAGCACAACTACCAGACGATCGGCATGCGCGCCCAGAAGGTTGCGCAGGCTGCGTTCCTTCGCAACCTCGACCGCGGTGAGGCGTACCAGGCGGAGGCCCCCGGTCTTTGGGACGTGACCTTCCAGACCGCTGTTGCGCAGGCTGAGCTTGAGGCTCGCGAGTACCCCGGCTTCTACCACTCTCTTGCCTTCCACGGTGAGGACTCCGACGTCGTTATTGAGACGACTCGCCCCGAGCTTCTGCCCGCATGTGTTGCCCTAATCGCGCACCCTGACGACGAGCGCTACGCCGGCCTGTTTGGCAAGACTGTGAAGTCGCCTGGATTCAACGTTGAGGTTCCCGTTCTCCCCCACCCGATGGCGGAGATGGACAAGGGTTCCGGTATCGCAATGTGCTGTACGTTCGGTGACCTCGTCGACGTCCAGTGGTGGCGTGAACTAGACCTCCCGCTTCGCTCCGTGCTTGCGAAGGATGGCCGCATCGAGCAGGGTATCCCCGAGTGGATCACCGATGAGGAGGGCCGCGCACTCTACCAGCAGGTTGAAGGCGCAACCACGTACTCCGCTCGTGAGACGATCGTGAAGCACCTGCAGGAAACCGGCGAAATGCTTGGTGAGCCGCAGCCGACGAAGCGTATGACGAACTTCTTCGAAAAGGGCGACAAGCCCCTCGAGATCGTGACTTCGCGCCAGTGGTACGTGCGCAACGGTGGCAAGGACTTTACTCGCCCCTCCTCAACCATGAACTTGAATGAGGAACTGCTCGAGCGTGGCAAGGAACTGGATTTCCACCCCGACTTCATGCGCGTGCGCTACGACAACTGGGTGCAGGGCCTCAACTCCGACTGGCTGATTTCCCGCCAGCGTTTCTTCGGCGTCCCCCTACCCCTTTGGTACCGCATCGATGAGACGGGCCGCGTACTTTACGACGAGATCCTCACTCCGAGTGAAGATAGGCTCCCGATCGACCCGACGATTGACGTGCCCGAGGGCTTTGAGGAAAGCCAGCGCGACCAGCCCGGCGGTTTCGCCGCTGAGGTGGACATCATGGACACTTGGGCAACCTCGTCGCTCAGCCCGCAGGTTGCCGGCGGTTGGTTGTTCGACGACGAGCTGTTTGAGCAGGTGTACCCGATGGATCTGCGCCCGCAGGGCCAGGACATCATCCGCACGTGGCTGTTCTCAACGGTTCTGCGCGCACACCTCGAGTTTGATGGTCTTCCTTGGAAGCACGCCGCGATCTCGGGTTGGATTCTCGACCCGGACCGCAAGAAGATGTCGAAGTCGAAGGGCAACGTCGTAACGCCGATGGGTCTGCTCGACAAGCACGGCTCGGATGCTGTGCGCTACTGGGCTGCCTCGGCTCGCCTTGGTACCGACGCGGCGTTCGATGAGGGGCAGATGAAGATCGGCCGACGCCTCGCCATCAAGCTACTTAACGCATCGAAGTTTGCTCTAACCATGGGCCAGGGTGCAGACCTAGACCTCAATCCGCTCACCGTGACGGAGGATCTTGACCGCGCACTGCTCGCACAGTTGCGTCAGGTTGTGGAGACTGCAACGGAGGCGATGGATAAGTACGATCACACTCGCGCCCTCGAGGTGACGGAGACGTTCTTCTGGACGTTCTGTGACGACTACTTGGAGCTCGTTAAGGACCGCGCATACAACCGTGACGGCAAGTGGATGCCGAGCCAGGCGATGTCGGCTCGCTCCGCTCTTGCAATCACCGTCGATACGGTTGTCCGCCTGTTCGCTCCCTTCCTTCCGTTTGCGGCTGAAGAGGTTTGGTCTTGGTACCGCCCCGGTTCCGTACACAACGCGCACTGGCCGAACACTCTTGACCTGCAAAACGTTGACGGTAACCCGGCAATCCTCGATGCGGCGTCCGAGGCCCTGATCCGCCTGCGTCGTATCAAGTCTGAGGCGAAGGTCTCCCCGCGCACCCCGTTCCTCCACGCAACCCTTGAAGTTCCGGCTGAAATGGTTGAGCTTTTGGAACTGTCTCGCGCAGACCTCATGCTCGTCACCCACGTTGAAGGTGACTTCCACATCCGCCCATCCGCAGAAGAGCAGATTGCTGTTGTCGAATACGAGCTTGGTGAGCCTCCGGCCCGCAAGCCCCGAAACTAAGGTGATTGTATGACTACCGCGGAGACTTCTGGTTCTTCCCAAAAGCGCTCCCAACCTGACGTCCTCGAATGGCACGGCCCTGTTCTTGTAAAGACGGAGCCGCACATGTCGATCCCGTGGCTGATCAGGGAACGCGTTAATAAGGCGCCGCGCCAGCCTGTGATTGCACGCAAGGCGCAGATGGGGTCCACGTGGCGAAACGTGTCGGGCCGAGATTTCATTGATGAGGTGAACCTCGTTGCTCGAGGCCTCATCGCACTCGGTTTGAAGCCAGGTGACTCGATCGCGATCATGTCGCACACCCGCTACGAGTGGACGCTACTCGACATGGCCGGCTGGAGCGCTGGGCTAATCGTCGTGCCGATCTACGAGACCTCCTCGGTTGATCAGATCAAGCGGATCCTCCAGGACGCGGACGTGAAGCTCGTTATCACCGAAACCATGGTGATGGCGCAGCTCGTGCAAGCGGCAAAGGATGAGACGACGCAGGGCGTTCAGCTTCTCTCCCTCGACAACTCCGCCCTCATGCGGATCATTGAGGGCGGTGCTTCCGTACCGCAGTCTGAGGTGGAAGCTCGGGTGGCTGACCTCACGATCGACAGCGTCGCAACGATCGTCTACACGTCTGGCACAACCGGCCTGCCAAAGGGCACGGTGATCACGCACGGTAGCTTCACGACGCTCGCGCAAAACGGCCACGAGTGGATGCCGGAGATTGCTAACAACCGCGGCTCCCGCATGCTCCTGTTCTTGCCGCTAGCACACGTTTACGCGCGCTTCCTTGAGGTATTCCAGCTCTCGGGGCGCGGTATTCTCGCGCACACTCCCAACACGCGTAACCTGCTTGCCGACTTGGAAAGCTTCCAGCCGACCTACTTGCTTGCCGTGCCGCGCGTGCTTGAGAAGATTTACAACTCTGCCGACAGTGCCGCGGGTTCTGGCGTGTCGCTCAAGATGTTCCGCTGGTCGGCGAAGACCGCTATCAGGTATTCGCGTGCGCTCGACACGACGCTTGGCCCCTCGAGGACTCTCACCTCGCAGCACCAGGTGGCAGACGCGATGGTTTACCGCAAGATTCGTTCGCTACTTGGCGGAAACTGCAAGTACATTGTCTCGGGTGGCGGCCCGCTCGGTGAGCGTCTCGGCCACTTCTTCCGCGGTGCCGGTATTACGGTTTTGGAAGGCTACGGTCTAACTGAAACTGTTGGCCCCCTCGCGGTGAACACCCCGCGCCTTTCGAAGATTGGCACTGTTGGTCCGCCGATCTCGACTGTCGCCGTGCGTATTTCGGACGAGGGCGAAGTGCTGGTTAAGGGCCCGTCGGTGTTTGCCCGCTACCACAACATGCCTGAGGAAACCGCCGCCGCATTCGATGAGGAGGGCTGGTTCCACACCGGTGATATCGGTTCCCTCGACCGCGATGGTTACCTGAAGATTACGGGCCGCGCGAAGGAACTGATCGTCACCGCCGGTGGTAAGAATGTGATCCCCTCACTTCTTGAGGATCGCCTCCGCGGACACCCGCTGGTTTCGCAGGTGGTTGTTGTTGGCGATAAGCGCCCGTTCGTGGCTGCTCTACTCACGCTTGATGCTGAGATGCTCCCCGGTTGGCTTAGGAACCACAATCTTCCGGCAATGACGGTTAGCGAAGCCATGAATCATCCGGAGGTGCTCGCCGCGCTTAACCGCGCAGTCGAGCGCGCCAACCAGGCTGTTTCGCGTGCCGAGTCGATCCGTAAGATCAAGGTGCTCTCCACCGACTTCACAGAGGCAAATGGCATGCTTACGCCGTCGCTCAAGGTGAAGCGCAGCAAGGTGCTTGCAGAGTTCGAAGACGAGGTCAACGACATATACGGTGGCCCGGTTCGAGAAGCCGGCGACTAAAAGATTGAAGGTGGGTTGCAATGCAGCCCACCTTCATTTTTGTCTAACCGGGAACGCCAGTTTCACTCTTTTCGCTCGTAGCCTTGCTTAATGTCTTCGTGATGGCGAATCACCTCGGTCACGATGAAGTTCAAGAACTTCTCGGCAAAAACAGGGTCTAGACCCGATTCCTCAGCGAGTGCGCGCAGACGCTTAACCTGCTGCTTTTCACGGTTCGGATCAGCCGGCGGCAAATCGTAGCGCGCCTTAATGTGACCCACGTTTTGGGTGCAACGGAAACGCTCGGCAAGGATATGTACGAGAGCTGCGTCGATATTGTCAATCGTTTCGCGAGCCTCTTCTAGTTCGCGGGGGATTTCGCTCATGACTCCTCCATCCAGTTTGCTAAAGGTTACGCGCTTTGCGGGCCTTCCACATACTGCCTAGAGATGTATTCGGGCGCCGCCCCCTCAGTCACGACCGAAGAGGTGACGGTAACCTGCGTTACGTGTGGCATTGAGGGTACCTCAAACATGATGTCTGAGAGAGTCTTCTCCAATATGGAAGACAGTGCCCTTGCGCCTGTGCCGCGCTCGTTCGCCTTCTTACCGATTTCGCGTAGCGCCTCGTTTGTGAATACGAGCTTCACGCCGTCGAGGTCGAAGAGGTGCTGGTACTGGCGTACGAGACAGTTCTTGGGCTCGGTTAGCACGCGGATGAGGTCTTCTTCACCCAGCTGCTTCGTGGAGGTGATGACGGGAAGCCTGCCGATAAACTCGGGGATCATGCCGAACTTGTGGAGGTCTTCAGGCGTGACCTGCTCGTACAGGTCTCCGTATTCAGAGGCGGACTTGAGGTCGGAGCCAAAGCCCGTGGTGCGCTTACCGAGGCGCGCCTTCACGATGTCTTCGAGGCCCGCGAATGCTCCTGCGGCGATAAACAGAATGCCGGAAGTGTCGATTTCGAGGAACTGCTGGTGCGGGTGCTTGCGACCACCCTGGGGAGGAACCGACGCCTTGGTGCCCTCAATAATCTTGAGGAGCGCCTGCTGTACGCCCTCGCCCGAAACGTCGCGGGTGATGGAAGCGTTCTCCGCCTTGCGACCGATCTTGTCGATCTCGTCAATGTAGATGATGCCGCGCTGCGCTTTTTCGATGTCATCGCCGGCGGCTTGAATGAGTTTGAGGAGAATGTTCTCCACGTCTTCTCCGACGTATCCGGCCTCGGTTAGGGCGGTTGCGTCGACGATTGCGAACGGTACTTCAAGCATCTTCGCAAGCGAGCGCGCGAGGTGGGTCTTGCCCGTACCTGTCGGGCCGAGCAGGAGAATGTTCGACTTGGTCATTTCCATGTCGAGGGGCTCCCCCGTGCTCATGGATGCGTGGAGGCGCTTGTAGTGGTTGTAAACCGCTACCGCGAGGGCACGCTTCGCCTTGTCTTGGGAGATGACGAAGTCGTTTAGGAACTCGTAGATCTCTTGAGGGATCGGAGGCTGGGTAAGTTCTGCCTTCTTAGTCTCTTGGACTTCTTCTTGAATGAGGTCGTAGCAAAGTTCGACGCACTCGTTACAGATGTAGACCCCGGGGCCGCCAATAAGTTTGACGACCTGCTTCTGGCTCTTTCCACAGAACGAGCATTTCAATAGTTCGGTTGAATCCGTGAACCTTGTCAAGGACTATCCCCCTTTTAGTCGGCTCGGAAAGCCTAAAATTTTAGCTGCGCCCAATGCCTCTACCTTAGGCGAGGTTGGGCGCAGCCGAAAGTCAGGCGCGCAGCTTAGACTGCTTTGCGCGAGGTTAGCACCTGGTCGATCAGACCGTATTCGAGTGCATCCTGAGCGGTTAGGATCTTGTCGCGGTCAATGTCGCGGCGAACCTGCTCCGGCGTACGACCCGAGTGCTTTGCGAGCGTGTCCTCAAGCCACGTGCGCATGCGGTCGATCTCCTCAGCGATAATCTCGATGTCGGAGGCCTGGCCGCGCATGCCTTCCATGGCGGGCTGGTGGATCAGGACGCGCGCGTTCGGCAGTGCGAGGCGCTTGCCCGGCGTACCACCGGCGAGGAGTACTGCGGCGGCGGATGCTGCCTGGCCGAGACACACGGTCTGAATCTGCGGCTTAATGTACTGCATCGTGTCGTAGATGGCGGTCATTGCGGTGAACGAGCCACCGGGGCTGTTGATGTACATGGTGATCATCGAGTCGGGGTCTTGAGACTCCAAAACGAGGAGCTGCGCCATGATGTCGTCTGCGGACGCGTCGTCTACCTGCACGCCGAGGAACACGATGCGATCCTCAAACAGCTTCGCGTAAGGGTCTTGACGCTTGAAGCCGTAAGCCGTGCGCTCCTCAAACGAGGGAAGGACGTAGCGGTTCGTCGGCATCGCCAGCTGGTTGTTCATGTTTGCGTTTAGTCCGTAACTCATTGGTTCTCCTACTCGCCCTGGTTCTCAGTGCCAGACATGGAGTCGGCGTTCGTAACGATGTGGTCGAAGAAGCCGTACTCAAGAGCCTCCTGAGCCGTGTACCAGTGGTCACGGTCTGCGTCCGCGTTAATCTGCTCAACGCTCTTGCCCGTGCGCTCAGCGGTGATTTCGGCGAGCTCGCGCTTCATCTTCAAGATCAGGTCGGCGTTAATGCGAATGTCCGCTGCCGTGCCTCCAACACCGCCGGACGGCTGGTGCATGAGGATTCGTGCGTGCGGTGTCGCGAAACGCTTACCCGGAGTGCCTGCGGTGAGGAGGAACTGGCCCATCGACGCTGCGATACCCATGGCGACGGTTACAACGTCGGGTTGGATGAACTGCATCGTGTCGTAGATCGCCATACCCGCGGTTACGGAACCGCCCGGGCTGTTGATGTATAGGTAGATCGGCTGCTTCGGATCCTCAGCAGCGAGCAGAAGCATCTGCGCACAAATCTGGTTCGCACTCTCGTCGTTTACTTCACCGCCGAGCCAAATAATGCGCTCCTTCAGCAGGCGCCCATATACGGCGTCCCCAATCGCGGCGGGCTTCTGGTCGAGCTCCATCTGCACGCCCGTTGAAGTGGTAGTCATAGCATCTCCTACTTCTTGATTAAAAGCTTCTTTAAGCATATTAGGATAAACCGACATTTTCTTGATCGATGCCAGATTTTCGCTTAGGGCGCACTAAATACAGTTGAGGGCTTGAGGCGTTTGCCCCAAGCCCTCAAAAGGTGCTTTAACTACTCTGCGGATTCTGCGGATGCAGAAGACGCGGAGGAAGCGGAGGAAACAGAGGAAGCGGACTCGTCGTCTTCTTCAGCTGCCGACTCCTCAGCGGAAGGATCGCGGGTGAATTCGGAGAGGTCAACCTCTTCGCCCTCGGTGTCCTTGACCGTCACCTTTGCGAGGGTGAGGGCAAGAGCCTTCGTGCGGGAAAGCTCGGCAACCATGTTCTGGATCTGCTCGTTGTTCTGGAACATTTCGCCCATGTCGATGCCGTACATCTGCGAGGTCTGCATCATGAAGTCGAACAGCTCCTGCTGGGTAATGTTCGGCTTGACCTCGGCTGCGAGCTCTTCGAGCACGACCTGCTCGGCGAGCCTGCGGGATGCCTTTTCCTTGGCCTCAGCAAGTTCCTCTTCCGATGCTTCGACGGGAACGGCGATCTTAGCCTGAGCCTCAACGATGGACTCGGGAAGCTGAAGGTCAATCTCGTTCAGGATGTGGTCGAGGAGGCGGTCGCGAGCCTGGAGAGCCTGGTCGGCGCGCTTGCGGTTACCGGACTGGGTCTTGAGGTCTTCGCGGAGCTCTTCGATCGTGTCGAACTCGGAAACCATCTGCGCGAAGTCGTCGTCTGCCTCGGGCAGCTCGCGAGCCTTCAGTGCGGAAACGTTGATGGTTACCTCGGCTTCTTCGCCCTTGTGGTCGCCACCAGCAAGCTTCGTGGTGAACTTGATTTCGTCGCCAGCGGATGCGCCGGTGAGGGCCTCATCCATGCCCTCAAGCATGGAGTTCGAGCCGATCTCGTAGGAGACGTCGGAAACCGAGTCGATCTCCTCGTCGCCGATCATGGCAACCATGTCGATCGTCGCGAAGTCGCCCTCGGCGGCCTCACGGTCGATGGTCTTCAGGGTTGCGAAACGCGTGAGGAGCTCGTCGAGTTCCTTCTCCACGTCCTCATCGGTGATCTCGATGGGGTCAACCTCAAGCTCAACGCCGTCAACGGAGGGAAGCTCGAACGGAGGAATGACGGGAACTTCAGCGACGAATACGAGCTGGCCGCCGAGCGGACCGGTTGCGTTCGGGATTTCGGTAACTTCGACGTCCGGCTGAGACATGACGCGCAGGTCGTTCTCTGCTACTACCTGCGAGTAGAACTTCGGTAGAACCTCGTTTACTACCTGCTCGATTACGGCGACGCGACCGAAACGCTGGTCGATGACACGTGCCGGTACCTTGCCGCGGCGGAAGCCAGGAACGTCAACCTGCTTTGCGATGTCGCGGTATGCGGCATCCATGTCCTTCTTCAGTTCCTCGTAGGGAACCTCTACAGTCACTTTCACCCGCGTGGGTTCGAGGTTTTCGACAGTGCTCTTCACGTAAACGCACTCCAACGTAACTAGACAAAAATGGCCTTTTAAGCCGATTACAACAGATAAATACTACGACACGCAGGCGCGAATTGAGGAACTAAGCGGCCAAAAAGGTGATTTACTGCATGACTTCACACTTTTGTTCGCGTCTGCCTGGCTCGTCACAGTCTGCGCGTGCTGTTAAGCGGCGAGTTTTAGGATAAAAGCATGACTCTTGATCGCGATGAACGCCTGTACCGTCTTGACTACGACTGGCTTTGGTCGAAGCCTCCCCACAATGACGGTTCGGTTGCGAAGTTGCGCGTGATTTTGGAGGCGTCTTCGAAGATCGATGAGGAGGTGCCCAGTGCGGCGGGGCTTCAGCTTTCGCTTCAGAATGTGGTGCGCGAGTGGTTGGAGTCGCTGCCCTACTCCGCTCCCCCGGTTTGGGGCGCTGGAGGTTGGGCCGCGAGCGTCGTGGAGGAGGAGCCTAGGCGCGTGGTGGTTGAGGTGTGGTCGGCGGGTGAGGATGTGGCCGACGGTATTGAGGATGCAGCGCGTAGCCTGTACGACGCGGTGCTGCAGGGGCGTGCGGTGAGCGCGGTCTACGAGCAGGTTCCACGAGATGCTGGCGATAGGTAAAAGGGCGCACGCGTGCGCGCGATCGAGGGCCAAGGTAAGCAACCAGGTTCTAGGACCCACTGGCTCCGCCGACGTTGTGACACTTGGTAATTAAAGGCTTCCCTAGGCGAGGTTAATGTGGGGCGCCTGTAGCATTGCGGTGTGCGCGGACTTTTGATTGTGAATTTGGGCTCGCCAGATAGCCCCGCCCCGGCGGATGTGCGCGATTTTCTCGCGAAGTTTTTGTCGGATCCGCGGGTTGTTGATTTTCCTCGCGCGATCTGGTTGCCGATTCTGCACGGGATCGTGCTGCGCGTACGGCCGAAAAAGTCGGGCGCGATTTACCGGTCGATTTGGACGCCGCAGGGTTCTCCCCTGGTCGTCTACACGAAGGCACAGCACAGGTTGCTTGAAGAGGCGCTCCCGGATTGGAGTGTCAAATACGCGATGACTTACACGCGTCCCTCGATCCAAAGTGCGCTTGAGGCTTTTGAGCGCGAGGGCGCGGACGATATCACCGTGCTCCCCCTCTACCCTCACGCGGCGCCGTCGTCGAGCGGAGCAGTGGTCGACCAGGTGAGCGATTTCTACAGCGGCCGGCCCAGCCAGCCGCGTTTGCGCATTGTTGAGGCTTGGCCAACTCAAACGGATTTAGTCCGCTGGCATGCGAGCCAGATTGCAAGGCAGATTGAGGAGGCGGAGGCTCGCCCGCAGCTTGTGCTTTTGTCGTATCACGGTGTGCCGATGAGGGAGGTTCACCGGCCGCGCGGGTATGAGCGCGAGTGCCGGGCAACAACCTCAGCAATCGAGGAGGAGCTGCGCAGGCTCGGCGTGGACACCCCTGTTATGACTGTGTTCCAGTCGAAGTTTGGCCCCGGGAAGTGGCTGGAGCCGGCGACGATCGACACGATGGCGCAGCTGCCCGGGCGCGGGGTCAAGTCGGTTTTGCTTGCGACTCCGGGGTTTATTGCTGATTGCATTGAGACGATTGACGAGCTCGACGTGCTGAATCAGGACGCGTTTAAGGCCGCGGGCGGCGAGCACTACGCGCGCGTGGCGCCGATCAACGACGACCCGATTTTTGTCGATATCGTGAGGGATCTTCTGGAGCCTTGAACCAGCCTCGCTACGGGCTTTAATACGTCCGCCAGCAGCCGCGGAGGGGACGGCGCCGCGTTGGAGGCCGCTAACCGGGAGGCGTGGGCACAACCGCGGGCGCCGCGTGCCTAGCTTTCTGGCGTGGGCGCGCTTTCGCTTGCTGAGCCCTGCATGCGCGGAGGGCGACGCTTGCTGAGGAAGGTTTTGAACCGCACGCGCTTCAGGCCGAGCGTAACAGCGCCGGGGAGCACCCAGTTGAGGCGCCTGCCAACGAGGCCGAAGATCGTGGAGAGCAGGATTGCGAGGGCCATGCCGAGGTTGTAGTGGCCGCTGGACTGCATGATGACCATGAGGAGGCTTGCAAGGATCGACCAGGTGGCGTAGACGGGGGCGCCGCCGAAGATGAGGGGGGTTCGCCCGGCGAGGAGGTCGCGGATCACTCCCCCGCCCGTTGCGGTGATGACGCCGAGGAGGATTGCGGGCGCCCAGTCGAGGCCGGCGAGGAGGGCTTTGGAGGCTCCTGTTGCGGACCAGCAGCCGAGGGCGAGCACGTCGAATACGGCGATGGAGCGCACGGCGAGTTTGGATTCGAAGGGGAAGATGTAGGCGGCGACTGCGGCGAATGAGGCGACCCACAGGTAGTAGGGGTCGGTGAGTGCGACGGGGAATCCTTGTTGTAAGAGGGCGTCGCGGATCATGCCTCCGCCGAGCGCGGTGGAGAGGGCGAGGATTAGGAAGCCGATGAGGTCGTATTTTTGGGTGCGTGCGAGCACGCCGCCGAGGAGGCCGTTGCCTAGAACCCCGATTAGGTCCACGATTCGAAAGACGACGTCTGCTTCCATACACGCCCCAAGGTTTTTCCTGCACAGGATGAAAGGAGTACACGGCCATTTTGGTACATGTGGGTGCGCCGCGCAAAACTCTTCGTTTGCGGGTCCGCGTGTCGGTTCCGCTTGCTCGGATGCGGCCGGTTTCGGGTCGCTCAACCCGCATGTTTTGAGCGTTTTTGGCGCGCGCGGGCCCCTCCTAAATGTGTTTTTGATTGAGGAGGAGCCCGCCCCCGCTTGAGAGCGTGCTTCGGGTTTAGTCGCCGAGGCCGGTTTCGACTTGGCGGGCGGCTTTGACCCAGTCGTGGTCTTGGGGCACGTATTTGACTTTGCCGGCAACGTCGGTGAGGGGAACGTGCGCGACTTGCGCGCCGGCGGTGCCGACCATGATGCCGAAGGAGCCGTCGGCGACTGCTTCTGCGCCGGCGGTGCCGAGCCGGGTGGCGAGGAGGCGATCGGCGGCGACGGGTGTGCCGCCTCGTTGCACGTATCCGAGGATGGTGACGCGTGATTCGAGGCCGGTGCGGGCTTCGAGTTGGCGCGCGAGGGCGAAGGTGGATTCGCGGCGCGTGTCGGCGAGGGCGGCGCGGCTGCGTTTGGCCATGGCGACGGCTTCGGGCGAGCTCGCGTCTTTGACGAGCTGGTTGGCGACGGCCATTTTTTCGGCGTATTCCTGGTCCATGGCGCCTTCGGCGACGGCGATTACGGAGAAGTGTTTGCCTTGGGCCCTGCGTTTGTTGATGGTTTCGCAGATTTTGTCGAGGCTGTAGGGGATTTCGGGTATGAGGATCACGTCGGCGCCGCCGGCGATGCCTGCGCCGAGTGCGAGCCAGCCGGCTTTGTGGCCCATGATTTCGACGAGGATGATGCGGTGGTGGGAGTGCGCGGTTGAGTGGAGTCGGTCGATGGCGTCGGTCGCGATTTCGAGGGCGGTGGCGAAGCCGAATGAGTCGTCGGTGTGCACGATGTCGTTGTCGATTGTTTTTGGTAGGTGCACGACGTTTAGGCCGGCTTTGACGAGTCGTAGCGCGTTTTTCGCGGTGCCGCCGCCTCCTAGCATCACGATGGCGTCGAGGTTGTTGCGTTCGTAGGTTTCGACCATTGCGGCGGTCATGTCGCGTTCTTCACCGTCGACCATCATGCGGTGGACTTTGTCTCGCGACGTGCGGAGCACTGTTCCGCCGACGGTTAGGATGCCGCCGAGTGAGCCGGAGTTTATGTCGATGTAGTTGTTGAATGCGAGGCCGCGTAGGCCGCCTGTGAAGCCGATGAGTTCCATGTCGAGGCCGATTGCGGCTCTGCCGAATCCGCGGATTGCGGCGTTTAGGCCTGGAGCGTCTCCCCCGGCGGTTAAGATTCCGACTCTCTTCATTTGTGGGTGCTCCCAACTTGAGTTTTAGCTACCCTTTCAGGTTATCGATTTCCCGCGCGGTCGGTACGGGGTTCGCATTTGTTGATATTGGAGGAGGAGGCGCGTTGCATGAGGCGCGGGGGTAGCACGGTTTGTTTGGCGCGTGAACGTCCGGCTTGCCGTTCGAGGATGTAGGTGACGGCGAGCTGCCCCATTTGGCCCGCTCCTTGGTCGATGGAGGTGATTTGTGCGCCGGGGAACTGTGAGAGGTACGTGTTGTCGAAGCCGGTGATGCCAAGGTCGTGCCCGAGGGTCATGCCTCGCGAGAGTGCGATTGAAACGATGGTGAAGGCGAGCGCGTCGTCGTGTGCGACGATGCCGCTGCCCGGGCCGAGGTCGTCTAGGATTTTCTCGATTTCGCGGTCGCCTTCGTGCCCTTCGAGCATCACGACGATCGGTTCTTGCATTCCTTCGACGGCTCGGCGATAGCCCTTAGCGCGCGCTGTGAGTGAGGAGGCGTTTTCAAACCGTTTGCGTCCGATGAACGCAAGCGGCGCGAACCCGCCTGCGGTAAGTGTTTGCGCGCAGGCAAGTGAGCCTTGCTGGTCGTCGGTGCGGATGAGGTCGGCGCTTTCGGGGGCCTCACTGGAGGTGAGAATTACTGTTGGCGTGGCTTTTGCGTACGCGTCGAGTTGCTCTTGGGTGAGGGTGGGTGCGACGAGGATTAGCCCGTCCACGCCGAAGTCCACGAACCGCTCGATTGCAGCGGACGCCTCCTGCCCCTCTGCAGCCGTCGCGAACGGGATGAGTTTTTCCGCTTCGCTTGCTGCGCGAATGTGCTGAATAAGCTCGCCGAAGAACGCGTTTTGAAAGTCGGGAACCACAACGCCGATTACGCCTGAGCGAGCCATTGCGAGCGAACGTGCCATGCGGTTGGGGCGGTATCCGGTTCTCTCAATCGCGTCTAGTACCGCTTTGCGAGATTCGGGTGAGACGCGCGGATCGTCGTTTACTACGAGCGACACGAGCTGGCGCGAAACTCCCGCCATTCTCGCCACGTCGGTTTGTGTAACTCGAGCCGCCACGTTGCCTCCTCGCATTTTTGGCATTCCAAACATAGTTTACAAGCCTTAAAACGAGCCTCTAAGACGCGCGGTGGGCGCAGCATCGCCACGCCCACCGCGTTTTCCACGTGAGGGGTCGGCGCCCCAAGTGGAATCAGTCTTGGCCAAACTCCTTCTTGAGCCGCTTCAAAACGCGCTTGTTCGCCTCGTCGGCTTCGTCGAGCCAGCCGAAGATGCAAACGGAGAGCACGCCGTCGAAGTTCACTTCGCGAAGGGAGTCGAAAACCTCAGTCCAGTTGACGTCGCCCTTGCCGATTTCATTGTGCTGGTGCACGCGCGCGTCTACGCCCGGCGGGTTCACGATGTACCTATTTCCATCGCCGAGGAGGTGGTTGTAGGCGTCGGCCACGTGAACTTCGTTCAGCTTGGGTGCGCTGTGGTGGATCATGCGGCGAATGTCGCCCTTGCCTTCGGACAGGTGGAACGTGTGCGGGCAGCAGTACTCGTAGCCGGCCCAGGGCTTGTTGATGCCGCGTACGATCGAGTAGGCCTCGTCGTGGGTTTCAACGAAGTCGTAGGGGTGGGCTTCGAAGTTGATCGTGATCCCGTACTTTTCGATGTCGTCGGAAAGTTCGAAGATCGACTTGTAGAACTGGTGCTCGCAGGCAACCATCGTGTTCGGGTTGCCGGAGAACTCGGTTGTGATCATGCGAACGTCGAGCTGGTCGGCAAGCTCGAGCAGGCGTCGCCAGTTTCTTACTTGCGCCTGGCGTTCCTGCTCATCCACGCTCGACCAGTTGAAAACGGGGTTCAGCGTGCGGATCTTTACGCCCGAATCTTTGGACGCCTTCTTGAGCTCTGCTACGAAGTCGTCGTCGGCTTTCGGGTAGCGATGCCAGTGGTGGAACTCGAGGTTCGGCGACAGCTCTACGAAGTCGAATCCAAGTTCGCGGGCCTTGTGCAGAGTGTCCGCGGTGGACATCTGCTGGTAGTACATGTTCGGATCAAGCGCGATATCGACCACGGCTAGGCCTCCTCGTACAGGGCCGGCTTTTCGACGAGCTCGACCTTCACCTCAGCGCCTCCCTGCTCCTGTGAGGCGACGGCTGCGTCAACGATTGCGGTGGCCGCGTATCCATCCCACGAGGAGGAGCCGGTGTGGCGATCATCGGAGGCCGCGAGGATCCACTCTTGTACCTCCTTGTTGAAGGCGTCGTGGAACCTGTCGATGTGGCTTTGGCACATCTTGTTGCGGTTGCCGAACTTGTCGCGAACGTGGATGCGCTCTTGATCGCCGAGGCGCGCGGCTGCGCTTTCCATCACGACCTCGCATTCGATTGAGTACGCCCACTCGAGGTTCACGTTCACCTCGTCGTCAAGGCGCGCACCCGACTCGGTGTAGGCCACAATGACGATCGGTTCCTGGAGGTTCTTGTGTGCTCGACTCGTTTGGCGCACCGGGTCGGTTCGCACCGACACGATCTCCTCGCCGGTGAGCCAGCGCATCGTGTCGAACTCGTGGATAGCAGTGTCGTCGATCAGCATGCGCGAGGTGTAGGAGTCTGGAACAGCGGGGTTGCGGTGGCGGTTGTGGATCATCAGAACCGGGCCGTGTTCGCCGGCGTCGACCATCTCCTTCAACTCGCCGTAGGCTGCGTCGAAGCGGCGCATGAAGCCTACGGTTACGAGCTTCTTTCCAGCCTTTTGCTCAGCCTCCATGATCGCAATGCAGTCTTCGGCCGTCGTGGCTAGCGGCTTTTCGCAAAGCACGTACTTACCCGCTTCTACAGCACCGATCACGTCCGGGGCGTGAACCTTGCCGAAAGTCGCAATCAAAACTGCATCAACCTCGGGGTCGGCGATTAGTTCGGCGCCCGAACCGTAGGGTTTTGCACCGATCGGCTCAGCGGCTGCCTTTGCCGCCTCAAAGTTGAGGTCCGCAGTTGCTACAATTTTTGCTCCGGTGAGCTCATTTTCAATACGGTCAAGGTGTGCGCGTCCCATGCCGCCGCACCCGATGAGACCTACTCGCAAAGTCATTTTCTTTTCCTCCAAACCGGCATTCAACGCCGAATACCGGATAAACGTTTCTTACTTCAGGCCAAGACCGCACTCGGCGAGGTACTCGCGCATCGCGATCGCGTTCGGCTTCGGGAACTCAGGCGCGCACGGGTAGCAGTCCTGCTCGCAAATGCAGTACAGGTCTTTATTGAGGTCGGCAAGTGCCTCCACGAAAGCGTGCATTTCAGGTAGGCCTGCCGGCGGGCGCACCGACGCGCCCTTTGCAACCGCCTCACCAAACGGCCAGTCTTCCTCGTGAGCCTGGCGAGTGATATCCGCGTCGAAGGCCTTGATGTGCACGTAGGTTACGCGCTCGGGGTAGTTGCGCACGAGCTCGACCGGGTCACCGCCGCCGTACACAACGTGGCCAGAATCTAGGCAGAGGTTCACGTACTTCGGATCGGTTGCGTCGAGGATGCGAGCGATTTCTGCCGGCGTTTCAATGTGCGAATCGCCGTGCGGGTGCAGCACCATCTTCAGGCCGTACTCGTCGAGCAGCATTGCGCCGAGCTTGTTTGCGTTTTCCACGTAAAGCTTCCAAGCATCCGGGGAAAGTACGCGATCATCGGTCCACTCCCACGTCTTGTCGTCGCGGTACAGGGGCGGAAGATGGACGATGTATTCCGCTCCAACGGCCGCGTGGGTCTCAGCAATCGCGCGGAACGTCTTCTCGGTCTCGGCCCACGCCTCCTTCTGGTGAAGGATGCCCCAGCCGGTGCCCGCGACTACGCGCAAGCCGAACTCGCTCGTCCAGCGCGTAAGTTCCTTCGGGTCTTTCGGGAAGTATCCGAACGGCCCGGTTTCTAGAACCTCGAATCCTGCCTCGGCCATTTCCTGCATTGCCTGGCGCGGATCCATCTGCTTTTCATCCTCGGGGAACCAGACTCCCCACTGGTCGGGGCAGACCCCGATCGTAAGCTTTGCGAACCTTGGGTCCGTGTTCTTTGCTTTTGACTCCATCGTCTACAACTCCTTGAGTGAAACACCGCTTAATGATTTATTGGCGCGCGCCAACAGTCTATCTCGACAACTTTGTTCTGACAAGCATTTTTGGTGATTATTTTGAAACAGGGCTACAAGATCGCGTTCGGCAATAGACTGGCAACATACGTAGCAGCCGAAATTCAGGGGAAAATCATGGACGTTATCGATCAGCTTCTTAGCCAAAACCGCGAGTTTGCGGGCAGTTTCCCTGGCGAGGCAGCCGGCGCGCCTACGCTGCATGTGGCGATCGTGACGTGCATGGACAGCCGCCTGCACCCTTACGACATGTTCGGTCTCTCCGCCGGCGAAGCGCATTTTTTGCGTAATGCAGGTGGAATCGTCACTGAAGACACGCTGCGTACCCTAAGCATTTCCCAGCACGAGCTTGGCACGACCCACATCATGCTCGTTCAGCACAGCGACTGCGGTATGTCGAAGACGAAGGACGACGATTTCCTCGCCGAACTTCGCGAAGAAACCGGGCAGACGCCGGGCTGGGTGCCGGGCGGTTTTGACGACGTGGAGGAGTCTGTTCGCGCAGGCATGGCGAAGATTCAGGCGTCCCCGTTCATCGACTCGACGAACTTGCGCGGGTTTGTATACGACGTGAAAACGGGGCTAGTCCACGAAGTTTTCCAAGCGGAATAAGAGCTTGCCTGAGGCGAGGGCATTTCAACGGCGAAATGCCCTCGGATATTCTTCTCGCCCTCGCGAGCGCCTCGAGGCTTACCCTCCGTGGTAGAGGTTTGCGCGCACGCGAATCATTGCACCTACTGGTATTTCGCGTTCGCAAGGCATTGAGTAGGTTCTCGCCGGATGGTTGATCTCTTCCACGGGGCGCCCCTGCGCGTCTTGTAGGCCCTCGCTTGGCACCTCCATTTTGATCGGTGGCTCACCGGGGAACAGGATTTCCATTTCTTTGCCCGGAGCGAGCTTGTTCTTCGAATGCAACTCGAGCCTGCGCGTCTGCGGGTCATAACCCGTGACGAGGCCGCCTAGCACCCAAGTGTTGATGTAGCCTCCGCGGCTTACGTCTTCGCTCGCCGGCGACTCGGGGTAGTAAAAGCCCGTTGAGTACGTGCGGTGCGTGACCTTGTTCGGCTCCTCGAGGAGCCACGGGGAGAACGTGACGGGCGTGGCGGGCCTTGGATCTTCCGGCAAGTGCACCTGGTCGTGGAACGTGGCGAGCTGGTTGCCCTGCTCGTCCTCAAAACCGCGCTGCACGAGGTACTCCCCGACCGCGGTTTTGTACGCGTTCGTCATTGCCGCAACATAGTAGGCACTCTTCGCGCGGCCTTCAATTTTGAGTGAGGTGACGCCGGCGTCGAGAATGTCGTCGATGTGCGCGATCGTGTTCATGTCGTTGGAGTTGAACAGGAACGTGCCCTGGTCGGTGATTTCAACGGGAATGAACTCGCCGGGCCTACGTTCTTCGACGACGTGGTACTTGTAGCGGCACGACTGCGCGCAGTCACCGTGGTTGGCGTCGCGGCCCGTCGTGTGTTGCGAGATGAGGCAGCGCCCCGAAAACGCCATGCACATGGAGCCGTGTACGAACGCTTCAATCTCGAGGTCGGGGTTGGTGTGTGCCCGAAGCTCGCGAATATCTTGGAGGGAGAGCTCGCGGGCGAGTACTACGCGGCTTGCGCCTAGTGCGGCGAGCGCGTTCGCCGCCTGATAGTTTGTGACGCCCGCCTGGGTTGAGACGTGGATTTCGGTGTTTGGCGCGACCTCGCGTGCCGCCATGAGCACGCCGATATCGGTGACGATTAGGGCGTCCACGCCGATGTCTCCGAGCTGGCCCATGTATTCGTTCATGGCCTTCACTTCATCGGAGGAAGGCAGGATGTTTGCGGTTACGAATACTCGCCCGCCGCGCTCGTGGGCGTAGGCGACCGCCTCCTCGATGTCTTCCATTGAGAAGTTTTTGGGTGCTGAACGCATTCCGAATTGTTTGCCGCCAAAGTAGACGGCGTCGGCACCGAAATCGAATGCCGTTTTCAAGGTGTTGAGGTTGCCGGCCGGTGCTAGTACTTCTGGGCGCTTGCGGCGGCGGATGCCGGGAAATAGTTCAGTCACGGTGGCAAGTGTACCGACTGAAGCCGCTGATTCTAACTCGTGGCCTTGAGGAGCAGCCGATTGGTCGGGCGTCCGCTACTCTGATTGTGACTTTGCTTGAAGGGAAGATGATGGCGCAGGGGATTTTTGGACGCATCGCAAGTTCGCTCATGCGTACTGCAAAAACGGAGGTTAAGAGGCAGGCTCGTAGGGCTGTGAGAGACCAGCTTGACAACCTGCTTGGAGGCGGCGCGAGCAGGCCTACGGGCAGGCCGGGCTCTTCGCAGGGCCGCAACGGCAATTCGCAGCCTAAGCCTCACGCATCGCGGGGTAAGCCTCGCCCTTCAAAGCCGCGTTTTGACTATGAGGAGCCCTCAGCTCACTTTGAAAGTGCTGACGCGTATTACATGCCGCGCGGCGCTGCCCTGCCGGCGTTTAGCTATTCGCCGCAGCAGAATCATCGGGCTGACCCCGGTGAAGTGGTGTGGACGTGGGTGCCTTTCGAAGATGACCCGTCGCAGGGCAAAGACCGCCCGGTGCTTGTGCTTGCTGAGACGAGTTCGGGAGTGTTTGCCGCGCAGATGACGAGCCGCGATCGCACGGATGGTTTCCTCGCCGAAGACAACTTTGGGAGGGCGTGGCTCGACATTGGCACCGGTTCGTGGGATCGCGAGGGGCGCCGCTCCGAAGTGAGGCTCGACCGCCTCCTTGTGATTCCGCGCGGATCGATGCGCAGGGAGGGCGGACGCGTCGACGAAAAGACGTTCGCTCGCGTGGTCGCAAAGATTCGTGAGGTGCACCAGAGCCGCTCATAGGCACGTGGCCCGCAAGGGGTGGGTCTTCAACGGGGAGGGAATGATGGAGGAGTTTTTGCCTCTCGTACCGGGGTTGTACGAGACCATTATTGATGCAGGCTTGCAGTCTGCCCTCGAAAAGTACGGTGAGCGGGCCGTGCGCCAAGCTGTTGACAACGCAGACTTCCCCTACGTGATCTCCAGGTACGTGGCGCTACGCCTCGAGCGTTCGCTTTCGCGCAGTAAGAAGACGGATAGGTTCGAGCTCACCGATCAGATCCTCGAGATCCTAAACGAGCATGATGGTGTCACGCATTCGGGCAGGCCACTCCTCCTGCAAAGTAATGAGGCGCAGCTTCTCACCGAGATTAAGAGAAGCGAGCGCGCGGCGAACCTGCAGCGCCCCGAAACCCCGCTAAATGATGCGGCTTTGCTTACGAACGCCGAGCACGACCCCTCTATTCAGGCCGAGCTTGCAAAAGAGTTTCCTTCAGCCGATCGCGTCGACGCCCTCATCGCTTTTATTAAGTGGACGGGCATTCGCACGATCACGAAGGAGCTTGCCGACTTGAAGGCGCGCGGTGTGCCCATTCGCATTATCACCACCACCTACACGGGTGCGACGAACCGGGAGGCGCTCGACCGGCTCGTGCGCGAGTATGGCGCGCAGATCAAGGTCAACTACAACACTCGCTCCACGCGCCTGCACGCAAAAGCCTGGCTGATTCACCGAAACACGGGTTTTCACACGGCGTTTGTCGGCTCATCCAACCTTTCGGCTGCAGCTATGGAAGATGGGTTGGAGTGGAATGTTCGCCTCGCGAAAAACAACACGCCGGCAGTTTTTGAAAAGTTTGAAAAGACGTTTGAGTCGTACTGGGCCTCCCCCGCTTTCGAGACATACGACCCCGATAAAGACGCCGCGCGCCTCGACGCTGCTCTCGAAGATGCCCGCGGTTTTGGCAAAAAGTCGGTGCTGCACTTCGACTTCACCGCACTCGACATCCGGCCGTACCCCTACCAGCAGCTCATGCTCGACGAGATCGCGTACGAGCGCTCCCAGGGCCACCATGAAAACCTGGTGGTTGCCGCGACGGGTACCGGTAAGACCGTCGTGGCCGCGCTCGACTACAAGGCATTGCGCGAGCAAATGGCTAGCGAGCTTGGGAGGCTTCCGCGCACACTTTTCGTGGCACACCGCGACGAAATCTTGAACCAGTCGATGCAGACGTTCCGAGACGTCGTGAAGTCGCCCAGAATCACGTGGTCCACGTCCGCCGGATATTCCCTGCGCGACCTAGACGAAACGTCTTTTAGCGCGTTCGATAACCTCGCGTTCGCCTCAATCCAGTCCCTGCACGCAAAGGTGCTACAAGACCTGCCGAGCGACTTTTTCGACATCGTAATAGTCGATGAGTTCCACCACGCACAAGCGTCTAGCTACCGCCGTCTCCTGGGCCACTTCCAGCCAAGAGAGCTCGTGGGTCTAACCGCAACCCCCGAGCGCGGTGACGGCGTAAACGTTGCCCTAGAGTTTTTCGACGGCCGCATCGCAAGTGAGATTCGGCTGTGGGACGCACTGGAAGAGGGCCTGCTCTCCCCCTTCCACTACTTCGTGAACTTCGATGGCACCGACCTTTCAAACGTGAAAATGAAGGGCGGCGATTACGTAACGAGCGAACTTTCAAACGTTCTCACGGGCAATGATGCGCGCGTGCGAATGATCGTGGAGGCGATGCGAGACAAGATTCTCGACATGTCGAACATGCGTGCCCTGTGCTTCTGCGTCGATATTAAGCACGCGCGATACATGTCGGAGTCGTTTAAGAAGTTTGGTTTCAAAGCCGAATACGTGACGTCCCGCGAATCTTCGATGCCTCGCGATGAGGCGCTTCGCGCTCTTGCAGACGGAGAGATCCAAATCATTTGTTCGGTCGATATTTTCAATGAGGGCGTGGACGTGCCCGACATTGACACGGTGCTTATGTTGCGGCCAACGCAGTCTTCCACGATCTTCCTGCAACAGCTTGGCCGCGGCCTGCGCCTGTCGAAAAACAAGACTGTGCTCACTGTGCTGGACTTCGTTGGTAACCAGAACAAGGAGTTTCGTTTCGACCTGAAACTTCAAGCACTCACGGGAAAGCCTCGAAACAAGCTCGCGGATGCTGTTGAGTCTGGGTTTAGTCACCTGCCTGCAGGTTCCCAGATCATTTTGGAGGAGAAGCCTCGCGAGATTGTGCTCCGCTCGATTAGGAACAATCTGCGGATCACCACGTCTAAGCTGCCCGGTGAAATCAGGAACACGGCTCTCCTGGCGGGTGTGAAAGACATTGAAGGCTACCAGTTGAGCGACTACCTGAGTGATGCGCAGCGTGAGCTTGCCGATATTTACAATCGCTCTAAGTTTGCCGACAAACCTGTTTCGTGGCGCAGGCTTCGCCACTGGGCGTCTACCGGGAGTGACGTGGAGGGTGATGGTTTTGAGGACGTTCGCGCGAGGCTTCGCTCGATCGCTCACGTGACTGACAGGGAGCGGATTGAAACGTACTTGCACCTGCTGTCTACTCCTCAACTGCGTTACGAGGCGCTGTCGATGCGCGAAAAATACTTCGCGCACATGCTTATGTACTCGTTTTGGCCAAAGGGTGAGCGTGACGGGAAACGGTTTGAGTCGATTGATTTCGCACTTCAGGTTTTGCGCTCCACGCCGGGTCTGGTTGACGAGCTTTCGCAAATGTTCGAGGCGGCGAGTAGTAGGTCGAAGAGATTGTATGAGGTGCCGGCAGGCGAATTGTCGCTTACGCCTCTAATGGTTGGTGCGAAGTACAGTCGCGAGGAGTTGCTTGCGGGCTTGGGTCAGGGTTTCGAGTTTGAAGATCAGGTGCCGGGTCACATGCGTGAGGGCGTGAAGTACTGTAGGCGCACGAATACGGATGCTCTGCTGGTGACGCTCGTGAAGTCGGAGGCTGATTTTTCTCCAAATACGCTGTACCGTGATTTCGCGCTTACTCCTACCCTGTTTCATTGGGAGTCACAGTCGACCACGACTCCTGAGTCGAAAGCGGGCATGCGTTACCAGGGGAAGAGCGAGAATCCGTCAAATATTGCCCTGTTTATTAGGGAGCATAAGAAGGATGCGTTTGGTGAGGGCGCTGCGTACACGTTTGCTGGGCCCGCGCATTTTGTGGAGACGACTGGGTCGGAGCCGATGCAGATTACTTGGAAGTTGGATCATGCTCTGCCGCCCGAGTTGTACGTGGAGGCAAGGGCTGTGGCTTCTTAACGGCGAAATGTTGAGGAAAACCGTTGTTGGATACAAAAAGAGCGAGTGACGGGAATCGAACCCGCACCATCTGCTTGGAAGGCAGAGGCTCTACCATTGAGCTACACTCGCTAAGTCAAAAACGACGGTCGCCGCTTCGACAAAAATGAATACTACAGCAAACTTGTCGAGTTGTGAAATGAGTGCCCTTTGCGGCTATGATTATCAAGGTCACGGGGTGTGGCGCAGTTTGGTAGCGCGTCCGCTTTGGGAGCGGAAGGCCGTGGGTTCAAGTCCCGCCACCCCGACCATGTGATGTCTCGGGACATAGTTCAGTCTATGTCCCGAGATTTTTTATTCCCCAGGAGGCGGTGTCTCACGACATCATTCGCGCTCCCGGCCGGGATGTCTCAAGACATATGTCCGCGTGTGTCTCGCGGCAAACGCATAGCAACAAAAACAAAGTATTACCTCAGTAATCACCGGCGGACTTGGCTCCAGTTGGACTTTAATTAGCTGATATGAACGGCTACTCCAAGGCGCAGGTTCGCTTCCACCTCATTCCTCGCCTACAGGGCGCACATTTTCCAAGCCACGTAAGCCTCGAATATGTCTCAAGCAACGGAGTTTCGTTGCGAGAATCAGGTGGCCTCAGTTCACAGGAAATTTCAGCCTTTTCTCAAACGCTCGAGACGTGGATGAGGCGCGGACAACTCCAGCAAACAAGCTTAACCGTCGCAGACACCACGCACGTTTGCCCCGAACCCTCACACGTGAGCACCTACCTTCTTGAGGCCGTCCAATCCGAGATAACCCTCAAAACATGCCCTGGCTGTGGGCAACTGTTCCTATATTTCGACTTCCTCGCGGGCCAGACAGAGCCGGTTAGAGAGAACATCGGTATCCCAGTAACGACCCAGGAGCTCTCTGATTTGCGCCACGCTTTCGAA
The DNA here is from genome assembly GCA_030532245.1 of Actinomycetaceae bacterium. GTDB lineage: Bacteria > Actinomycetota > Actinomycetes > Actinomycetales > Actinomycetaceae > Gleimia. Next base: position 108,499 of record JAUNLN010000002.1, read on the forward strand.
AACGCACCCGTTGAAGAGGCGTTTTGGAGCACCCCTTCAAACGGCTTCGAGTACGTCTCAGCGGCGAAATCCGCGGTCACACTCAGCCGCAACCGCGTAGTTATCCATACGCCCATTCCACAAGTCTTTGAGATAGCTATGAGCAACGACGAGTGGAGAGAAGTGCAACGCCTTGCCACCGGGCTAAGCCGCGGTATCGAGGTGAACAGGTTCGAGGCCTCCTCACTGCCCGCAAACCTCACACTTCAAATGAGGGCGAGCCACGTTACGGACCCATTCGACCCGAGCGAAAACGTCGTGCTCGTGCACCTGCGAGTAAGCGATGGTAACGGTCAAACAGTGTCAGATATTGATTTCGTACTGGGTGCGGATGGCGAAAAAGTCGCCGACTTGGCACACCGAAACTCGGCTGACCAGATAGTTCTATACGGAAGAACGCGGCTCCGGGTACCTAAGTAGAGTCGAAGCTTCGTTCCGGGGCCAAAAGCGTCACGCCTTGCACCACCAACAAACTAACGGGTTTTCTTTTAGCTAAAACGGTTGCCTGCGACTTTCAGTGTCCACGGTATTAGTTAAAGTTGGACGTATGAAAGAAAATCTAACTCCAGTTGCCGATCCGAAAATCATGGATCAGGCAATCGAACCGACCGAAGACTTCTTCCGCCACGCAAACGGAACCTGGCTGAAGACCCACGAGATTCCCTCCGACCGTTCCGGCGACGGTGCTTTCCACAAGCTCCGCGACGAGGCCGAAGCCGACATTCGCGTGATCGTCGAAGAACTAGACGCCGCGAGCGACGACATTGAAGAGAAGAAGCTCGCAACCTTCTACGCGCAGTTCATGGACGAGGAGGCAGTTGAAGCTGCTGGCGTTGCTCCCCTCCTACCCGACTTTGAACTGATCGACGGCGCTACCACTCACGACGAGCTTGCGGTCGCACTCGGCACGCTCGGCGCACTCGGTGTTGGCGGTATCCTCCACGTTGGTGTGGACGCCGACATGAACGATCCGAACAAGTACACGCTGTTCGCATACCAGGGCGGCATTTCGCTCGACGACGAGGCCTACTACCGCGAAGACCAGTACGCGCACGTTCGCGAGGCTTTCGCGAAGTACCTCGACAACGCTCGCGACATCATTGGCGCCGATCCCCAGTTCGCCGACTGGGCTTCGAAGATGGGCGAAAACTTCGGCTCCGAAGTACTCGAGTTCGAAACGAAGGTGGCGTCATTCCACTGGGACAACGTCCAAACCCGCGACGCGGTCAAGGGCAACAACCCAACCACGTTCGGCGAGTTCCTCGAAGGCCGCGAAGGCTACCCGTGGAAGCTCTGGTGGGACGCAATCGGCCTACCGGCGGATCCGGCAACCCCGATGAACGTTCGCCAGCCCTCCTTCGTCGACGACATTCCAAAGTTCTGGAACGAAGCCGACCTGGAGCTTTTGAAGAAGTGGGCATACTCCCAGGTCATTCAGGCGCGCGGACGATACATGACGAAGGCACTCGTCGACAACGGCTTCGAATTCTCGCGCCTCCTCACGGGTGCGACCGAGCAGCGCCCCAGGTGGAAGCGCGGCGTCTCGTTCGTTGAAGGCGCGATGGGTGAGGCGCTTGGTAAGAAGTACGTGGCTAAGCACTTCCCGCCCGAATACAAGGAGCAGATGAACCAGCTCGTCTCCAACCTGCTGGAGGCGTACAAGCGCTCCATCTCCAAGCTGGAGTGGATGAGTGAGGAAACCCGCGAGCGCGCTCTTGAAAAGCTTGCTGGTTTCACGCCGAAGATCGGCTACCCGGATGAGTGGAAAGACTACTCCACGTTGGAGCCGGGTGAGGGTCTCGTCGATTCGGTTCGCCGCGTTTCGAAGTTCATGGCCAAAGAGGAGGCGCGTAAGCTTTCTGGCCCGGTGAACAAGAAGGAATGGTTCATGACGCCCCAGACGGTGAACGCCTACTACCATCCGACGATGAACGAGATCGTGTTCCCCGCAGCTATCTTGCAAAGCCCATTCTTCGACCCGCGTGAGACCGACGCGATCAACTACGGCGGTATTGGCGCGGTTATTGGCCACGAGATTGGTCACGGTTTTGACGATCAGGGCTCCCACTACGACGGTGCTGGCAAGCTAAACAACTGGTGGACCGACGCCGACCGTGAGGCGTTCGAGGCTCGCACGTCGAACCTGATCGCCCAGTACGATGAGTTCTCCCCCGCACAGCTTGAAGACTCCCACAAGGTGAACGGCAAGCTCACGATTGGTGAGAACATTGGCGACCTTGGAGGCATTGGTATCGCTTGGAAGGCCTACCAGATTGCCCTCGAGGAGTCGGGCCGCATCCTGGACGATGAGGAGCGCGACGGCCTGTCGGCTGCGAAGCAGTTCTTCTACTCGTGGGCGCGAATCTGGCGTTCTAAGGTGCGCGACGAGTGGGCAATCCAGTTGCTCGCAATCGACCCGCACTCCCCCGCAGAGTTCCGTTGCAACGGCGTGCTTAGAAACGTTGACGCCTTCCACGAAACGTTTGGCACGAAGCCAGGAGACGGCATGTGGATGGACGAAGACCAGCGCGTCGAGATCTGGTAGCAGATCGCCTCTTAATCAATGCTCCACTGCCAGGTGGTGATTGAGCAAAGAGGAACGAACTATCTCCCCGCGATGTGCCGATTTTTGCGCGCATCGCGGGGAAAATATACTAAAAGAGTGTAAGAATTACTTCTGACACATGCAGTTTCCAGGCAAAACACCCTTTGGGGCTTTGCAATTTAAATAGGAGAAAATATGCCAGGCCAAAACTTGACGCGCGATGAGGCAGAAGCACGTTCCGCTATCGCGACCGTTTATAACTACGACGTAGAGTTGAATCTGGCTGAGGGTGAGGAGACTTTCACCTCGAAGTCCACGGTAGACTTCGACGCTCACGAGGGCGCGTCCACCTTCCTTGACCTTATTGCCGACGAGGTTTACTCGATTGAGGTGAACGGCGAGCAGCGCGACGTATCAGCCTTCCACGACTCGCGGGTTCACCTTGACGGTCTGCAAGAGCGCAACCGAGTCACTGTTATTGCAAAGTGCCGCTACATGCACACCGGTGAGGGCCTACACCGCTTCACCGACCCGGCCGACGGTAAGTCTTACTGCTACTCCCAGTTCGAGGTACCCGACTCCCGCCGCGTGTTCGCCGTATTCGAGCAGCCGGACATGAAAGCACAGTTCACGTTCCACGTGATCACGCCGGCCGACTGGGTTGTTTTCTCCAACTCCCCCACGCCAACGCCCACCGATGTTGATGGCCTGAAGCGTTGGGATTTCACTTCGACCGAGCAGATCTCCTCCTACATCACCGCGATCGTTGCCGGCCCCTACGTTGGTAAGACGGGCTCCCTCACTTCCACGGACGGCCGCGAAATTCCGCTCGGCGTTTACTGCCGTCAGTCGCTCGAGCAGTACCTTGACGCCGACTGGGTCATGGACGTTACCCGCAAGGGCTTCGCATTCTTCGAAAAGGAGTACGGCCGCCCCTACCCGTTCCGCAAGTACGACCAGATTTTCGTACCCGAATACAATGCGGGCGCAATGGAAAACGCTGGTTGCGTGACGTTCCGCGACCAGTACATTTTCCGCTCCAAGCCAACCGCCTCCGAGCTTGAGGGGCTTGCAAACACGATCCTGCACGAGCTTGCACACATGTGGTTTGGCGACCTTGTGACCATGCGCTGGTGGAACGACCTGTGGCTGAACGAGTCGTTTGCTGAGTTCATGTCGCACCTGTGCCTCGCTGAGGGCACGGAGGAGTGGAAGAGCGCGTGGACGGGCTTCATGGCTCGCAAGGATTGGGGTATGCGTCAAGATCAGATGCCTACCACCCACCCGATCGTTGCTCCGATCCGCGACCTTGAGGACGTTGAGGTTAACTTCGACGGCATCACTTACGCGAAGGGTGCGGCGGTGCTCCGCCAGCTCGTGTCGTACGTGGGTCGCGACAACTTCTTCAAGGCACTCGGCGAATACTTCGCTAAGCACGAGTGGCAAAACACTACGCTCCCCGACCTCATGAACGAGCTTGAGGCGGCGTCTGGCCGCGACCTCACAGCATGGTCGAAGGTTTGGCTCGAGGAGGCGGGTGTAACGCTTCTTCGCCCCGACTTCGAGGTGAATGAGGATGGAACCCTCGCGGAGCTTGCCGTCGTGCAGGAGTCGTTCACCCCGGGATCTTCGCTTCGCCCGCACCGCCTCGCGGTAGCCGGCTACGACCTCGTAGGCGACAAGGTTGAGCGCACGTTCCACGAAGAACTCGACGTTGATGGTGCTCGCACCGTCGTTGAGAGCGCGGCCGGGATCAAGCGCCCCGCCCTCATCCTCGTAAACGATGGCGACCTTGCCTACGCGAAGATTCGCATGGACGAAGAGTCGCTTGCCTTCGCGATTGAGAACATCGACAAGTTCCCCGAGTCGCTAACCCGTTCGATCATCCTCGCGTCTGCGTGGGATATGGTTCGCGACGCTCAAATGCAGGCAGAGGCCTTCGCTAACCTTGTGATTGCGGCGATCCCAACCGAAACTGACATCACGATGATGGAGCTTTGGCTAGGCCAGCTAGACCTCGCGGTCTCGCGCTACACGTCGATAGAGAAGCGCGGCGAGCTGATGGAGTACGTGGCCGACCGTATCCTCCTGATGCTTCGCGCGGCCACCGCAGAAACCGACCAGCAGCGCGTGCTCGCATTCGCCGCCGCACGCCGCGCAACTAACGCGGAGCAGCACGCAGCGATTGAGCGCCTGCGCACCGGCGAAGATACCCTCATGGGCCTGAATCTAGACTTCGAACTGAAGTGGGAAATGCTGAAGGCTTCCGTTGCCGGCGGCCTTGCAGGCGAGCCAGAGATTGAGGCTATGCTTCGCGAAGACTCCACCATGACGGGCGAGCAGATGGCCACGGAGGTGCGTGCTTCCAAGGCTGATCAGGCGGTTAAGGACGCAGCCTTTGAAAGCCTCGTATTCGACCCGAGCCTGTCGAACGACGTGCGTGTCGCCGTTGGACGCGGCTACTGGACGGGCTCGGCACTCAAGCCGGAAATGTACGCCGGAAACGTGCAGAAGTTCTTCGACTCGCTCCTTTCTATCTGGGAAGACAACACTTCGCACACCGCTCAGGCGATCGTCATTCTGGGCTTCCCGAGGCCACTTCCTGGCGCTCTTGCCGACACCGACGTTGTCGCCGTTGGTAAGAAGTGGTTGCAGGATCACGAGGATGCCCCGGCAGGCCTTGTTCGCTTGATTTCTGAAGGCGTCTCCGAGGCAGAACGCGTGATCGCGATCCAGGCGCTCAGCTAAAACTCCTCGAAAACACTTCGCTGGCCTGCTACTCAAATGGGTGGCAGGCCAGTAGTTTCACCGCGTGATTAGGCGCCTGGGTAGTATCCTTTAAGTATCTGTCTTTAAAGCGTAGGAGTAAGAATGAGCGACCAGAAGATGACTCGCGCAGATGAAATTGTGGCCGGTCTTGGAGGCAAAGAAAACATTGAGTCCTTCGAGTCATGCATTACGCGACTGCGCGTGGAGGTTCGGGACGCAGAAAAGATTGACGATGCTGCTTTGAAGCAAGCGGGAGCATTTGGCGTTGTTAAAGTTGGTCGAGTCATCCAGGTAGTAGTTGGCCCCGAGGCCGACGAGATCGCGGACGAAGTCGGGCAGCTGGCGTAATGCTTGAAGTTCACTCCCCACTTAGCGGCACAACTCTTGCCCTCGCAAACGTTGACGACCCCGTACTCGCCCAAGAAATTGTTGGCGCAGGCGTAGCCGTAGCCCCCGTTGAGGAGCGCTGGCACGATGTAGTTGCCCCGGTTGATGGCAAACTGCTTAAAGTTCACCCGCACGCGTTCATCGTGTTCACAAGGTCCGGTATCGGAATCCTCGTACACCTCGGTATTGACACGATCAAACTTCGCGGTAACGGCTTTGAGGTTTTGAAGTCCGAAGGCGACACGGTTAAGCGCGGCGAGCCCATTGTTCGTTGGGATTCCGCGGTAGCTAAAGAACACGGCCTATCTACTTCAGTGTCGGTAATCGCGTGCGACTTGCCGCGCGACCTTCTCGTATTCCACTCCTCGCCGGGTAACGGCATCTCGCGTGAAAGCCTGCTGTACACGGTAAGTTCGCCGAGTTAAACGGTATCTGCGTCGGCCCCTATCTAGTTGAACAGCCCGAACAGGTTCGTAGCACGCACGGATCCTGCGGTCAGCTAGGTAGAGACGCAAATACCCGCTCAAGCATTTGAATATAGTTTTGGGGAGCGCCGCGGCGCTCCCCAAAACTGTTTCTAACGACTAGCCTGCGACTATTTCACGGCCTTGTTCATTACGCTTGCGAACCTTGCAAGCGACTCGGGAGTCATCTGCTCGAAGGTAACTTCCTTACCCGTCTCGTCACCGAGGGGAATCTGCCAGTTCGGGTATTCCGAGCTGGTGCCAGGGAAGTTCTGCGGCCTGCGCTCACGCACAATATCGACGAGCGACACCGCTAGTAGACGCGAAGGCGTCATCGCAATGTAGCGGTACAGTGCGTCGATGAGCGGCTGCTCCTCGTACCTGTGCTCCTCGTCTAGCAGGCCGTACTCGATCATGCGCGCGGTAAACATCTCCAACTCAGCACGGTCAGCTGCGCGAACCTGCTCCACAGGCTCCACGAGGAGGCCGAGCTCCTCACGAATCGACGTTTGGATACCGTCAAGGTAGCCGGCGGTGGGTGGCAGGTCGTGTGTGTTCACAGCGGCGAGCACGTCGCGGCGGTAGTTCTCGGGGCGCAGCGGTGAGCCATCGCCTTCACGTTCGAACCACAGAATCGAGGTGCCAAGCACGCCGCGCTCGTTCAGGTAACCGCGAACCCAGGGCTCGACCGTGCCCAAATCCTCACCAATCACGATGGAGTCGTTGCGCATCGCCTCAAGGAGGAGGATGCCGACCATCGCCTCGTGATCGTAGTTCACGTACGTGCCGAAGTTCGCGGTCTTGCCCTTCGGGATCCACCACAGGCGGAACAGGCCGAGAATGTGGTCGATGCGGATCGCACCCGAGAAGCGGGCGGCTGCGCGAATCATGTGGCGAAGCGGCATGTAGCCCGACTCGGCGAGTGCGCGCGGGCTCCACGGCGGCTGCGACCAATCCTGGCCGAGCTGAGAGTACATGTCCGGCGGCGCACCAACCGTCATGCCGGTGGCGAACAGTTCGGGGGAAGACCAGATTTCGGAGCCGAGCGGGTGAACACCGACGGCGAGGTCCGACATGATGCCAATATCCATGCCGCCATCGAGTGCCGCAGCCTGCGCCTCATCGAGCTGCTGGGCAACAATCCACTGCATCCACATGTGGAAGCGCACGTGCTTGTCGTTGTTCTCGGCGAACTGAATCACCGCGAGTGAATCCGAGTCGGCGAACTCCTCGGGGAAGTCCAGGCCAAAGTGTTCGACGAGTGCGGACCAAATGCCGAACTTCTGTAGCGCCACACCGCCCTTCGCGATGAAGTTTGCGAACTCTGCTTCGCGCTCCGCGCTGCGGCCTTCGCGGAAGATCTCCCACAGTGCCTGGATCTTTGCGCTCCAGGAGGTGTCTCGGTCGACGAGACCCATGTGGTCGGAGTCTTCCGTACACGCGGCTTTGAAAAGGTCCATCACGTAGGAGCGGCCAGCCTCGTTCATTGTTTCAAACTCAGGGATGAGCCTTGGCGCGATGTAAATCGGAGAGATGAACTGGCGAGTTACAGGCAGGTAGGGGGACGGCTCGATCGGCACGGTGGGAGCGGACGCGTGGAGCGGGTTGATCAGGTGGAAGTCTGCGCCGAGCTCACCGAACCTACGGTTCAGACCGGCCAGAACATCGGTATCGCCCATGCCCCAGCAGTGCTCGGATCGCACAGAGTACAGCTGGCTCGAAATCCCCCACTTCTGGCCGGAAACCTTCGCGTCTACATCCAGCGCGTGCGGCACCACAATCAGGTGTGCTTCGTGCACTTCCCCATTGCCTACCGTTGCGCGCAGCTGGTGGTAGCCCATCGGGAAATCCTGCTCGAGGGCGAACGCTGCGCGGCCGCGAAGCTCCCCGTTCACTTCGCGAGGAGCATCCCAGTTATCCACCTGGTTCAAGAATCGGCTAGAGCCGTCCTCAAAAATCGCTTCAACGATCACCGACTCGCCGTCTGGAACGTGCACGAGCACCTGGTTCCAGTCGCCGTGGCGCTTGATCGTTGTTGGGGGCAGTACCGCAAGCCACTTTTCGTCCTCATTCCCGCGAATGCAAACTTCAAGTTCGTCAGCCGTGGGAGCGTCCGAAATGCCGACACCGAGAGCTTTTAGAGCACAAATGAGGGTTTCGGAACTCACGTCCTTTAAATTGCCGTGCCAATCCCAAAAACTCGTTGAAACTCCGTTAAGCTGCGCCAGGTGTTGCAGACGGGCAAAATTGTCAGGGTCAAAGCTAGGTTGCGTCATTGCCTCTCCGAATGCGATGGGTTTATCGAAGAAATTCTAGTCTGTATGTTACCCATCTCAAAACACTTTGCGACCCAACAGGCACGAGTTAGGGGTGAACTTTGGCACCTTCTAGCACTTGCTGCATTTCTTCAACCAAGTCGTCCGATGCGGGGCCGACAATTATCTGCACGTACCGGCCTGAAGACACTACTGCTATCGGATTCGTTTCGCGGATGACCGCCTCATCGACTTGGAGTGGGTCGGAGATAATTGCTCGAATACGCACGATGCAAGACTCGAGGTCCTCAATATTTTCGGGTCCCCCGAGGCCTTGAACGAGTTTTTCTGCAGCAGACACAGCTATCCCCTCATTAAATGTAATCCGCTTCACATAATAGACCTCAGATCGGAAGAAATAAAGTTTGCGGCAGATCGAAACGAACGACATGCGCGGAAATGAGTTTCGAGAAACAATAGTGAACATGACAAAACCGATCGAAGTTCCAACCATTTCGAGCGAGCCTCTCGCCTCAGTTCTGCGTGTTTTGCAGCTTCGAGGAGGCGACCGCGACCGTTTTCAGGCGGACTCCCTGCCGCAGATGAACCGAGTGTACGGCGGTCAAGTGCTTGCCCAGGCGCTCCTTGCCGCCTCATCCACTGTGGAGGGCGACGATCGGGTTCCTCATTCGCTTCACGCGTACTTCCTTCGCGGCGGTGACCCAAACCGGCCGCTGAACTTCAATGTGGGTAGAACCCACGACGGCCGCTCGTTCACGTCCAGGCAAGTGAGTGCAACGCAGGACGGCCGCGAGATCCTCACTCTCATGGCTAGTTTTCAGCTGCGGCAGGAGGGGTTGGAGCACGATTCGCGTATGCCGGACGTGCCGGGGCCGAGCGAGCTCGTTTCTGCGTTGGAGTACTTCCGCGCGCTAAACCACCCGGTTGGGAAGTTCCTCGGCAAGACGGCCGCGTTCGATGTACGGCACGTGCAGGAGAACCTATACGTGAACGCTTCCCCGGATGAGGGTAATGCTCAGCAGCTTTGGATGAAGCCGCGCGCGGAGGTGACTGGCGCGTCGCCCCTCATTTCGCGCGTGCTACTTTCTTACGTGATTGACCAGGTGATGATGGAGCCTGCGCTTCGCAGTCACGGCCTTTCGTGGATGACTCCCGGCATGGCGCTTGCGAGCCTCGACCACGCGATGTGGTTCCACCGTGACTTCGACATCAACCAGTGGCTGCTTTACGACCAGGAGTCTCCATCTGCCGGAGGTGCTCGAGCAATGGGCACGGTTCGCGTTTACACCGAGGATGGCGTTCTGGTTGCCGAAGCCGCGCAGGAAGCGATGATTCGCCTGCCAAAGGACGGTGAGGCAACCTCGAAGTGGGGCTTTGAGGCGCCGCCGGTTTCCTAAACCGAGCCGACGTGGCCCGGATTTGTTCCGCCTCCTGCACGACCCACGCGCGGGAGGCGTTAGCTTTCCGGCACGCGTGAGGCACGCACCTGCACACACGGAAGCGCTAGGGAGCGACTAGTTTTTGCGCACGAACTCTACTAGTAGCTCCATTCCCCGAGTGACCTCCTCGGTTGATCCGGCGAAGGAGATACGGATGAAGTTTTTGCCGTCGAGCACCGGATCTAAGCCGTCACCCTCAACGGAGTTGGGTGAGAAGTCGATGCCCGGCGTAACCGCAACTCCCTTGGCTTCGAGTAGGTCGGCGGCCCAATCGGCCGAGTCCTCGCAAAGGTGGGAAACGTCGGCGAAGCAGTAGAACGCTCCATCGGCTGGGGCGACGAGCTTGCAGTCAATCTGGCTTAGGCCTTCGAGTACGATCTGGCGATTCTTCGCGTAGCGCTCTACGTGTGCATCCAGCTGTTCGACTGATTCGGCGTCGAATGCGGCGATGGCCGCGAATTGCGACAGGGTGGGTGCCGATAGGTTCAGGTTTCCAAGTAGGAGTTCTACGGGGTGTACGAGTTCGGTTGGAACAACGGCCCAACCGAGGCGCCAGCCCGTCATGGAGTAGTACTTCGAGAATGAGCCAACCGCGATGTTTTGGTCGGAGTAACTCGCTACCGTAGCGCATTCGGGCCCGTACGTGATGCCGTGGTAGATCTCATCGGAGATGAGGAGACACTCGTTTTCGTCGCACCACTTCGCGATCGCCTCAAGTTCTGCAGGCTCGAGGATCGTGCCCGTGGGGTTGGAGGGGGAAGCGAGAATCAGGCCGGCCGGAGTTCTCCCCTGCTTTTTCAGTTGTTCAAGTTGATCGACGCTAGGCTGCCAACGGGTTTGCGGGCCGGTGTCGATGTCGACAATTTCGCATCCAAGCGCATTCAGTGTGTTTCGGTAGGCTGCGTAGCCGGGCCGCGTCATGGCAACAAGATCGCCGGCTTCGAATGCGGCTAGGAAAATAGCGGTGAACGCAGCGGACGAACCGGTGGTGATGACGATGTTGTCCGGATTCACTTTGGCGCCATACTGCTCTAGGTAGTGTTTCGCGATGCGCGTTCGCAGGGCCTGGATTCCGTTTGAGTCGGTGTATCCGAGTTGCTGGGTTGCGAGTGCTTCTCGCGCGGCATCTAGCACGGGCGCGGGTGCGGGCGTGGAGGGCTGACCTAGGCACAGGGAGTAAACTTGTCTTCCCTGCGCCGCTAGCTGGTTGCCCTGTTTTAGGATCTCCATTGCCCGAAATGGGGGCACTTGACCTCGAGTTGATAAACGCACTGCCATGACCTCATGGTGGCACAAAGCCGGCGCGTTATCCGATAATGTTCACACGCTGGAAAGCCCGAGTTCAAGGCATTCCCAAGGCGCGCGAGTTCGATCGACAAATAAAAAATGTTCCCCTTGTGCGAAGCTTCATTCTTTTTGGGACTATAAACTTATTCTTTTCGCTCCTTTGGCTACTAAACTATATAGAACGCATTTTCGCGTTTGATCCCAAAAGGAGATTTAAATGAAAAGATCCGTGCACGCTCTAGCCGCGGGTGCAATAGCTACGCTCGCGCTAGTAGTGTCGCCGCTAGTTGCTCTGGCAGACACGCCGGTAGACGAAAACCCCGGCTCTACCACCGAAAACGTGAACACCGAGCTCAGCAAGGCACCAACTGAAGAAACAGAAGTTAAAGAGGATTCTGTAAAGCTCGAAGGAGACGCTTCCGAAAAAGAATCCCCGAAAGAAAGCGGCTCCGCCAAAGAAGAAGCTAAGTCAAATGACGACACTTCCAAGGAAGGAACATCTGGAGGAGGCACTTCCGAAGAAGGAGATTCCAAAGATGAAAGCTCCCAATCGGAGAAAACCCCAGACATTGTTACCCTAGACCTTTATAATATGACCGACATTCACGGCCATATCGAGAAGGTATATGACAAAGACAAGAAGAAATATACCGAGGCTGGTATTTCTGCTGTTGCCTGCTATGTAAAGGAGGCTGAGAAGAACAACCCGAACTCCGTCTTCACGCTCCTTGGCGACAATATTGGTGCTTCCCCTATTACTTCGGGTCTCGCCGACGATAACCCCACGATCGCCGCACTAAACAAAGCAAACGTTTTTGCCTCCGCGATTGGTAACCACGAGTTTGACAAGGGCCAGGAAGCCCTGCAGCACCGCCTAGCCGGTACGGGTGGTTACACGAAGGTGGAGTTCGACTACCTCGCTTCGAACATCATGGTTGGGGATACGAACGACACACTGTTCGAGCCGTACAAGATTTGGGTGTCGGAAGACGAGAGCATTCGCATTGGTTTCATCGCAGGTATCGAAGATGATGCCCCGACCAAGGTATTCCCCGGCACGTTCGACGGACTTCGCTTCGAAAACGCAGCGGAGAAAATAAACTACTACGCTGCCCAGCTGAAGGACGGCAAAAAGGACAACGGTGAGGCAGACATCGTAATCGCGTTGTACGACAACGACGCCACGATCTCTGCGCCGCGCATGTCGGAGCACGTGGATGGCCTCATGGGCGGTGACACTCACAAGCCGGTTGCTAAGTTGCTACCGCGTAAAGACGGAACCGAGATTCCCGTTACCACGTCCGGTAGCTTCACCGACAACCTCGCAAACATTAGGCTGACCTACGACAAGAACAACAAGAAAATCCTCGAGGCAGAGACGATCCTGATCCCCGCAAACAAGATCGTCACCGATTGCGCCGGGGATGAAGAGGTTGACGAGATCGTCAACAAAGCCATCACCGATGTTGACCCTTTGAAGAATCGCGTCATTATCGAGTCCGACAGCAAGTTCATGCGCGGTATTCAGGAGACGCAAAAGGAAGGCGTGACGTCTACGGGCGATAACCGCGGCGTCGAATCTACGGCTGGTGATCTTGTCGCTGACGCGATGAAGTACGGTATCTCTCCCAATGAAGGCGAATCGGTCGATATCGGCATCATCAACGCGGGCGGTCTGCGTGCAGACCTCGTACCCGAGAACGGAAAGATTACCGCTGGCGGCGTATTCGCTCTAGCGCCCTTCTCGAACCAGGTTGGCTACGTGAAGATGACCGGCGCACAGTTCAAGACGCTACTCGAACAGCAGTGGAAAAAACTCGGCGAAAAATCTACTCGCCCGGTACTAAAGCTCGGACTCTCCTCCAACGTTCAGTACACGTTCGATCCTTCGAAGAAATACGATCCCGAAATTGATGATGCCCGACGCATCACCACTGTAACCGTTGATGGCGCACCGATCGACGACAACAAGGTTTACACCGTTGGTTCCGTAACGTTCTTGCTCCAGGGCGGCGACTCATTCGACATCTTCAAGGAAAAGTCGGTAGCGAGCACCTTCAAAATTACTGAAGGCCTTGACCGCGAAATCATTGAGAAGTACCTGAAAGCCAACCCGACCGTAGAGCCGCGCGAGGCTGTCTCATCCGTTGGCGTGACGGCAACCAACGAGCTAGCGGGAGCCAACTCCAAGATCAAGATTGCGCTACGCGGCCTGTCCTTCACTCAAAAGGACGAGAACGCGCCGAAGAAGGTCACGGTGAAGCTCGGCGACCACGAAGTGCTAGCGGACGTGAACAACACCCTGTTCGATCCGAACGCAGAAAACGAGAACGCAATCGTCACCGCTGATGGCGCAGGCTACCTAGACGAGCCGGCAGAGTTCTCGCTCGCTAAGGTTTGCGGATCTGCTGACGGCAAGCTGACGCTCCCCATCACGGTCTTTGACGACCGCGGTGATGCTCTCGTCGACGAGTACCAGGGCCTCACCCACGAGGTCGACTGCTCCACCCCGACCGAGCCGACCGAGGAAGGCAACACTTCGGCTCCGGCTCCTGAAAAGAAGCCTCAGGGCAAGCTTGCCAAGACCGGTGTAGACGCCTACACGGGCGCTGGCATCGCTCTGGCTCTCATGGCTATGGGCGCTTCCCTACTCGCGGTTCGCCGCAGGAATGCCTAACCAAAACTGGGGTTGAAAGGCCGGGTGCGAACCCGAACTTAACCGCCTAAATAGTTGTGGCCCGGATGGAAGTCCGGGCCACAACTATTTGTTTGAACTTAGTCGCGCTTCAGGCGCCTGTGCGTCACGCGGTGCGGGCGAGCCGCCTCCGGGCCAAGACGCTCAATCTTGTTCTTCTCGTACGCCTCGAAGTTACCCTCGAACCAGTACCACTTGGCCGGATTCTCCTCCGTGCCCTCCCACGCGAGAATGTGGGTTGCCACGCGGTCAAGGAACCAGCGGTCGTGGGTTACGACCACTGCACAGCCGGGGAACTCAAGCAGAGCGTTCTCAAGAGAGCCGAGAGTCTCGACGTCAAGGTCGTTAGTCGGCTCGTCAAGGAGCAACAGGTTGCCGCCTTGCTTCAAAGTGAGAGCCAGGTTCAGGCGGTTGCGCTCACCACCGGAGAGCACACCCGCGGGCTTCTGCTGGTCTGCACCCTTAAAGCCGAACGCGGAAACATAGGCGCGCGAAGGCACCTCCACGTTGCCAACCTCAATGTAGTCGAGGCCGTCGGAAACAACTTCCCAAAGGGTCTTGTTCGGGTCGATGCCAGCGCGAGTCTGGTCGACGTAGGAGATCTTCACGGTCTCGCCAACCTTCAGGTCTCCCCCATCGAGCGGCTCCAAACCGACGATCGTCTTAAACAGGGTCGTCTTACCAACACCGTTCGGGCCGATAACGCCGACGATGCCGTTGCGCGGAAGCGAGAACGATAGGCCGTCGATCAGTTTGCGGTCTCCAAAGCCCTTCTCAAGGTCCCTAGCCTCAATGACGACGTTACCTAGGCGCGGGCCCGGCGGAATCTGGATCTCTTCAAAGTCGAGCTTGCGAGTGCGCTCCGCCTCTTCAGCCATCTCCTCGTAGCGTGCAAGACGTGCCTTCTGCTTTGCCTGACGGCCCTTAGCGTTCGTGCGAACCCACTCGAGTTCGTCTTTCAAACGCTTCGCGAGCTTCGCGTCCTTCTTGCCCTGAATCTGGAGGCGCTCACGCTTCGTCTCAAGGTACGTGGTGTAGTTACCCTCGTACGGGTAGAGGCGGCCGCGGTCAACCTCAGCGATCCACTGCGCAACATGATCGAGGAAGTAGCGGTCGTGCGTAACTGCAATAACCGCACCCGGGTAGGTTGCGAGGTGCTGCTCGAGCCAAAGCACCGACTCTGCGTCGAGGTGGTTCGTAGGCTCGTCGAGGAGGAGCAGGTCGGGCTGTTCGAGTAGGAGCCTGCACAGTGCCACGCGGCGACGCTCACCACCGGAGAGCACGTTCACCGGAGTCTCCGGGGGCGGGCAGCGAAGCGCGTCCATCGCCTGGTTCAGCTGCGATTCTAGATCCCAACCGTTTACAGCGTCGATCTCGGTTTGGAGGGTGCCCATCTCCTCCAGCAGTGCGTCGAAGTCAGCGTCGGGGTTCGCCATTTCTTCAGACACTTGGTTGTAGCGCTCCAGCTTCTGAACCGTGTCGGCAACGCCCATTTGAACGTTTTCGAGCACAGTTTTGTCTTCGTCTAGCGGGGGCTCCTGCTGCAAGATTCCGACCGTGTATCCGGGCGAAAGCCTAGCGTCACCGTTGGACGGCTCGTCGAGGCCTGCCATGATTTTCAGGATGGACGACTTGCCGGCACCGTTCGGGCCGACCATACCGATTTTTGCGCCCGGGAGGAACGCCATCGTCACGTCGTCGAGGATAACTTTGTCTCCGTGCGTCTTGCGCGCGCGGATCATTTGGTAAATGTATTCTGCCAAGACACTACCTTCACGCTTTTCGTGGTTTGCAGTCTTGGCTAGTGTACGTGAACCGCCGGCCCGATCCAACGCGGGCCGACGGTTTTTGACCGATTTAACGGGCAAACGCATCCCGGTCTGGGCGCCTGTACTCGCTGGTACCGTAGCCGAGGTCGTGGCCGACGCTGAGCGCGGTGATGAGCAGCTCAGTGCCCTTGCTTCCGTTTTGGTCCCACTCGTTAACGTCGAGGCGCCCTGTCACGATCACTGGCTGACCTTTTTCGAGGGAGTCGTGGGCGTTGTGTGCGAGTTGTCCCCACATTTTCACCGTGTACCACGTGGTTGAGGCGTCGTGCCAGTTGCCCGCATCGTCGCGGCCTCTGCGCGTAACGGCGAGTCTTGTGCGCCCCACCTGCGATCCTGACGGCAGTGTTCTTAGCTCCACGCCCGAGCCGAGGCGGCCTCTAACCGTAATGTTCACCGCGTCGGACGCGAAGGTCCGGAGCTTCGACGATGCGGGCACTTCCACGGTTGCAACCGTAGTGTTGCTATCGCCTACAACTGTGTCGATATCCCATTCACTCATTTGTTTTCTCCTTTAGGCTTTGCGCTCTGTTTTGAAAATGATTAGGCCACTACCGATGAGGGCCAGTGCTATTGCGGGCACGAAAAGATTCGCGCCACCTGTCTTCGCTAGTTGTTGGATTGTTGGAGGAGGAGTCGTCTCACTCGTAGAAGGTGCCGGCTCGCTTGGTTTGTTGGTCGGCTCCTCGCTCGGTTCTGGCTCGCTCGGGTGCGGCTCTCTCGGAGGGGGCGTCTCGGGGGGGGGGGCTCGCTCGGTTCCGGCTCACTCGGAGGCTGCGTCTCTTCGGAGGGTTCGCTCTCTACCGGAGGTTCCGTCTCGTCTGGCAGCTCGGGCACTGTGGTCGGCTCGCTCGGCTGTGTTTCAACCGGCGGGACCTCGCGCGGCGGATACTCAACGAAGAAGGTTTCGGAAGGAACCGCGAAATCAGAAATCACGTCCGCCTCAAGGCGCGCGGCCTCAAGACCCTCCGCGGAGCCTTGCTGATCGTCCGCGAGTGCGGAGACCACCCACGTGTAGAAGCCCGGCTCCAGTTCGTCCGCGAGCGCGAGTTCAGGGGTCTCGAACGTGCCCGCCTGGTCGATTGTGAAGAGGGTGTGCGCGATCGGACTCATACCGAGAGGCACGTTAGAGGTTTGCTCTAGTAGCGTTTCCATCGGACCGTAAAGTTCTGCCCTCAATACGAGAGAAACCGGCTTGCCGTTCGTGCCGACCGGCCACTTGTCGGCGCTTACGGTCACGAGGTCTACCGGCGATTCCGCGGCGCGAATGCTTGCCGCTTTTACCTGCGTGTCGATCGCTAACTGAAGCTTTTCGACGGGAATCTCGATGCTTCCGCGCGCCTCGATGCTCGACTTTTCACCCGGAACGACTACCAGATCCTGGTGCTTCGGGTGCTCCCAAATCTTGATCGTCGATGCGGGCAGACCGTTTGCTACCGCGTAGATTTCAACTTCACCCGGCGCCTCAAAATCGACTTCGACACTTTGAGGCTCCAACGCAGAGGTGAGGTTCTTCTTAACCTCTCCCGTGAGCGGGTGAGTCAAGGTGATTTCAATGGGCAGGCCCGCGATCCAACCGGCTCGGCCTTTCACGCCGATGTTGTCGATTACAACCCTGCCCTCACTTTGTGAAGACCAAAGGTCAAGCAGGTAGGGGCCGGCTACCTTCTCGGCGTCGCTAATCATTTGCCGGGCGAGCTTCCCATCGTCGGAGAGCCTCCCCATCGGGAAACGCCCAAATGCGGCGAGCTGGCTTTGAACCGCCCAACTAAACGATTCGGCCTGGCGCCTGCCCTTGGTAGCGGTTGCCGCGTGCGTGTCGTAGAGCGCAGCAACGATCCAGGTCTTGTCCGCCTCCATCACGTTTTTCAAATCCGTATTTCCGATGGAGGTTTTCATGTTGCGCGCCACCGCGGAGCCGACGCTGAAGGTTGAAAACGGGGCGTCGGCGGGCGTTAAGGGCGCGCCCTTTCGAAGCTGGTCGTCACCGGCGCAAACACCTAGTTGGTCGCCGGACTTAGCTACGAACGCCTGCCCCGACCCTAATAGTTGCCACGGCTCTGGTGATGCTTGCGCCATCGGAGAGCCAAGAAGCAAAATCGCAAACAAACCTGCAAACGCGGCGAGTCTGCGACGCAAAGTATGTGCCATTGGAAGTCCTCTCAAAGTGTTTTGGTGACTTCATATTCGAGGCACTTTCAACCCGGCTAAACCGGCTGCAAGCAAGGTTGTGGACGAAGCCGGCAACCCCGTGCATGTGGAAAAGAGGGCGCACCCGCGCCCTCTTTTCAATCTTTCCAACTTTTGTTCGGCCAATGCTACATCCGGTTAATGAGCCGCAGCTGCCTCCAGCTCACTACCAGCCCCCTGGCGGCTCACTACCTGATCACCGGCGAGTACTTGCTTATTCGATGTTTGGGATTCCAAGCTCCAGCACCTCAGCGGCAACCTTGCGCGCCTCGTCGCGGCTCGGGCCCTCCCCCTTCGGGAACAGCACCCTGCGGTAGTACTCCAGCTCCTGAATCGACTCCAAAATATCCGCGCGAGCCCTGTGGCCACCGTGCTTCTCGGGCGCCTCCTCGAATGTGCGGTGGAACCAGCGCTTCGCAAGCTCCTTAATCGAAGACACGTCAACCACGCGGTAGTGCAGGTAGTCGATCAACTCGGGCATATCGCGTTCCAAAAACTGCTTGTCGGTGCCAATCGAGTTACCCGCAAGAAGTGCGCGGCGAGGAAGCGGAACAAAACGCTTCACGTACTCAAGTACGGTGCGCTGCGCCTCCTCCATCGACACACCATTTTCAAACTCGTCGATAAGGCCAGACTTCGTGTGCATGTCGCGCACAAAATCCCCCATGTTTTCTAGCGCCTCATCGGAAGGCTTGATAATGATGTCGATACCCGGATCAACCACGCGCAACTGCTCGTCGGTAATCACGACGGCAACTTCAACGAGCGCATCCTTTTCTAGGTCGAGGCCGGTCATTTCACAGTCAATCCACACGAGTGGGCGACGCGGATAGTTTTTACTCATACCCCCTACTTTAGTGATTTTTAGAACCGATTTTCGAAGCGCACGACCATCCGTCGCTTTTGCGCGGCAGTAAACAACCCGGCGTTGCAAAATCTGAAACACGCCCGCGCAGGCAGTAAAAGATTCATAAAATGAGGCGCATGGAACCGACACTGAGTGTAAGCGCTGAAGACATTGACCAGGCGGCGAAGAGGCTAGAGACCGTCGCTAAGAAAACCCCACTCGAATACTCGCCAAGGCTCAGCGGCGAAGTTGGGGTACCCGTCTACTTAAAGCGCGAAGACATTCAGGTGTGCCGCTCGTTCAAGGTGCGCGGCGCCTACAACAAGATCGCCGCCCTTACCAAGGAAGAGGCCGCTAGAGGCGTTGCCGCAGCTTCTGCTGGCAACCACGCTCAAGGCGTTGCATACGCGTGTAATCTGCTTAAAATCCGCGGCAAAATCTTCCTTCCCTCCAACACTCCGCGCCAAAAACGCGACCGGATCGCCACTATCGGCGACGGCTGGGTAGAGCAGGTGATCGTCGACGGCTCCTTCGACCGCGCGAACGAGCACGCCATGCAAGTGTCGCAGGAAGAAAACCTCGTGTTCATTCCTCCCTACGACGACCCCATGACGATCGCCGGGCAGGGCACCATCGCGGTAGAACTAAGCGAACAGATCCCAACAAACACCGACACCGTGCTAGTACCCATGGGTGGAGGAGGCCTCGCAGCCGGAATCGCGCTTTGGATCAAGACACACTACAAGAACGTGCGCGTAATCGGTGTGGAGCCGGAGGGCGCAGCCTCGATCGCGGCGGCGATGAGGAACGGCAAGCCCGTGACTCTCGACTCCGTAGACAACTTCGTCGACGGCACCGCTGTAGGGAGGGTTGGTGACATCCCGTTTGAGATCCTCCGCAAATACCTCGACGACGTGGTGGTGGTGCCCGAAGGCGCAGTGTGTTCTGAAATGCTCGACCTTTACCACTCCGAGGGCATCATTGCCGAGCCGGCCGGCGCGCTTGCCTCCGCAGCCGCCCGCAGGTACTTGCCGCGCATCCCGAACGGCCCGGTTGTCGCCATCGTTTCGGGTGGCAACAACGACCTGTCACGCTACGCGGAAGTGCAGGAACGCTCCCTGCGCCACGAGGGCCTGCGCCACTACTTCCTCGTCACGTTCCCGCAGGAGCCGGGTGCGCTCCTCGGCTTCCTAAACGACGTGCTCGCAGAAGACCAAGACATCATCCACTTCGAATACACGAAGAAAAACAACCGCGACACCGGCCCCGCCCTCGTTGGCATCGACCTCGCGCAAGCCACCGACATTCATTCACTGCGCCGCAGAATGGCGGCCTCTCCCCTACACGTGGAGCAAGTGCCGCTAGACTCAGAGCTGTTCCGACTCCTCATCTAATCATTTTGGAGTAGGCGCCCGAACATTCTAGAATGGGCGTGCTTAGGCGCCATCGCCTAAAAGCCTCCGTAGCTCAGTGGATAGAGCAGTTGCCTTCTAAGCAATTGGTCGCAGGTTCGAATCCTGTCGGGGGTGCCATTTTTTAAAAGCGGGCAAAGCCCCAGCAAATCAGCAGAATCTGCCTCAAAATAGGTACAAAAAATGAGCCTGACAAACAGGCTCATTTTCTTTTAAGTCGTGTCGTCTAGCTAATGCTAGTCCTCGATCTGGATCGCGCCGGACTTGTAAGCCTTCACGAGGTTACGAGGTACTCGGACTTCGCGGCCCTGCACACGGATAGTCTGAAGCTCGGGGAGCTCAGCCTTCCACGTCGAACGGCGAGTGCGAGTGTTCGACCGGGACATCTTGCGCTTGGGAACTGCCATAGCCTGCCCGCTCCTTCACATTCAAACGATTCGTTCAATTACCAAAGTACACTTTGCCACGAGTGAGCCCCGCACACCAATACCACAGGTGTGATACGCGTGATAGGCGTTGTGGCAACTGTCCTATATTAGCAAAGGCACTGCGAGCCACCAAAGAATGAGGCCGACTCCACCAGGGGAATAGGTCACACTACAAAGCCCGCAGTTCTTTACAATAGCTGGGAGGGAGGACAAATGAGAAGCGTCAAAACTGGCACGTGGGTAAGAAACGAGATCGAAATCCAACGCTCTAGATTCATCACCACGCTCGCGCACACTCCCACCGAAGAAGAGGCGCGCGCCTTCATCGCCTCCATTCGCGAAGAGTTCCCCGACGCCCGCCACAACTGCAGCGCGTTCGTCGTAAAACCCGAAGGACTCAATGAAATCGGCCACTCCAGCGACGACGGTGAGCCCTCCGGAACCGCCGGCCCACCCATGCTCGAAGTACTCCTTCGCGAAGGCGTGGTTGGGGTGACCGCGGTCGTCACCCGATACTTCGGCGGAATCCTCCTCGGCGCCGGAGGCCTCATTCGCGCGTACTCAACCTCCGTTTCCACCGCGCTACAAATGGCTCAGATCGTCGAAATTAGGCCCGTGCTGCGCTTCGAGCTAGACATTCCTCACGCATTTGCGGGCAGGATCGAAGCCGACCTGCGCGCGCGAGGCTACGAGATCACAGACGTGCAGTACCGCGAAGTCGCAACACTCACCGTCGCTCTTGCAGAAGAGATGCGCGCCGACTTCCACAGCCTCATTGCCGAAATCACGGCAGGCGAGGTCACTCCCAGGGAGATATCGCCTACAACAATTGAGGTAGAAGCCTAGCTACTGCGCCACTATCATGGGTTTGTGACGATGTTGAATGCTGTTTTTCCTGTAGAGCCAAACCGCCGTACTTGCCTCGCGTGTCTGTAGGGTGCCCACCTAACCGGGTACCGAAGCGCGGGCACCCCAAACTCAAGTGAATACGGCAGTACATCCAAGGAGAAAACTTTCAAATGGCAAACATCGCAAACAACGTGACTGAAGTCGTAGGCCGCACTCCCCTCGTTCGCATTAACAACATGGCATGCAACGGGGCGAACGTGCTCGCAAAACTCGAGTACTTCAACCCCGCCTCCTCCGTGAAAGACCGCGTTGGTGTTGCAATCGTTGATGCCGCGGAGGCGTCCGGTGAACTCACTCCCGACGGCACGATCGTTGAGGCGACTTCGGGTAACACTGGTATTGCCCTTGCAATGGTTGGGGCGGCGCGCGGCTACAAGGTAGTTATTGCAATGCCCGCATCCATGAGTGAGGAGCGCAAGAAGCTCATGCGCGCATTCGGTGCCGAACTGATCCTGACCGACCCGAAGGCCGGAATGGCGGGCGCACTGGAGGCGGCGAACAAGATCGTGGCGGAGCGCCCCGGCTCGATCCTCGCCTCCCAGTTCAAGAACCCCGCGAACATTAAGCAGCATGAGGAAACCACTGGCCCGGAGATTTGGGAAGACACGGACGGCCAGGTAGATGTCGTGGTTGCCGGCGTTGGAACGGGCGGCACAATCTCCGGTATCGCGCGCGCTCTTAAGAAGCGCAACCCGAACGTTTGGGCTGTAGCCGTTGAGCCGGATGAGTCTCCGCTCCTCTCCGGCGGTGAGGCTGGCCCGCACGGCATTCAGGGCATCGGCGCAAACTTCGTGCCGGGCAACTTCGACGAGAGCGTGATCGACGAAGTGTTGCGCGTACCGACCCTCGACGCTCTCGCAGCCGCACGCAGGGCCGCACGCGAAGAAGGCATGCTCGTCGGCATTTCCGCTGGCGCAAACCTCTGGGCCGCACTCCAGCTTGCAAAACGCCCCGAGTTTGCGGGCAAAACCATCGTGGCGATCATGCCCGACACTGGTGAGCGTTACCTTTCCACGACTCTGTGGGATGACCTAGCATAAGAGCATCATGACTAAGAAACCGCTGCCCCTTCGCTCCCTGTTCAAGGAAGACCTCCAAACGGCTCGTCAGCGAGACCCCGCCGCGAGGTCTAACCTTGAAGTCGCCCTCGCCTACCCCGGCGTGCACGCCATGTGGTCGCACCGCATCGCGCACAAACTGTGGAATGCGGGCGCGAAAACTCCGGCGAGGGTACTCTCGTCTGTCACCAGGTCGTGGACCGGCATCGACATTCACCCCGGCGCACGCATCGGCCGACGCGTGTTCATCGACCACGGAACCGGCGTAGTGATCGGCGAAACGACAAGCGTGGGTGAAGACGTCGTGATCTTCCACGGCGTAACCCTCGGCGGTGTTGCAATGGTTAAAGGCAAGCGCCACCCAACCGTTGGTTCGAACGTGATGATCGGTGCGGGCGCGAAAGTACTCGGCCCCATCAAGATTGGCGACAACTCAAAAATCGGTGCAAACGCCGTGGTTGTACGCGAAGTTCCAGGCGAACACGTGGCCGTTGGAATCCCCGCCCATAATCAGCCAATTTGTAAACAGTCTAGAGAAGCAGACCTGATTGTGGATCCGACACTCTACATCTAATCCACATTCGAGAATACGCGCATTTAGGTGGTACCTAGATGCGCGTTTTCATTTTTATAGCGGTTCATCCATCGAAAACAGCGTGAGCAAACTAGAGTAGTTATATGTCACAGCTCACACTTAATTCCCAGTTAAAGGCTCTAAAGAACCTTTCCCGCCCGGCCGGAATTGAGCTAGCGACCCTAACCCGCTACGACATCCCGGCCCTCGCAGCCCTCTACGTGGTTGCATACGATTCGCCGGAGACCGCGGAGGTCCTCTACGAGGCTGTAGACGAAATGCGCATGTCGTTTAACGGCGAGTTCGGTAAACCCCTCGACAACTCCTACGTTGGCGCATGGCACGAAGGTGACCTTGTTGGCGCGATCCTAGTGACTATCGGAACGCCGTGGGACGACTCGGATAAAAGCCCCTACATCGTAGACCTGATGGTTCATCCCGATTTTCGCGGGCGAGGCATTGCGACCGCTTTGATTGGGGAGGCGGCTAAGCGCGTGGGTGCGGCCGGCTACCGAGACATTGGTTTGCAGATCGACCTTCGCGAAGCGAAAGACGCGGCTCGCCTGTACGACTACCTGGGCTTCGAAGAGATTAACGTTTAGCGCTGGCACACGGGGCACCAGAACAGGCGCCTACCTGCCACCAGCTTTTCCAGCACTGTAGCGCCGCACCTCAGGCACGGCCTGCCCGTGCGGTGGTACACGTAGAACCTCGACGCCTCGGGGTCGAGCTCAAGCGGTGGATGAGGCGCGTCCTCATCCTCCACTGTCGTGATGATCCCCGTGTTCACCCCGTCTTGCATGAGCACCTCGAGATCATCCCAAAGCTTGCCGATCCGTGCCTCGGACGTGTTTTGCCCCTTCCTAAACGGGGAGATTCCAACGCGGAACAAGCCCTCCGCGCGGTAAATGTTGCCCGGGCCGGCGATCACCGACTGATCCATCACGAGCTCACCGATGTCGCGCTTGCGTGCCCTCACGCGGCGAACGAACTCAGCCTTCGCCTCCGCGCTCGGATCCAGCGGGTCGGGGCCAAGACGCGCGATTACAGCGTCAACTTCCGCCTCATCGACGAGCGCGCAACGATTCGGCCCAGACAGGTCCGCAACCTCGCCGGAAGACACTAAACGCAGGCGCACCTGGCCGATCGGAGCGGGCGCCTCCCCCTCATGGGCGGAAAACCTCCACTTGCCGTACAGGCCAAGGTGGATGTGTACGAAAGCGCCCTCCTCAAACTCCAAGAACAGGTGCTTGCCGTGCGCGCGGGCAGAAACAAGTTGCCTGCCCGACAACACTTTGGCTCCCGCATCGAAACGACCCTGCGGAGATTCGACGATGAGGGGTTCGCCAGTGAAGTCGCCGGAGAGACGATGGGCGAGGCGATGTAGAACGTGACCTTCGGGCATTCTTCTTTCTTAGCAGGCCTCTAAGGAGGGTTCAAACGCTAGGAGGAGGTGAGATGATGACAACATGAGTTTTGAAAACGCGATCCTTTGGCAGGTGTTCCCACTCGGAGCGCTCGGCGCGCCCGCAACGAACCCCGAGGTTGAAGGCAAATCGCACACCCCGCAGCGCACGCTCAAAGACCTGACCGCGTGGCTCGACCACGCGATCCGCATCGGCGCAAACGGGCTGCTACTTGGCCCGATCTTCCACTCCTACTCGCACGGGTACGACACCATCGACTACCGGCGCATCGACCCGCGCCTCGGCACACTCGAAGACTTCGAAGCCCTCACCCAGGCCGCCCACGAGCGCGGCATCAAAGTAATCCTAGACGGCGTGTTCAACCACGTTGGCTCCCACCACCAGCTCGTGCAGGGCCTTCGAGGCGGCCCCTCCGAGCACTCCGACTACCTCCTGCCAAACTGGGAGGGCTGGACCGAGGGCGAACTCCCCTCCTACCACTGCTTCGAAGGCCACACCGGCCTTGCAACCCTCAACCATGAGAATCCTAAAGTTCGCGCCGAGATTACTGAGGTGATGAACTACTGGCTCGAAAAAGGCGCGGACGGCTGGCGCCTCGACGCCGCGTACGCGATGGCGCCCGGCGTGTGGCAAGACATTTTGCCGAAGGTGCGCGAACGCTTCCCGGGCGCGTGGATTGTGGGCGAGGTGATCCAGGGTGATTACAAGACGCTCGTCGAGCAGGCGGGCTGGGATTCCCTCACCGAATACGAGCTGTGGAAGGCCACCTGGTCGGCACTGAATGACGCTAACTTCTACGAACTCGACTGGACGATGCAACGCCACAGCGAACTGCTCGGCACTTTCGTGCCGCAAACTTTTATCGGCAACCACGACGTCACGCGCATCGCCACGCGCCTTGAAAACGAAGAGCACGTCGGTATCGCAGTCGCTGTTTTGATGAGTGTTGGAGGCGTTCCCTCCATCTATTACGGCGATGAGGTTGGTTTCACCGGCTTGAAGGAGGAGCGCCTCGGCGGCGACGACGCGATCCGCCAAGAGCTACCGGCGAGCCCCGACGAGGCGCTTCGCGACCCGCGAGCGCAGCACTTCTTCCACTGGTACGCCTCGCTTTGCGCGATGCGTCGCAACAGGCCGTGGCTGTGGGGTGCGCGCACGAAGACGGTTCACCTCGAAAATGAGGTTATGCGCTACGTGTCTTACAGCGGGAACAGTGCGATTACGGTTGTGTTGAACATTTCGGATCGCCCGATTTCGAGGCACGATGAGGTTTTCGCCGGCTGTGAGCACATTGCGGCTGGCCAGTTCGACAATGAGGCGCTACGCCCCAACTCCTACATCATTTTTGACGGAGCGTGCGGCACCGACCTGAGCTCCTAAACCACGAACCCCTACCGAGGCCTTTCGCTCGATTCTTCGGCCGGGCGGGCTGTAGCGGCTGGGTACTAGGCGTTGCCGTTCGCGTTCCCTTTTGTGAGCCACGCGAAATGCATGTTCCTAACACCGCCTAGGCACAGGTTGGCAAGAGTAGTTTCGGCCACTGAAAAAGGCTGTGCCCCCGAGTCTTGCTCGGGGGCACAGCCTTAGTTTTCACCTAGGTTAGGTTTACTTTGGCAAAACGATGCTTACCAGCTTCGGTGCGCGAACGATCACCTTCAGCGGCTCGCGACCACCGAGTGCCTTCTGTGCGGCGTCGGTTGCGAGCGCCATGTCGCGCAGGTCTTCCTCACTGATCGACGGGGAGACCTCGAGGCGCGCGCGAACCTTTCCAGCAATCTGGACAACGCACGTGACCTTCTCCTCCTCCAGCAGCGACTCATCCTCAACCACGGGGAAAGCCTCGCGAGCGAGCGAGCCTTCATGGCCGAGCTTCGACCACAGCTCCTCCGCAATGTGAGGCGCGAGCGGCGAAACCATGAGGATCAGCGGCTCGATTGCCTCACGCGGAACCGGGTGAATGCCGGTCAAGTGATTGTTGAGGACGATCATGCGCGCGGCAGCCGTGTTCATGCGCATGTTCTCGTATTCTTCGGTGACGTCCGCGATCGTGCGGGCGACGAGTTTCTTCGTCTCGAGGTCGGCCGGCTCGTCGGTGACGGTTACCTCGCCGGTCGTCTCATCGATCACGTTGCGCCACAGGCGCTGCAAGAAACGGTACGAGCCGATCACCGCGCGTGTATCCCACGGGCGGGAAACCTCGAGCGGGCCCATCGACATCTCGTACATGCGGAACGTGTCGGCGCCGTACTCTTCACACATGTCGTCGGGCGTCACAATGTTCTTTAGCGACTTGCCCATCTTGCCGTACTCGCGGAACACTTCGCGGCCGTCGTAAGTCCAGCCGGTCTCTTCAGTGCCTTCAACCTCGTCGGCGGGCACGTACTCGCCGCGAGCGTCACGGTAGGCGTATGCCTGAATGTAGCCCTGGTTGAACAGCTTGTGGAACGGCTCCGAAGACGAGACATGACCGAGGTCGTAGAGCACCTTGTGCCAGAAGCGGGCGTACAGCAGGTGCAGCACGGCGTGCTCTACGCCGCCAATGTACAGGTCGGTGCCACCCGATGCGCCCTCGGACTTCGGGCCCATCCAGTACTCCTCGTTGGCGCCCGAAGTGAGGTGCTCGTCGTTGTGCGGATCCGTGTAGCGAAGTTCGTACCAGGAGGAGCCCGCCCAGTTCGGCATCGTGTTCGTGTCGCGGCGGTACTTCTTCGGGCCGTCACCAAGGTCGAGTTCGACCTCGATCCAGTCTTCGGCGCGCGATAGAGCCGCCTCGGGCGTGGTGTCAGCGTCGTTGGGGTCGAACGTGCGCGGCTGGAAGTTGTCCAACTCGGGCAGGTTCACCGGAAGCATCGACTCGGGCAGAGCGTGCACGCGGCCATCCTCGTCGTAGACGACCGGGAACGGTTCGCCCCAGTAGCGCTGGCGGGAGAACAGCCAGTCGCGCAGGCGGTACGTGACCGTCGCGAAACCGTATTCCTTCTCCTCCAGCCACGCGATAATGCGCTTGATTGCCTCAGCCTTGTTCAGGCCGTTCAGCGAAATCTCGTCGTTTTCGGAGTTCACGATCGAGCCGTCGCCCGTCCAGGCGGCGCCCTCCTCAAATCCCTCACCGGGCTGGATCGTGGTCACGATGTCGAGGTTGAAGCGGGTTGCGAACGCGTAGTCGCGATCGTCGTGCGCGGGCACAGCCATGATCGCGCCCGTTCCGTATCCCATCAGAACGTAGTCGGCGACGAATACGGGAACCTTCTTGCCATTCACGGGGTTCGTGCCGTAAATGCCGGTGAACACGCCCGTCTTCTCAGTGCCCTCTTCGAGGCGCTGCTCGTCGGTGCGAGCCGCCGCCCAAGCACGGTATGCGGCAACCGCCTCGCGAGGCGTTGCGTGCCCTCCGGTCCACTCCTCGCGCGTGCCCTCAGGCCACTGCCCCGGAACCGTTAGTTCCTCCGCGGTCGCATCCTCGCCTCCAACGAGCTCATGCTCGGGAGCAACAACCATGAAGGTTGCACCAAACAGAGTGTCGGGGCGGGTCGTGAACACCGTGAGGCGCTCCTGCTGCGTTACCTGGCCGGGCTCAATGTCGAAATGCACCGTGGCACCCGTGGAGCGGCCAATCCAGTTACGCTGCTGCGCGATCACCTTGTTCGGCCAGTCAACCGAATCAAGATCTGCCGCCAAACGATCCGCGTACGCGGTGATACGCATCTTCCACTGGCGCAGACGCGACTTGAACACGGGGAAATCGCCGCGCTCGGAGCGGCCCTCCGCGGTAACCTCCTCGTCGGCCAAAACCGTGCCGAGGCCCGGCGCCCAGTTCACCGGCGAGTACGCCACGTATGCGAGGCGGTACTCATCTAGGAGGTCGGCGCGCTCCCCCTCCGTCATGTCAGCCCACGGCTTCTGCGGGGTTTCGCGCTTGCCAGACTCAAACTCTGCAACCAGCTCACTAATCGGACGAGCCGAACCGACACCACCGTCGCGGCGGGTGGCCTCAGGGTCGTACCAGGAGTTGTAAATCTGGAGGAAAATCCACTGCGTCCAACGCACAAAATCTGGATCCGTGGTTGAAACAACGCGGCGCTTATCGTGCGACAGGCCGATGCGCGCGAGCTGACGGCTCATGTTCGCAACATTGTTTTCCGTCGTGATGCGCGGGTGCTGGCCCGTCTGCACCGCGTACTGCTCCGCGGGCAGACCAAACGAGTCGAAGCCAAGCGTGTAAAGAACGTTCTTACCCTGCATGCGCTGGAAACGAGCGATCGTGTCCGTCGCAATGTAACCCAGCGGGTGGCCAACGTGCAGGCCCGCGCCAGACGGGTACGGGAACATGTCTAGCAGGTAGAACTTTTCCTTTTCCGATAGCGGCCCAGCTAGGTCGCCCTCTGGATTGTCAGCCCTAAAAGTCTCATTTTCCTGCCAGAACTTCTGCCAGCGCGCCTCAATATCACCGGCCAGCGCCGCGTCATAGCGGAATGGATTCTCCCCTGCGGTTTCCATGCTCAATTAGACCTCGATTCGTAAACAAAACCGCTAGTTACACTACCTTAAAAACCCCTTTATTCGTGCATCTGACCACGAAGACAAAGATCGCGACATGTACCACAATGAAGCTATGACTATTTTCGAAATGATTATTGAAGGCGACATTCCCGGCAACTTCGTCTACTCAGACGATAAATGCGTAGTTTTTGCAACCATTGAGCCCGTGCGCCCCGGCCACGTACTCGTTGTTCCTCGCGAACCCGTTGACGCTTGGACGGATCTTTCCGACGAAGACGCAGCCCACCTCATGAACGTTGCAAAAATCATTGGCAACGCGCAAAAAGAGGCGTTCAAGGTTCCACGAATTGGGCTTTCCATTCTCGGTTTTGAGGTGCCCCACACGCACCTGCATGTAGTGCCCCTGCGCTCCGAAGGCGATATGAGCCCAGCGAACGCTACGAAGCCTTCCGTTCAAGAACTCGTTCGCGACATGGAGCTACTTCGCGGCGCACTAGTGAAGCTCGGATACGGCGACAACGTGCCGTCGAACATTGCAAGCCCGGTGCTCGACTAGCGGCTGGACTTCCATACGCCCCTAGAAACGAAGGAGCACCGCCGCACAGCCGAGCGCGAGTACACAGCGGAGCGCGAGTGCAAGCCGCGCTCCTTAACGCGAAAACTTAGGGGGCGCCCACTTACTTCTTCGGGGCTTACTTCGTCGGGGCGGGTGTCACTTTGATGCCCGCCCCCAAGTCTTGGGAAATATCGATTCGCTCATCGCCCATTTGAACCGTGATCTGGCCGGTCACATCCGAGCGTTCAAGCACGGTCAAAAGAGCGCCGGGCACGAAGTTGCGGTTCTCGAAGTAGCGCAAAACTTCCGGCTTACCGTCGCGAATCCGCATGATCTTCATCGTCTCACCCATGGGCGCTGTGGGTAGCGTGTAGCACGAGCAACGCGCAACTTCCCCCTCATGGTCGGGAATCGGATCCCCGTGCGGGTCAAAGCGGGGGAACTCCAGAGCCTCATCTAACCGGTCAATAAAGCGATCAGATACCGCGTGCTCAAGGTTGTGCGCCTCGTCGTGCAACTCGTCCCAAGAAAAGCCGAGGAAGCGGTGCAGGAAAGTCTCCAAAATGCGGTGGCGGCGAACCATTTCAATCGCTTCTTGACGTCCGCGAGGAGTGAGCCTCACCTTCTGGTACGGGCGGTGATCAAGCAGGCCCGCATCGCGAAGTTTACGCACGTTCTCCGACGCCGTCGAGGGCACGACATCCATCAGTTGCGCAAGCTCGGTTACGCCAACACCGTCGTCATCCCACTCTTCGCAGGAGTAAACCGCCCGCAGATAGTCTTCTCTGACGGTTGAAAACTCACGTTTGCCTTTCAAAACAGGCCTCCGATCTGTTCAGACATTGTCAGTAGAACGACTAGGAATACGACAAGGTGTAATGAAACCATCACTGCCCACGAGTATCGCAAACAAGTGGCCGCGGTGTCGCGGGGTGCTTCAAATGTGAGAAGCGCTGTGGGGATCAGCACAGCCGCGACGATGATCGCACCCGACCACACGACCATGCAGTACGGGCACAGCGCGAAGAAGTTTGTTGCGGACGCGTGGAGGAAGAACGCTACAAACCCGAGCCCTCCAACGCCTCCGAGGCCAAGCAGGCGGACGGACAGGACCGAGAACCGCGTGCCGAGGAGGGCGAATACGCCTACCGCGAGAAGTGCGCCAAACGCTCCGATGCCAAGCGCGGAGTTCGGTACACCAAGGAGGTGCGCCTGCGGCGACATGAGGGAACTACCGCAACTAATGAGGGAGTTTAGGTCGCACCCGAGCGCAGCATCGGGGTTCCTGATGTGGGCTAGCTCCGTCTCTAGTAGCCCCACGGAGGCCAGGAGGCCAAGGAGGGATCCGACAATGAGTGCAAGCGTGTTTGCTGTACCTATGCGGACGCCGCTTGTAGAAACCTCTTTTTGCACGAACACTCCCCTAGCTTTTCACCGGCCGCCGCCCAATCGAAGGCGTGCGCGACCCTAATTCCAAACTTAATAATAACCGTGTGGCAAAGAACGCACTTACGGATTTTGCAGTTGGGCAAATGAAGGCGTAAAGTTTTTACCTGCACGCGCCGTTAGCTCAATTGGCAGAGCAGCTGGCTCTTAACCAGCGGGTTGGGGGTTCGATTCCCTCACGGCGCACAGATTCCCCGGCCTTCGCCGGGGATTTTTGTTTACCCAGGCCACTGCCCGAGCCTCGTCAACTAACGACCCAAAGATGGGTTTATAAAAGTGTGGCGCACGCCAAGTTCCGTAGTTTGTACTCGCAAGCCTGGAAGTGTTATGCTTTTTTTCGTTGCTTTTCGAGACATCGAAAGTCAACGCCTGCGCCGTTAGCTCAATTGGCAGAGCAGCTGGCTCTTAACCAGCGGGTTGGGGGTTCGATTCCCTCACGGCGCACATTTTTTACCCTTTTCCCAGCAACACACAGCTTAGGGGCGATGAAGTGCGCCGACTCAATGCCGACGAAGAACGCCTCGTTGAGGCCGTTCGTGAATGCCTGGCGCACACAAACAAGACCCGCATCGACGACGCGGTAGTCGATGAAGTTACCCGCCTTGTAAAGTCCCTCACTTCCCCGCGCAAAACTATTGCCGACGAAGTTGGGCCCGTGTGCTCCACCGCAGACCTAGTCGACTGGATGGGAATCTCGCGCCAAGCCGTCAATAAAGCCGTCAAAGAAAACCGTATCCTCGGTGTTCGCCGCGGCAACGGCTCGTGGATGTACCCCACCTGGCAGCTAACCTCCGACTACCAGATTGTTGAGGGCGTGCCAGAAGTTCTCGGCAGGCTCGAAACGATCTCCGACACGATCGCGATCGGCCGCTGGTTTATTACCGAGCACCGTCTGCTAGACGGCCTCTCCCCCGCCAAATGGTTGCAGGAGGGCCGCGACGTGAGTCCTGTTGTTCGAGTCGCCGAGAACCTAGCTAGAAGAAACTAGGCGTCGCAGCCAAGCTCTTTGCGTAGGCGAGCCACGTGGCCTTTCGCACGCACGTTGTATAGGGCGAGCTTCACCTTACGATCCGGGCTCACCACCACGGTCGAGCGGATTACGCCCTGCACGATCTTCCCGTAGTTCTTCTTCTCCCCATAAGCGGCCCACTCCTGCATGACCTGCTTTTCAGGGTCGGATGCCAGCGGGAAGTTCAGGCTCTGATTGTCGCGGAACTTCTCAAGGGCTGGCATCTTGTCGGGGCTAACACCAACCACGGTGTAACCGCACCCCTTCAGCGACGACAGTGAATCGCGAAAATCGCATGCCTCGGTCGTGCAACCGGGCGTCGATGCGCGCGGGTAGAAGTAGACGACAACACCGTTTTCAGCCTCGTCTAACAGGTCGTAAAGGCTAATCTCGCCTTCGGTGGATTCAAGCGTGAAGTTTGGGACTTCCTGGCCCTCAGTAAATCTTTCCATAGCCCTATTTTGCCCAATCGGGCGCCCGCTGGCCTGTTGAGAAAGTTTGCCGAGGCCGTGGCGCCTCTTTTACCCGAACCGGCGACGGCTGACCCTCCTGGATGCTCTCAAGAGGTAACCGGGCGCCTTTGGAGCAAAGAAACTGGGCGGGAGGTGTTCTCCCGCCCAGGCTCGCTCCACTGGCTTCCCTTGGGTGCCAGTGCTTTTCGTTAGATGAAGTCTTCGGTCTTACCCCACTGCTGGCGTCCAAGCTTCGACAGCGGGTTGAGCTTTTGGAAGTCAGCCATACCGTCTTCTGCTAGCACCGCCTCAGCGGTGTGGATTGCCTTCACTCGCCCAAGCGTGAGTACCGCGCTTTCGACCTCAATGATGGAGTGCACCTCGCATTCAAAAGCGGCGAGCGCATCATCGAGGAGGGGTGCGTTCACGTTCGGAGCCTTAGTCCAGGTAAGGCCAACCATGTCTGCTTCCGATTCGCCTTCTGGAAGTGCTTGCGCGGTTTGAGCAACCATCGGCTTTTGATCGACGGTCGCAATGTGAACCGTGAACGCGCCTTCGCGCTTAGCGTTTTGGAACGTGTGCTTTGGCGTGCGCGAGGAGAACTGAACCATCATCGGCTCGGTGCACACGACTGAGAACAGTGCGTATGGTGCGAGGTTTACAGAACCGTTCTCGTTATAGGTAGCGATCCACGCGATGGGGCGCGGAACGATGAGGCTCATGGAGAGCTTGTAGTTATCGAGCGGCGAATGCTCGTCGGTGAGATGTATTTCGCGTTTCACTTTTGCCCTCTACAGTGTTTTCAAAACCAGCAGAACTAATCGTCTTCATCAACAGAATAAGTGTTTGCCCCGCCCTATGGGCCTAAATAGTGCCAAAATCAGGCGCAATTCCGGGGAAAAGCAATGCGCCCCGACCATGCAGGCCGGGGCGCTTTCGTGCCCGAGAAGGGACTTGAACCCCCACGTCGCTAAGACACCAGAACCTAAATCTGGCGCGTCTACCAATTCCGCCACTCGGGCAACGACAAAAAGTATATCGAAAGATTGCCCCAACCTGTGAATTGAGAAAACGTGATCTGCGTCCAATCCAGACACAGACCACGCTCACCCAAGAAAATCAGGGAATACCACTAGGCAGGCACAGCATCCTCCGCCACGCGCCTACCTAGCTTCCCGGTAGAAGCCGACAGTTTCGTACGATTCGTACCGTTAATAACCGACTGCGCAAGCACGCGGTTCCCGCGGTACAACACGAGAGTCTGACCAGGGGCAATACCGCGAACCGACTCCGCGAGCGTCACCTTCAAGCCACCCTCACCCCGCTCCAAGGCCTTAACCGGAATTGGGCGGCCGTGCGCGCGCATCTGCGCGTACAGGCACTCGTCCTCGTCCGTCCCCATCGGGGCGGGCTCGATCGTGCGAACATCGCCCTCATCGTCGCTCGCGTCCCACGTGAGATCCGCTGTTACAACAACGTCGACACTGAGAAGCTCCGCGGGGCCGACCACAACCTGGTTTGCGGAGGGGCGGGTTTCAAGCACGTAGCGGGGACGCCCATCGGCGGCCGGCCGATCGATGCCAAGGCCCTTGCGCTGCCCGACCGTGTACTCAAAGTGGCCGCGGTGAGCCCCCAAAACGTTGCCGTCCACGTCCACAATCTCACCGGGTGCCTCACCTAGGCGTTCACGCAAAAACTTCTGCGTGTCACCGTCGGGGATAAAACAGATGTCAAAAGAATCCGGCTTGTTCGAAACGCCAAGACCGCGAGCCTCAGCCTCCTCACGCACAGCCTGCTTCGAAGGCATGTCGCCAAGCGGGAAGATGACGCGAGAAATCTCCTCCTCGCCCATCACCGCAAGAACGTACGACTGATCCTTCGACAAGTCGCGCGCGCGAAGCAGCTCATGGCGATCCCCGCGCTTTTCAGACCTCGCGTAGTGGCCCGTCACAACCGCGTCGAAACCACGCTCGCGAGCACGAACCGTGAGCTCCTTGAACTTCACGAACTCGTTGCAACGAACGCACGGATTCGGCGTGCGACCCATCTCGTACTGGGAAACGAAATCCGAGATCACCTTCTCTTCGAACTCGTCAGCCAAATCCCACACTTCAAAGGGGATTCCGAGAATCTCACACGTTCTCTGCGCATCCGCACGATCCCGCGGGTTAGCGCACCCGCGCGAAGTCGTCGCACACGCCTCCCCCTCGGTCTTGAGGGCCATATGAACACCAGTTACGTCGTATCCCGCCTCCACGGCGCGCGCCGCGGCCACAGCAGAATCAACGCCGCCAGACAAAGCGGCAATAACCTTCATACGCTTAGAAACCTTTTTCCTTCAACACTTCAAGCGCCTGGGGCAACACCTCGTTCACGTCACCCACAACACCAAAGTCGGCGATCTCAAAAATGGGTGCGTCCGGGTCGTCACAAACCGCGACAATATGCTGCGAAGCCTGGATCCCGCACACGTGGTGAATCGCACCCGAAACACCCACACCGAGGTACAGGGTCGGAGCCACGGTCACGCCCGTCTGGCCAATCTGAGCAGACCTGTCGATCCAGCCCTCATCAGCCGCAACACGAGTCGCACCAACCGCGCCACCGAGGCGATTTGCAAGCTCCTCCACCATGGAGAAATCGCCGTCCGTGCCGCGGCCACCGCACACGACAACAGGAGCCTCAGTTAGCGGAATGCCCTCCGCCGCGCTTTCTTCCAGCGACTCCAAAACCTGCACGCCACGTGCCGGAGCCGAGTACTCAACGTCAACCGAAATCACTTCCGGCTCGGCCGGAGCCTCAACCTCGGATGCCTCCACGGACGAGGGACGAAGCCCAATAACCGGCGTGCCACGCGTCACCTTGAACGCCGTCTTCCAAGAACCCGCAAGAACGCTCTTGTGCGCGGTGATTTGGCCGTCAACAACACCGCATTCGGTTACGTCAACAACCGCGCCCGAACCGAGGCGAACAGCGAGAACCGCCGCAACCTCACGGCCGCGGTAATTCGACACGTTCAACACTGCCGCGTATGAGGGATCCTGCCTCGCCACCTCAAAAGCGGCGTCGGCAGCCACGGCCGCAACGTGAGCCGACAAGTCACCCAAAACAGGCACAAAGACGCGCGCAGCACCATACTTGGCAAGCTCCTCAATCTGCGGAGCGGGGTTAAGCGCAACCGTGTCGATACGGCCCGTCGTCAACTGACGCGCGAGAGTGAGTAGCTGTTTTGACGGCTCGGTAAGAATAAAACCGTCTTCCGCGTTTCCCTTGTGATCGGTAATTACGAGAATCGGAGCTGAGATCTTTTCCATTACTTCAACACCTTTGCAATGTATTCCGCGAGCTTCTCGCCACCATTCGGGCCCTGAACAATCTCGCCCGCCTCACGCTCGGCCTCTTCCTTAGCAGACAGCACCATCGTGCCAGCACCCTGCTTACCGATCGCCATCGGCTCATCCCCCAGCACGTCTTCCAAGTCGTCAAGCGACCACACGTCGAGGGGCTTCTTACGCGCCGCACGCATGTCCTTGAAGTTCGGGAAGCGAGGCTCATTCACCTGGTCGGTAACCGACACGACCGCAGGCAGATTCGCGCGCAACCTGTCGGTGAAACCGTCAGCGCGGCGCACGGCCTCCACCGCATCCTCCTCAACCGTAAGTTCAGAGGCAAGCGGAATGTAGGGCAGGTCAAGCATCGCGGCGAGCGCAGCCGGAAGCATCGACGTCATACCATCCAAGCTCGCCATACCCGTTACGATCAGGTCGATCGGCTCCTCATCGCCAAGCTTCCTAGCAACCGCGGCAAGAATCTGAGCCGTTCCAATAACGTCGGAGCCCGCCAAGCGGTCGTCCGTTACGACAATCGCCCTGTCCGCTCCCTTTTGAAGAGCGAGCATCGCGGAATCCTCCGCATCCTCAGGCCCCATAGTCATCGCGATGACCTCGCCGCCGAGCTCCTCAACAGCCTCGACAGCCGCCTCAATCGCGTTCTCGTCTAGCTCGTTCAAGGTGTCATCTTCACCGCGAACCAAACGCCCGTTCTCAATTCGACGCTCCGACATCACGTCCGGAACATGCTTAATGCTGACCAAAATTCTCATAGTAAATACAGTGCCATAATTTTGCTTACATTGCCGTACCCATATTCTAGGTGTGATCTACCTTAATTCAGCTGATTGCGTTACAAAAAGCGGCCCTCTCACGGTCTCGGGTATCATCTAGCGAGATGATTAACCCTGTGAGTTTTTCCCGAACTCACTTAATACGCGAAACGGTGAATCTATAATGACGCATCGAACGACCCAGGATGAGCAGGGCAGCACGTGGAGCGCAACCACAAAAACGCTTCCGCCGGCAAGAATCCAACCGGCGACACTCGGTGCAACCATTACACACGGAGGCGTTGACTTCGCCGTAGCCGCCCCCTCCGCATACAGCGTTGAACTGTGCATCTTCAAAGACGCCGGCAGGCAGGCAATCGAAGACCGCTACCTCATGAACCAGCACGAGGGCGGCATCTGGTCTGCACACCTGCCCGGAGCCTCCATCGGAACCCTCTACGGCTACCGCGTAGACGGCGACTGGAACCCCGACGCCGCGCGCGTATTCAACCCCAACAAGCTCCTCCTCGACCCCTACGGCAAAGGCGTCGAAGGTGAAGTTCTGCTCGACCCGGCGATCTTCGCCCACGAAACCGGCGACGACCTCACGCCCGTTAAGCCCTTCAAATTCTCAACCGTCGACTCCTCGACGCACACCGGGCGCTCCGTGGTTGTAGGCACCTCCGACTTCGCGGTAGCCGACAAGCCGCGCACCCCGTGGCCCGAAACCGTAATCTACGAACTGCACGTAAAGGGCTTCACCAAGCAAATGCAGGGCGTGCCCGCCGAGCTTCGCGGCACCTACGCCGGCCTCGCGCACCCCGCCGCGATCTCACACCTCAAAGCCCTCGGCGTAACCGCCATCGAACTGCTCCCCATCCACGCCAAGTGGCCCGAGCCGTTCCTCGTAGAAAAGGGACTCACCAACTACTGGGGCTACTCCACGCTCTCATTCTTCGCACCAGAACCCTCCTACGCGACCAAACAGGCGCAGCAACTCGGCGCGCAAGCCGTTTTGGATGAGGTTCGTGGCATGGTGTCAATCCTCCACGAACACGGCATCGAAGTGCTCCTCGACGTCGTATACAACCACACGTGCGAAGGAGGCATCGACGGCCCCTCCCTATCATTCCGCGGATTCGGCCAAGACCTGTACTACCGCCACACCACGCAGCACCCCGTCACCATGATCGACGAAACCGGCTGCGGCAACACCGTAAACTTCGACGAAGCACTCATCGTGCAAATGACGCTCGACTCGCTTCGCTACTGGTCCACCGAAGTCGGAGTCGACGGCTTCCGCTTCGACCTCGCCTCCACACTCGGCAGGCACGCAACCGGCTTCACCTCCAGGCACCCGTTCTTCGTGGCACTCGCCGCAGACCCCGTGCTCAGCAAGCAAAAAATCATCGCCGAACCGTGGGACATCGGCCCCGGAGGCTGGCAGACAGGTAACTTCCCCCTCCCCTGGTCCGAATGGAACGACCGCTACCGCGACACCATCCGCTCCTTCTGGCTCGCCGACTTCGCCAACCTCGAAGCCGGCCGCCCCAGCCAAGGCCCCAACGAGCTCGCCACCAGAATCTCCGGCTCCGCCGACCTGTTTGGCCAAACTCTTGGACACAACCGCCCAGTGCGCTCCTCCATCAACTTCATCACCGCACACGACGGCTTCACGCTCGCGGACCTCACCGCCTACAACCACAAGAACAACTTCGACAACCTCGAAGGCAACCGCGACGGCACAACACAAAACCTGTCGTGGAACCACGGCGTTGAAGGCCACATGAAACGCATCCCAAGGCGTGCAGCAGACAACCGCAACACCGCGCTCGTCATGCTCGACTCCGTGTTCTACGCCCGCGAGCGCTCCATGCGAAACCTCATGGCAACGCTCCTCATCTCCGCGGGAACTCCCATGATCACCGCCGGCGACG
This sequence comes from Actinomycetaceae bacterium, assembly GCA_030532245.1. Taxonomy (GTDB): domain Bacteria; phylum Actinomycetota; class Actinomycetes; order Actinomycetales; family Actinomycetaceae; genus Gleimia. The sequence goes on from JAUNLN010000002.1 coordinate 147,073, forward strand.
AAATCGGGCGCACCCAGTACGGCAACAACAACGCGTACTGCCAAGACAACGTGATCTCGTGGGTTAACTGGGACATGGACTCGTGGCAGCACGACATGTTCGACTCCGTGCGCTACCTCATTGCGCTTCGCAAGCATCATCCCGTAATGAGGCCCTGCTCGTTTGCAAGCGGCGAAATCAGTGCGGGAGACGAAATCCGCGACCTGTCTTGGTACACCGCGCAAAACAAAAAGTTCAAGCCCGAAGACTGGCACAAGGTGAAGCACCGCACCCTGCAAATGCTCCGCTCCGGCGCGTCGTGCGGCGACTCCGACATGCTCGTCGTGTTCAACGCGACGCTCAACTCGAAACTCGTAACCCTCGCAACCGGCCGTGGCCGCAAGTACCGCCTCGTGTTCGACTCCTCCTGGACGAACCCGAACGAAGGCGGAGCAGTTAGCGCAACCGACCACAGCTACTGCGACGTTGCCGAGCCGGGCACGTCTGTACACATCGAGCCGCAGTCTCTGCAGATTTATCTAACGGAGTAGTGCGATAAGATTAGCGCGTGAGTAACAAAGCTGAAGAAACCCTTGAAAAAAGCACTGATTCGGCGTCGCTAGCACGCGCCATCGCACGCTCGGCAGAGCTTGAAACAGAGATCGACAAAGACCCATCGCGCTTCCGGATGCTAACCGGAGACAGGCCAACTGGCCACCTGCACCTCGGGCACTATTTCGGCACCATCAAGAGCCGAATTGAGCTGCAGGCGCGCGGAATCGAAACGTGGCAGCTGATCGCTGACTACCAGGTGATCACCGACCGCGACGGGGTTGGGCCTTTGCGTGAGCGCGTGCTCTCGCTACTCACCGACTACCTCGCGGCCGGCATGGACCCGAAGCGCGCAACCATTTTCACGCACTCCGCGGTTCCTGCCCTCAACCAGCTGATGCTGCCGTTCCTCTCCCTCGTCACCGAGTCGGAACTGCACCGCAACCCGACCGTTAAAGCAGAGCTTGAGGCAACCGACGGGCGCGCCATGTCTGGCCTCCTCCTCACCTACCCCGTACACCAGGCAGCCGACATCCTGTTCTGCCGTGCAAACATTGTTCCCGTAGGCCAAGACCAGCTGCCCCACTTGGAGCAGGCACGCCTCATCGCCACGCGCTTCGACAAGCGCTACGGTCGTGCCGACAAGCAGCGCCCCGTATTCCGCCGCCCCGAAGCCCTCCTCTCCAAGGCAACGCACGTGCTCGGCCTCGACGGCCAGAAGATGTCGAAGTCGCGCGGCAACACCATTGAGTTGCGCATGACCGCCGACGAAACAGCCAAACGCCTCAAGAAGGCGAAGACCGACGCCGACCGCGTAATCACCTACGACCCGGTGAACCGCCCCGAGGTTTCCAACCTCCTCCTCATGGCATCAATGGCGTCCGGCGAAGCACCCGAAGTCATCGCAGACCAGATCGGCGACGGAGGCGGCGGCGCGCTTAAGGCACGCGTCACCGAAGACCTCAACACCATGCTCGAACCCATTCGCGCACGCCGCGCAGAACTCATGGAAAACGAGGACTACCTCATCCAAGTTCTACGCGAAGGCAACGAACGAGCAAACGAAGTCGCAAATGAGACGCTAGACGACGTACTCACAGCCATGAACATGCATTACGTTTAGGCTGGTTTTAGCCAATACTAGGTTTTGACAAGGAAGCTACTAAGGAGCCCCGTTCGATGAGACAAGCTACGACCAAAAACCCTGCCTCGAAACCGCAGAAAAACCCCGTTGCGCCCCGGGCGAGAATCACCCGAATCCCCGCAACCGAGCTCTTCCCGGTAATCGAACAGGGCCTATGGCCTGCCAAAGCCACCGAGGGGGAATCTTTCCCCGTGCGCGCCACCGTGTTCCGCGAGGGACACGACGCGCTCGGCGTCGAAGCCGTATTGATTGACCCAGAAGGCAAGGAGCACATGCGCGCCTACATGCAAGACGTTGCTCCCGGCCTCGACCGCTACGAAGCATGGCTCATGCCAGACCGCCCGGGCGACTGGAAGTTCCGCGTCGACACGTGGTCTAACCCGTACGCAACGTGGAGCCACGACGCGACCATCAAGATCGCGGCCGACACCGACGTGGAACTCATGCTCGAAGAAGGCGCGCGCCTCATGGAACGCGCAGCCGCAGGCAAGCCGCTCCCGGCAGGCTCGCGCAAGCAGAAGGCACCTTCGAAGGAGGACCAGGCCGTCCTCCTCGAGGCTGCCGCACTCATGCGCGACAAGGAATCCTCGCCGCAAACGAGGCTCTCCGCGGGCCTTTCTTCACAGGTTCGCTCCATCTTCCGCCACTCGCCACTACGCGAGCTGTGGACGCGCACCAAGACCTTCCCGATCAAGGTCGACCGCAAGAAGGCACTGTACTCCTCGTGGTACGAAATCTTCCCGCGCTCCTACGGCGCTCACCGAGACGACGAAGGCAACTGGATTTCCGGCACCCTAAGCGAGGCGGCAAAACAACTGCCGCGCATCTCGCAAATGGGCTTCGACGTCATCTACCTAACGCCGATCCACCCGATTGGCTTCACCTTCCGAAAAGGCCGCAACAACACCCTTGAAGCCGGCCCCATGGATCCAGGCTCCCCGTACGGCATCGGCTCGGACGCGGGCGGCCACGACGCCATCCACCCCGACCTTGGCACGTTCGACGACTTCGACGCGTTCGTAGCCCAGGCGCGCGAACACGACATGGAAGTTGCGCTCGACCTCGCACTCCAATGCTCGCCCGACCACCCGTGGGTTAAAGACCACCCCGAATGGTTCACCACGCGCGCCGACGGTTCCATCGCTTACGCGGAAAACCCGCCAAAGAAGTACCAGGACATCTACCCGCTCAACTTCGACAACGACCCCGAAGGCATCTACCAGGCCGTAAAGGACGTAGTACTGAAGTGGATCGAGCACGGGGTCACGATCTTCCGCGTCGACAACCCGCACACGAAGCCCCTCAGCTTCTGGCAGCGGTTCCTAGCCGACATCAACCAAACAAACCCCGAAGTCATCTTCCTCGCAGAAGCCTTCACCAGGCCCGCGATGATGCGCACACTCGGCGCCATCGGCTTCCACCAGTCCTACACCTACTTCGCGTGGAGAACTGAAAAGGACGAACTCCTCGACTACTTCAAGGAAGTTGCAACCGAAACCGCGCACCTCATGCGCCCCAACTTCTGGCCGACCACGCACGACATCCTCACCCCGCAAATGACCACCGGCGGGCCCGCGATCTTCGCCCTACGCGCAGTACTCGCGGCAACCGCCTCCCCCTCATGGGGCATTTACTCCGGCTACGAGTTTGTCGAAAACGTGCAGCGCCCCGGCTTCGAAGAACAAATCGACAACGAGAAGTACGAGTACCGCCCCCGCAACTGGGAGCAGGCAAACCAGTTCGGCCTCGAACACCTCCTCACGCTACTCAACTCCGCGCGAGACCGCCACCCGGCATTCCAGCAGCTACACCGAATCCAGGTGCACGAGACGTCCGACCCGCGCCTACTTTGCTTCTCCAAGCACGTGCCCGCGAAGTTCTCACCAACAGGTGAAGACGACACCGTCATCGTCGTCGCGAACCTCGACCCGCACAATGAGGTCATCGGCTCCGCCACCCTCGACCTTTCCAAGCTTGGTGCGACCGTAGCCCACGGCTCCATGGGCTCGCGCATCAACCTTGTAGACGAACTCGACGGCCAGGAATACCAGTGGGGAGAGCACAACTACGTGCGCCTCAACCCGTACGAGCGCGTCGCACACGTCTTCTCAGTACGTTCAACCGAGAAATAAAGCACCGTTAACCGGGTGGAGCTTCGGCTCCACCCGCAGCCTTGCGAGGAAACCATGAACCCCGTTACACATGATTCAACCCCCACCGGCGCTATCCCCCTCATCCCCAGGCAAGGTGAACAGGGCACCGCGCACGAGGTTCCAAAAGAACGAGTAGTCGCAAAACTTCCGACCCCCTCGGAAGACCCCCAGTGGTATCGCACCGCCGTTTTCTACGAGGTGCTAACCCACTCCTTCTTCGACGCCAACAACGACGGCACCGGCGACTTTGAAGGCCTCACCCAAAAGCTCGACTACCTCGCATGGCTCGGGATCGACGCGATCTGGATTCCGCCCTTCTACCCCTCCCCCATGGCCGACGGCGGCTACGACATTTCCGACTACACGGGTGTCGACCCAAGGTACGGCAACATGGAGGACTTCGAACGCCTCGTAAAAGAAGCGCACGACCGACGCATTCGCGTGGTCATCGACATGGTCATGAACCACACCTCGAGCGACCACCCGTGGTTCCAAGCATCACGCCAAGACCCGACCGGCCCGTATGGGGACTTCTACGTGTGGCGCGACCGCCCCGCAGAATACCTGGATGCTCGCATCATCTTCATCGACACGGAAGACTCCAACTGGGCGTACGACGAAGTTCGCGGCCAGTACTACTGGCACCGCTTCTTCAGCCACCAGCCCGACCTCAACTTCGAAAACCCGGCCGTGCGTGAAGCAATCAAGAACGTCGTGCGTTTCTGGGCCGACACCGGCGTCGACGGATTCCGCCTCGACGCGATCCCCTACCTCTACGAAGAAGACGGCACCAACTGCGAAAACCTGCCGCGCACGCACGACTTCATCGCCGAACTACGCGAAATGGTCGACACGGAATACCCCGGCACGGTGATGATCGCCGAAGCAAACCAGCCTCCGCACGAAGTCGTCGAATACTTCGGCACCGACGCTAGGCCCGAATGCCACGTTTGCTTCCACTTCCCCATCATGCCGAAGATTTTCGCAGCCCTTCGCGAAGAAACCTCCAGGGGCGTCCGCGAAGCATTCGCCGCCACACCTCCCCTACCCAAGGGCGGCCAGTGGGGCACCTTCCTTCGCAACCACGACGAGCTCACCCTCGAGATGGTCACCGACGAAGAACGCCAAGCCATGTACGGCTGGTACGCACCCGAACCCAGGATGCGTGCAAACGTCGGCATCCGCAGGCGCCTCATGCCCCTGCTGCGCGGCTCCAGGCGCGAAGTCGAACTCGCGCACGCAATGCTCCTTTCGTTCCCCGGCTCGCCGTTCCTCTACTACGGCGACGAAATCGGCATGGGAGACGACATTTGGCTTAAAGACCGCGACGGTGTTCGCACGCCCATGCAGTGGGACGCAAGCGAAGGTGCGGGCTTCTCGAAGGCCGACCCCAAGGACTTCTACCTGCCCCTGGTTTCCACCGGCGCATACGCACCAGCCGCAGTGAACGTGGCGGAGCACCGCTCCAGGCCCACCTCAATGTTGAACTGGCTTCGCTCCATGCTTGAAGTGAGGAAGCGCTACCCCGTGTTCGGTATCGGCTCCCTCACGCTCCTATCCACCTCCGACGACGCGGTACTCGCGTACCTTCGCCGAGACGAACACCAGACCGTGCTCTGCGTCAACAACCTCTCGACAACCTCGAGGTCCGCAACCATCCAGCTCCCCGGCATGGGCGGCTGGCACCTGTACGATACGGCGTCTGGCAACCGCTTCCCAGATGTTCGCGAAGACGAAACTATCGACATCACGCTAGGCCGTCACGGCTTCTACTGGCTTGATGTCACGTTCCTAGACGACGAAGAGGAAGATGATAAACAATGAGTGCTTCTTGGCCGGCCGACGTTGATCTGCTAGACCAGATCGGCACCTGGCTATACCAACAACGCTGGTTCCCCGGAACTACGGGCGAAACCGTGCGACTCGTTGCCAACATTGACTTATCCGCATACTCAGCAAAACCCGGAGCAAACCCAGAAGACGGGCTCGACCCCGTTTGGATTTCCATCATCCAAGTAGGCGAAGCATTCATTGCAGTGCCCCTCGTCTACACGGACGAAAAGCCCGACTTTGGCGTTATCAAGGAACTCGACGGCGCATACGTTGTAGACGGCCCGTACTCGCCCGCATTCTTGCGCGCGTGGCTCCGCAAGGCCTTCGAAAACGGAACACTCAGCCCAATCGAGCCTGAACTCGCAGACTCCGCACTGGAGAGCCTCCTTGCAGAAGCAGAGCGCGCATTCGTGCTCACGGGCGAGCAGTCGAATACCTCCGTTCGCTTCGGCGGCGACTTCGCGTGTGTGCTCAAGTTCTTGCGCGTGCTCCACCCCGGAACCCACCCCGAAGTTGAGGTCACGAAGGCACTTGCAAAGGGTGGCTGGAAGCACGTTCCCAAACCCATCGCCTACCTTTCAGAACACGTGGCTGTGAGCGGCCTTGCAGGCGAAGTTGTGCTCGGCTTTGCAGGTCAAGCAGTTGAGGAAGCCCGCGACGGTTTCGAACTATTCGTCGAAATGGCAACCGCAGGCACCGACCCGACCCAGCTCGCCCACGAGCTCGGCAAAGTCACCGCGGGCCTGCACGAAAACATGGCGCAAGCCTTCGGCGAATCCGAAGCTAGCGGCCCCGACGCTCTGAAAGAGCGCCTCCACGTGAACCTTTCTGCCGCGGCCGCTGAAGTCCCTTTCCTTCGCGACGGCGAAATCACGGAGGCTCTCGCCTCCAAAATCGACGAAATCGGCGACCTCCAAACGCTACCTCCTCACATTCGGATCCACGGCGACTACCACCTCGGCCAAGTACTCCTAGGCAAAGAGGGCTGGGTAATCCTCGACTTCGAGGGCGAGCCGCTGCGTCCGCTAGAAGAACGACGCGTACCCGACCTCGCCCTACGCGACGTAGCCGGCATGCTACGCTCCTTCGACTACGCGGCAGCCAAGGGTGGCGGAAGCGACGAGTGGCTCAAGAATGCGCGCGACGCCTTCATCGCCGGTTACACGGCAGACGGCGGTTTCGGGCCAATCGAAAGTGAACTCGTGCGCGTTCTAGAGATCGAAAAAGCGGCCTACGAAGCGGTTTACGAATACCGGATGCGTCCAGACTGGATTTGGATTCCAAGCAACGCGCTTGCGCGACTTGCAGTATAAGCCACACTCAAAGTCACCCTATTTGCTCCCTTGCATGGAAGAATTACCCCTATGAACGCCAAAGCATATCCCGTTGATTCACAGACCCTAGCCGCGGTTGCCGGGGCTCGACACCACTCGCCTCACTCCGTTCTCGGTGGACACGTGCACGAAGGCTCCGTCACCATCCGAGTCGTACGCCACCTCGCTGACTCCGTCACAATTGTGACGAAGGAAGGCGAGTTTGAAGCCGCCCACGAGCAAGACGGCGTCTGGGCTGTAGTACTACCGCAAGACTTCGTACCCGACTACCGTCTGCGCGTAACCTACGGCGACCAAGTGGTCGAATCCGACGATCCATACCGCTTCCTCCCCACTCTTGGAGACATGGACCTCTACCTTATTGGCGAGGGCCGTCACGAGAACCTGTGGGAGGTACTCGGCGCACACGTGCGCACCTTCGAAAGCGAGCTAGGTGAAGTACGAGGCGTCTCGTTTGCCGTGTGGGCTCCGAACGCACGCGCAGTGCGAGTAGTTGGCGACTTCAACTACTGGGACGGCACCGGCAGCGCCATGCGTTCGCTCGGTGCCTCCGGCGTGTGGGAACTATTCATTCCAGGCGTGGAAGTGGGCGCCCGCTACAAGTTCGAGATTTGCGGCCCCGACGGCAACTGGATGCAAAAGGCTGACCCGATGGCTCGCGCCACCGAGATTCCGCCGGCAACCGCCTCCGTCGTTACCGATCAGTTCCACGAGTGGGGCGACGACGAGTGGATGGAAGCAAGGCCAACCAAGGATCCGCACGCGAGCCCCATGTCGGTTTACGAAGTGCACGTAGGTTCTTGGAGGCAGGGTCTTGGATACCGCGGGCTTGCCGACGAACTCGTTCCCTACCTAAAGCGCATGGGATACACGCACGTTGAGTTCATGCCCGTTGCGGAGCACCCGTTCGGCGGCTCGTGGGGCTACCAGGTGACCTCCTACTACGCTCCCACCTCACGCTTTGGCACACCCGACGACTTCCGCTACCTCGTGGATAGGCTCCACCAGGCCGGCATTGGCGTCATCCTCGACTGGGTACCCGCACACTTCCCGAAAGACAGCTGGGCGCTCGCCCGCTTCGACGGAACCGCCCTTTACGAGGATCCGGATCCGCTACGCGGCGAACACCCCGACTGGGGCACCCTCGTGTTCAACTTCGGAAGGCGCGAGGTGCGCAACTTCCTCGTCGCTAACGCCCTGTACTGGCTCGAAGAGTTCCACATTGACGGCCTGCGCGTAGACGCCGTGGCGTCCATGCTCTACCTCGACTACTCCAGGAACGACGGCCAGTGGCGCCCCAACCAGTACGGTGGCCGCGAAAACCTCGAAGCCATCCAGTTCATTCAGGAAACCAATGCGACCGCGTACCGTCGCAACCCCGGCATCGTCATGATTGCTGAGGAGTCGACGGCGTGGCCGGGCGTTACGGCACCGACCTCCGGTGGCGGCCTCGGATTCGGCCTCAAGTGGAACATGGGCTGGATGAACGACACGCTACGCTACATGCAGGAAGACCCGGTAAACCGCCGCTGGCACCACGGTGAGCTAACCTTCTCGCTCGTGTACGCGTTCTCGGAGAACTTCGTGCTTCCCCTCTCCCACGACGAGGTCGTGCACGGCAAGGGTTCGCTCATCTCGAAGATGCCGGGCGACAAGTGGCGCAGGCTCGCAGGCCTTCGCTCCCTCCTCGCATACCAGTGGTCGCACCCGGGCAAGCAGCTCCTATTCATGGGTCAAGACTTCGGCCAGGAATCCGAATGGTCTGAGGCATACTCGCTCGACTGGTGGCTCATGGACGACCCCGGCCACCGCGGCGTGAACCGCCTCGTGGCACGCATGAACGACCTGTACACCTCTACCCCGGCTCTGTGGGACGACAACTACACGGGCTACGAGTGGATTGAGGCTGGTGACTCAGACCACAACGTAATCTCCTACATCCGCAAGGGTGAAACAGAAGACGGCGAACCAGACCTTCTAGTCTGCATCTCGAACTTCGCAGGCAACCCGCACGAGGGCTACCGCGTAGGCCTGCCCTTTGCCGGCAAGTGGAAGGAAGTTCTAAACACCGACGCCGAGATTTACGGTGGCTCCGGCGTTTGCAACATCGGTGAGATCATCGCTGAAGAGGTTCCCTGGAACGGACGCCCCGCTTCCGCAGAACTGCGGGTTCCCCCGCTAGGCGCTGTCTGGTTGCGTCCAGTTGAGAACGACTAAGCTCGCACAGGCGTAATAGAAAATCGTGGTGAGACCGATCGGTCTCACCACGATTTTCTTATCTAGATTTCAAG
>JAUNLN010000041.1 GCA_030532245.1 Actinomycetaceae bacterium
GGTTGACCGGATCCTCAGGATCAACTGGCTCCTCCGGGTTGACCGGATCCTCAGGATCAACGGGTGATTGGCAAATTCCACCGAGACGGATTTCTGCGGCACCACCGAAGTTTAGTCCGTTGATTGCGCTGAGCTGAACCAGCTTCACGTAGTTTCCTTCTACCGGCTCATCGAACTCGATTACCTGAGGTTCGAGCACATCAGAGAACGCGCCAGTGGCAACCGGGTCGCCCCAGGTCTCGCCATCGGAGGACACGTAGATTTCGAATTCCTTCGCCCTTCCATTGGGCCCATTCTGGCGGGTGGTGTACTCAAGTGCCGCAATCTTGCACTGAGCATCATCGCTTCCGGCCTTCAGGGTAATCCAGTGCGGGTACGGAGTTTCTCCCCCACCGTACTGAGTGTGCCAAATGGTGTTCGGATCTCCGTCGATAGCATTCGCACCAGGCGATGTCTCGTAGCGGACCTCTTCCGAGCTGACGTCAACAAGACTGAGCTTTTCGATATTGTTGAGCATCTCCGGATTAGCCGGGTTAATGCTCACAGATTCCACACTGGAGGCGGCTTCGCCGTCCTGCTTCCAGGAACCGGTGAATACCACGCTTCCAAGAGAGCCGGTCTTTGGTACGGATACCTCCCACTTAGCCACCGAGGGAGCCTCCTCGGAAGCGGTATCCGCCGGGTTAGCGGTCACCTGGGTTACCGACCATCCCTCGGGAACTTCGAGCTCATGCTTGACGTCCGTCACCTTACCAACAGCCATGGAGACGGTAGTGACAACGTCGTACTCGTACATGTCCGCAGACGTAGACTCAACGCGCTGCGCCTCCATGCTTACGAACGGTTTGACGCCCAGATCCTCAATGCGAATATTATCGATCGCCAAGTCACCCTGGATCCTGCCGCCGGCCTTAACAATGCCGAAGAACATCGGATTATCCGTATCGACCGCGAACTCTTTGCTGAACCGTTGAGTTCCAATACCGGTCTCTCCGTCCTTGTTCCAGCCTTCGCCTCGCGCCATCGGAATCTCGGTACTGAACCTGATGGTTTCGGTCCAGGCACCCTCAGAAGGCCTATCCTCACCGACAACGAACTTGTAGTCCGAGTCGTATGCAGCCTGGTAGTCAAACGAGACTCGGTACGTGTGGTTCTTCGCCCCATTGAAGGCTCCGGCAGTGGATCGCAGAATCAGGCCACCATTTTCTTGGTGTGCCAACAGCGACCACTTGCCATCCAGCACGTTGTCCAGGTACTTCTGTCCCTCGGTAGCCTCTGAATCATTGTCCGTTACGAGGCCATACCAACCGGACTGCGAGTATGGTGCGTGCAGCTCTGCAAGCTGAGTACGGGCGTCTCCCCAACGATTTGTCGAACCGGTCACGAACGGCCAGTAACCATCGTCCTGATCCTCAAAATCGTTGAAGTAGATCGTCTCGGGCGTCTCATTCTCATCGACAGGTTGAGCCTGCGATACGATGCGCAGATCATCAATGGCGACCCATGCATCACCATCTGAGGCAACAACAGCAAACGTAAACGCACTGCCGTCACTATGGAATCGGACAGGTACGCGCTGGAAGTAAGTGCCCACCTTCTCATCAGATGCCGTTGCGTTTAGCGCCGACGACTCCGTGATGGTGTTCGAGACCATGCCATCTTCAGCGCCACCGGAGATGCCCTCACCTGTGACTGAAACCGTGACATTGCGCGTCTTGCCAGGCTCAACTTCAATCCATGCCCACGCCGAGTAGTCGCCTTCAGGAACGGTGATCGACTGGGACAGGCTGGCTTCGCCCTCCCCCATCTCGACCTGGAAGTTTCCACGAGCGCTCATTCGAACCTCAACGTTGCCCGTGGTGTCATAAGCGTCCGTGGTGCCCGAGAAGAAGCCCGGATCCTTGATTCCCGTTGCTTCACCCCACTTCGGGTCCACCACATTTGGCGTTTCCCCGTATAGGACGTATGCAACACCCTGCTCTGTTTCGGGAAGGGCCACGGCTCCTCCGTTAACAGCAATGTCGGATACCTTCACTCGCCCGGTGTCCGTTAGTTTGTACAGCGTCAAACTACCATTGCCCGCCCAGCTATCCGTAAGTTCCCAAGACTGAGCATCGCCGGTGGGATTCCAGTAGTAAAGACGATCCTGGCCGCCATCGGACCAGGGCAACAGGTAGGAACCTCCCTGCTTAAAGACGGTCGCCCCATCGAAAACGATCTCACGCTTGGTCGGCGTCTCCCTACCGGAAATTGTCTTCTGCTGTGACGTTACTACCGTGCCATTTTCAAACGTGATTCGCCCGTCTTCCCACGTCTTGATATGCGACTGCTGCAGGAATTTGGTCGGCAGGTTACGCTCCCAAACATTCTTAATGAAGCGGTTGTAGTTGTTTTGGCCGGTCCAGCCTTCAAACTCAACCACGTTGGTGTTACCGAGCATCGGATCGGGGTTGAAGGTGTCACGCTCACTGTTTAGAACGAAACGAATCAGTTTAGAGTTAAGCCCCTTGTTGTCGGTTCCGCCGTAGTTTTCATCGTTGGCCCAGTGAGACCACGTGTTGTCTTCCACTAGCGCGTTTGCCCACTCTGAACCAACACGCCAACCCTGTTCGGTCACTTCTTCAGCAAAACGCGTGCCTTCCCATCCGCGCGGGTAGTAGACGTCCCAGTAGAGCCAGTTCAGATTCGAGTCCTTCGGGAAATCTTTTCGCAGCTGCGCGAGTCGATCCAGCACGTTCCCCAAAGCCAGGTCTTTCCAGTTGTTCATCTTGTACGCCTGGTTCATCCATCCCCAAGCCTTGGTCGGAGGCATTCTCAGCAGTTCTTCATCGAAGGCGTAAGCCTCAGAGTAAGACTCGGTTGCGTTAACGTGGATGCCGAAAGTCGCGTTGAAATCTTGTCCGCGTGTTACGAGGGTCTTTAGGTCGTCCAGGCCACCGGCCTTCTCGTTGTAGTGTCCGGCGTAGTCGCCCTGTGCAGAGTCATGCCCTTCAGCCTGGTATCCCTTTAGCAAAACCTGTTGGCCCAGGTTATCGGTTGCAAGGGAGATTCGTTTCGTGTCGTCAAGGGTGCGCAAAAATGGGTGCGTCGCCTGCGAAACGATGTTGAACGGGATGCGCGCAATTACGTAGTTACGCACATCTTCTGATTCGGGAGCTGCCGGCCTTATATCGCGAAGAGCGATAGCGCCGTCTTGCCAATCGACTTTCCCGTCGGCGTTGGAATCCTCGGTGAACTTGACCTGCACGAACGGATCATTGTCGGGGCCAATATTGCCTTCACCCGAATAGTCGCGAATGGCCTTAGCACGGTAAGTCCACTTGAAGGGCTCGACCGTACCAACGTTAACGCCTTCGACCTGCTTAATCTCGTAACTAAACTTCGTTTCAGGAGCAGCGGAATTATCCTCGGCGGTTTGGTCCAAGACGGCGTTGGAGTGGAAGCCGGCTGCGACTTCGTCGGTTGACGCCGTTACCATCCACGCGTAAGACTGCGGCGTGGCGCTCTTTGCAACTTCTAGGTATCGATCTCCAGATCGGCCGCGATTAACACTGATGCTGGCCGCAAAAATGGCCGCACCCGGGTCGGTTGCACGCAACGAAACCAGATCCAGGTCGGGAATCTGGATGTAGTTAATCTGTGTGCCCGACTCCTCGATGTTAGTGATCTTGTAGGTGAGCGTAGAGTTTTCTACCGACATCACGACGTCGAACGAGGCACCTTCGATAGATACCGGGTAGGTTACCCGGTCTTGGGCGACAACTTTCTCACCGACGGTTACGTCAACGTCCTTATTATTTATGCGCATCGATGTGAGTGCGTCGCCAAACTTACCCGCGACGGTGGTGTTGCCGAGCTCGTATTGCACAACCTGCGGGAAGTCCGGGTGGGTCGTTACAGACAGCGTGCCGTCGGTGATTGTGACAGCATTTTCTGGAACTGAAATTTCCGGTCCGGTTCCCAGTTCAGGTTCAGGTTCTGGTGCCGGGGCAACTTCGGTCTTCTCGGTTGCGACGTACGCGTAGAATTCAGCCAAACTACTTGGGTGAACGGACGAGTTGTCTCCACCCCACGCACTGTCGTACTGCACCTTCACACAGTTTGCCTTCAAAGGTTCAAAAGGAATTTCCGCAGCGACACTACTAGGCGCATCCACTGCTACACTGCCCGTTGCTACGGGAGCCGCATCCTCGAACTGCTTTTCATCACACGTCTCGGCGTCTACCGCCCACACCTTGTATTCGTTTACGCGCCCAGATCCGTTTGAACTTTGGCGCGGGAACAGGTCTACACGCCCTAGTTTTCCATCAACCGTTCCCAGATCAATGACGAAAGCGTGAGGGAGCTGGTCTTCTCCTCCAAGCCATTTTGTATGCCAGTAGGAGTTCACGTCGCCATCTAACACCCGCTCAATAGGGCCGTTAGTGCCCTCGCCGGAGTTCTCTACTGAGTTGACGTACTTTGCTGCCATCTGCTGTTGGGGGATCATCGTGTAGTCGTACTCGGTTGCGGCGAGGGCTGGAGCACCCACCATCACCGCCCCCACGCTCAGGGCCGCAGTCGCGCCAATACTTCGTACGAAAAAGGTCTTCTTAACCATTCTCAATCTTTCTTGTTGGAGTTATTCCAATCGAGAGCGTCTTCACCGAACTGACAGGCGTATCTAACCTCTACGTTAAAAACCGGCCAAAATGATTGTTTCTGATTCATTCCTCATCATTTCGAGCAACTTCGCTCAAGCACTAACATAGCAGAAGCTCCGCACGAAATTAATAAAAGAGCGCAAATCCCTCATAAAAAGGATTTGCGCTCTTGAAAGTCCTGGGACTTTAGTTAGAGAAGGTTAGTTTAGGAAGACAAACTGGCTGTAGATCTCCCTCGTTTTAGAAGGCATTCGAGTTTAGCGCGCTGCGCTACCCGTGTAGTCTTCGTCGCCGTCCGACCAGCCGAACG
>JAUNLN010000019.1:0-28520 GCA_030532245.1 Actinomycetaceae bacterium
GAGTTTGTGATTGAGCTGAGGGAGAGTTCCTCAGCGATTGGTGAGTTGTCGAAACCTACGATTGGGATAGGTCCAAGTGCGGCTCCTGCTTCTTTGAATGCGTCGAAAATGCCTTGTGCCATGAGGTCTGAGCCTGAGAAGATCCCGTCGACTTGACCAGCCTCCAAGCGGCTGACGAGCCTCTTTCCCGCTTCGTATCCGGAGGCGTAGGTGAAGGCTCCCTCCTCGATTTCAGCGCTCATGCCCTCTTCGTTAAGTACATCGAGGAAGCCTTGGAGCCTGTCTTTACCTGCGATCATGTCGGAGGGGCCCGCAACGACCGCCGGGTGCGTGCAGCCCTGCGCGATGAGGTGCCTCGCGGCGAGCTGGCCGCCCGCGTAGTTGTCGGAGTCGACCCAGGCGGCCGCGTCCTCCTCAATTCTGCCAATGAAAACTGTTGGGACGGAGGCGTTGAGGAGTCTCTCGATTTCACCCGTGTAGCGGTGGTGCGAAAGAACGATTGCGCCGTCGACCGCGCCGGAGCTGAGGAAAGATTCGGTTCGCTCAGACTCCTCCTCGGTTGCGAAGAATACGAGAACAGCCTGGCTACCTACTTTTCCCAGTTCGGTTGAGAGGGACTGAACCGACCGCGCGAAGAACGGGTCGGAGAACACTCTGCTGTCGGGTTCTGGAATCACAACGGCGGTGACGCCTGACCTGTTGGTCACGAGGGCGCGGGCGGCCGAGTTTGGACGGTAGCCGAGTTCAGCCACCGCGCTTTTGACTGCCTTAACCTTTTTTGGTGACACGTTTTGGTCTCCGCGAATAACGCGGGAGGCGGTTGCGCGTGACACGCGTGCGCGCGCGGCAACGTCCTCAAGCGTGACCCGCTTTGATTTCACTGGCATCTTCGTCCCTATCCTTTAACGGCGCCCTGCATGATGCCGCTCACCAGCTGCCTGCCAGCGAAGAAGAACAGGAGTAGTAGCGGCACGGTCGCGATGACCACTCCGGTCATTATGAGGGAGTAGTCCTTGAAATACGACGCTTGTAGCAATTGTAGTGCCACAGGCAGGGTGGGTTTCGATGCTCCGAGCACGATAAATGGCCAGAAGAAGTTGGTCCAGGAGCCTACGAACGTGAAGAGGCCTAGCATTGACGCGGCTGGTCGTGCTGTTGGCATGGCGATTGACCAGAACACGCGGAAGAGGGAGGCTCCGTCGACTCGCGCGGATTCGATGAGTTCGTAGGGGAGCGCGTCGCGAATGTATTGGGTCATCCAGAACACGCCGAATGCAGACACCATTGCGGGGATGATTACGGCTTTCAGCTCACCCGTCCAGCCGAGTTTGGCCATGACCATAAAGAGGGGGATTACGCCGAGTTGTGCGGGGATGGCCATGGTTGCGATTACGAAGGTGAGGAGGCCTTCGCGCCCTCGGAAACGTAGTTTCGAGAAGGAGAATCCGGCGAGGGTGGAGAAGAATACGACGCTGAGGGAGGTGATGACTGCGACGATCACGGAGTTGAGGAGTGCTCCCATGAGGTCGAGGCCGGAGTCTCGCACGCGTGCAATGTTGTCGAGGAATTCGCCTTGCGGGATGAGGGAGGGGATCGGGTTTTGTGCGATCGCAGCCGCGTTTGAGGAGGCGAGGAGGAACGCGTAGTAAAGGGGTGCTGCCGAGATGATGATGAGCAGGATGAGGAGCGTGTAGTTGATTGCGCCCGGCTGCCTTGAGGAGCCGATTGCTGAGCTCGTCCGCTTCTTGCGTTTCTTTGCTGCCGCGTTTGCTACGCCTCGCCCTGCGGTTTGCTTAAGTGTTGCGATTGAAACTTCGTTGCTCATTTCAACGCTCCTTCCTCGGCGTGGGTGCTGGCTTCGACGTGTTTTGCGCTACGGATTCGCGCTGAGACGGGCACGCGCGTTTTAGCGGTTGGTGTTGCGCTGGAGGCGATTCGTCGCGTGAGCGTGAATGAGATGAGAGCGAACACGAGGATGATTACGAACAGGATTAGGGCAACCGCTGAGCCTCTGCCGAGGCTCTTTTGGTCTCCCCAGGCGAGGTTGTAGAGGTACATGGTTAGGGTGAGCCACTGGTTGTCGCTTCCTCCCTTGCCAATCTGGTCGTACATTCGGGGTTCGTCGAAGATTTGAAGGCCGCCGATTGTGGAGTTGATGATGACGAAGATGAGGGTTGCGCGTAGCTGCGGGATGGTTACCGAGAAGAATTGGCGCATGCGGCCGGCACCGTCGACTGTTGCCGCCTCGTAGAGGTCGTTCGGTACAGCTTGCATTGCGGCTAGGAGGATGAGGGAGTTGTATCCCGTCCAACGGAAGTTGACCATTGAGGCGATTGCAATGTGCGACCAGAAGGCGCTGGAATGCCAGCCGATAGGGGAGAACCCAGCGTTTGTGAGGATCGCGTTGATCATGCCGGACTCGTCGGCGAAGAGTTTGGAAAAGATGATGGATACGGCAACGGGCGCTACGACGTAGGGAAGGAGTACGCCCATTCGCCAGAAGGTTTTGGCGCGCAGGTTTGCGTCGAGCATGTAGGCAATGCCGACCGCGAGGAGGATCTGCGGCACTGAGGAGAGGAGGAAGATCGAGAAGGTGTTTCGCATTGCAACCCAAAACGTTGGTTGCTTAAGCACTGCGCCGAAGTTTTGTAGGCCTACGAAGCCTTGTTGGCCACCGATGAGGTGCCAGTCGTGGAGCGATACCCATCCCGTGTACAGCAACGGAAACAGGCCGGTGATAGCGAAAATGATGAAGAACGGTGCGATGAAAATGTAGGGTGTAGCGCCGAGTCCGCTCTTTCTGCGAAATAGGGGCCGTCGCCCTGCTGCTCTTTGAGTTACCTGCATGATTTCCCCTCAAATACCGCGTGGTGGGGGCATCGCCCCCACCACGGAGTGTTGCTAGTTGATGCCGAGCTGGTCGAATTCGCTTAGCGCCTTCTCCCAAGAGGATTCAGGGGTGTCGGTGCTGTCTACATCAACGCGGGTAAGGGCGTCGGTCACGATCGTGGTGACCGGGAAGAAGTTCGTGCTCTTGTAGGGAGACACTGAGATGCGTTTAGACATTTCAGAGAAGATCTCGCCAACGGGAGCGTTGTTAAAGAACTCCGACTTGTATTCGAGGAGGGCGGGGTCGTCGAGTGCTTCGGTCTGCGACGGGAAGTTGCCCTTCGTCTGGAAGGCGACGATCTGCTGCTCGGGTGCGGTCAACCATTCTGCGAGAGCCTTAGCTTCTTCCTGGTGTGCGCCCTGGGTCGGGACGGTCAGGTAGGAGCCGCCCCAGTTGCCGCCACCACCGGGGTAGATGGGCGCTACATCCCAGCCTTCAACGCCAGCAGCGTTGCCCTCAATGACGCCGAGCATCCACGGCGGGCAGAGCATCGTTGCGAAGCCGTCATTTTGGAACGCGTTCGTCCAGTCTTCGCTCCACTGTGCAAATCCTGCGGAGAGGCCGTTGTCTGACTGCTTCAGAATTTCGTCGTAAATGGTCTTGATCGGCTTGTTGTCAGCCAGTGGGATCACGGTGCCGTCTGGGTTCTCGAAGGGGGTCGGCTCCTGGTTGATCATGCCCTGGTAGGTTGCGGTTGCGCCGTCGTACCACGGGATTCCGGTTGCGTCGACGAACTGTTTGCCGACCTCGAAGTACTTGTCCCAGCCGCCGTCGAGCATTGCCGCGACCTCATCGCGGTCAGTGGGTAGACCACCCTTTGCGAACAGGTCTGCGCGGTAGCAAAGTGCCTGCGGGCCAGCGTCGGTGCCGTAACCGATTAGCTTGCCGTCGGCAGTCGTAACCGGCTGAACCTTGTAGTCTGGCCAGCGATCCTTAACCGCGTCGGATGAGAGGTCTACGAACTGATCCGGGTACTGCATTAGCTCGGGAATCCAGTCGATCTCCACTGCCTCAATATCTGAGAGTCCGGAGCCAGCGGCAAGACGCGTGTTCATGTTGTCGCGCGCCTCGTTAGAAGTTGCTGCCTTTTTCTCAACGATCTTGATGTTCGGATTTTCCTCCATGTACTGCTTGTACAGATTTTCAAGGCCGAACTCGTTGAACGTTGCAACGGTGAGCGTGATCTGCTCGTCGCCGCTCGCGGATTCGCCTGAGGCTCCTGAATCGGTGCTTCCACATGCGCTGAGGGCGAGAACAGATGCTGCTGTGAGCGCCGCTAGTTTCAATACGGTTCTCTGAGTCATGGTGCTCCTTAGTCGAGAATGAATCTTCGTTGACCCATATCGCGAGAGCGCTCTTTCGTTGCTATAGCGCTGTGAGAGCGTTCTCAAGGGGATAGTTACTAGGGTCACACTAAAGTTGAGAAAAAGCTAGTTAATGCCGCTAAGTGTGAGGCAGATCACGTTTAGTTTCTCTGTTTTCATTCGCGACTATTCAGCGGGCTTATGCGCATTAGCGCGGGTTCTAGCGTTTGCCGGCTCCTCCTCTAGGCGATAATTTGGCGACGTGTTTTTAACTGTCTTGAAGGCCATTGGCCTGTTCATCGCCACAAACGTTGACCACCTCGTCGTACTCTCCCTCTTCTTCGCGCACGGCGCAGGCCGCAAACACACGCTCAGGCGCATTTTCGTCGGCCAATACATTGGGTTCGGCGCAATCCTCGCCCTCACAATCGCCGTCGCGGTCGGCTCCCGCCAACTACTCCCCGAGGGTGCGCTACCGTGGTTCGGCCTGATCCCCCTCGCGATCGGTATTCGCGCTGGAATCGTGAACTTCCGCGAAAGACGTGAAGAGGGTGGCGAGAGTGAGTTGGAGGAGGCGGCCGAGAAGATCAGCAAGAAACCGCTCAGCATTCTCGCGGTTGCTGGCGTGACCTTCGCGAACGGTGGCGACGAGATTGGGGCGTACGTGCCCGTCTTCGCGCTCACTGAAACGGCGGAAATCCTCACGTACGTGATCGTGTTCCTCATCGGCGTTGCCGGCGTCGTTTTCCTCGCGAAGTACCTCACCTCGCGCCCCAAGATCGCTGAAGTGCTGGACGAATACGAGGAGCTTCTCTTCCCGCTCGTCCTCATCCTCCTCGGCCTCGGGATCATTATCTTCGGCCTGATTTAGTCGGTTTGCGGGGTTTGTACTCCGTACTGTCTGTGTTCTTGATTGATGAGGGATCCTCGCGCGAGGGTCCCTCATTCGCGTGTTAGGGGGCGCAAGTTTTACAGCTCCTGTAATGGGAGCTGCGCGAACTCCTCAAAAATGGGGCGAAGCGTAGTGGAACCGTGTCTAATGAGAACGTACTTAGGAGGAAACGTGGCTAACGGTGAAGTTCCTGAAAACGTGGAGAATGAGGCGGCGGAGTCGGCGAAGTCGCTGCAGAAGGTGCGCGACCTGGCGGCCGTGTTGAAGGAGCAGGTTGGTGGGTTGTCGCAGGAGGCGGTGGTTGCCAAACTCTCTGTTCCTGCGAAGCCGGCGGCGCGGGGGCTGGTTGCGTGGATTCGGGAAAAGCATCCGAATATCTCGCAGAGGGATCTCATAGAGATGCTGGAGAACCTTTACCTGGCGGAGACTGTTGCGGGTGCGACTCTCGTTGGCGGTGTCTCGGCTGTTCCGGTCGTGGGAACTGCGAGCGGTAGCGCGTTGGCGGTCACCGACATTCTGACTTTCAACTACCTGACTGCCGTTCATGTCTACGCGTTGCTGGAGGCGATGGGTGCTGACATTGAGGATGTTGTGCGCGTCAATTCTCTGATCCTCACGATTGCGGGTGGCAACGCGGGATCGTCGGGGATTAAGAAGGCTTCGGAGCGTACGGGCAGGCACTGGGGTATGAAGGTTTTGAATCGGATTCCGGGGAGTTCGTTGAAGCCGATCAATAGGGTGCTTGGCCGGCATTTTGTTACGAAGACGGGCACGAAGCAGGGGATTATCGTGCTGGGGAAGGTGCTGCCGTTTGGTTTTGGCGCGCTTATCGGCGCGGGGTTGACGTTCTGGTTCGCTCGCGGGATGGTGGTCGCTACGCGGAAGACGTTGGGCGTCACTTTTGATGGTGTTGACGAGTTTCGTGACGCTGTCGACTATTTCAAGAATGCGAAGGCGCCGGAGCCGCCGACCGATTTGGAGTCCGTTGAGGATGTGACGTTTGAGGATCTTTCGGATCTTCCCGGTTTTGAGCAGATTTCTGGCGTTACGGAGCTTCCGGATCTTTCACAGTTGCCTGATTTTACGCAGATTTTGGAGGGTTCGGAGGATTTGGATTTGTCGGAGGTTATCGCGGCGTTGGATGATGCTGTGATTTTGGAGGAGGAGTCTTCAACCTCCGCCGATAGCCCTAACCTGTTCCTCGGTTTCGCCGTTCCTGAGGATGAGGTGGCTGACGCTGAGGTTGATGCGGAGGGGTCTGGCGGCTTTGAGAGGGTGTCTCGTTGGAGGGTGTTTAGGTTGCCGCGTCGAAGGTCTGAGACTGAGGAAGAGTAGGGCTAGCGGATAGTAGTAGTGCCTCCCCGTGGTGGGGGAGGCACTACTGTTTTGTTCTCGTTTACGGGGCAAGGCCCGGGTTAGATGGTTCCGTGGTAGGCGGGGCTACCCGGGCTTTGCCTTGTTTGGAGGTGTTTAGAGTTTGCGGCTGGCTGTTACTCCGGCTCCTGCGAGGAGTAGGAGAGCGGCGACAATGCCGACGCTGGTTGCGTCAAAGCCCGTCTTAGCGAGCGTGCCCTTCGAGCTGTCGATCGGCTTAGTCGGCTTATCTACCGGCTTGGTCGGCTTCTGATCGCCGCCCGGCTTCTGCGTGTCATCACCGGGCTTGGCATCGTCACCCGGCTGCTCAGAATCAGTGTTATCGCCAGAGCCCGATTCCTCACCCGGCTCCTCACCCGGCTGGTCGCCGCACGGCGTCGACAGCACGCGAAGCGCCTCAGACTTAGCCCCATCCTGGAAGAACCACTCGAAACTCGAACCATTAACACAAGCGTTCGAACGCGCGTAACCCTCAAAGTTCTCATTCGGAAGCTCCGGGTGACGCTCATACAACACCACGTTCGGTTCGGCCGTACCATCGAACTCCACGTCCGCCATCACGCCGTCAAAACCGTTATCCGACAGCACACGCAAAGTCTTCGTGTTCGTATCGAAATCAAGACCCATCGCGCCGCCAACACCCGGATCGTAAGAACCAAGCAGGACAGCACCCTCAGCGCTCAAGCTAAACGCGTAAACCTTGCCGTCATCCTCCAGAGCGACAACAAACACGCCACCTGCAACCGCGTTCGGGTAGTTCTCCGGCCTGTAAGACTCCTTCGTGTTCTCATCGAAAAGGTAGCCCGCCGCGTCAGCGTTTGAAATCCACTCAATCGCCTCAATACCAGTATTCGCCGAAACCTCCGGCAACAGACTGGTGATATTCCACTCGGCGCTAGCAACAACGTCCGAACCCTCAGCGTTTGGATTCACCTGCAGGATCGCGTTGAAATTCGTCCCCTTGTCGGAGTTGTCCCTCTCAACAGCTAAGTAGACGTTGCCGTCACCCGCAATCGTGATGCCTTCAGCATCCGGGCCAGCAGCTTCCGGATTGTCTGCATCCTTCTGGAAACGAGCGCGCTTACCGTTCTCCCAGCCGTCAACAAACTTCACAGAACCATCCGCCTGCACTGCAAGCTTCCAGAAAGTCGCGGCATCATTATCTACCGCCCACAAGAACCCATCCGCATAGTCGAGACCGGACGAATCCTCGAGGAACATCGGCTCCTTATCAACCACCGACACCGTACCGGAGGAGGGGTACGCGACCAGATCCATAGGAGCCTTGCACTGGTTAGCAGCACCCTTCGTCGGAGCGAACGTGTTCGTAAACGCGCCCGTCATATCCGGGCAACGACCATAAGTCTGCGAAGCGTGATCCGTCCAAGAGTAAAAATCTACTCGCTCCCCATCCTTAAGTAGCTCGACAGAGTCTTTACCGCCTAGCCCGAAGTCAAAATCGCCCTTCTCAAACACAAGGTATCCGCCAGCCTCAATCACCGAGCCCTGTGGGATAGTGAAAAGGGAGTCGTCCTTGTTGTCTTTCAGCGTGTAACCGGAGATGTCGATCGACATCGAAGTCGGGTTTGCGAGCTCCACCCAATCCTCGCCGTCGCCGTTCGACTCAACCTCGTTGATCACCACGCTAGAAACCTTGCAGTCGTTCGGCTTTCCCTTCGTAGCGGGAGCAACACGGAACTCACCCGCCACGTCAGGACAACGCGAAAGCGTAGCCGCTGCCTCATCGCCGGCAATCGCAGCATGCTCAGTCCAACTCATCGTCTGATCTAGCAACTCCGCGCCCGACGCGTCGTACACTCGGATCGAGTCGCCACCACCGATCCCGATAGCGGACGCGAACGTTCCCGGCTCGTACTCATCGGTCTTGTCGTTAAAGAAGACGCCTTCGCTTTTCGCATCCACCACAAGGTACTGACCCGGATCGATCATCGTGCCCTCGGGGAACTGCCAGCGATGATCATCCGAGTTGTCACGAATCTCGTAACCCGAAATGTCAAGCGTCTCGGAGCCCGGGTTCACGAACTCCAGCCAGTCACTCGGCGACGAATCAATCTCGTTCAGCACAAGAGCCGCCTTCGGCGCGGAAACAGCGCCCGCACCCGAACCAGTATCGGAGGAGTTGCCATCCCCAGACGCCCCCGGCTTCGACTCCTCCGAAGTGCCGTCAGGGGACTCCTTCGAAACATCAGAGCCGGCACCAGAATCGCTACCCGAACCGGCACCCTCATCGCCACCAGTCTCGGCGTCAGTCTTAGTCTCCGTTTCAGTGTTCGTTTCAGTGTTCGCCGGGGCGTTACCCGTCGTGTCCGAAACTACGACGTCACCGTCATTCTCGGTTCCCTCCGGCACAGCCAGCGCCTGCACCGGCAAAAGCGCCAAAAGGCCAATACTGGCAAGACCAGCCACGCCTACACGAAAGCGTCGCATTACGCTCCTCCTCATCGCGGCATCTGCCGCCACGCACAATACTTACGAGGCAACAAAATCAGGCAAAAGTAAGGAGAAACCCCCGCCTACATGAAAACGGAGTTAACAAATGTAAACTAAGTCACAACCAAAACCAAACCCACGGTCGACCGCGACCTAAAGAGCGCGCACCGCCTCCACGATCCTGCGAACCTCCTGCGGATCCGTCGAACCATCGGGGAGGGGAGCGCGCATGTGAACCTCACGCGCACCCGACTCACGGATCGCCCGCGCCACATTATGCGAACGCAACCCACCCGAAGCGAGCACAGTAAGCTCCTCGCCCGCCCGCTCCTGAAGTGCGCGCAACATCGCAGTATCCGCAACCGAGCCGTCGCCACCCGTCGTCAAAACCCGGTCATAACCAAGCTCAAGCAACTGATCCAAAGCCTCAAACAAGTCCGGAGCCTCATCAAAACCACGATGGAACGTCAGCGGAGCATCACCCGCCGCATCACGAAACGCGCGAGCCGCCTCCACATTAATCCGACCATCCCCACGCAAAGCGCCCACAACAAACCCCAAGTTCACGCCCGCACCCTCACGAAGGCGCGAAAACCCAGCAATACTGCGCAAAATCTGGGCAACCTCCGCCTCATCATGCACAAAATCACCCGCGCGCGGGCGCACCAACACCTGCACATCCACGCGCCCCAAAGCAAGAGAACCCTCAACCAACCCTAAACTCGGAGTCAAACCACCAACCGAAAGATCCTCACACACCTCAACACGGTCAGCCCCAAAATCGCGCGCAGCCAACACCCCACCCAAATCCTGCACGCAAATCTCCAAAACAGTCACAAGACCCCTCCTCAACGCCGCAATCAACCAACACCCAAGGGTTCTACCATGCAAAACGGGGGCAAGGAAAACCTCGCCCCCGCCAAACACTCAAAAACTAATCCTCGTTCGGATCAGCCTCAGCATCAGCCTGCGTCGGATGAACCGTGCCAGGCACATGATCCGCCGGACCATACAACGTGTAAAGCTTCAGCGGCACATCACCAATATTCGTCACGTTATGCCACATTCCAGACGGAACCAAGATCACGAAATCATCCTCAACCTCGCGAACAAAGTTCAAATCATCCTCAGCCGGGCCCATCTCGCACTTGCCCTTACCCTGCTCAATACGCAAGAACTGGTCAATGCCATTATGAACCTCAAGACCAATATCGCCACCAACAGGAATCTCCATAACGGTAAGCTGCAAATGCTCACCCGTCCACATCGTCGTGCGGAAATTCGTGTTCTCAAGCGTCGCCTTCTCAATATCAATCACGTAAGGCTTCTTGCCCTGATCATCAAACTGGCCAGCGTATTCAACCATTATTTCTCCTAAAAACTGACAAAACATCACGAAAAGCTGTTACTTCCATCTTAGAACCGTTTGGGGAAAGGCGCAGAAGTTCTTTACTTAGACAACAAAAATCCTTTTTCGTGTGAAAATAGGGGCATGTTGCTAAGTGACCGAGACATTCGCATCCACGTAGACGCCGGCAAAATCGCCCTCGACCCGTGGGACCCCAACATGGTGCAGCCCGCCTCCATCGACGTGAGGCTCGACCGCTACTTCCGGCTCTTCAACAACCACAAGTACCCGGTCATCGACCCCGCCGCCGACCAATCCGACCTCACCTCCCTCGTCGACGTCGGCAACGAACCCTTCGTACTCCACCCCGGCGAATTCGTACTCGGCTCCACCTACGAGCAAGTCACACTCGCCGACGACGTAGCCGCCCGCCTCGAAGGCAAATCCTCCCTCGGCCGCCTCGGCCTCCTCACACACTCCACCGCCGGCTTCATCGACCCCGGCTTCACCGGCCACGTCACCCTCGAACTCTCCAACACCGCAACCATGCCCATCCTCCTCTACCCGGGCATGAAAATCGGGCAACTCTGCTTCTTCCAACTCTCCTCACCCGCCGACGCCCCCTACGGCAAGGGCGCCCGCGGCTCCAGATACCAAGGCCAACGCGGCCCCACCGCCTCCCGCTCACACAAAAACTTCGAACGAATCCACATCGAGCGCGGCCTAGAAATCTACCAGAACGCAGAAAAACTATGAACAACCCCGACCGCATTCCCATCGCGGAGAGGCTCCAAAAACTAAACCAACAAAGCGGAGTCGCCCAAGAAACGCAGGTAACCTCCACCGACGCGCTCTCCACACAGGCGACCTCCAACCTCATGATCAACGCCAACGCGCGCACCCACGCCCTCACCGTCACATCCGAAGGCGGGCTCGACATCGTTCAAAACCGCGCATCCGTTGGCGTCGCCGTAATCCCATTTGAGGAGGCGAAGCCCCTCGACCCGCAGGTGGTGCACGACCACCACCTGCTCGTCACCGGCCCCGACGTCGACCCGCGCGAACTCGAAGCCCTCGCCGTCTCCATCTGGGACGACGCCGGATGGATCCAACCCGGCCTACTCCGCCTCACCGACGGTGCCACACTCTCAGGCCCGTGGCGCATCAACAAAGAAATCCGCATGACCATCGGCACCCCCGCCCGCATGGAACAAGCGTGGATCCTCGACGTGCCCGCAACCCGCGCAGCCGCACCCGCGCCCCTCCTGACGCGCAGCGACCCCCTCGCCCGCGCCTTCGCAGACGGCATGCCCGCCGGCAAAGAATTCGAAGTGCTCCAAGCCCTCACCCGCGTATCGAGGCGCCTCGCCGGCGCGCTGCGCGCAGCCCCCTCCGGAAACATCATCGAACCGGACGCCGACGGCGCCGTTGCCATGACCGTCTACGCCGCCAGGTGGGTCGACGAGGAAGACCTCGCCGAACTCCTCCGCCCCTACCTACCCGACATCGTAAACTCGCAAGACGCCGACAAACTCGCGCCCATCGACTCGCCAGAACGCGCGCAAACCCGCGAAGAAATCGCGAAACGCGTAAACATTCCCGAAGACGAACTCGTGCGCATCGCCGAAATCACCCAAGCGGCCGACCGCAAAGCCGCCGAGGAGGGGTTCGTCGTGCGCGGGTACTCGCTACTCGCCTCCGCTGGAAACACCTCGCGCGTACACATCACCGTCACGCCCGCCGACTACACGCCCTCCGTACTCCGCTTCGAACAGTGGCCGCAAGGCAGCGCAATCGAATACGGCGTCCACTGGGTTATGCCACACGTTTACCGCAACAAACTCGGCCACCCAAGCCGCGCCCTGCGCTTCGAACGCAACCGCGTCAAAGACCAGATCGAACTCATCGCGAGCCTCATCGCCCGCTCAACCGGCGGCCACATGCTCGACGAAGACCAATTCCTCGTAGCCGAAGCCTAGCCTGAGGCTACGAGTTACAAAGCAAAAGGCGGGGCGGCTCGAACCAGCCCGCCTTGCCCTATATATAGGCGTGCGAACGCGCTCAAACGCTTAGAAAGGCCTAACCCTCCGAGCGCTTCACGGCGTCGAGCATCAGCACGGCAACATCCTGAATCTCAACCGTCTTACCCGAATCACTCTGCGGGGTTGCGCCCAGCATCTGCGAGCAGAACGGACACGCGGTAGCAATCACCTCCGCGCCCGTATCCGCCGCCTCATTCACGCGCGCCTGAGAAATACGCGTGCCCTGCGTTTCCTCCATCCACGCGCGCGCACCACCCGCACCACAGCACATCGCGGTCTCACCTGAACGCGGCATCTCCACAATCTCAAGCGCCGCGTTCGCGCCAAGCAGCTCGCGGGGCGCCTCATAAATGTTGTTGTGACGGCCGAGGAAACACGGGTCGTGGTACGTGATCTTTCGGCCAGAATCCGGGTTTTCCGGCGCAACGGGCGTGAGGAGCCCATCGCGCACCAGACGGTTCAGCAACTGCGTGTGGTGCACAACCTCAAACGTGCCACCAAGATCCGGGTACTCGTTCGCGATCGTGTTGAAACAGTGCGCACAAGACACCACAATCTTCTTCACGTTCGCCTCATTCAGCGTCTCAATCGCCTGCTGAGCCAGCATCTGGAAAAGCAGCTCGTTGCCCGCGCGGCGAGCCGGGTCGCCCGTACACGTCTCCGCGTTACCAAGCACCGCGAACCTCACGCCCGCAGTGTGAAGCAACTCCGCGATCGCGCGCGTCGTCTTCTTCGCCTTATCGTCGTAAGCGCCCGCGCAACCAACCCAAAACACCCAGTCAACCTCGGAGGCATCCTCAACATCCTCACCAATCACGGGCACATCAAACTCAAGATCCTTCGCCCAATCCAAACGCTTACGCGCCGGAAGGTTATACGGGTTCGCCTTCGTCTCCAGCGAACGGAACGGGCGAGCAAGCTCGCGCGGGAACGCCGACTCCATCAGCACCTGGTGGCGGCGAAGCCCCAAAATCGTGTCAATATGCTCAATATCAACCGGACACTGATCCACGCACGCGCCACACATCGTGCACGCCCACAGCGCATCCTCACTCACAACCTCGCCAACCAGGGGAGCGGCCGAAAGCGAAACACCCGTCTCACCCGTATTACCCGACGCGATCAGCGCGCCAAGCAAATCCATCGAATGCGCGGTATTCGGCGCGTTCGAATCGACGAGGATATTGCCCTCCTCATCCTTCGTGTACGCCTTGTCGCCAATCGCCTCCATCTGCTCGGCCGCCTCAATATGGTCGCGAAGCGAAAGCGTGAGCAGTTTCGGCGACAGCGGCTTACCCGTATTCCACGCGGGGCACAGCTCCTGGCAGCGGCCACACTCCGTGCACGTCATGAAATCAAGACGCTGCTTCCACGTGAGATCCGCCGTCTCACCAATGCCAAGAGTTGCGTCGTCGCTGAGCTCCTCAAGCTGCTCCTCACTCGTGAGGGGCACGCCATCGACGAGGAGGGGAGCGGCCGCGCCAAGCGACTTCGAACCATCCGCATTCCGGCGCGCGTAAACGTTCACGATCGCGAGGAAACGGTGCCACGCCACGCCCATGCTCGTCTGAACGCCGACGACAGCCATCCACGTCATCGACGTAACAACCTTCACGAACGACAAAATCGTGATCGAATTCAGAATCGCCGCGTCCGACATTTGAGCGAGCAACTGGCCGAGCCACGCCGTCGTCGGATAGTGCAACGCGTTCGCCACAGCCGGGTCTGAAACAAGCGCGCCCGTCTCGTCAGTCACGCCCGCAACCGCGGCCGCATAAGCCAGCGCCCGCAAACCGATCACCGCAAACACGACTAGCGCAACCACGGCCTCCACAAAATACGCCTGCCAACGCGTCGAACCGAGGAAACGCGAAACCTTAGACTTCGCGCTACCCGTACGACCCTCACCAGCCGCCTCCTCGCGGCTACCATGCCCCGACACGACACGCAGCACAATCAGACCCAGAATGCCGGCGAAACTCGTCCAGGCAAACGCCTCAACAATCCACTCCCAAGGCGCAAAATGCTCAAGCGGCCCAAGCGTAAAACCAGGCGAATGCAACTTACCCATGCCCGTTATCAGCGTGAGAGCAAGAATCGGGAACGACAGCATCACAAACCAGTGCGCCACGCGCAC
Source organism: Actinomycetaceae bacterium (assembly GCA_030532245.1). GTDB lineage: Bacteria > Actinomycetota > Actinomycetes > Actinomycetales > Actinomycetaceae > Gleimia. The sequence continues at coordinate 14,439 of JAUNLN010000019.1, forward strand.
CCACGGGCGGCCCTTAAACTCCCGGTGCGACAAAATCGTCTTCACCGTCATCCACAAACGAGGCCCCACAGGCGTGAGCCGACCCGGCGCAGGCCGGCCCTCACTCACGCGCGCATACATGACGAACAGTGCCCGAACGAACGCTAAAAGACCAACGATCGTGATCAGGAAAGCAACGCCAAACATCGCGAGACGCAGATCAACTACAGACACTGATGCACGCTCCTTAAAGTAGATGTGCTCATTATCTCTACAATGAGCTATGGTCTCAAAAATTCGTTAGCCTTAGAACGATTCCTACCGATTTTCAAAAGCATTCCTCCAAGGACCACATATGCCCGCCATCCTGCTTCTGCACTTGGTTGCGGCCTGTGTTGCGCCATTTTTGGCGCGCAAACTCGGCAGAAACACCCTCCTGCTCATGGCGCTCGCCCCGCTCACCGCGGTCGCCTGGGCGCTCTCCTACACTCGCGAGGCGTTCACCAACCCTCCCGAATTCGTGTGGGACTGGGTGGGGGAACTCGGCCTCGGCGTAGTGTTCCGACTCGACCCCCTGTCGTGGATGATGACCCTCATCGTGAGCGGCGTCGGCGCCATCGTAATGATCTACGCATCCCGCTACTTCAGTGAAAACGCCGTCGGCCTCGGCCGATTCTCCGCGATTTTCACGGGGTTCGCGGCGGCCATGCTCGGCCTCGTCACCGCCGACCACCTCATCATCATCTACCTGTTCTGGGAACTCACCACAATCTTTTCGTACCTGCTGATCGGCCACCACTTCGACCGCAGACCCGCGCGCGCCGCCGCCCGCCAATCCATCCAAGTAACCGGCCTCGGCGGCCTCGCCATGTTCGCCGGATTCGTCATGATAGGTGAGGCGCCAGGCGGCACCTACTCCGTCACCGAACTCGTCGAGCGAGTCAAAAACTCCTCCGTCAACCCCGACCTCAGCGCCGTGCCCCTCGAGGTGCTAGACCTCAACTCCCCGCAAGTAATCGTCGCCGCCCTCCTCATAATCATCGGCGCCGGCTCCAAATCCGCGCTCGTACCACACCACTTCTGGCTACCCGGCGCAATGGCCGCCCCCACGCCCGTCTCCGCCTACCTGCACGCCGCCGCAATGGTGAAAGCCGGCGTCTACCTCATCGCACGCCTCACGCCCGGCTTCACCTTCATCCCCGGCTGGTCGCCCGTACTCGTCGTATTCGGCTTCGCCACCATGTTCCTCGGCGCCTACCGCGCACTGCGCCAATACGACCTCAAACTCGTGCTCGCCTACGGCACCGTGTCGCAACTCGGCCTCATGACCGCCGCCATCGCCTACGGCACCGCCGCCACCTACGCCGCCGGCATCGCCATGCTCGTCGCCCACGCCGTCTTCAAATCCGCACTCTTCATGAGCGTCGGCCTCGTCGAAAAAGCCACCGGCACCCGCGACCTGCGCGACATCAGCGCCCTCTACAAATACGAGCCAGTTCTCGCCATCAGCGCCGCCGTACTCGCCTCCTCAATGGCCGGCATCCCGCCCCTCCTTGGCTACGTCGGCAAAGAAGCCTTCATCACCACTCTCATCGCTGGCACGAACGCGCCGTGGGGTGAAGCAAACGTCGACACGCTTGCCCTCGTCGCCCTCACCATCGGCTCCATGTTCACCGCCGCCTACTCCTGGCGCTACTGGTGGGGCGCGTTCGCCCGCAAACGTCTCAACGTCGAAATGCAACTCACCGAGCTACCCAAAATCGCGGTAGCCCCCGTCGTCCTGCTCGCCCTCGCCTCCTTCGCCGCAATCTCGCCCGGCTGGCTCCAAACCCTCACCGAATACATCACCGCAGGAGGCATCGGCAGCGCACACATCGCCCTGTGGTCCGGCATCCAGCCCGCGCTCCTCACCGCCCTCATCCTCGCCGGCGGCGCCTGGATGGCGTGGAAGCGCCCCCTCGTCGCCCGCATCCAGCGGCGAATCGCGCCCAAACACCTGCAAATCCACGAGTTCTACCGCTGGACCATGCTCGAACTCGAACTCATCGCCTCCAAAATCACGCGCCTCCTGCACCGCGGCTCCCTACCCTGGGACATCACCACAATCTTCCTCGTCTTCATCGCCGCGCTCGGCTTCGGCCTCGTAGAAGTCGGCCAAACCGAAGTGAAACTGAGGCTGTGGGACTCGCTCGTGCAAGTCGGCATCGCCGGGCTCGCAATCACCGCCGCGTTTGTAACCGTGAAAGCCCGCTCGCGGATTAACGCCGTGCTTGCCCTCGGCGTGGTCGGCTCCGCCGTGTCCCTCCTCTACATGTCGTACGGCGCGCCCGACCTTGCGCTCACGCAAATGCTCGTCGAAGTCGTCTCGCTCGTCGTCTTCGTGCTCGTACTGCGTTCGCTGCCTCAAAACTTCTCCGTGCGCACCCTCGCCGTGTCGCGCTGGATGCGCATCGGCATCGCAACCATGATCGGCATCGTCGTCTCCGGCGCCGCAATCGTTGCCACCCAAGCGCGCGTAGCCCAGCCCATCTCCACGCTCATCCCCGCCGAAGCCTACGTATTCGGCGCCGGCGAAAACGTGGTCAACGTGATCCTCGTCGACACGCGAGCGTGGGACACCGTCGGCGAACTCTCCGTACTCCTCGCCACAGCCACCGGCGTCGCCTCCATGATCTACCTCGTGCGCCGCAACCAACTACCCGAGCGCAAGAAACCCACCAAACCCGGCTCCTGGCTACCCGCCATCGCCATGGTCTCACCGCGCTCCCGCTCACTCCTCCTCGAAGTCGGCACGCGCATCCTCTTCCCAACCATGCTGATTGCCTCCCTCTGGCTCCTCTGGGTCGGGCACAACCACCCCGGCGGCGGCTTCGCGGGCGGCATCCTCGCCGGCATCGCCTTCACCCTGCGCTACATGGCCGGCGGCCGCCACGAACTCATGGAAGCCGCACCCATCAACCCCGGCCGCCTCCTCGGCTTCGGCCTATTCACCGCAGCCGTCGGCGCCTTCCTCCCGCTCGCATTCGGCAACACCGTGCTCCAATCCACGCCAATCGACATCAGCCTCGGAGCACTCGGAACCATCCACTTCACGTCCGCACTCCTCGTCGACATCGGCGTCTACCTCCTCGTCGTCGCCCTCGTACTCGACCTCATCACCGCCCTAGGCGGCCAAATCGACAAAGACCGCGCGCAAGACGAAGCCGACGCCCAAAAAGCCGGTGCAAAACAGGGAAGGAAGGAAGCCAAATGAGCACCCCATCCCTAACCGTGATCATCCTCGCCGGCGTACTCGTAGCCGTCGGCGCGTACCTCGTCATGGAACGCACCCTCACCCGCATCATCATTGGCCTAGGCATGATGACCCACGGCGTCAACGTACTCTTCCTCGCCGCCAGCGGCCCCGCCGGACGCCCCGCACTACTCCGCGACGGAGCAGACCCCTCCGAAATGGCGGACCCGCTCCCACAAGCCATGATGCTAACCGCGATCGTCATCGGCCTTGGCACAACCGCGTTCGGCATGGCACTTGCCTACAGATCCTGGCGCCTCGCCGGCCACGACGAAGTAGTCGACGAGCTTGAAGACCGCAGGCTCGCCCGCAGATTCTCCACCGAAGAAATCGAAGAGATCACCGAACAAGTGACCGGCACGGAAGACCCGGACGTCTGCTACGACACCGACAACGTCGAATACACGATCGATGAGGCGCGCGAGACGCAAGACGGGAAGGAGGAGCGCTCATGAGTTGGATGCTCCCCATCCCCGTGCTCCTGCCCCTACTCTCGGCAGGCTTCGCCCTCGTGCTCAGCCACAAGCCGCGCGTGCAACAGCTGATCTCCCTCATCACCCTACTGACCGTGCTCGCGGTCGGCGTCGTGCTCGCCGTGGGCGCCAACTCCGGGCCAATCGTGCTCGACGTCGGCTCGTGGGCCGCGCCAATCGGCATCACACTCGTTGCCGACCGGCTCTCCTCCCTCATGCTCGTCGTGTCGCAAATCGTGACCCTCGCCGTTCTCGTCTACTCGCTCGCGCAAAACCTCGCCGACGAAGACCCAGACGTGCCGATCGCCATCTACCACCCCACCTACCTCATCCTCATCGCAGGCGTCTCAAACTCCTTCCTCACCGGCGACCTATTCAACCTGTACGTCGGCTTCGAGATCCTGCTCGCCGCCTCCTTCGTGCTCATCACCATCGGCGGCACGCGCGGACGCACCCGCGCCGGCACCGTCTACATCATCGTCTCGCTCGTTTCCTCCATCCTGTTCCTCACCGGCATCGCCCTCACCTACGCTGCCGCCGGCACAGTAAACATGGCGCAACTCTCCACGAGGCTGCGCGAAATCGACCCGAACGTCGCCCTCACCATTCAGCTCGTGCTCCTCGTCGCCTTCGGCATCAAAGCCGCGGTCTTCCCCCTCGCCGCGTGGCTACCCAACTCATACCCAACCGCGCCCGCACCCGTCACCGCAGTATTCGCCGGCCTACTCACCAAAGTCGGCATCTACGCCCTCATCCGCCTGCAAGTGCTGCTCTTCCCAGGTGGGGGAGTATCGACCCTCCTCACCGTTGTGGGTATTGCAACGATGATCGTCGGCATCCTCGGCGCGATCGCGCAGCACGACATGCGCAGGCTGCTGTCGTTCGTGCTCGTCTCGCACATCGGCTTCATGATCTGGGGCCTTGCCGTCGTGAACAAGGCCGGCCTCGCCGCAACCATCTTCTACGCCGCGAACCACATTCTCGTGCAGACCACGCTGTTCCTCCTCATCGGCCTCATCGAACGCCACGAAGGAACCACCTCACTGCGAACGCTCGGAGGCCTCGCCAAAACACGGCCCGCGCTCTCCATCATGTTCATGCTCGCCGGCCTAAACCTCGTCGGCGTACCACCCTTCACCGGATTCATCGGCAAACTCGGCCTCGCCCAATCCTCCGTACTGCAGGGCAGGTGGGAAGGCTACAGCCTGCTAGCCGCAGGCATGCTCACCTCATTCCTAACGCTCTACGCGCTCGTGAAAATCTGGAACTTCGCGTTCTGGCAGCCAAAATCCGACTGGCACGTAACCGACACCGATATCGCCGAAATGCAGTTCTCGACCTACCAGCGCGCCGCAGTTCGCGCCGTCGAAGAAATCACGCGCAACGCCGACACCGCCGACCGCATGCAAACCTCCACGCGCACCCAGAGCGAACTGGAGCGAACCGGCGCCTCACGCCTCATGTACGCCTCCGCCGGGTCACTCGTGCTAGTCATGATCGCCATGACCATCGGCGCCGGCCCCATCTACGCCTACGCCTCCAACGCGGCACTCGACCAAATGGACCGCGCCACCTACCTGCACGCCGTACTCGGCGAAGACGGCCGCGGCTCCGGCAAATCCAAAGAATCCGCGACAGACGCACCCCTCGTACTACAACGACTCGCGAAACCCGCAGAAGAAGACAGCGCCCGCGACGTACAAAACGACGGACGCGTACAAAACCCATGCGTGCCCGGCGTACAAGACTACTGGAGCTACTGCTGGCGAGCACCGTTCATCATCGACGAGAAAGACGAACGCCTCATCAGCCACATCAAATCGCTGGAACTACTCCGCGACTACGTGAAGGCATTCGAGAAGGGAGTAGCTACAAATGACTAGAGTCAAGGCGGCACTCTCCACACGATTCTCATGGTTCATGACCCTGTGGCTGATCCTCGTTTGGATCCTCATCTTCGGCAAAATCACGCCCCTAGTCGTGCTAAGCGGCGTACTCGTGGCGCTCGCGGTCGAACTGATTTTCCCGCTCCCACACACGGGTTTCTTCGCGAACGTGAGAATCCACCACGCGATCGTCCTGGGTATCGTGTTCGTGAAAGACATGATCGTCGCCGCCCTGCACGTCGCGAAAGTCGTGCTGACCGGCCAAAAATACCGTTGCGGCGTAGTGCGAGTCGACCTGCGTAACCGCTCCGAACTCACGATCGCAATCACCGCGGCAATGATTAACCTCGTGCCCGGCACGATCGTGGTCGAAATGCGCCGCGTTGAAGGCACCCTCTACCTGCACGTGTTCGACATCGACAACCAGGGAGGCGTTGAGGGCGTTCGCGCCGCTTCGCTCGCGCAGGAGGCGCGCGTACTAAAGGCAATCGCCCCGCGTGAGGCACTAGGCCAGCTCGAAAACGAGGAAGCAGAAAAGACAGGGAACAAGCCAAAGCCCGATGCCACGGGCAACCCCGAAACTACGGCGAGCACAGAGCCGAAACCCTCAGACGCAAGCCCAGACAGCAACACGGAGGAGGCACAGTGAACGGACCAGACAGCATCCTCCTCATCGCCCTAATCGCAATGATCGCAACAGCATTCATGACGCTCGTGCGCATAGCGATCGGCCCGAAAATCATGGATCGCGCGGTCGCCTCAGACGTGCTCGCGGTCGCGATTGTCGGAATCACGATCGTGGTTGCGATACAAACTGGGCGCGACGACGTGCTCGTGCTCGCAATCATGTTCTCGATGGTCGGCTTCATGTATTCGCTAACAATGGGGCGGTTCTCCGAACGCCCAACGGACAAGTGGGCGAGGAAGAGCCCCGAAGAAATCCGCGCCGAGGAGCTTCGCATGATGCTTGAGGCGCAAAGCGAACTAACGGAGGAGGGTCGCGCGGCCATCCGTGAGGCGCGTAAGGCAGCCGAGTCGAAACGGACCCTGAAGAGCATCGCGGAGCAAAGCGAGAGCCGCGAAAAGCCCTCAGGAGCGGCGAAAGAGGAGCGTAATGATTAACTACACGCTAATCCTCGACTACGCGGGCGCGATCTTCGTGCTCGGCGGAGCAACCTTCCTGCTCATAACCGGAATCGGCCTGCTGCGCTTCAAAGACTCCTTCTCGCGCATGCACGCCTCCGCCAAAACACAGTGGCTCGCAGTCTTCCTACTCGGGCTAGGCGCCTCCATGTCGATGCGCACCTGGCCGTGGGTTGCCGCCTCACTGCTCATGATCGCGCTACAGACAGTCTCTTCACCGATCGGCTCCCAACTCGTTGCGAGAGCCGCGTACCGAAACGACGAGTTTGAGCCAGAATTCCTCATCGTCGACGACCTCGCCGACGACATCGCGCGGGCCGAAGCAAGAGCAATTACAGATCGTGATCTCGAAGAGCAACAAGACGAGACTGACGATAAGAAAAACGAAAGCAAGAGCGGCCAAGAGAAAACCGAGCGCGACGCAGCGGAGCGCGAAAACTAACGCGAGGCTTTACCGGACGCGACCAAGACGCGCGAAAATGAAACTGCCTATTAGTAAAAACCTATAATTTTAGCGGTTTCAAAGCAAAGACGAGTCCATTTTTACACTAAGCATCACCTCATTTTTCTATGTGTGAAAAGATGGAGAGGTGCGTAGTGATGAACTGCTAGACGCGGATTTTTCAATTTCAGACAAGCCTCAAGACGAATGCGGTGTCTTCGGCGTTTGGGCGCCGGGCGAAGAAGTAGGTCGGCTTACTTATTTCGGGCTGTACGCCCTCCAACATCGCGGCCAACAGTCTGCCGGAATCGCGGCATCTGACGGCAAAAGCATCATGGTGTACAAGGATTTAGGCCTTGTATCCCAAGTTTTCAACGACCAGGTGCTATCCACATTTGAGGGCCACATTGCAATCGGGCACGTGCGCTACTCAACCAAAGACCAAACCAAGTGGAAGCAATCCCAGCCGATTCTTGGCCCCACGGCAACCGGTTCGGTGGCACTTGGTAACAACGGCAACCTGAACAACGTGGCGGAGCTTCGCGAGCTTGCGAACAAGGTCTCCGAAAAAGGCATAGCTCCCGACGCCACGGGCACGCAGGTTATCACCGCCCTCCTTGGCGGTTACGGCACCGAAAAGGGTCGCGCCGCGCATCTGGGTGAGGAGGTACAGACCGCCCGCGGATCCCTCATCAAAGCCGCGCTAGAGGTTCTGCCCCGCTTGAGCGGCGGCTTCTCGATGGTGTTCATGGACGAGCGCACCCTGTACGGCGCGCGCGACCCGCACGGCTTGCGCCCCCTCGTACTCGGACGCCTTGAAACCGGCTGGGTGCTCGCCTCCGAAACCGCAGCCCTCGACATTGTTGGTGCAACGTTCATCCGCGAAATCAAGCCTGGCGAACTAATCGCGATCGACTCCGACGGCGTTCGCAGTTTCGAGTTCGCGGAGCCGACTCCTCATGGATGCGTATTCGAGTACGTTTACATCGCGCGCCCCGACACGAGGATTGCCGGCCGCTCGATCATGACTGCGCGCCTCGCAATGGGTGCCGCCCTCGCACGCGAACACCCCGTAGAGGCAGACTTCGTGATCTCCACCCCCGAGTCGGGCACGCCCGCTGCCATGGGGTACGCGCAAGAATCCGGCATCCCCTACACGCAGGGCCTAGTCAAAAACTCCTACGTGGGCCGCACCTTCATCCAACCCACGCAAAGCCTGCGCCAGCGGGGCATCCGCCTCAAACTGAACCCCCTGCGCGAAGTCGTTGAAGGCAAACGCCTCGTCGTCGTGGACGACTCGATCGTGCGCGGCAACACGCAACGCCAAATCGTGCGCATGCTTCGTGAGGCGGGAGCAGCTGAAATCCACGTGCGCATCTCCTCTCCGCCAGTTGGCTGGCCGTGCTTCTTCGGGATCGACTTCCCAACGCGTGCGGAACTCATTTCCTCCGTGATGGATGAGGACGCAATCTGCCGCTCGATCGGCGCAGACTCACTGGGCTACCTGTCGCTAGAAGGCATGGTCGCGGCAACCGGCCAGCCGGAGGAAAACCTCTGCATGGCTTGTTTCACGGGCAAATATCCGATGCCGGTCTCTCCTGGCACCCCTATTCCGGGCACTCCGGGCATCACAAAATAAGGAGCATCATGGTTGATTACGCAGCAGCTGGCGTCGATATTGAGGCGGGCGACCGCGCGGTTGAACTCATGAAATCCGCGGTTGCGAAGTCGCACAATTCCACAGTTTTCGGTGAAGCCGGCGGTTTTGCGGGCATGATTGACGCGTCCGCGCTGAAGGGTATGAAGAGGCCGCTACTCGCCTCGTCCACGGACGGTGTGGGCACGAAGATCGCGATCGCGCAGGAAATGGACATTCACGACACGATCGGCCAAGACCTCGTGGCAATGGTTGTGGACGACCTCGTGGTAATGGGTGCGAAGCCGCTGCTCATGACCGACTACATTGCGACCGGCAAAGTTGATCCGCAGCGCATTGCCGACATCGTGCGAGGCATTGCAAACGCGTGTGCGGCCGTGGACTGCCCGCTGATCGGCGGCGAAACGGCGGAGCACCCCGGCCTCATGGCGCCCGACGACTACGACATTGCGGGCGCGGCAACCGGCGTAGTTGACGAGGAGAAAATGCTCGGTGCTCACCGCGTAACCGTTGGCGACGTGATCATCGGTATGGCGTCTTCGGGCCTGCATTCGAACGGATACTCGCTCGTGCGCAGGATCATTGCCGACGCTGGCTGGAAGCTCGACCGTGATGTGCCCGAGTTTGGCCGCACGCTCGGCGAGGAGCTCCTGGAGCCGACGCGCCTTTACACGACGCAGATGCTTTCCCTCATCGAATCGCTTCCAGATGGCGCGGTTAAGGCGCTGTCGCACATTACGGGCGGCGGTCTTGGCGCGAACATTTCGCGCGTGATTCCAAGCGGTTTCATGGCGCGCCTCGACAGGTCTTCGTGGCCGGTTCCGCCCGTGTTTAAGACGCTCGGCAAGCTCGGAAACGTTGCGTGGGAAGACCTGGAGCAGACGTTCAACCTCGGCGTTGGCATGGTCGCAATCGTCGATGAGGAGTCTGCTGACGAGGCTCTCGGCTACCTCACGGCCCTCGGCCTTGAGCCGTGGGTACTCGGCGAAGTGGAACTATCTTTCGAGGATTCGACGCTCGCCCCGGGCGATCGCCTGGTGCAGGGAGCTAAGGGCGTGCAGGCAGGAGCAGCGCTCCTCACGAACTCTTACCACTAGGCTCTGCCAGGCTGGGTGGCTCACCGAGTTGCCCAGCCGAGCTCTAGCGCGCACATTGGGTGGCTTGCCCCCTCAGCTGGCATCCGAGTTCAGCCGAGGAGCGCCAGCCCGGGTAGCGCGTGAAGCACGCGAGTCTCGTGAAGCAAGCGAGTCCCGTAAAACAAAAAGAGGAGGACACCCTCGGGTGCCCTCCTCAATCTATTTAGTATTAACTACCGGTAGTCGTCCCAGTCGTCTTCGTCGGTTGCCGGGGGAATGTCCCCGTACGGATCAGTATTCTCGCCGCGCTCAGCAGCAAGTTCGCGCTGCAGAGCCTCAAAGTCGGTCTCGGGCGAAGTGTACTTCAGCTTACGAGCGACTTTTGTTTGCTTGGCCTTCTGACGGCCGCGCCCCATTGGCGTCGACCCCCTCCACAGTTTCTTGGGGATTTCCAGGAAGGAAATCCTGAGCGTTCATCAGTCTGCGCTTATTCTAGCGAAAATCGAGCGATTTATCCTACCGGCCTGCACGTTGCGCATAGTTAGTGACGCAAAATGTGCAAAGTAGGCACTCGTTATCCAAATACTGGACGTTATTTGCGTAGTTTTGCGATGCCAGCAAGTAGGCCTACGACAACGCCTGCGGAGGCAACCTGTGCGAGTGCACGCGGGTCGCCCTTTAGCGCGGCCTTGAAGTTGTCTACTACGCCGTGGCCGAATTCGGTTGCGGATTCAACAGCGGTGTCGGCGGCAGCTTTCGCCTGCGTACGAGGATCGAGGCGTCCACTCAGCTCATTCACCGTGGACTGCATGGCCAGGCGAGTGCGCTGGATTTCTGCTTCGATCTCTTCAACAGTGCGGGGAGTATTGCTCACTTTTCCATTCCCTTCTTCGCTGCAGCAATGTTTAGTTTCATGTTCACCTGCGGTTCAGGCTTGTCTTTCATGCCCTTCTTCAGCAGTACTACGCCGACGAGAGCGAGCACGATGACGATGAAGAGGAGGATGAGTGCGGTGATGAGCGAGGCGAGCCACGGTGCTACGGCCAGCTCGAGTGCGAGCTCAATCGTGTGGAAGACCCAGCCGAGCAGGTAGAGTGCGAAAACGCCTGCTACTGCGAGGAGAGCGCCGCCAGCTCCGGCCTTCTTGGCAAGGGTGGTGGCTTTTACTTTAGTTAGTTCGATCTCGCCGCGAATAAGGGTGGTTACCTGGTTGGATAGCTCGGTGATGAGCTGCCCAATGGATGTGTTTGTACGCGACTGCGTCGTCTCCACGATGGTCATGGGCTTGGCCGGTGTGGACTTATCGACTGCCATCTTCAACTCCTCGAAATGACATCGGTCTAGTAGCTAGTCCGATTGTTCGGTGCCTTTTTGAACAGATGGTTCTAGTTTGGCACGAATGTGACGATGGTGCGCGAATAACGGTGTATCTAAGGGGGAAACTCACTTATTCTGAGGCGATCGCGTCGAGGATGGGAAGTCGTGCAGCGCGCCTTGCGGGTCCGAGCGCGGCGAGCACGCCGATGAGGATTGTTCCCGCGAGCATGAGGGCGAGCGAGCCCCACGGGATGGAGAGCACGTTGATGCCGACGTCGCTCGTGTAGCGCACGAGTCCGATACCCGTGCCGAGTCCGATGAGGATTCCGACGATTGTGCCGTATAGGGAGGTGAGCACCGCCTCCACGATGATTGTGCTGCGCATTTGCGATTTGGAGGTGCCGATCGCTCGCATGAGGGCGATTTCGGTGGTGCGTTCGCTGACGGCGAGGCTGAGGGTGTTCACGATGCCGACGATTGCGACGATGATGGAGAGGGCGAGGAGTGCGTAGAGGATGCCGAGCGTGGTGGTGATGGCGCTGCCGATCTCGGAGACCATGTCGGCTTTGGAGTAGACGGCTAGGGTCGGCACGTCGGAGAGGGCCTGGCGTACGTTGGCTTGCACTTCGTCGAGGTCGGCGGCCTCCTCCTTGAAGAGTGTGATGAATGAGGCGCCGCGCGACTTTACGTTGAGCCCCTCCAGGGTGGTTTCGGACACGAGGGAGGTGCCGGCAAATGTCATGGATTTGTGGATGCCGCCGACTTTGAGGGTGGTGGGCCCTTCGTTGCTGAGCACGTAGATTGTGTCGCCGACGCCGAGTTGGAGGGCTTGCGCGGTGGTTTGGGAGAGCACGATTTTGCCGGCGCGCACGGTTTCGAGGTCGCCGGATTCCATGGGGATGTCGAAGTCTTTTTGGAGGGTTGTCAGGTCGACTGTGGTGAGGGCGAGGGGCGCGGTTTCTTCGTCTTTGAGGGCGTGGCCGAAGGCGAAGTTGTAGCTGTCGTTGACGGAGGCGACTCCGGGGGCTTGTCGGATTTTGTTGACGGTTTCGTCGGAGATGGGTTCGCCGGGCATGACGGCGCTGACGGTGAAGTCGGCTTTGAGTTCGGATTGCACGGCGGAGGTGGTGGAGGCCTGCACGGAGGAGGCGAGCACGGTGCCGAGGGTTACGAGGGCCATGCCGATGATGAGGGCGCCCGCGGTGGAGGCGGTGCGGCGTGGGTTGCGGATGGCGTTGCCTGCGCCGACGCGGATGGTTACGGAGCCGGTTTTGCGTAGGGGGAGGGCGAGTAGGTTGATCACGTGTTTCGCGAAGGCGGGGGAGGCGATGAGCGCGCCGATTACAACGGCTGCGGAGCCGACGCCGAGCGCGGTTCCGGCTGCCTCAACCGTGTGTGTACCGCCGATGTAGACGCCTACAGCTCCGAGCAGGATCAGTGCGGTGCCGGTGATTGCACGCGGTTTGAGGGATGGTTCGCGTACGCCGGACACCTCCCTCATGGCTTCGACGGGCGGGGTTTGTGCGGCGGCGCGCGCGGGGAGGATTGCGCCTACGAGCGTGACCGCGGTGCCAACTATGAGTGAGATTAGGGTGACGTCGCTTGGCAGTGTGGTGATGAGTTCGGAGACCATGCCTATGCGCATGAGGCCGTAGGAGGTGAGGGCGAGTAGGCCGATGCCGGCGGCGACGCCAAGGAGGGAGCCGACGACTCCGATAACGAGGGCTTGAAGGGCGACTTGCCAGAAGATTTGGGCCGGGGAGGCGCCGATTGCGCGCAGGTAGGCGAACTCTTTTTGGCGGGCTTTGACGGCCATGCGGAACGTGTTGGTGATGATGAAGGTGGAGACGCCGAGGGCGAGGATGATGAAGACGAGGAGGAATGCGGTGATGAATCCGAGCCTGTCTTCTACGGTTTTGGAGGCGTCTTCGATCACTTGGTCGCGCGTGCGCACGGTGTAGTCGGAGCCGAGTTCTTGTTCGATGCGTTCGGCGACGCTTGCGGGGTCGGCGCCTTCTTTCGTTTGGACGGCGATGACGTCTACGAGGTTTGGATCTTCTTGGAAGCTGCGTACGGTTTGGGTGTCGAATGAGATGACGTTGAGGGGCGAGACGGGCGCGGCGAGGTGTACGACGGCGGTGATGCGCGCGGATTTGCGTTCGCCTGCGGCGAGGTATTCGATTTGGTCGCCCACGTTGAATCCGTAGCGTTTGAGGGCGGCTTCTTCGAACGCGATTTGGCCGGTGCCGTAGGGTTTGGCGCCGTCGAGGGTCCAGGGGGTGAAGCCGTCGAGGGTGCCGATGGCGAGTGTCATGGGGCCGACGCCGGTGGCGGGGGAGCCGTCTTGCAGGATCGTTATTCGCCTGGAGTGGACGGGTTGCGCGTCGGCTACGCCTTCGAGGCCGCGGATTTTGTCGGCCGTGTCGGGGCTGATTTGGGCGCGGGCTTCGGAGCCTTTCGCGAGTAGTTTGCCTTCTACTTGGACGGTTCCGGAGGTGGTTGCGGAGAACGACTGGAGGAACGTGTCTTCGAGGGTTGCGCGTAGGGCGAGCGTGCCGGAGAGGAAGGCGACGCCGAGTACGACTGAGAGGATCGTTAGGATGAACCGCGTCGCGTGCGCCCACACGTCGCGTAGGGCTATTTTGATCACGCGTGCTCCTCCGGGCCGTCGCTCTCGGGGTTGGTTTCGGGCCGTCGGCGCACGATGGGTATGGGGCCTGTGAGTTCGAGGTCGTCTTCGGGGATTACGGAGCCGGGGAGGTCACTGAGGATCTCTTGCGCGTGGCGGAGCAGGTTGAGGGTTTCTTCGTCGGGGTC
>JAUNLN010000019.1:28620-34111 GCA_030532245.1 Actinomycetaceae bacterium
GGCCGGGGTGGCTTGGGTGGCTCGTTCTGTCGAGCCCGGGGTGCCCGGTGTGGCCTGGGTGGCCGCAGCCGAGCCTGACGCGGCCCCCTCATCGGCTTGGCTTGAACTGGAGGTGGGTGCGGGTTCCTCCCCGTCGCCGCCCCGGCGCGCCGGGGAATCACTCTCGCCACCTTCGGTTTCGGTGGCGGGCGCCTCGTCGTCGGTTTCGTCGGTTTCGCGGAGGTTGTCGAGTTCGAGGAGGGCGTCGAGCACGCGCTCGCGGGTGGGGTTGTCGAGTTGGGCGATGACGCGGCCGTCGAGGAGGAAGAGTACGCGGTCGGCGAAGGAAGCGGCCGTGGGGTCGTGGGTGACCATGACGACGGTTTGGCCGAGGTCGTCGACGGCTTCGCGGAGGAAGCGGAGTACTTGGGTGGAGGATTTGGAGTCGAGGTTGCCGGTGGGTTCGTCGGCGAAGACGACGGCTGGTTCGGTGATTAGTGCGCGGGCGCAGGCGACTCGTTGCTGTTGGCCGCCGGACATTTCGGCGGGCCTGTGGGTGAGGCGGTTGCGCAGGCCGACGGCGTCGACGACTTTGTCGAAGCGTTCTTTGGAGACTTTCTTTTTGGCGATGTCGGCGGGAAGGGTGATGTTTTCTTCGGCTGTGAGGGTGGGGATGAGGTTGAAGGATTGGAAGATGAAGCCGATGCGGTCGCGGCGTAGTTTGGTGAGTTTGCGTTCTGTCATGCCGGAGATGATTTCGCCGTCGATGCTCACTTCGCCTTCGGTGATTTTGTCGAGGCCGGCGAGGCAGTGCATGAGTGTGGATTTGCCGGAGCCGGAGGGGCCCATGATTGCGGTGAATTCGCCGCGTCCGAGTTCTACGTTGACGGATTTGAGGGCGACGACTGCCGTGTCTGCTTTGCCGTATGTTTTGGTGAGGTTGGTTGCGCGCACGACTGTGTCGGTTGGCGCGGTGACGGGCTGTAGAACACTCATAGTCTTTATTGTTATCGAAACTGTGAGGAAATGCAGTTGTCCGTGCCGTGTATGGGCAAGAGAGGCCCGCGCAGCGGGTGGGGATACTCGCCGTTTCGGCTGATGAGGCAGGGCGCAGGCCAGTATTCGTGGCGGTGCGCGTCTGCTGGAAGGTGTGCGGATACAAGAAAACCCTCGGTTTTCCGAGGGTGTCCTGTGCCTCCGACCGGCGTCGATCCGGTGACCTTTCGATTTTCAGTCGAACGCTCTACCAACTGAGCTACAGAGGCTTCAGTCAAGTGAAACTTGACCGAGCGACCCCGACCGGGCTCGAACCGGCGACCTCCGCCGTGACAGGGCGGCGCGCTAACCAACTGCGCTACGGGGCCTTGGTGCGGAGTTAATACTATCTAGCTTTGCGCTCTCGTGCAAAATTGTTGGAGCGCTTTTTGTTGTGATGATCGTCTCGAGCGTTTTCGCGCGGTGTCTGAGCGGTTTGATAGTTGAGGAGGTGCCCGCGGCTCGCTTGTGAGCTTGCTGGTTGAGCGGCGTGCGGGTTGATGGGGGAGGCGCCCGCGGCGGTACGAAAAAGACCCTCAGGCGAGTGCCTTCGGGTCTTTGGGTTGCTGTGTTTAGTTGGCGACCCCGACCGGGCTCGAACCGGCGACCTCCGCCGTGACAGGGCGGCGCGCTAACCAACTGCGCTACGGGGCCATGGTACCCCCAACGGGATTCGAACCCGTGCCGCCGCCGTGAAAGGGCGGTGTCCTAGGCCGCTAGACGATGGGGGCCCAGTTTCTCGCTACAAAGTAGCGATCAGACTTGAAAAACTATACGCGACTTGTTGACGCTTTGGCAAAACTCGAGGCTGTGAAGCGTCTCACCGCGGCGCGAGTTGGGGCGTGTCTGGATTTTTCGGCGCGAATACGTGGCGCCACCGGGTGTACCGCCAAGAAAATGTCCGCCCCTGCACCTACCCTTAACAGTATGGATAACAACACTGAGGAAGCGGTACAGGAAGCGTTTGACGTTCTCCAACTGTTGCTTGGCGTCGCTATTGGAGTAGTTGGCGCGCTGGTGATTGGGGTGGCCGTTTGGGTCGCTTTGCGCGTGGTGTCGCGTCGCACGGAGAGCTTCAGTTTGCTGATGAGGCGAGTGAAGATTCCGTTCTTCGCCCTGTTCTTGGTTGCGGGCGCGTGGGTTGGTTTGAATTACACGAATCAGGTGCTTACGACCGACACGGCTACGTGGATTCCTCCGCTCCAGCACACGCTGTTGATCATCACGATCGTGATGGTTAGTTGGATGTGTTACGCGAGTGCTTACGTGATTGAGGATGTTGCGGAGGAGCGTAAGTCGGCGACTGGTTCGAGGCGTTTGGCTACGCAGGCGCAGATGGTTCGCCGCATTGTTCAGTTGGGGATTGTGATCCTTGGGATGGTGGCGATTATCCTCACGTTCCCGTCGGCGCGCGTGGCGATGGGGTCGATTCTTGCGTCGGCTGGCGTGATTTCGCTGGTTGCAGGTATTGCGGCGCAGGATTCGTTGTCGAATACGTTTGCGGGCTTGCAGATTACGTTCACGGATGCGATTCGTGTGGGCGATGTTGTGACTGTGGATGATCAGTTCGGAACGATTGAGGAAATTACGCTCACTTATGTGGTTGTGAGGGTTTGGGATGATCGCCGGGCGATCGTGCCTTCTACGCATTTCACGCAGAATAAGTTTGAAAACTGGACGCGTCAGCATACGAAGCTTGCGGGCACTGTCGAGTTGAAGCTTGATTGGCGGGCGCCGGTGCCTTTGATTCGTCGTGAGGTGGAGCGTCTGTTGGAGGAGACGGATCTTTGGGATAGGCGTTCGTCGAGCGTGCAGGTTACGGATTCGACTGATGAGTGGATTCTTGTGCGCGTGGCTGTGACGGCGAAGGATTCGGGTGATCTTTGGGATTTGCGCTGTTATTTGCGGGAGAACTTGATCGAGTGGATTGTTGAGCATGCTCCGTACGCGATTGCTCGCACTAGGGTGCAGCGTGAGGAGGTTGTTGAGGTTAACCTGGATCGCTCGGAGAAGGAGATTGTTGCGCTTGCGAATGAGCTTCGCGAGATTGAGCGCGTGGGTGATGAGGTTGCGAACGCCGATGAGGCGGCTGTGCCGGAGACGAAGCATGAGGCGCGGGTTCAGGCGGCGAAGCAGCGCGCTAGCAAGGTTCGTCGTAGGCGGTTGCGGGATCGCAAGGTGAATGTGAAGACGCTGCGTGAGTCTGAGTCGACGCATGTTTTGTCGGCTGCTGAGTTGGAGCAGATTCAGCGGGAGCTTGCCGCTCACCCTGTTAAGCGTGAGGAGGAGGCGAAGACGTCGACGGTTGGCGACCGCCTGTTTTCGGGGAGTGAGGAGGCGGAGAAGCGGTCGAAGCGGCTTGCGGGCCCGAGTGAGGAAGATCAACGTAGGCGCGTTGAGAATCAGACTCTGCGGGCGCTTAGACTTGGTGATATTTCTGAGGAGCAGGCGGTTGAGCGACTTGGCGGAGGTAGTGAGGCTGAGGCTAAAGTTGCTAGTGAACTGTCACGGATTAAGGGCGGGAAGAAGGAATAGGTTATGGATTACCCGAAGGTTGATGTGAACGCTGCGGCTCGTACGCAGGCCGAGTGGCGTGAAATCCTTAATCCGATGGAGTATCACGTGCTTCGTGAGGCTGGCACTGAGCGCCCGTACACGGGTGCGTTGCTTGATGAGGATCGTGAGGGAATCTACCGTTGCCGTGCTTGTGGTGCGGAGCTTTTCCGTTCGGAAACGAAGTTTGATGCGGGGTGTGGTTGGCCGTCGTTTTATGAGGCTAAGGACGCGGCTGTGCGTTACCTTGAGGACACGTCGCATGGAATGGTGCGCACTGAGGTGCGTTGCGCGAACTGTGACTCTCATTTGGGTCATCTTTTTGATGATGCTCCTCAAACTCCGACGGGTCAGCGTTTTTGCATGAACTCGATTTCTCTATCTTTCGACGAAGCATAAGGTGAGAAGGCCTAGTAAACGCGCGGTTGCGCCGGCACTGTTTATTGCTTCTGGTACGACTCAGTACGTGGGCGCGGCGCTCGCGGTTGTTTTGTTTGCGTCGTTGGCGCCGACCACGGTTGCGTGGTGGAGGGTCACGATTTCTGCGCTTGTTCTTTTGGCGTGGAGGAGGCCTTGGCGTCAGGGTTTGACTGCTCGCGAGGTGGGTACGTCGGCGTTGTTTGGCGTGATCATGTCGGGCATGAATATCACGTTTTATGAGTCGATTGCGCGCCTTGATTTGGGTGTGGCGGTGTCGCTTGAGTTTATGGGGCCTGTCGCGGTGGCGGTTGCGCTTGGCCGCGGTTGGGTGAGTAAGCTTGCGGGTGTTGTTGCGCTGGCTGGCGTCGTGTTGATCTCGGGGTTTGGGTTGGATGTGTCTAGTCCGACTGTTGCTGCGGGTATTTTTTGGGCGTTTCTGGCTGGGTCTTTGTGGGCGGCTTATATTGTGTTGGGCCGTAGGATTGCGTCGTCGAGGTCTGGTTTGACGTCGTTATCGATTGCGTCGGTTACGGGTTCGGTCGTGTATTTCCCGCTTGTGGCGAGGGATTTTTTGGGCGCGTTCCAGTCGTCTGAGTTGTTTTGGACGGTGCTTGGTGTTGCTTTCTTGTCTACGGTGATTCCGTATTCGATTGATCAGATCAATATGAGTTGGATTGATGCGCCGACGTTTGCCTTGTTGAATGCGTTGCTTCCTGCGACGTCGCTCCTTGTAGGGGCGGTTGGGCTTCGCCAGTTGCCGGAGCCTGTGTCGATTGTGGGGTTGGTGCTTGTGTCGGTTGCGGTGTGGATGGCGTCGCGGCCTGCTCCTCCTAGGAAGTTGATTAGGGAGTAGTAGGGGCCTTTCCCTGGCGTTCCCCGCTTTAGGGTTGGGTGACCGTTTCTTTGCGGTTTCGTTGCTTTTGGGGTGGGGTGTGTTTGATTTGGGTTACACGTGCCTGAATTTTGGGGTTTCGAGGTGCGGTGTGGGTTTGGGTTTGAAAAGTTAGAAATGTAATGCCCTGTGTGGGTGTGTCTGACTGGAAGTGTTGATCGTAATGGGAACGATTATTTGGTACATCATTGTTGGCGCGATTATTGGTGCGCTTGCTCGTTTGTTCTTGAAGGGTCAGCAGCCGCTTAGCATTGTGTGGACGATTATTCTTGGTGCGCTTGGTGCTGGTATTGGTGGCTGGATTGCTGCGGCGATTGGTGTTGGAACGATTCTGCAGTGGGTTATTTCGATCCTGGTTGCGATGGGCTTGATTACCTTGTTCTTGGGTATGGCGAATAAGAAGTAGGTTTTGGCTTAGGGGGAGGGGTTTGTGATCTCTTTTCCTTTGTGTTTGAGGGACGTGTTTGGTTTTGGCTCAGCGGGTCAGCTCATATAACATGTTCTCCACGGGCCTATAGCTCAATTGGCAGAGCAACGGACTTTTAATCCGTGGGTTCCGGGTTCGATTCCCGGTGGGCCTACCGGTAGCCCCCGCGAAAGCGGGGGTTTTCG
>JAUNLN010000042.1 GCA_030532245.1 Actinomycetaceae bacterium
GGATGGAGGTCGGGAACACGTCGTTGGAAGACTGCGATGCGTTCACGTGGTCGTTCGGGTGTACCTTCTCGCCCTTGATGCGGGTTGCGAGGGTGCCGATAACCTCATTCGTGTTCATGTTCGAGGACGTGCCCGAACCGGTCTGGAAAATGTCGATCGGGAATTCACCGTTGTGCTTGCCCGCAATGACTTCTTCAGCTGCTTCGCGGATCGCGTTCGAGGTGGCCTCGTCGATTACGCCGAGTTCGAGGTTCGCGATAGCGGCAGCGCGCTTTACCTGGCCGAGAGCCGCAATGTGGTGGTCGGAAAGACCGCGCCCGGAGATCGGGAAGTTCTCTACTGCTCGCTGGGTTTGCGCGGCGTAGAGCGCGTTCTTCGGAACGCGAACTTCACCCATCGTGTCATGTTCAATGCGGTATTCGGTGTCGGTCATTGGTTCTCCTTGATTGTTGACCATACGCATAGCGCGTCTTTAACTTCTATTCTCTCTCAATGCGAGGCAGGTTGCGACAATAACTTGCCGCAAATGCTCCCGCGTGAATCGTTACTGAGGTTGATAAGGTGCAACGACCATGTCTACTCGCTGCAGGTCTTTCACTTCGAGGAAGCCTGTGGTTGCCATGGTTCGGCGTAGGGAGCCGATGTAGTTCACGGTTCCGTCGGCGCGTGAGGAGGGGCCGAGGAGGATTTCGCGCATGGAGCCCACGGTGCCTACGTGTACGCGGTGGCCGCGCGGAACTTCGGGATGGTACGCCTCCGAACCCCAGTGCCAGCCGCGGCCGGGTGCTTCGTTGGCGCGAGCGAGGGCGGCTCCGAGCATGACGGCGTCCGCACCGCAGGCGATTGCCTTTGGCAGGTCGCCGGAGCGGCCAACTCCTCCGTCGGCGATAACGTGCACGTACCGGCCGCCGGACTCGTCGAGGTAGTCGCGCCTTGCGGCCGCCACATCGGCGATCGCTGTTGCCATCGGCGCGTGGATGCCGAGGAGTTGACGCGTGGAGTGTGCGGCGCCTCCTCCAAAACCGACGAGCACGCCGGCGGCTCCCGTGCGCATGAGGTGGAGGGCCGCGTTGTAGTTTGCGACGCCGCCCACGATGACGGGCACTTCGAGTTCGTAGATGAAGCGCTTCAAGTTGAGGGGCTGCTGCCTGCTCGAGACGTGTTCGGCGGAAACCGTGGTGCCGCGGATGACGAAGAGGTCGACTCCTGCATCGACTACGTCGCGCCAGTATTTTTGGGTGCGCTGAGGCGATAGCTTGCCGGCAACCACTACCCCAGCTTCGCGGATTTCGGCGAGGCGCTGGCCGATCAGTTCGGGTTTGATGGGTTCGGCGTAGATTTCTTGGAGGCGCCTGTTTGACGCCTGCGCGGGGAGCCTGCGGATTTCTTCGTACAGGGTTTCGGGGTTTTCGTACCTCGTCCATAGGCCTTCGAGGTCGAGCACGCCGATGCCTCCGAGGCGGCCGAACTCGATTACGTTCTGTGGGCTCATTGCCGAGTCCATTGGCGCGGCAAGTACTGGGACTTCAACCTGGTAGGCGTCGATTTGCCACGAGGTGCTCACGTCTTCTGGGTCGCGCGTGCGCCGCGATGGGACGATTGCTACGTCGTCCAGAGAATATGCGCGCCGGGCTTGCTTGCCTCGGCCAATGTTTATCGTCTCACTCACACCTACATGATACGAGTCACAGGCACTACCTGTTCAAATCTTTGTCCCTCCCACCCGTTAAGCTCTAAGCAGTTCAACTAGTTAGGGGTAGAAATGTCGTGGATTAGAGGGCCGTTCGTCGGTTTTGATACGGAAACGACGGGCGTGGATCCCACTCAGAGTCGTCTGGTTACGGCTTCGATCATTATTCGAGATGGTGGAGGCGACCGCGTGCTGAACTGGCTTGCGGATCCGGGTGTGGAGATTCCGCCGCAGGCGTCGGCTGTGCACGGGATTTCGACGGAGTATGCGAGGGAGCATGGTCGGCCCGTGGAGGAGGTGTTGGAGGAGGTTGCGCGCGTGCTCGCGGAGGTGCTGGCTGGTGGCACTCCGATTGTGGCGTTTAACGCGGGCTACGACATTGGCTTGTTGGAGGCTGAGTTGGCGCGCCACGGGCTTCCAACGCTGTCGGCGCGGGTGTCTCGCGTGATGCCGGTGATTGACCCGCTGGTTTTGGATCGTGCTCTAGTGCCGAGGAGGCGCGGTAAGCGCACTCTTTCAGACTTGATGGTGGTGTATGGGGTTCGAACGGATGAGTCGATGCATGACGCGGAAGTGGATACGCGCGCGACCCTTGACTTGCTGGAGAAGATGATTCGCAAGCACCCCGCTCTGTCAATGTACACGCTGCCGAAGTTGCACGACTACCAGGTTCGCTCGCACGCGGCTTGGGCTGAGGATTTTGAACGCTGGCTACGCTCTAAGGGGCGCGACGCGACGATTGGCCGCGACTGGCTGCCGGTGTAGGCGCGCGAGGCGGCGCGTTCCTGCTCCCTCGCCTGTTAGCCGAGGTGTCTCGCGAGGCGACGAGCCGAGAGCCCGCAGGTTTGCGGCTCCCGAATAGTGTGGGCGGGTTTTCGGCTGTTGCTCGAAAACCCGCCCTATGTTTAAGCGGAGTGCCTGGTGGAACTACTGGTTGAGGTGGTAGTTCGGGGCTTCCGCGGTGATTTGCACGTCGTGCGGGTGCGATTCGCGCAGGCCTGCGGAGGTGATGCGCACGAAGCGGCCGTTCTCCTTGAGCTTGTCGATCGTCGAGGCGCCGACGTAGAACATGGACTGGTGTAGGCCGCCAACGAGCTGGTACATGACTGCGCTTAGCGAGCCGGAGTACGGTACTTGGCCTTCGATGCCTTCTGGAACGATCTTGTCGTCGGAGGCGACGTCTGCCTGGAAGTAGCGGTCCTTGGAGTAGGACTTGCGGCCGCGCGAGCTCATTGCGCCGACGGAGCCCATGCCGCGGTAGCGCTTGTACTGCTTGCCGTTGGTGAATACGAGGTCGCCGGGCGATTCTTCACAGCCGGCGAGCATGGAGCCGATCATCACCGTGTTAGCGCCCGCAACGAGTGCTTTCGCGATGTCGCCGGAGTACTTGAGACCTCCGTCGGCGATCAGCGGAACGCCTGCCGGGCCGCATGCCTTTGCTGCGAGGTAGATGGCGGTTACCTGCGGTACGCCTACGCCTGCAACTACGCGGGTGGTGCAGATCGAGCCGGGGCCAACGCCAACCTTGACGGCGTCTACGCCAGCGTCGATGAGGGCTTGCGCGCCTTCGGTGGTTGCTACGTTGCCGCCGATGATGTCGATGCCGTTGAAGCGCTCGTCTGCCTTGATCTTGCGGATCATGTCGAGGGCGAGCTGGGCGCCTCCGTTTGCGGTGTCGACGACGAGTACGTCGACGCCGGCTTCGGCGAGGGCGACTGCGCGATCCCAGGAGTCACCCCAGTAGCCGACTGCTGCGCCGACGAGGAGTCGACCCTGGTTGTCTTTGGCGGCGTTGGGGTATTTCTCGGTTTTGACGAAGTCTTTGACGGTGATGAGGCCGGCTAGGCGGCCTTCTTCGTCGACGATTGGGAGTTTCTCAATGCGGTGTTCGGCGAGGAGGTTTTTGGCGTCTTCGCGGCTGATACCGACGGGTGCGGTGACGAGCGGCATGGGGGTCATGTGCTCGGCGACGGTGCGCTTGTCCCATTCTTGGACGGGGATGAAGCGTAGGTCGCGGTTGGTGATGATGCCTTGTAGGCGGCGGTCTTCGTCGACTACGGGTAGGCCGGAGACTCGGTAGTGTCCGCAGAGGCGGTCGAGTTCCTCGATGGTCGCTTCTTTGTGGATGGTTACGGGGTCAGACACCATGCCTGACTCGGATCGTTTCACCTGGCGCACTTGTTGTGCTTGATCCTCGATGGAGAGGTTGCGGTGAAGAATACCGATGCCGCCTTGGCGTGCCATTGCGATTGCCATGCGGGCTTCGGTGACGGTGTCCATTGCTGCGGAGAGCATTGGAATTTTGAGGGTGATGTTCTTGGTTAGCTGCGCGGTCGTGTCCACGGAGGAGGGCACAACGTCGGTGATTTCGGGCAGCAGGAGAACGTCATCGTAGGTTAGGCCGGTAAGGGAAAAGGGGTCTCTCATCATTTCGCTCACGCCGCTAGTGTAACTCAGTGGGTATACAGGTTGGCGACTCCAATTTCGCATGCTGGCGTGAGAATGCTTGCTTTTTGCTGGAGTCGCCAATAAAGGGTAAAGGAAGCGTGATCAGCCCTTTACCGCCCCC
>JAUNLN010000043.1 GCA_030532245.1 Actinomycetaceae bacterium
CGGTGGAGGGTCGCGACGAGGTGGGAGGGCGAGGATTTGCCTTGTACGGGGCGAACCGTGATGTTGCGCTCTCCGAGCGTTGCGATGACGGGCGCGTATTGGCGCCGGCCCTTGGAACTCTTCCAGTCTGAACCTGCGATTGCGGGCAGGAGTTCTAGCGACGCGTTGCCGCGGCCAGCCATGAGCGAGATGATTGGGCGCACGAAAAGGATGAACGAAACGAATACGGACACGGGGTTCCCAGGTAGCGAGACGAGTTTTACTTGGCGTCCATCAACGTCGATGAGGCCGTGACCCTGCGGTTTGCCAGGTTGCATGCGTACTTGGCGAAAGCTGAGGCCCGCCTTGTCGCCAATCATCTTGATCGGGTCGAATGCTCCGGCCGATACGCCGCCGGAGGTGATTACGAGGTCGCTCACGGCCGCCGCCTCACGGAGCACCTCGAGGAGCTGCTCGGGCGTATCACCACTGTTGCCCCTGTAGACAACTTCTGCGCCAAAAGACTCAGCAAGGCTTGCGAGCATGATCGAGTTCGAGTCGGGAATCTGGCCGGGTTCGATGGGCTCACCGGGGGCACGAAGCTCAGCACCGGTGGAGATGACTGCGACGCGCGGCTTCGGGATTACGGGGATCGTGCCATAACCGATCGACGCGGCAGAAGCAACAACCGGAGCCGTGATCGTCACGCCCTTCTTAATGATTTCTTCGCCGACC
Source organism: Actinomycetaceae bacterium (assembly GCA_030532245.1). Taxonomy (GTDB): domain Bacteria; phylum Actinomycetota; class Actinomycetes; order Actinomycetales; family Actinomycetaceae; genus Gleimia. Next base: position 715 of record JAUNLN010000043.1, read on the forward strand.
TTCGCGTTTTCGCCGGCGTAGCGCACGTTCGCGCCAGCGCGCACCTCCTTGTAAATCGTTACTTCGGCGGGCAGGTCGCGCGGGCCTGGCTCAATGTTGGTGTCTTCGACCTTTACAACCGTGTCTGCCCCTTCGGGCACGGGCGCGCCGGTCATGATTCGAGTCGCGTAACCCGCCTCATGAGCGGAGTCGAGGGCTGTGCCCGCCGCAATATCAGCGCGAACAGGTAGCGTTACGCCCGACTCAGGGGTTGCGCCCTTCAAATCCTCAGCCCTCACCGCGAATCCATCCATCGCGGAGTTCGTGAACGGGGGCACCGCGAGTTTCGCCTTCAGCGGCTCGGCGAGCGTGCATCCGGTGGTCTCCTCTAGGGGAAGTTCTACCGCGGGAAGCGGCTCGACGCCTTTGGTTACCTCAAGGAAGTACTCTTCAACACTGATCATGGTTACTCCTAAAACTCTACGATTCTCATGCCTGGCTCACGCAGGTCAATGAGTGCGAGGCGGCGCACGAGTGTGCCCGGCATGTTCGCAATAATCTTAATGGCCTCCATGGACATGAGTGACCCAGCTACTCCAACAAGTGGCCCCATCACGCCGGAGGTTGCGGCGGTCGGGGTCTCTTCTGCCGGAGGCATCGTCGGATACAGGTCGCGCAAAGTGGCGGTTTTCTGCGTCTCGTCGCCCGCGAGTGGGGTAGTGGTGAAGGTTGAAACCATCGCGTGCATCCCCACGGCGCTTCCCCAAACAAGGGGCTGGCCGCTCTTTGCGCAGTAGTCGGCGAGCATGAATTTGGCTTCGAAGTTGTCGGAGGCTTCGATCAGCACATCTAGGCCGCCGAATACTTCTTTCACGTTTGCGGAGGTGATGCGCGCGGGCACCTCCTCCACGACGATGTCTGGGTTGATCGCGCGCAGGGTCTTTGCCGCGGACGCCGCCTTGTTCATTCCTATCCGCCCGGTGTCGTGCAGGATTTGGCGTTGGAGGTTGGATTCTTCAACGTCGTCGAAGTCTGCCACTTTGAGGTAGCCGACGCCGGCGGCCGCGAGGTAGTACAGTACCGGCGAGCCAAGGCCGCCAGCTCCGAGTACGCCGACGCGTGCGCTGTGAAGCGCTTCCTGCCCTGCTTCACCGAAGCTTGGGATGAGAATGTTCCGCTCGTACCTATAAGCCATGACCCAACCGTAAACCTTTCGGGCGGTTTTTGTGCGCGCGCCTGCGAACAGGTTGTAATAAAGCAGGTAAAACTAGTGTTATTAGCATTGGCTTGGTGGCGAGCGGAGGAACAATGGGCGTTCAGGCGGCAGTAATCACGGTTTCGGATCGTGCGTCTAGGGGCGTGTATGCGGACAGGTCGGGGGCGCTCGCGGTTTCGCTTATGCAGGATGCGGGTTTTGGCGTGCTCGACAAGGTTGTGGTGCCGGACGATGTGGAGGCGATCCGATCTGCGATTGCGGAGGTGATTGCTGCCGGCGCTCGTTTGGTTGTAACTACGGGTGGCACGGGCGTGGGGCCGCGTGATTTGACGCCGGAGGCGACTGCTCCGCTGATTGTGAAGGAGCTGCCCTATTTGGTGGGGTCGATCGTGGCGAGGGGCATGGTGAATACGCCGCACGCGCTGGTGACGCGCGGGCTTGCCGGCATCACGGACGAGGGTGCCCTACTTGTGAACCTGCCCGGCTCGACGGGTGGTGTGCGCGACGGCGTGGGCCTACTGGTTGAGGTGGCTGAGCACATTCTCGACCAAGTAAAGGGCGGAGACCACTAGAGCAGAAACTACTCTTCGCGCTTCCAGTCGCCTGAGCGGCCGCCCGACTTCGCTACGATCTTGCACTCCTCGATCGCAGCGGAGCGATCCACGCCCTTAACCATGTCGATGATCGCAAGCGCAGCAACCGTAACCGCGGTCAGCGCCTCCATCTCCACACCCGTGCGGTCAGCCGTACGAACCGTCGCGCTAATCGCAACGTGATCCTCCTCCAACGAAAGATCCACACTCGCACCATGCACACCAATCGTGTGCGCAAGAGGAAGCAACTCCGGCACGCGCTTCGCAGCCGAAATCCCCGCAATACGAGCAACCGCCAGCACATCACCCTTCGGCACAGTGCCATCACGCAGAGCCTGCATCACCGCCTGCGACGCAGTCACCCGCCCAACAGCAGTAGCCTCCCGCACAGTCGGAGTCTTCGCCGTCACATCAACCATGTACGCCTCACCAGCGTTATTCAAATGCGTGAACTTCAAACCAGTCACTTCCTCTCAAAACCAGGCGGCAACCAAGACCCAAACGGGTCACTCGCAACGCGCCTACACGTCAAACACAACTCAGACCCATCATCCACAAACAAGGCCCTACACTTCCGACACCTCGCCGTATAAACCCGCGCAACCTCCACAGCCCCCAACTCAGCCCACGAAGGCGCATCCCCAACGGTGATCGCCTCCTCCGGGCAAAGCCGCACGCACTCGCCCGAGCCAGTGCAGGCCCCGCGATCATGGGCGAGCACCGAAACATCCGCGCCATCCACAGTCGAGGTTGTAAGCGAAAACGCGTCATTCGGACACGCCGCCACACACACCCCACACGCCGTACACCCATCAACCGACAGGTTCAACGCGCGCGGAGCACCCGCAAAACCATCCGCCGCCACCGCGTCGATGCCCAAAACCTCAAGTGCCGACACGAGCTGTACGTGCTCAGTCGCATCCAAATCGACCGGCAGCGACAAATCCGAACTCATACCAAACAATGCTCGCCGCGAAACAGGGGCCGAAGCCGCGTCCACCACTTCCGCCGCCCTAAAACGAGGAGGCTTCTGCGAAAACTCTCCAATACGATCCCCAAGCATTCCCCGCCAAGCCTCAAACCGCGCCCGAGCACGACCCTCGCCCCCGCACGCGCAAGACTCAACATCAACCTGCAAGCCAGAAGCCCCACACGCAAGAAGCAGGGGAGCGAGCACAATACTCGAATCCGCCACGCAACCCGCAACCCGAAGCGGCACAGTGGAGCGAGAATACGCCCGATCAGCCGATTCGCAAATGAGGGTTAAATCCGGCTCCTCATCGCGAACCCACCTGAGCAACCCCGCACTCACGTAAGCACTATCAACCATCGGGGAGCCCTACTTCGATGCGGGAGCACTCACGAAATCTTCAACTGAGCGCACAAACCCGAGCGTGAACTCGGCAACCGCCTTGTAGAGTGCGGTCTTCGCGTGCTTGCGCACGTCATCAACCACCGCCCGGTAGTAGGCACCCAAATGCTCATCCAAAAACTCAGTCATCGACTCGCGAATCCGCTCAGCTTCACCAGCTTCAGACTGCTCCGCATATAGCGACGCAAGATTCGTAAGAAACGCGATCTCAAGCCCAATGTGATCATCCGGCTCCCGATTGAAATTCGGCGCACGGAAACCATACGCGGCGTAAGCGCGGCGAACCGCGAAAGTCTCCTCATCAAACACGAGCCCCTCGCGCGAAAGCCGCACCGACTCGTGCGGCTCCGCAAGCGGCCTACTCACGCCGCGGAACAGGTACAGG
>JAUNLN010000044.1 GCA_030532245.1 Actinomycetaceae bacterium
AGATAACAGCGGTACGCCACCACTGATCCCAGTCGCTTCGCTGAACCTCAGCGCGAACACCCTCAGACAAGGGAGCCTCCTTTATAAGTAGTTTCGAAAACGGATTACTGCTTGATACTGCCTGCTGCAAGACCTGCGACGATCCTGCGTTGGAAAATCAAAACCAAAATAAGAAGCGGAATAGTTACGACGACGCCCGCAGCCATTTGCGAACCGTACGGCGTTTCAAACTCGCTCGCGCCACCAAACTTCGAGATCGCGACGGGCGCGGTTTGAATCGCCACATCGTTCACCATTGTGACAGCGATCAGGAATTCGTTCCACGCGTTAATGAACACGATGATCGCCGTTGTGAACATGCCGGGCGCCGCGATCGGGAGGATCACCTTGCGGAACGCCTGACCCGGCGTGCAGCCGTCAACCATTGCCGCCTGCTCGAGGTCGGTTGGAATCTGCTTAAAGAAGCTGGTGAGGTTCCAAACCGCGAGCGGGAGCGCGAACGAAAGGTTCGGCAGGATCATCGACTGATACGTGTTGATCCAACCCCAGTCGGTGAACAGCTTGAGGAGCGGCACGATGATCGCAACGAGCGGGAACATCGAAGTCGCGATGATAACCGTGAGCAAGAACGTCTTGCCGCGGAACTCTAGGCGAGCAAGAGCATATGCGGCGATGGTCGCTACGATGAGCGCCAAAATCGTCGTAATGCCTGCAACAATCAAGGAGTTGAGAAGCGACTGGCCGAAGTTTCGGCTCGGATCAAAAACGGCTACGTAGTTTTCCCAGCTGACCTCAGAAGGCCAGAAGGTCGTATCGAACACGTCCTTCGCCGGCCTGAGGGACGAAACTACCATCCAGTAGAACGGAGCCAGACAGAAAACAATGATGAGGAGTATTCCTACAACCGAGGTGGAAGAGGTGAGCGCATTCTTCATCTTCGGACTCATTTTGACCTACCTCCAGTCAGCTGAGGTTCCGGCTTGGCATCTTCCTTCGCGCTAGCCTGCGCCTCCGCGCGCTTTTGGCGGTATGCGCGGCGAATAAGAGAAAGCGGGACTCCTCGACGCTTTTCGCTAGAACCCTCAATAATCTCGGCGCCCATTACCTTCACGAACGCGAAGGCGAGCAAGAACACGTACAGGAACAGAACCAGCGCATACGCTGCAGCACTTCCGTATCGAAGGTTCGAAGCCTCATCCTGAACAAGCATCGAAAGCGTCTCCACAGAACCCTTTCGAGCGCCGATCAAAATGTAGGGCAGGTCGAACATGCGCATTGCGTCGAGCATCCTAAACAGGATCGCGATGATCAACGCGGGCTTCACGAGCGGCAAAGTAATGTGTACGAAACGCTCCCACGCGTTTGCACCATCGATCTTCGCAGCCTCGTAGACCTCCTCCGAAATCATCTGCAAACCCGCGAGCGTTAGCAGACCGATAAACGGGGCGGTCTTCCACGAGTCGGCAATAATAACCGTGAGCTTTGCAGACCAGTCGCCGATCGCCCAGATAACCTGCGTTCCAATCAGCGCGTTCGCGATACCGTTCGTGTCGAAAATCCAGCGCCAAAGGATTGCCGACACGGCCGTCGGGATCGCCCACGGCACCAGGATCGCCGCGCGAACAAAGCCGCGACCCTTCATCGCCTTATGCATGATGAGCGCCATCGTGACGCCAAGAAGGGTCTCAACCGTCACGGTCAACACGGTGAACAGCGTGGTGTTCCAAAACGCGTTCTGGAACCTCGCCCCACTATCACCCTTGAACATGTTGATGTAGTTGTCGAAGCCTACGAAAGGCTCCGTCTGATTCACGAAACCCGTAGCCGGATCAATGCCCTTCGCACCGAAGAACGACTGGTACACGGAGCTTAGCGTTGGGAAAATAATCACCACGCTGATCACGATCACGGTTGGTGCTACCAGCCACCACGCGAGTTTCGCCTGCTGCCTCGCCCTAGAAGAAGGGCGGTTCCATTTCGTACCTGCATTCACAGACATGTTGATGCTCTTTCCAAGTTGGGCCACACGCGAGGTGCAGCCCAACTTGTTTAGATTTACTGGCCAGTCAGCTCAGAGAGCTTCGCGGCAAGCTGAGAGATACCCTCATCAGCCGAGATCTCTCCCTTAAATACGGGGAACGTGGCATCCTGGATCGCCGCGGTGACGTCACCGTAGTTCGGAACCTGCGGGCGCGGGTATGCAGCCTCAATCGATTCCTTCAGCGTCGGAAGGTACGGGTACTGCTCGATGTTTGCCGGATCGTCATAGACGGAACCCCAAACAGGTGCTAGCGAAGCTTCGCGGAGCAAGTAAGTCTGCGCTTCCTCACTCGTGTAGAACTTCACGAAATCAAGAGCGGTAGCCTTGTTCTCACAGAACGGGGAGATTGCGACGTTGTGACCGCCAAGCGAGGAAGCACCCGTCTCGCCTTCCTTGAAACCGGGGAGCGGAGCAACGTCAAACTTGATCTCCGGAGCGTCGTTCTGAACTAGCGAGTAAACGTACGGCCAGTTACGCAAGAAAAGAACCTTGCCCGACTGGAAAGCGTTGCGCCCGTCCTCTTCCTTGTAGTTCAGAGCCTCCATCGCGATCTTGCCCTCATCGATCCAATCTGCAACCACCTGCAGACCTTCCCTAGCCTCCGGGCTGTCAACAACAACCTGGCCGGTAGTCGGATCAATCATCTGGCCACCCGCGGAGTGGATCAGCTCGTCAACGTTCACGGTCAACCCCTCATACTTGGCGAACTGGCCCGCATAGCAGGCGATGTTCTCCTGGCCGGGGAGCGCGCGAACTGCCTCGCACATTTCGTCCATCTCATCCCAGGTAGCAGGAGCGTGATCGTAGCCAGCCTGTTCGAGCAGATCCGTGCGGTAGTAAAGGAGCGCGCCATCAGAGCCGTGCGGAACAGCGTAAAGCTGATCGCGGTAAAGACCCGTGTTCCAAACCGGCTCGAGGAACTTCTCCTTAGACATCTCCTCTTCCGGAATCGGGAGGATCCACTGGTTAGCAGCGAACTCGGCAACCCAAACGTTATCGACACTGAGCGTGCAGTACGCGTCTGACTTCGTTTCCGCGTTCTGAATCATCGACTGGCGCTGCTGATCAGGCTCCGTCGAAAGCTCGATCATCGTCACCTCTTCACCCGGATGATCCGCATTCCACTGGTCAAGCAGACCCTGGAGCTTACCCGAGTTGTCCTTGCCCTGAACGTAAGTAATCGGACCGCGGCCCTCAAACGCCACATCTTCCGGAGCGGTAGCCGGGCCGCTAGAACCCGAACTGCACGCCGTCAAGCCCGTGGCAAGCAAACCAGCCACCGCGAGAACTGCAACTTTAGCTTTCATCGAAGACTCCCTCGTCTAAAACAGGTATTCACTTCTTCTGCCCGTCGACCAACGCGCCACTTCATCGACGCGCGTCGATGAAATTAAAATAACCCCCTTTTTGGGACGTTGTCAAGAACTTTTGACAAATTGTTTTAATTTTGAGCAAACCCTCTCGAAAAGGCGCGCTGTCGCGCAGATTCACTCAAGTGCCAAATAAAACGCTTCCTTGCCCCGTAAATGCGGGGCAAGGAAGCGCCTAGAGTTCATCTTTCTCGACGATGAGGTGGCCGCGGAGAGCCTGGCTATGACTGCAATTGCGCGCGGGCGCGGGCGACGGAAAGTGGCCGTTGGAGGCGGGCAGCGAGGCGAGCGGCTAGATAACCGGTGACCGCGGGGAGTGTTCGCGCGCGGCAAACGTCAGAGGCAACTCGTCGGGAAGCGCCTGGCTAATGCTAGGGATTACTCGTCGAGAAGTACCTCAGCCACTGCGAGTGCGGCCGCTGCCGCTACGCCACTCGGCATGTTCGCCGACGGGTGCGCGCGCAACCCCTCTCCCTCATCACGCGAGACGCCGGAAAATGCCTCGGGCAGCGTCCAGTCAAACTCGCGAGCCGCCTCCAAAAGACCGAGCGCAAGCCTCCTCG
>JAUNLN010000020.1:0-14212 GCA_030532245.1 Actinomycetaceae bacterium
GTGTACTGCACGGCGATGCGATCTTCGGGGTGGGTGTCGGTCGCGTAGATGACGGATAGGAAGATCCACTCAGCAGGCTTCATCAATATCCAAACCAGGTCAGCCACGAACTTGGTCCTGATGAGTCGCGCAATGGGGAAACCGTACTTGTCGTGAATGTGGTGAACCGTCGCAAGAGTGATGCGGGTGAGACTTGTGTGTTTCAAGATCTCAGAAAACCGAATGATTCAACCTCGCACCACTTAGCTTTCGCGACTTCCTCCATGGGACTTCAGGGGGGACTTTGAGGTGCTGATGGAACGCAATTTAGATGACGTCTTAGGTTACTCGTAGAACTCTACGTACTGCCAGCTCACTTCGCCGCGTAGTCGCGGGATCACGTTGGGGCCAGCTTTTGGAAAACCTAGTTCGGCTAGTTTTCGTTCAAGGTCCTCGTCAGAGTACATTTCATTCTCTTCTGGAGTGAGAACATAGCCGAAGAACTCTTTGATCGTGCGATCCATTAGGTTCTTTTCAGTCATGCGTTCATCCTATCTAGAAGAGCTCGTCAAATATAGATACGAATGGGTCGAAGCCCCTAGCTCCACAAATGGGGCTGTGTCAAAAGCCCCGCGTTTTGAGGAGCAGATCCTGGTTTCCCAAACCTCGACATTTCAGCGAAATGTCGAGGTTTTTCGTGAAATCAGGCGGAGCCCGTCGGGTTCTTCTTTTCTCGTTGGGCGCGGTTCATTTGGGTGGGTGCGTTAGGTTTCCACTGTTTGGTCTCTGTGCAAACTGTTTGTCCTAGGGGCGTGGGATACTCGTGAGCGAGACGTCCTAGAGCAAAGGAGCAAGACAATGGAGACTTCGAACGTTACTGAGTGGATGTTTGCTGCGGAGATTCCGATTCCTGAAGATGTGGCTGGAATCTTGGTTCAGGGGGAGCAGCCTTATGCAGCTTTCAAGACGCTGCGCGATTCGGCGATTTTTACTTCTAAACGTTTGATCGTGCGAGATTCTCAGGGGTTGACTGGCAAGAAGGTGGAGATTTATTCGCTGCCGTACAGTGCTATCAACATGTGGTCGACGGAGAACGCCGGAAAGCTCCTCGATATGACTTCCGAGGTGGAGCTTTGGACACGGGCGGGCCATATAAAGATTAAGTTGGGTCGTCAGGTTGATGTTCGGCGTATTGATTCGTTGATAGCTCACTGCGTGTTGAATCAGTGATGCAAAAAGGGTTTCGGTGTACTCATCTTTGGCCTCCCGGGGTTTCGTCCCTACATACTGCGAGGCGGGAGCTAAGTCTTGTCGCCTGTGGATTGCGGTATTAGAGGCGCGTCCCTTTGGAATACTTTGACCTGTGAGCGTCTGCGAAGTCCATGTTCTGCCGTGCGTGCTTGATGGGGTTTCGGATGGTGAGCTGTCCTCTCTGCCGAGGCGCGGCTAGCAAATGTGCAGATCGATTTGATTGGACATAAGAGCAGGATAGTGAGGTCGAGTGAAGACACTGAAACTGGCTATGCCTCCCGGAGTGAGGTCTACAGGTGGTCTTCATCCTCCATTGGATGTCGAGGCAACCATGACTGGTGAGGGCTTTGATTTCATCTGTGATCTCAAAGAGTTTCATAGTCATTACCAACCGGCCGAGTCTTATTTGTCGCTCGCCACGCAAATCAAAGCGATCGTCGACCTTGCAAGTGAAGGGTCGCTCACCTACGACGAAGGCTCTAACCGTCCAGGTACGGTATGCAAGATGGAATCACAGGTTGGGGTCTTGGAAGCCCGTCTCGATACCACAAGCTACCGAAATAAACGCCTATATGTTCGCCTGTTTTATTCCGAGCCCAACGAGGTTGAGCTAATTCTGCTGTTGGGAACACTCTTAAAAGAAGATTTCCCCGCGGGCAAAGCACAACAAGACGTGCATGCTGGCATCTGCCAAGCAAGAGGTGACAAATGGGTCACAAGCCGTTGCTAACAGTTGTCGGCTACCTCCTATTTAGTATTATGTATTTAAGAACATATTTAAGTCCGTGGTCTTGACGAGGAGGGGAGGGAAAATGGACATACTAAAGGCTTTCGGTTTGGATCCAGAGGATCCTCGAGTGCAGGCCTCGGAACGCATGGCTCAGAATCGTTTCAGAGTAGCGCGCCAGCTACGAGACATTCGAGTGGAGAATGGAATCAGTCAGAAGGAGGCTGCGCGTCGAATGGGTAGTGATCAGGCCTTCATCTCTCGGATCGAGTCGGGAGAACGAGATCTCCACTTATCGACTCTCCACCGCTACGCAGACGCTGTACATGCCGAGGTGCAAATGCGCGTAGTCAACACAGACCACCCCGATGACCAGGATGCGAACGCTTGGATGAGAAAAAATAAGCATCCTCAGTAGGCATCTCTACTGAAAATGCCTACAACCTGAACAAAATCGCCCTTGAGTGCCGGGATCGTCGCGGTCAAAGGCTTTGTTGCAGTTTCCGCCAGGCGCGAAAAACGCGCGCACATGTCTCGACGTCGATATATTGGCCACATGAGTAACAAACTGCCTTCAATGCCATACAACCGCCTCGGCACGGCGGGTCTACAAGTCTCACAGTTCAGTTTCGGCTCCTGGGTCACCTTCGGCCGCCAGGTAGATACCGGAATCGCAAAAGAACAACTCCAACTCGCAGCCGAGGCTGGAGTAAACTTCTTCGACAACGCGGAAGTCTACGCGCTAGGCCGCTCCGAAGAAATCATGGGAGAAGCAATCCGCGAACTCGGGTGGAAACGCCACGAATACGTGATCTCCACCAAACTGTTCTGGGGTATCAACGGCGACATGGTAAACATGAAAAACACGCTGAACCGCAAATACCTCATGCAAGCCATCGACGGCTCGCTAGAACGCCTCGGCCTCGACTTCGTCGACCTCGTCTACGCACACCGCCCAGACCCCAACACCCCGATCGAAGAAACCGTCTACGCATTCTCCGACATGATCGAACAGGGCAAAGCACTCTACTGGGGCACCTCAGAATGGTCCGCAGACGAGATCCGCGCCGCGTGGGAAATCGCCGACAAACGCAACCTACGCAAGCCAGTCATGGAACAGCCCCAATACAACCTCCTCCACAGGGACCGCGTCGAAAACGAATACGCACGCCTCTACAACGACATCGGCCTCGGCCTCACAACATGGAGCCCGCTCGCATCCGGAGTACTAACCGGCAAATACCTCGACGGAGTCCCCGAAGGATCCCGCGGATCCACCGCGGCCCACAAAGAAATCCTCGGCGACGCCCGCAAGTTCGAGCCCCAAATCCGCGAACTATTGAAGATGGCCGAAAAGCTCGAAGTATCGCCCGCGCAACTCGCACTCGCATGGGTCGCTGCAAACCCGCACGTATCCACCGTTATCCTCGGTGCTTCCTCCGTTGCACAGCTTGACGAAAACCTCGGCGCACTCGTAGCCCTCGAACGTCTAACCCCCGAACTAAAAGCGGAACTAGACGCACTCTTCGCATAAAACACTGGCGCGTTTGGTTGGGACCCCCACCAAACGCGCCACTATTTTGTCTTCAGACGGTTCTATCCAAACCGACCTCCAACAACTTCTAAGAAACGACTACTTCGACGGACTCCTGAGGGCGTGGATTCCACCTGCAATAGTAACCAGTACCGAACCGATTACAACGCCTACAAGTAGCGAAAACGCGGTGTCAACCAGCCACATTACAAAAGAGCTGAAAGCCCCAAGACCCGCCGCGATCGAGCTCGCCGCATGACTCCAATCCGCCAGGTAACCAAAACCAACCTCAGCGAGTGACGTCACAACAATATGGCCACCAACCCAGAGCATTGCGAGCGTGCCAATCACTCCAATTGCGCTCAAAATAATGGGCATTGCCTTAACAAGGCGGGCGCCCAAGCGCTGCGAAGATTCCTTCGGTCGTTTCATCAGTGCAACGCCAATGTCGTCGAGCTTTACAAGTAGCGCGACGACGCCATAGACGAGGAAGGTGATGAAGAAACCGACGGTAATCAGGATCACCGTTCGCGCAATCAACCCCTCGGAAGCAACCTCGTTCAAGGCGATAATCATGATTTCCGCAGACAAAATCAGGTCAGTCGTAACTGCACTCTTCACAACCTGATCCTCAGCCTCAGGCCCAGAGGCGATTGCCGGTTTTTCTTCCTCATCACCCGACGGGTGGAACTTGTGCCAAACCTTCTCCATGCCCTCAAACGCGAGGTAGGAGCCTCCAAACAGGAGGATGATCGGCAGAATCCAAGGCGCAAACTGGCTTAAGAGCAGTGCAACCGGCAGGATGATCACAAGCTTATTAATGAGCGATCCGCGTGCAATCCGCTTGATAATCGGTAGTTCGCGTTCAGGTTTCAGACCGTGCAAGTATTGCGGAGTCACCGCAGTATCGTCGACGATCACACCGACCGTCTTCGCGCTCGCTTTTCCTGTAGCTGCGGCAACGTCATCGACACTCGCCGCCGCCATTTTGGCAAGCGTTGCGATGTCGTCGAGTAGAGCTACGATGCCGCCGGCCATTGCGCCTCCAAGGTTGGCGAAAATAGGGTTAAACTACAGGATCATTAAACCAGATGTTGAGCGGTCAAACTTTTCGGAGCGCCTCCACGCGAAGATCCTTTGCGAAGGAAAACTCGACCGGGAAGTATCAGCTACGTTCGATAGGAGAGGCGTTGTACACAACAAGACATGTGGCACTCGCGTGCTGCCTAATCGCCGTAGGCGCGGTTGCGCTTTCTGGCTGTACTCAGTCTGTGGCACCCGAAACTGAGCCGAGTACAGGCGTCTCTTCTGCCTCAACGTTGCCGGTCGGTGAGCTGGGGGATGCGGACCCAGTATCGAAGGTCGCAATCTTTGCCGACACCGTGGAAGTGTCGGACGGGATATCGCTCGTCGTCGCTAAACCGGAACCTATCGACACCGCAGGCACTTCTGCAGGTGTCGCGATCAAAATGGGTATCGAGGTCGAAAATAGCGGTGAGGAGGAGTTTGACACCTCCTTCATTACGGTCTCGATCATCTCCGCGGGGGAGCCCGGAACGATTCTCGGCTACGAGAATGCGGGAGACCTAACCCTGCCACAAGCGCCGGTTGAGCCCGGCCAGAGAATGGCCATGAATTTAGGTGCCACGGTAAAAGATATCGACGACGTGAGCGTAACCCTCCTCATCAAAGGAGCCGACTCGGCCACCTTCACAAACCGCCCGTAGCAGTGTTTAAGTGCCGGGCCGGCAAACGCTTGCACCATCACGGAGCGAAATTAGTGGTTACCCCTACCTGTTGAACTAGACTTAGAAAAAATCTCTTCAGATCGGGGTAATTGGGGTGCGATCGCTCGTCATTGGTATCGCCGGTGGAACCGCCAGCGGCAAGACATCACTTACGAAGGCACTAATTAAGAAGTTTGAAGGCAACGCCGCAGTCGTGTACCTAGACAACTACTACAAGGCACACACGGGCCTCACCTATGAGCAGCGAGCGGCACTAAACTACGACGCACCAGATGCATTCGACATCGACCTCATGATCGAACAGCTCGGCATCCTCGCGAGCGGCCGTCCAATCGACTGCCCCGTCTACGACTACACGGTTCACAACCGAAGCGACGAAGTCATCCACATCGAACCAAAGCCTGTAATCTTCGTTGAGGGAATCCTCCTCTTCGCCTTCCAAGAACTGTGCGACATGTTCGACATCAAACTGTACGTCGACACCGACGCAGACGAACGCATTCTGCGCCGCGTAAAACGCGACATGGCTGAGCGTGGCCGCACCATTGAGTCGATCGAAAAACAGTACCTCGAAACAGTGAAACCGATGCACGACCTGTACGTCGAGCCCTCAAAACGCAAGGCCGACATTATCGTGCCCGAAGGAGCGAGAAACCTCGTTGCCCTCGAGATGATCGTGAACCGGATTCACCACTACCTCATGGAAGCCTAACCACTAGGCGGCATGTGGATCTTCCAGCCAGGGCAGGTCTAATCCGAACGACTCAACGAGTGCTCGGATAACTTTTGGGCCGGTAAAGGTGAATCCCCAGTCGTCAAAGAAATGACGAAGCAGGGTTATCTGCTCCTCACCGTACGCCGGCCACACCCCTGGTTTACCCGCGGACCCCTCCAGCACCGCGACGAGCGCGTTTGCGCGCAACTCTGAACGTAGTGCCGAGCGATACTCCATTACCGCCTGCGCGTTTTGAATGACTGCGCGAATCTTCCTCTCGTTCTTAATCGGCGAGCCCCCGCGCACAAGCCGCTTCACATCCTCCTCATCCATCTTCGCAACCTGCGGAATATCGAAATTGTAGAAAGCCTCCCTAAGCGCTTCGCGCTTGGAAAGCACCGTCGCCCAGGTGAGACCCGCCTGGAACGTTAACAGGCTCAAAATCTCAAAAACCTGATTGTCACTAATTGGGGCCCTGCCCCACTCGTTTTCGTAGTAGTCGCGTGTTTCTTCAGTTGCTTCTGCCCATTTCGGCATTGAAATCACTCCCTTCACGCACAACGTAAACTTCCGCGCAATAGCCGCGGACGTTCAGTGCGGGAGGGTGTGGACACCGCAGGGCGTCTTGGGGTTGGGCAAAAGCTCCGATGAAGGTCAAAAGCGCTACGCAAATCGGAGGAAATGACGGGCATAACAGAATACCCGACTAATAACAACTGTGATATTTCGCACTGACCCAGGTTATGACAGTAAAAAAGCCACAAAAACGCCTTCGCAAACATCAAAAACCAGTTTCTTCGCGAAGGAAAAACGTGCGGGGATTCTTCATGCAAATAGGGGGTGGGAACCCGTCTTTGGAGTTCCCACCCCCTACAAAGCAGACAAAAAACGCCGGTTTTACGGTCGTCTGTTAGGCAAAGGCAGCTGCAACAGCGAGCTTAAGTGCGCCCTGGAACTTCGTCTCGCGCTCCTCGGCAGTCATGTCGCGGGAGTGGTCGAGAAGGTGATCCGAAACCGTTAGAACGGTAAGCGCCTGCTTGTTGAACTCGGCGGCAACGCCGTACATTGCGGCGGCTTCCATGTCTACGCCAAGCACACCGTAGTTAGCGAGGCGCTCAGTCTGGTCCTCGGGAGTGAGGTAGAAGTGGTCGCGCGAAATGATGGTACCAACGTGAACATTATCTTCAGGATCCGCGGCATCTACGGCTGCGCGCACCAAATCGTAGGAGGCCACTGCCGAGAAATGTAGGCCCGGAAGGCGGAAGGTGTTCATCGAAGAGTCGGTGTGTGCGCCAAGAGCAACCACAACGTCGCCCACCGAAACGTTGTGCGCAATACCGCCACACGTGCCAACGCGGATAACGCGCTCAACGCCAAACTCGCGGAAAAGCTCCGTCACATAAATGGTTGCCGAGGGCTGGCCCATGCCAGAACCCATCACCGAAAGGGGCTTGCCGTCTACCGTGCCCGTGAAACCGAGCATGCCTCGAACGTCAGTGACTAGACGAGCATCGTCCATGAGCATGTGTGCGATACGTTCTGCGCGCTTGGGGTCGCCAGGCATGAGAACCGCGGGAGCGAAATCGCCTTTTTCGGCACCAATGTGAGGAGTTGCCATTTATTTTTAACCTTTCTTAGAAAAAGCCCGGGAGGGCAAAAAATGCTTCTATCTAGTGTGACGCATTACAGTTTTAATATCCAGTGTTCAAAGTAAGAGACGGTCAGTTGAAAAAACTGGGTTTCAGACTATGTTTTGTTTATCTCATCAAAAACAAGGAGATAAAATGTCTACGAAACCTCGATCTGTCGAGACAAAACGCGCCTCGCGTGACCTCTGGACAGGGCAATACGGATTTTTGATGGCTGCGATCGGTTCAGCCATCGGTCTTGGCAATATTTGGCGATTCCCCGGAGTCGCCTACACGAATGGTGGCGGCGCCTTCATCCTGCCGTACCTAATCGCCCTATTGTTTGTAGGCATTCCCGTCCTATTCCTGGACTACACGCTTGGACACAAGTACCGTGGTTCTGCGCCGCTCACGTTTAGGCGCTTGAATAAGAAAGCGGAAAGCCTCGGTTGGTTCCAGGTGATGGTGTCGTTCATCATTACGGTGTACTACGCAGTTATTGTCGCCTGGGCCATGATGTACGCGATCTACTCGATTCGTCTTTCCTGGGGTGAAGACACGACCACCTTCTTCGTGGCGGACTTCCTTCAGGCAAGTGACGGGCTGATTAGCTTCGCACCCGTATGGAACATCTTGATTCCTCTAGTAATTCTTTGGGTATTCGTCCTATTCGTTCTCGGACGCGGCGTATCCAAGGGTGTTGAGCGTCTAAACAAGGTATTCTTGCCGCTGCTTGTAGTCCTATTCGTCTTCATGGTTGCAAGGGCACTGTTCCTCCCCGGCGCAATCGAAGGTCTGAACGCATTCTTCACGCCAGACTGGTCGGCACTCGTCGACCCGAAGGTGTGGATCGCAGCAGTCAGCCAGATCTTCTTCTCGCTCTCGATCGCGTTTGGCATCATGCTCACCTACGCCTCCTACCTCCCGCGTAAGTCGAACCTGTCTGGCACCGGCCTCGTAGCAGGCTTTGCTAACTCCTCGTTCGAGATCCTCGCAGGTATCGGCGTGTTCGCAACGCTCGGCTTCATGGCTAACCAGCAGGGCGTCGGCATTTCGGAGCTTGAAGGCATCACCGGTGTTGGCCTTTCGTTCATGACGTTCCCGGCAATCATCAACCAGATGCCGGGTGGCCCGCTGTTCGGCGTACTGTTCTTCGTCTCGCTCGTACTTGCAGGCATCACCTCGCTTCTGTCGCTCCTCCAGGTTGTCTCCGGCGCGTTCCAAGACAAGTTCGGATACTCGGCTCGCAAGGCTGCCGTCACGGTGGGCGTTGTCGCAGCAGTCGTCTCGGTTGCCCTGTTCGCAACCACGACCGGCCTCAACACCCTCGACGTAGTCGACGCATTCATCAACAACGTTGGCGTCGTCTTCTCGGCAATCGCAATGACCCTCCTCGCGTACTTCTCCGTACCGAAGGTGAGGGCACTGCGCAAGCACCTGAACCTCGCTTCGGCAGTGAAGGTACCGGCTATTTGGGACTGGATCGTCGGCCTTGTAACCCCGGCACTTCTTGCAGTAATGCTGTTGCAGGCACTAATCGACTACGTGACCGTGGGTTACGGCGGCTGGGCCGCGAACTCGCCGAACGTCCTAATCTTCGGTTGGGGAACGATCCTGCTAGCAGTAGTTGGATCCGTAATCCTAACGAAGGTCCCGTGGAAGAACTCCACGCACGATGACATCATCCGCTTTAGGGGAGAGGAAGACTAACAATGGAACCCGCATCGATCATCCTCATGGTCCTGACCGTCCTAGTGGTCTGGGGTGGCCTAGTCGCCTCGGCCGTCGCGCTAAAGCGCTCCGAGATTCCGGAACCGGAAGTTGAAGGGGAGCCGACCGGCGCAATGACGGACTAGCGCTTCGCTAAAGAGTGGTACTCAGCTTAAGATGGTGGCAAGTTTTTGCCACCATCTTTTGCGTGAGGGGACTGCTGTGCCGCTGAAGTTAGTTGCGTTTGACCTGGACGATACGCTTGCTCCATCGAAATCCGCCCTCCCCGAACAAGTCGATGCGGCGCTCACACGCCTCCTCCAAAAAACAGACGTACTCGTAATCTCCGGCGGCACGATCGACCAGTTCCGCGCGCAGCTCCTATCAAACCTTCACGCAAATGAGGAACAGCTTCTGCGCCTCCACCTCATGCCGACCTGCGGCACGCGATACTACCTGCGCTCCAAAGAAAACTGGGATCTGCAATACTCACACGACCTTGACGTGGAGCAGAAGCAACGGATCATGGAAGCCCTAGAGACGACTTCGCGAGAGCTTGGTTTTTGGGTTAACGATCCGGCCGGCGAAATCATCGAAGACCGTGGAAGCCAAATCACGTACTCTGCACTTGGCCAGCAGGCTCGCCTAGAAGACAAGCGCGCCTGGGATCCAACGGGGGAGAAGAAGGCGGCCCTTCGAGATGCGGTTGCACCACTCATCCCAGATCTGGAAGTTCGTTCGGGAGGCTCCACGTCTGTAGATGTCACGCTTAAAGGCGTCGACAAGGCGTACGGAATGCAAAAGATCATGGAGCAAACGGGATACGCCAAAGACGAGATCGTCTTCATCGGAGACCGTCTCGATCCCGATGGCAACGACTACCCAGTGAAGGCCGCAGGCTTTGAAACCATTTCGGTTTCGGGTTGGGAGGAAACCCCGCGAGTGATCGACGATCTAATCAATACTCGCCTAAGCTGACGCGCCCCGCTTCTTTCGAGACGCCCAGAACGCGACCGCACCAGCGGCCGCAACATTCAGGGAATCCACGCCGTGCCCCATGGGGATCATCACGCAACTGTCAGCCATGCGAATCGTGCGTGGCTTCAAGCCGTATCCCTCCGAACCAAGAACCCACGCGACCCTCATCTGTGGATTGTTCGCGAGCGTTTCTTCAAACTCATCGAGGGTAACCGTGTTTTCTCCAAGCGCGAGAGCTGCCACGTGGAATCCCAGGTCTTGCAAGGATCGATCGGGCCACTTTTCAAGCCTCGTCCACGGAACCTGGAACACGGTACCCATTGAAACTCGCACTGAACGCCGGTAAAGAGGATCGGCACAGCTTGGTGTTACGAGCACAGCGTCGACGCCAAGGGCGGCTGCCGAGCGGAAGATTGCGCCCACGTTCGTATGGTCAACCACGTCTTCGATTACGACGATTCGACTCGCGTCTTTAACTACTTCCTGCACTGGCGGCAGTTCGATGCGCTGCATTGCGGCCATCGCGCCCCTGTGCAGGTGGAAACCCGTTACCTGCTCTAGAACATCCTCGGGGCCAACAAAAACGGGGACGTCGCCTCCATCCTCACCGAAATGATCGATGAGTTCCCGCATGCTCTCAACCCACCTGTGCGACATGAGAAAAGACCTCGGCTTGTAACCGGCCTCGATCGCGCGTTCGATCACGTTCTTAGACTCGGCCATGAATAGGCCGCGTTCAGGTTCTAGGCGTGAGCGCAGCTTTACGTCGGTCATAGACGTGTAGTCGGCAAGCCGTTCATCGTTTAAGTCTTCAATCTCAATTAGCACCCACCCATTATCTCCCACGCGTAGCGGTAGAAAAATCCCCAGGCGCGAGCCAGCGCTCTTGTCCACACCCCTGTTGCCTGTGCGCACTTGCGGCATCCGCGGGGCGGCACGATTTACGAACAAGCGAGTTTACAGGGAGGAATCAACATGCTTGCACTAACTACAGACAGGGGCTGGACCACCAAGAGGGGCGTCAAAGAAATCCTGCGCCCCTACCTTGCCTCAATGGAAGAAGAAGGGGACGTACTTGGAAGTTTCGAGCCGTTCCAGGGGCTGAAAGGGGAGGCGGCCGCGAAACTGTTGGAGGTTATTCCACCAGAGCTTTTGACCGACCGCCAGAACTTTGCGCCAATAGCAGGCGACCTGCTTCGAGCCGCCGTGAACAACGAAAACGTGGAGCTTGTCGGATACGCGATTGGTCCCGATCGCCTCGACGAGCGCGTCAGCATTGAAGGATTCGTCTACTTTGGTGCGCTGGAGTACATGGTCTGTACATTCCACGAAGAAAAGTGCGAGTGCGAAGACCTGTGGAGCAGGCTTCAAACTGAACTGGGGCTGGAGTCGGCACTCGATTTTCCAGACGAGATCCGCAGGTTGCGACCCTCCTGGAGGCCCCAGGATGAGGGCTGGTGGGTTTGGTGGGATTAGATCGAGGTAACGCGGGGGTAAAAGGATATGGACTAAGCCTCAAACGCTCAGCCTGCCTAGGTAAACTGTAGGGGTGTACCGATGGATTTTTGATTACGGCCTAGTGCATACAAACCCTGAGTTCGCACACGAGTTTGCGATCAGGGCGATTCAACTCGCTGGTTCAAACCCGATCACTCGAGGTGCTTTGAGTTTGGTGTTTGACCGCGAGGACACGTCTACTCCCGCGGGGGAGACGTTCTTACCCAGAAGGCTTAAAGGTCGCCTAGGTTTGGCGGCGGGCATGGATAAGGATGCTCGCGCAATCGAGGGCCTAGCCGCAATGGGATTCGGATTTATTGAGATCGGCACGATCACGCCTCGTCCACAGCCCGGCAACGATCGGCCACGCCTGTGGCGCCTCGTTGAGAGCCGCGAGATTCGCAACCGGATGGGTTTCAACAATGAGGGTGTTGAGGCGGCAAAGCAGCGTCTCATCCGCCTGCGTTCCACTCCTGCGGGGCGCAGCGTTGTGGTTGGTGCAAACATTGGGAAAAACAAGGTCACGCCAAACGAGGATGCGGCGTTGGACTACGAGATTTGCGCGCGCGAGCTCGCACCATTCGTAGACTTCCTGGTGATCAACGTGTCTTCACCGAACACGCCGGGCCTGCGCTCACTGCAGTCGGTTCAAACATTGAAGCCCATTGCTGAGGCGACGCTGAAGGCTGGGCGCGCTGCCGCGCGTCGAGACATTCCCGTGTTTGTGAAGATCGCACCCGACCTTGCAGATGAGGACGTGCTCGAGGTAGCCCAAATGGCTCGCGAGCTTGAGCTTGCAGGCGTGGTTGCCGTTAATACGACGATTAACCACACGCTTGGGCAGGGCGGTATCTCCGGCCCGAGGCTCAAGAAGCGCGGGCTTGAAGTGGTTACCCTATTGCGCGAGAGTTTGAGCCCGAGTCAAACGATCATCGCGGTCGGTGGCATTGAGACGCCTGCGGATGCAATCGAATACCTCGAGGCGGGTGCCGACCTTCTAGAGGGCTTGACCGCGTTCGTGTACGACGGGCCTGCCTGGCCGGGGAAGATCAACCGGGCCGTCGCCAAATACTTAGCAAAGTAGTTTGCGAGCCTGAACTGCCGCCCGCGGAGGTGCAAAACCTCCACGGGGAAGAGCTAAACCGGCAGGGATAGTCGAAGCTTTGCAAGCAAACCGCGTGAGAGCATAAAAAATATCAGGGAGTTTCCTCCCTGATATTTTTTGATTCCGGCTAATTCTTGTGCGGGTATTCGCCGCGCTTTACCTGCGGCTTCGGCTGGCGCCAGCGCCTGAACATGATCATGCGCGAGAACGTGTAGAACCAGTTCCTAACCCACGGCTCATTCGGCCACTTCTCCGCAACTAGCTTCTTGATCTTCTGATTCACGTAGATCGATTCAAATACCGAAAGCAGAAGCAGCGTGTAAGTCGTGTACGTGATGCCCTGAACCAGCATGCCCGCAACCTCAGGCGACGTAGCCTGCGCGATAGTGACCATGAGGAACATGAACAGGATAAGTACGATCATCGCCGGCAGCACGAACTCGGCAATCGACCAGCGCGCATCCACGTAGTCGCGGGTGAAACGGCGGATACGACCCTTGTCACGAGCCGGCATGTAGCGTTCGTCGCCCGTCTCCATTGCACGCTGCTGGCGCTCCCACGCAGCATTCTCGCGCTCGCGGCGACGGCGCTTTGCTTCACGTCGATCTTTAGGGATTACGGGACGGCGATTCGCGGCCTCAGCTTCTTTGCGAGTCCTCGTTGGGTGTCCCTTGCCTGAGGTAGGCTTAGCCTCCTTGGCGGGTTCATCTTTAGACTTTTGCTTTCCAAACACGCTTCTAACTGTACCCGAGGTCGCCGCAACACTTAAATGCAGGCCACAGTGCAGTATTGCTGATCGCGCGCGAGATGTTTAACGTTGTAGGCGTGAATATTAGACAGAAGCTTGAAGAGCAGTTCCCGCAATTTGTTCGCGAACTCGAAGACATTATTCGTATCCCCTCAGTTTCGTCCGCGTCTTTTGACCAGGCGGAAGTAGCCCGGAGCGCAAAGCACGTGGCTTCGAGGTTTGAGGCGCTAGGCCTCGACACGCAGATTCTGAGCGCACCTCGCGCGGATGGTTCCGACGGAGCGCCCGCGATTCTTGCCCGCACCCCCAAGATTGACGGAGCACCAACGGTGTTGCTTTACGCCCACCACGACGTGCAGCCCGGCGGCGATCCAGCCAAGTGGGAGGGGGAGCCTTTCGAGCCTCAGATTCGTGACGGCCGCATTTACGGGCGCGGCTCCTCCGACGACGGTGCCGGAATCGTGGTTCACATCGGTTCACTCACCCTCCTCAAAGACAACCTTCCGGTAAACGTAATCGTCTACATCGAAGGTGAGGAGGAAGTCGGCTCGCCTTCCTTCAACAACTTCCTAACGAAGTACCACGACCAGCT
>JAUNLN010000020.1:14312-18727 GCA_030532245.1 Actinomycetaceae bacterium
AGGAAGTCGGCTCGCCTTCCTTCAACAACTTCCTAACGAAGTACCACGACCAGCTCGAGGCGGACTACATTGTCGTAACCGACTCGGATAACTGGAAGCCCGGCAAGCCGGCCCTCACGTCGTCGCTACGCGGCGTGGTTGACGCAACGGTTCGCGTGCGCATGACGGATCATGCGATGCACTCGGGCATGTGGGGCGGCCCGATCCTCGACTCCATTACCGCGGCAGCACACCTCATCTCCACGTTCCACAACGAGCGCGGCGAGGTTGCAATTGAGGGGCTTGGCGGCTCCCCGGTTGCCGACGTCGACTACCCCGAAGAAGACTTCCGCCGCGAAACCGGCCTCCTCGACGGCGTGCAGATTGCTGGAAGCGGCGACCTCGCGTCGCGCATGTGGACCCAGCCGGCCGTCTCAATCATTGGTTTTGACGCCACCTCGGTAGCACACGCCTCCAACACGATCTGGCCCGAAACCACGTTCAAGGTCTCGGTCCGCACGGTGCCCGGCACCGACGGCAACAAGGTGATGGAAGCGCTTCGCACCCACATCGAAAACAACCGCCCCTTCGGCGCAGTCGTCGAGTTCGAAGAAGGCGAGGTGGGCCCCTCCTACCAGGCAGACCTCGAATCGCCGGCCGCGAAGATCGCGCATGAGGCGCTCACCGAAGCCTGGGGAGTGCCCTCGGTAAACATCGGCGTGGGCGGGTCGATCCCGTTCATCTCCGACTTCCAGGCCCAGTTCCCAAGCGCGCAAGTAATCGTAACCGGCGTTGAAGATCCGCTAACCAACGCGCACTCCGAAAACGAGTCGCAGGATCTAAACGACCTCAAGAACGCGATTTTGGCTGAGGCAATCATGCTTCAAAAGTTCGCGGAGAAGGCGTGACCTACACCTTCGAACGGATCATCGTAGCCGGCGAACACGCAGAGTTTGATAGCTCCGACCTAGCCGCCCAGATAGGGGAGCTGTTCGACTCCGCGGTGCACGCCACGCCCGTCGACTTGGAACCGGCGCGCGCCGAGCAGTCGCTCACGCGCGCCGGCCTCCACGTGGTCTCCTCAAACCACCTAGCCGACGTGCAGGCCTGGGCCCCGCCCGGTCAAACCACGTGGGTTGTAGCCGGTCACGACGCGCCACAAGCCGACCCCGCAACCGAAGTACCCTCCACAATCGCCGAGCACCCAGAAGTAGGAGCAATCGGCACACTCCTCGCGCTCGCGGGCGTGAAACCGAGCTTCGCGTTCGCCACCGCGCACGAAATCGCCGAGCAGCTCGGCGCTACTTTAGCGGGTGGCGGCACACAGGTTTGGTTCGAAAACCGAGACCTCGTAGATGAAATGAGGAGGCGCGCCCTTGCGCGCATGGGTGGTCGCTCACTCGCCGTGGCGAGCGCGACAGAGCGTCCGCTTCTTGGCCTCGACTCGACTCTCGCGATGAGTAACGACGGGCAACCAATCGACGTGGTTGGGCCTCAAACTCTTCGCGCCCTCACAAGGTTTTACGCAACCTTCAGTGAAATAGGGGAGTCGGAGCAGCTAGTGCAGGCGGGTGCCTCCTACGCTCGTCGCGTCGGTTCGGGGGGAGGCCTTGGAATTGGCGCACTCGCGCTTGGTCTTCGAGGCCAACTAGCGGGCCTGCCCCAAGTGCTGGCGGACGCCTACAGGCTCTCCGATTTAATCGAGGAAAGCGACCTCGTTATCGGAATCATCGATACACTCCACCCGCAAACGATCGCCGATTCTCCCATTAGAATGCTTGGCGACTACGCGGCCGAGGCAGCCGCGCCCCTCATTGTTTTCACACACGAAACATCTCTGTCCAACCACGAACTGTCCGAGTGGGGGATCCATCAGGCGTACGTGGTCGGGCGCGAAAGCGCTAGGAGTGATGTTGCCCGCATATTGACGGGCACGTGGATAAGAAGACGCTAAACGCGAGTTTGAACGTGCTTGCAACTCGCTATTCGGTCTAAAGTAGGCATTGATACACACGAGTGATAGGAACAAAATGTCTGACGATTTCCCCACCCACGAGGTACTGCTAACCGACAATGCTGCCGACAAGGTGAAGAGCCTACTCGAGCAGGAGGGTCGCGACGACCTTCGTCTTCGCGTATCCGTTTCCCCCGGCGGCTGCTCGGGCCTCATCTACTCGCTGTACTTCGATGAGCGCACGCTAGATGGCGACGCTGTCCGCAACTTCGACGGCGTTGAGGTTGTTGTAGACCGCATGTCGGTTCCGTACCTGAACGGTGCAACGATCGACTTCTTCGACACGATTGAGCGCCAGGGCTTCACAATCGACAACCCGAACGCTACGAGCACGTGCGCTTGTGGCGAATCCTTCCACTAAACCACCTTTAGGAATCCAAGATAGTGAAGAAACGTAAACTTCTGAGCCTTGCCATTGTTCCCGCTTTGATGGCGGGCGCACTCGCTGGATGCAGTGATAGCTCGACCGCAACTGAAGACCCGACGGGTACCGAAGTAGAAGAGTCGACCACGACCGCACCAACCGAGGTGTCTGTAGACCGCGCATACGAGGGTGAGATTCCCGAGATTGGCGGCGAGTGGGGCAAGAGCGTCACCTTCACCCCGACCGACGCGGCGGAGCCGGAAACGGTTGTGGCAAGGACGCTCATTGAGGGCGATGGTGAAGAAATCAAGCCTGACGACGTTGTGGCTGCGCACTACCACGGCACGTTGTGGGATGGCTCGGTGTTCGACTCGACGTTTGAGAATGCTCCCGAGGGTAAGAACTCTGAGCCTCTAGTCTTCAGCCTTAACCAGGTTATCCAGGGATGGAAGTACGGTCTGTCTAACCAGCGTGTTGGCGACCGTGTAGAGCTAGTCATTCCCTCCCAGTACGGTTACGGCGAGGCGGGCGCGGGCGATAGGATCCCGGGCGGCGCAACTCTCGTATTCGTGGTTGACCTGGTTGGAAAGCTTGATTTGACCGACGTTTCGGCACTTTCTGAGGCTGAGGAAACTGGTGAAAAGGCGCCCGCAGGCATCTCTATCGAGGGCCCGCTCGGTGAGAAGCCGACGATTGCTTTTGACCATGATGCGAAGGCTCCCGAAGAGCCGATCGCGATTGTTCTAGCAGAGGGTAAGGGTAAGAAGGTCACGGAAACTGATGTGGTTTCTTACCATTATGCTTTCGCTCCGTGGGGCCAGGATGACCGCAGTGGTTCAACTTGGGATTCGGGCGTTGCTGAGTACACTCCGCAGGCTGTCGGGCAGCTTGTTGGCCTCTACGGAATGAACGTTGGTAGCCGCGTGCTTACGATTCATCCGGCTCCGGACGATCCGGCAGGCGCGGTGCTGTTCGTTTTGGACATTACTGGCGCAATGGATGTTGCACCCGTCAAGTAGCGGTGTTTGTAGTCCCGCTTGCGGGCAATACAATAAGCTATTAGTTGGTGCTAAGCGAGAATAGTTTCATAGGAGACACAGATGGCCTCGAACGACGAGAAGGAAACGTACAGCATCCTCCTCTACAGTGATGATTCGGACTTCCGCAAGAATGTTATTGACTCTGTCGGCATTCGCCCGGGTGCGAAGATGCGCAAGGTTGAGTGGGTTGAATCCGCAACTGAAGATGGAGCTGTAACGAAGTTCCGTGAGGGCGATTTCGATCTCCTCATTCTCGATGGTGAAACGCAGAAGGTTGGCGCTATGGCGCTACTTCGCCGTTTCGAGGTCGAGTTTGATGATGTTCCGCCGTCGATTACGGTTCTTGCTCGCCAGCAGGATTCTTGGATTGCTAAGTTCTCTGGCACCACGAAGATGCTGTATCAGCCGCTCGATCCGATCGAGCTTCAGGAGGCTGTAGCTGAGCTACTTTCGTAGGCTCGAAGCTTTAGGGGGCGGTCGCGCGTGCGGCCGCCCCTTTTATGTCCTCTGCTGGCGCCCTGCGTGAGGAGGAGTCGGCTCTCTCGAACAGGCAACGCTGAAGGAGTGCAAGGATCGCGGAGCGCCCTCGCGCTTGGAGGCGGGCCCGTGAATCAGCTTCGCCCGCGCTTGGGGCTTGGTAGGTTCGCGAAGCGTTCGAGTTCGGATAGGTCGGAGTCGATTGGCCACGCCCACGGATCGTCGGATTCCCACTGGATCATTCGAGCACCCGGCTCGTTTAAGCTGCGCGTGAGGAGGCGGACTTCCTCCCACGTCGAGTAGGGCAGGTGAACTCCGCTTTCTGGTAGCGCTTCGAGGGAGGTCAGTTCAGCCACTTGCGGAGCAGGCGAGGTGCGCGGCGGGGTCTTAATTGCTGCGAGGAGTTTGCCCCTGGAGGCCGCGTGAATCTGCCAGCCACCCCGGTGAATGTGGTGAGCCCAAACGATCTTTCGTGCCCGGGCGATAAGAGCGGTGTCGCGCTGGCGCTCAATGCCTTGCAGATAGTAGGAGAAGTAGTCGC
>JAUNLN010000020.1:18827-27947 GCA_030532245.1 Actinomycetaceae bacterium
AGAGCGGTGTCGCGCTGGCGCTCAATGCCTTGCAGATAGTAGGAGAAGTAGTCGCGAATGCGCGCGGCAAACTCGTATTGAGACTGCGTGGATAGTTCACTCATGATCGCGAGTAGCGTTTCAGAAACTTTGTGTCCGCGCCCTTGCAAGCACAGGGTAGCGAGTTCCTCGTTGTCTACGCCAACATCCCCGACAGGCAGATCGGCAAGCACCATCGGGTCTTGCCCCAAAGTGAGCAGGATGGCTTCGCGCGCTTTCAACGCGTGGGTCACTCGCCTGTACGGCCCGAGCGCACTTGGTGCCTGCTGAGGTGTAATCGTGTGAACGACCCTCAAGAATCCGTTTTCAAGTACCAGCCACGCGGTGTCTTCCTGGTGCCTTGACGCCGAGTTAAACAGGGGACGCTCTCCCGCAATCGCATGGAGTTCACGCACCCTGGCCTCGAGGGGAGTGGACGTCACCTCGACCTTTAGCGAATCAACCTGGTCGAGCATGGCGTGAATCCGGCGCCTCTTTTCACTGGCCGAAAAATAAGAGCGCACGCGGCTTCTCAAGTTGGTCGCCGAACCCACGTATAGGGTCAGCCCGTCGGCGGAGAGGAATCGGTAGACGCCGGGCTCCGCGGGCAGATCTTTCGCGAGAGCCACCTTCTTGCGATGCCTGTAGGGAACAGGTTGAGCCGCGACAAACAGGTCGGCAAAATCAGTTGCCCCCGCCTCATCCAGTCGGTTTACGAGGCCGGCGAACACGTCTGCGGTAACGGTTGCGTCAGCGAGCGCCCGGTGCGAGCTCGGATTCACGACTCCGAAATATTTGACGAGCGTTGCAAGCCGGTGATTTGAGATGAGGGGCCTAGGTAGGATCGTGCGGGCCAGTGCGAGAGTGTCGATCACGGTGGGTTTGGGCCACTTTAAGTCTGCGGCCTCCGCGCCCCTTATGAGGAATCCCGTGTCGAAGGAGGCGTTGTGTGCGATCAGGATGGAGTTTTCAAGCTCGGCGAACTCTAGAAACGCCGCGATAGCCTCGCCGGGTGTAGGAGCATCTTCAACCATTGAGTCGGTGATGCCGGTAAGAGCCGTGATGCGCGGAGGAATTTCTACGCCCGGATTTACGAGCGTGTTGAACTGTTCGACAACTTTTTGGCCGCGAACCTTCACGGCGCCGATTTCTGTTATCTGATCCGTGGCGCTCAAACCCGTGGTTTCCAGGTCGACCACCACGTAGGTCTTTTCCCACACTGAACCAAGAAATTTTGAGTCTTCAGGATTATCGCGAGGGATCAGCTCGCTTGCCTTAATTCCTAGGCGTCGCCCGAGCTCTGGTGAAAGCGCTCCTGGCGGGCGAAAATCCATGTTTAAACTCCTTAAAACCGACCTCACTAGATTATCTGATGTGAGGCTCGCGCAAGCCTTTGGGTGCCGATGGAGTCAACGAGTCATAAACTGAACTCATTCACACTACACTGAAAAGTTGAGCCTAAATTTTTTTAGATTCCGCAACCAGGAGGTCAAAGCGTGCTCTACCAGGTACTCAAAACAGGAGCAGGTCCGTTCCTTAAGGCGTTTTATCGTCCCTGGATTCGCGGGAAGGAAAATATCCCATCTTCGGGTCCAGCCATTTTGGCATCGAATCACCTTGCAGTTTTCGACTCCGTTTTCTTGCCTCTAATGATCGACCGTGAGGTTGTGTTCATGGGCAAGTCTGATTACTTTACGGGAACTGGGCTCAAGGGTAAGGCGACGGCTAGTTTCATGCGTGCTGTCGGCACTATTCCGGTGGATCGTTCCTCTGGTAAGGCCGCGGAGTCGGCTTTGCTTACGGGTCTTGCACGCCTGCAGGAGAATGAACTGTTCGGCATTTACCCGGAGGGAACCCGCAGCCCTGATGGTCGCCTGTACCGCGGCAAGGTTGGTGTCGCTCGCCTCGCACTCGAGTCTGGAGCCCCGGTTATTCCCGTTGCAATGATCGGCACGAATATTGCTCAGCCGATTGGCCAGAAGATTCCGAGCCGCCACCGCGTTGGCATCGTTATTGGTGAGCCGCTCGACTTCTCGCGCTACCGCGGTCTTGCAAAAGACCGCTTCACGCTTCGCGCGATCACCGATGAGATTATGTACAACCTCATGATGCTTTCCGGCCAGGAGTATGTGGATCTCTACGCCGCCGACGTGAAGGCGCAACTTGCTAAGGAAGGCAAGTTCGCTGGCCCCGTCCCGGGTGGGGCGAAGGCTCCGGGCGGTCGCGAGGTTCCCGACGTGGCTGTTCCAGAACCCACCGAAGATGATGAGGTCGTGGATCTAAGCAAGTTGGAGGATGGCGACAAGTAGCCGTTCCTCGGACACCTGAATAAACGTTCAAGCAGTTTTAAAGGTAGACTTAAGGCGTGCTATTGCGCGCTTGACCACACACTCAAAATTGAAAGGTCTGTTAGATGTCCGTTAAGAGGGTTGCTCTTCTAACTGCCGGTGGTTTCGCACCGTGCTTGTCCTCCGCTGTTGGAGGTTTGATTGAGCGCTACAACGAGCTTGACCCGACTATCGAAATCATTGCCTACCAGCACGGCTACCACGGCCTGCTAACGGGTAACTACATTACGGTTGGTGCCGAAGCCCGCGAGAAGGCGGCTTTGCTCCACAAGTTTGGTGGCTCGCCGATTGGTAACTCGCGCGTGAAGCTAACGAACGCCAAAGACCTGGTAAAGCGCGGTCTTGTCGCGGAGGGCGAGGATCCGCTGAAGGTTGCTGCGGAGCGTCTTCGTGAAGACAAGGTCGACGTGCTCCACACGATTGGTGGCGACGACACCAACACGACCGCTGCGGATCTTGCGCAGTACCTGCACGAGAACGACTACGAGCTCACCGTGGTGGGTCTGCCGAAGACGATCGACAACGACATCATTCCGATCAGGCAGTCGCTCGGTGCTTGGACCGCCGCTGAAGAGGCTTCGAAGTTCGCTCAGAACATTATTGGTGAGCACCGCTCCAACCCGCGCATGCTTATCATCCACGAGGTCATGGGCCGCAACTGTGGTTACCTCACCGCTGCTGCAGCACACAAGTACCGCGAGTGGTGGAAGCAGCAGGAGTGGCTCCCTGAGATGGGCCTCATGAAGGAACGCTGGGACATCCACGCTGTGTTCATCCCTGAGGATGAGGTTGAGATTGACCGCGAGGCTGCTCGCCTGAAGGCCATCATGGACAAGTACGGTAACGTGAATATCTTCCTCTCGGAGGGTGCTGGCGTTGCTGAGATCGTCCGCGAGATGGAGGAGAACGGTGAAGAGGTTCAGCGCGACCCGTTCGGTCACGTGAAGCTCGACACGATTAACCCGGGCCAGTGGTTTGCAAAGCAGTTTGCAGAGAAGATCGGTGCCGAGAAGGTAATGGTTCAAAAGTCCGGTTACTTCTCCCGCTCCGCTGCTGCGAATGAGGACGACCTGCGTCTTATCAAGTCGATGACCGACTACGCGGTTCAGTGCGCACTTGAGGGCGTTTCTGGCGTTATCGGCCACGATGAGGAGAACGGCGACCGCCTCTCTGCTATCGCGTTCAACCGCATTGCAGGTGGCAAGAAGTTCGACATTAACACTCCTTGGTTTGAGGAGCTCATGCAGGAGATTGGTGAGCGCGTCTCGCCGGCTCCTGAAGTCGAGTAAGCCGCTTTGAATCTTCGGCGCGCGTTCCACCTTGCGGGACGCGCGCCGACGTTTATCAAATGAAGGACTAGCCTGAGAAAATGATTACAGACGAGAGCTTCCCGTGGGATTCCTGGCGTAGTTTCCCTGCAGCGCAGCAGCCGAACTACCCTGACGCCGAGCACCTTAAGAATGTGGTGGCGAAGTTGCGTAAACGTCCTCCGCTCGTTTTTGCGGGTGAGGCGGACGCGCTTCGAGAGAAGATGGCGAGAGCCGCTAGGGGCGAGGCGTTCGTCTTGATGGGCGGAGATTGTGCGGAGACGTTTGATACGTCTACTGCGGATCAGATCCGTTTGAAGATCCAGACGCTCCTTCAGATGTCTGTTGTGCTCACGTACGGTGCTTCACTGCCGGTCGTGAAGGTTGGGCGTATTGCGGGCCAGTACGCGAAGCCGAGGTCTTCGGACACGGAGGAGAGGGACGGCGTAGTGCTTCCCTCGTACCGCGGTGATGCGGTGAATGACAATGCGTTTAACGCGCAGGCGCGCGTGCCCGACCCGCAGCGTCTGCTTGAGACGTACCAGCAGTCGGCGGCTTCGCTGAACCTCATTCGTGCGTTCACGAAGGGTGGTTACGCGGACATGCGCCGCGTTCACACTTGGAACCGCGGCTTCACGGAGAATCCTGCGTACGCGCGTTACGAAACGCTTGCCGGTGAGATCCACCGAGCGATCATGTTCATGGAGGCCGCGGGGGCTGACTTCGAGGGGCTGAAGGTTGTAGACCTGTATTCCTCTCACGAGGCTCTTTTGCTCGAGTACGAGGCTGCACTCACGCGCATTGATTCGCGTTCGGGCGAGCTGTACAACACTTCCGGTCACTTCCTGTGGATCGGTGAGCGCACGCGTCAGCTTGATGGTGCACACGTGGAGCTACTTCGCGAGATTCGCAACCCGATTGGCGTAAAACTCGGCCCGACGGCAACGCCGGAAGACGTGGTCGGCATTATTGATCGCCTGAATCCAAATGGCGAGGAGGGCCGCCTCACGTTCATCACTCGCATGGGTGCGCCGAAGATCCGCGAGGTGCTGCCCCGTCTTGTTGAGGCAGCGCAGAGCGATGGGCGTCCGGTTGCGTGGATTACCGACCCGATGCACGGCAATACGATTAAGACGGCTTCTGGTTACAAGACTCGCGACTTTGAGACCATCATGAATGAGGTTGAGGGCTTCTTCGAGGTGCTGGGGGAGAGCAAGTTCGTGCCCGCTGGCATGCACATTGAGCTTACGGGCGACGACGTCACGGAGGTTATTGGCGGCTCTGAGCTACTCGATGAGCAGCGACTGAAGGAACGCTACGAAACGCTCGTGGACCCGCGCCTGAACCACCAGCAGTCGCTGGAGATCGCGTTTAGGGTGGCTGAGCTACTGCGCAGGTAACTGCCTACAGATCATAAGTGAGAGGCTCCCGGAGGCCAGTTCAAGTTAGAACTGCTTCCGGGAGCCTCTCACTTTTCTGTTTGAGGTTCTACCGCAGGGGCAAAGGGAGCCTAAACTACGCGGATTGTGACCGTGGAGCCGACCTTCGCCATCGTGCCTACGCCCGGGTCGACTGTTGCGACCATGTCTACGAGCATGAATACGCGGTCTACCTGCACCTTGAATCCGAGTGCCTCGAGCTGTGCAACGGCTTCGGCTTCAGACATGCGGATCACGTCTGGGATTGCAACCATTTCCGGGCCTTTAGAGACCACGATGGAGATGGAGTCGGTGCGGTAGCGGATCTCGTCGGCTACCGGGTCTTGCGAGATGACGAGGCCCTTTTCAACCTCGTCGCTGTACTCTTCGGTCACGCTTACTTGCAGGCCAGCTTCGGAGATCGCGTTTTGCGCGTCCGTTGCGTTTTGACCAACGACGTTTGGAACCTTGATCGGCTCGCGTCCCTTGGAGATCACGACGTCGATAGCGGTGTCGTGCTTGACCTTCTCGCCGGCAACGCGAGATTGGGAGATGACGCGCCCCTTCTCGACCTCCTCGTGGAAGGCTTCCGTGGAGTCTCCGCGAGTAAGTTTCGCGCCCTTTAGGATTTTGTCGATTTCGTCGTCGGTTTTGTTGCTGAGGTTTGGAACCTCAACCATTTCGACGCCTTTCGACAAGAGAATGGTGACGACGCCAGCCTTGTGCACCTTTTCTGATGCGGAGGGGCGGGTGTCGATGATGATTCCCTCGGGCACCACGTCGTCGAACTGTTCTTCGACAACACTTTCTAGGCCGAGCGCGTCTAGCTTGCTCTTGCCGTCTTCAAGGTTTGCGCCCGCGATTTGCGGCACGTCGATGTATGAGCCGGGCCCGTATTCGAACCACCACCACGTGAAGCCACTGCCTGCGGCGATAAGTAGCGTGATGATTGTGGTGATGATGAGGGGCGCTTTGCGGCGTTTCTTCGGCTTGGCAGGAGCCGTGCGCACGATCTGGCTGTTCCTCGTTTGCGGTAGCGCCACGGTTTCGCCGCGCAGGCGAATCTTTTGGGTTTGATCGTCGGAGACGAGGGGCTCCACGTCGGCTTTACGTTCGAGGAGGGAGGCGGGGAGCGCCGAGTGCATGCGGACGAGCGCTTCGAGGGCGTCCATCGCGCTTTGCGGACGGTCCGACTTGTCTCGCGCGGTGAGTGAGCAGATGAAGTCGTCTACTTCGGAGGGAATCCACGGTTCGATGGTGGAGGGCGGAGGAATGTCTTTCTCCGCGTAGGCCTTCACGGTTTGGTAGACGGAGAGGTCTTCATACGGTGTGTGTCCGGTGAGCATTTCGAACAGCATGATGCCAACCGAGAAGAGGTCGGAGGCGGGTGTTGCGCTGTCGCCGTTCGCAAGCTCGGGGGCGAGGTAGGCGACTGTGCCCATCACGGAGCCGGTTGTTGCAGCCGAGATATCCGAGGCCGCTCCGGCGAGCCCAAAGTCGGCGACTTTGACGTTCCCCTCGTTTGGTACGAGCACGTTTTCGGGCTTGATGTCGCGGTGAATCACGCCTTGGCCGTGTGCGGCGGAGAGTGCTCGCAAAACGGTTTGGGTGATGATCAATGCTCGGTCGAGGGTGAGTGCCCCTTCGGTGCTGAGCAGGTTGCGTAGGTTGGCGCCCTGCACGAGTTCCATGACGAGGTAGCCGGAGCCTTCAACAATGCCCTGGTCGAAAACGGTGACGACGGCCGGGTGAATGATTCGCGCGGCCGAGCGCGCTTCCCTGCGGAAGTGGTTCACGTAGTTCGAGAGCTCGGCGAGGTGGGGGTGCATGACCTTTACAGCAACCGGACGCTCGAGCCTGCGGTCGTATGCAACGTAGACGGTTGCCATGCCGCCTCGCGCGAGGAGGCGTTCAATCTGGTAGCGCTCGTCGATCACCATGCCGACGAGCGGATCGGTCAAAGTTACCGTGGGGGTTTCGCCTGATTCCTCGTCGGCTAAGTCCTTAGAAGATTCCTCCTCCGGCCCGTCCGCGTCCCGCGTTTCTTCGCCTTCTCCGGATCCCTGCGGGGCTTCTTCGGAAGTAGGCGTTGCCTCTAGTTCGAGGTCTTGCGACGAGGCAGGATCCTCCACCTCGGCGGCCTGCGCACCTTCAGCCGGATTATCCTCATTCGCATCCGCATGCTCCATTGAGGAGGCGCCAAGAACATCGATGACTTCGGTTACGGCATCTCCGCGCCGCTGATCTTGGGGATCGCGAGGCTCGGGATTCTGGTCGCTCTCGACGTTGGATGCGTGCTCAGCGCTCTTTGTGGGATCGTCGGAGGGCTCTCCCGCGCTTGCGTTTTCGGGCGGGGGAGGGGGAGGCACCATGTCTTGTGCCTCGCTCGACTTGTCACGCCAGTTTTTAAATAATCCCACGCCGCGATTCTACGTTGCCTTGCATACATTGTTCATCACCTCACGGGTGTGCCTCTAACTTTGGGCTGATATTCCACTAGAATCGGTGCCATGATTGAACTTTTAACGCAGCGTGAAGCGGCAGAAAAACTTGGGGTTGCTCCCACCAGGATCAAGCAGTTGTGGGCGGAGAACCAGCTTCTGAAGGTCGTGGTTGATTCAAAGCCGATGGTTCCAGCCCTTTCTTTGTCTAATGAGGGAGGCGTATTCGAGCCTCTAGCGTCGATCCACGGCTCTATGCTGATGCTCCTTGACGCGGGCTTTTCCCACGATGAGGCAACCGAGTGGCTTATCACAAAGCAGGATTCGCTCGATGCGGTTCCGCTGGAGTTGCTTGCACAAAATCGTGTGCGCGAAGTGCGCAACGCGATTTTGCCTCTAGCTTTTTAGCACTCTGGGTCCCTCGGCGAGGGACCCAGAACTTTTTAAAGCGAACCGTTTAGAAGTCGGAAGCGGCGCGGTATCCCTCTTGGGGTACCGCGTTTTAGTAGCACCGATCGAGCAGGAGTGATCCGAACTGATTGAGGGCGGCTTCTCGCTCCTCATCTAGCCCTAGTTCGAGAACCAGTTTTCGCCCTTCGTTTGCAAGGTTTTCGATTGCCTGCTCGTGCTGGGCGTGCGCGCCGGATTCTTCGATGATGCGGGTGACTCGAGCAAGGTCAGCATCCGACAGGTCTGCGCGCCCGAGGGACTCCTCAATGAACTCCCGGTCGCCTGCTTCGGCATTGGATAGGGCCATGGTTAACAGGATGGTTCGTTTGCCCTCTTTAATGTCGGAGCCGGTGGGCTTGCCGGTGAGGGCTTCGTCGCCGAAGACTCCGAGGTAGTCGTCACGCATTTGGAATGCGACACCCCAGGCGCGTCCGATTTTCTCAAGGGTCTGCACGAAGTCTGGTTCGGGGCGTTGCAACAGGGCGCCGAGCACGAGCGGTCGCATAACGGAGTAGTGCCCGGATTTGAGGGCGATTACGTCGTAGACGTACCGGCGCAGGGCTTCGGGGTCGGTGAGCGGGTGCTGTTCGGTGATCACGTCGAGGTACTGGCCCCACGCTACTTCGCCCGTCACGCGTGCCATGTATGCAAGCACGTTGGTTGCTACGTCCGCGTCGATGTTTTCGACGGCTTTGACGGTTGCGAGCTGGTTTAGAGACAGCAGGAGGTCGCCGATGAGGATTGCGACGGGCGCTGCGGACTCAGCTCCGAGCTGTTGCTCAGCCTGCCTGTGTACGGCTGGGATTCCGCGGCGTGTGTCGGCATTGTCGATGAGGTCGTCGTGTACGAGCGCGGAGGCTTGGTACAGTTCGATTGCGACGCCGAGGTCGGTGGCGGGGGCGTAAGTGCCCACGGCTTCGCCGCCTGCAATGTGGTTACCAACGGAGATTCCGAGTGCGCGCAGGGCTTTGCCGCCGCCCACATATGAGCGGGCGAATGCGAGAAATCGATTGAGCTCTGGGTGCACGCCCATGGTTGCGGCGTGAGCGTCGAAGAAGTCAAGGGTTTTGCGGTGAAGTGCAGCGGCGAATACTTTTTGATCAAATGCGCTTTGCGCACCCGCCTGGTTCGATTTCAT
>JAUNLN010000003.1:0-96108 GCA_030532245.1 Actinomycetaceae bacterium
GATTTATGAGACATCCAACCGACTGGGCAGAATGCCGAATCTTTCTACGCTTTCAGGGGCTTTGAGGGATTGAGAGTGATTGGAGTGGGCTTTGACTGACTTCCATGTAGATGAGTTTGCGCGGTTGCTTAAGAAGCTACCGCCTCATTTGCCGATTTCTGACGCTTTTGAAGACACGCTCTTAGCTCACGTTGAAGATCGGTGGCCCACCCAGCGTCTGCATATGACTACCTGGTTTGAGGCTCAGGCGACTAAAGGTTCTGGTCAGTACACTCGGGAAACCCCTAATATCTCGGCAAAAACAACATATAACCGCCTCCAGAGTCCGTACGGTCTTATGTGGATAGCTGAGGCACTCGGAGTGGAAGAGGAACTTTTGCAGAAGGCTGCGGCTGAGGCTTTGGCTGCTCCTAGGCGCAGTCGGAGTGCAGTTATCCGCAAGCACATTCCGTGGGAGATGATCGCGGAGTTGGCTGAGCCGAAAATGTCTTCGAGCTGGATACGTTTGCGCCTTGGCCCAAAACTGGGCCGCGCACGTTCTTTCCTAAAGTCTTCCAGACGTACGAAGCGTTAAGCACCAACGCTCCAGCCCCTTCGCGGAGATCAGGCCGTAACCTCATGGGGCAGTTTTTCAAGCTCAAACAACAGGGGAGGCGCGGAGGGGGAGTGCCACCTGCCAGCGCCTCCTCAAACAATGCGAAGCGCCCTGCGAAACCTCGTACAGTCGCCGGGCGCCTCATAAGTTCGTAGAATCTTATGCGTGGCTGATCCAGTAACCTACCGACCCAAAACCTCCGAGATTCCCACCGAACCCGGAGTGTACCGATTCCGCGACGAACAAGGCCGCGTCATCTACGTAGGCAAAGCCAAAAACCTCCGCAACCGCCTCACCAACTACTTCCAAGACCCCGCCAACCTCCACCCACGCACCCAAAACATGGTGTTCTCCGCCGCCTCCGTGCAATGGACCGTGGTCGCCAACGAAGTAGAAGCACTCACCCTCGAATACTCCTGGATCAAACAATACGACCCGCGGTTCAACGTCATGTACCGCGACGACAAATCCTACCCATACCTAGCCGTCTCCATGGGCGAAGAAGTACCCCGCATGCAAATCATGCGCGGCGCCCGCCGCAAAGACACCCGCTACTTCGGCCCCTACTCCCAAGTCTGGGCCATCCGCGAAACCGTCGACCAACTCCAACGCGTATTCCCCATCCGCACCTGCTCCAAAGCCGTCTACAACCGCGCGCAGCGTGCCGGCCGCCCCTGCCTCCTCGGATACATCGACCGCTGCAGCGCCCCCTGCGTAGGCAAAATCAGCAAACAAGACCACTACCAACTCGCAGACCAACTCTGCCAATTCATGGGCGGCAAAGTCGGCCCCTACATCCGCGACCTCAAAACCCAAATGAAACAAGCCGCAGCCGAACTCAACTACGAAAAAGCTGCACAACTCCGCGACTCCCTCGCAGCCCTCGAAAAAGTACTCGAACAAAACGCCGTCGTACTCTCCGACGGCACCGACGCCGACGTCTTCGCCCAAATCGCCGACGAACTCGAAGCCGCCGTCCAAGTCTTCCACGTACGAGGAGGCCGCATCCGCGGCGTACGCGGCTGGGTCATCGACCGCCCCAGCGACGCCACCGAACCCGAACTCATGCAACGCCTCCTCCAACAGGTCTACGCCGAAGCCACCCCCGCGAGCCCCACCGAACGCGAAGCCGCAGTATCCGTCGACGACGTCGAACACACACCAACCTCCGCAATCCCACGCGAAATCCTCGTCTCCACACTCCCCGAAGACGAAACAGCCGTCCGCGAATGGATCGAACAACTCCGCGGCGCCAAAGTCGACCTACGCGTACCCCAGCGAGGCGACAAACGCGCCCTCATGGACATGGTCGCCACCAACGCCGAACACGCCCTCCGCCTCCACAAAACCAGGCGGGCCGGCGACCTCACCCAACGCTCTAAAGCCCTCGAAGAACTCGCCGAATACCTCGACCTCCCCGCCGCACCCCTACGCATCGAATGCTACGACGTCTCCCACACCATGGGCACCAACCAAGTAGCCTCCATGGTCGTCTTCGAAGACGGCACCCCACGCAAATCCGACTACCGCCACTTCACCATCCGCGGCGAAGCCGGCGAAGGCGCCACCGACGACACCGCCGCCATGCGCGAAGTACTCACCCGCCGATTCAAACGCCTCCAAGCCGAAGAATCCGGCCAAACCGGCTACGACGAAGACGGCATCCAACTCGCCTCCGGCCCCGTCGACCCAAACACCGGCAAACCACGCCGCTTCTCCTACCGGCCCGACCTCGTCGTCGTCGACGGCGGCCTACCCCAAGTAAACGCCGCCTCCACCACCCTCCAAGAAATGGGCATCACCATACCCGTCGTCGGCCTCGCCAAACGCCTCGAAGAAGTCTGGATCCCAGGCGACGACTTCCCCGTGATCATGCCGCGCACCTCCGCCGGCCTCTACCTCCTCCAACACCTCCGCGACGAATCACACCGCTTCGCCATCACCCACCACCGCAAAAAACGCAGCGCCTCCATGAAACGCTCCATCCTCGACGAAATCCCCGGCCTCGGCCCCGCCCGCCAAGCCGCCCTCCTCAAAACCTTCAAATCCGTCAAAAAAATACGTGAGGCAACCGCAGAAGAACTCGCCGAAGTACCCGGCGTAGGCCCCATGCTCGCACAAACAATTCACGACTTTTTCCAGCCAAATACCGCGGAACAATCCGAGCCAACCGAATAACCGCGAGACGGGGCAGTAAAAGGCTGGCAAACTATAGTCATGAGTGAAGAGAACATGTCGGCCGACACCAACAATCCGCCCACCGTACCCGCGGGCATCCCCCTCCTAGACGAAATGGCGCGGCTCCCCAAAGCCAGCGACCCCGAACTGATCATCATCACCGGCATGTCCGGAGCAGGGCGAACCCGTGCCTCCATGGCGCTCGAAGACCTCGACTGGTACGTAGTCGACAACCTCCCACCCGCACTCCTCCCCGCACTCGCCGGCATGATGACCGCCGACGGGCAAGGCGTACACCGCCTCGGCGCAGTAGTCGACGTGCGCAGCCGCGAATTCTTCCACGACCTCGAAGACGTACTCGCCAAACTCAACTCCGACTCCGTCAGCTACCGCGTCATCTTCCTCGACGCCGACGAAGGCGCACTCGTACGCCGCTACGAATCCAACAGGCGACCCCACCCGCTCCAAGAAGACGGCCGCATCCTCGACGGAATCAGACGCGAACGCAAAGTACTCGCACCCCTACGCGCCCGCGCCGACGAAATCATCGACACCACCAACATGTCGGTACACGACCTCACTCGCCACATGCGCAAAATCGTTGCCGCCGACTCCGACACGCGCCTCAAACTCACCGTCATGTCGTTCGGCTTCAAATACGGCATCCCCCTCGACGCCGACCACGTAGTCGACGTGCGCTTCCTCGCCAACCCCTACTGGGTAAGCGAACTACGCCACCTCACCGGCCGCGACGAACCCGTCGCCAAATACGTACTCAGCCAACCCGGCGCGAAAGACTTCGCCATCAACTACGCGAAACTCCTCGCCCCCATGATCCGCGGCTACGTCGACGAACTAAAACCCTTCGTCACCATCGCCGTCGGCTGTACCGGCGGTAAACACCGCTCCGTCGCCATCACCGAACTCATCGCCTCCACGCTCCGCGACGAAGGCTTCCCCGTCCGCGTAATCCACAGGGACCTAGGGAGGGAGTAACCTTGGGCGCACTCTTGGATTCCGACGGCTGGCCGCGCAGGGGAGTATCCGGCACCCGCGTAGTCGCATTCGGCGGCGGCCACGGCCTCTCCGCCACCCTCCGAGCACTCAAACACATCACCCACCAGCTCACCGCCGTAGTCACCGTCGCCGACGACGGAGGCTCCTCCGGGCGCCTACGTGAAGAAATGAACGTGCTACCACCCGGCGACCTGCGCATGGCACTCGCCTCCCTTTGCGACGACTCCGAATGGGGCCTCACCTGGCGCGACGTCATGCAACACCGCTTCCAAACCGACGGGCCACTCGACCGGCACGCCGTAGGCAACCTCCTCATCGTCGCCCTGTGGGAACTCCTCGGCGACCAGGTGGACGGCCTCGACTGGATCGCACGCCTCCTCGGCGCACACGGCCGCGTACTCCCCATGGCGCAGGTACCCCTCGAAATCGAGGCAGACGTTGAAGACGCCGACGGCACCGTAAACAAGGTGCGCGGCCAGTGCGCAGTCGCCTCAACCGACGGTCGGATGCGCGCAGTACGACTCTTCCCCGCAGACCCGCCCGTCGACTCCGAAGTCCTAACCGCGATTTCTGAGGCCGAATGGGTCGTCCTCGGCCCCGGCTCGTGGTACACGTCGGTGCTCCCGCACCTACTCGTACCCAAACTGCGCTCCGCCCTCGTATCCACGAACGCCAGGCGAGCCCTCATCTTGAACCTCACCACACAAAAAGGCGAAACCGACTCCCTATCTGCCGGCGACCACATCCGCGTACTCCAGCGCCACGCCCCAGATTTAGCGCTCGACGTCGTCATCGCCGAACCCTCAACCGTGGACGATATTGAGGACCTCGAAAACGCGGCACGCGAAATGGGCGCTAGACTACTACTTCGCCAGGTTTCTATCGGAGGCAACAAGGCGCTGCACGATCCGCTCCGCCTTGCCGCAGCCCTACGAGACGCATTCGACGGCGTTCTCGGCGAGGTTGGCCGCCGCGAACCCTGGCTCGCGTAGCTCGCAACTGAAATGGAAGGTAAATGTCACTCACGCTCGCTTTGAAGCAGGAACTGGTCAAAAAACCCGTTTCAACACCTTCGGAAATGATGGCCGAAGTAGCAGCCATGCTGCGTTTCGCAGGAGGCCTGCACCTCGTCTCCGGACGCGTGATCATCGAAGCAGAAGTCGACCTTCCCGCCGCCGCAGCGCGCCTACGCGCATTCATGGCAAAGCTCTACGCCGTGAACTCATCCGTCGTCATCGTCTCAGGAGGCGCCCTAAAGAAGGGCGACCGCTACGTGGTACGAGTAGTTGAACGAGCCGACCACCTCGCCCGCATGACCGGCCTCATCGACGGCCAGGGCCGACCCGTACGCGGCCTCCCCACACAGATCGTCTCCGCAGGAGACGCCGAAGCCGCAGCCGCCTGGCGGGGAGCATTCCTCGCGCGCGGCTCCCTCATGGAGCCCGGCCGCTCCTCCGCAATGGAAATCACCGCACCCGGCCCCGAAGCCGCACTCGCCATGGCCGGATTCGCGCGCCGCGTTGGCGCACAGGCGAAAGTTCGCGAAGTTAGGGGAGCGGAGCGAGTCGTGGTTCGCGACGCCGAGGGCATCGCCACCATCCTCGAAGCACTCGACGCCACCGAAACCCTCGAAGTATGGCAAAAACGCCGCATCCGCCGCGAAGCGCGGGGGAGTGCCAACCGCCTCGCTAACTTCGACGACGCTAACCTACGCCGCTCCGCACGCGCAGCCGTCGTAGCCAGCGCACGCGTACGCCGCGCCTTCGAAATCCTCGGCGACGAAGTACCCGAACACCTGCGCGAAGCCGGACACCTGCGGATCGAACACGGTCAAGCATCCCTCGAAGAACTCGGAAAATACGCTGACCCGCAATTGACCAAAGACGCAATCGCCGGCCGCATCCGCAGACTCCTCGCAATGGCCGATAAAAAGGCTCACGAAGACGGAATTCCCGACACGGAAGCCAGTTTAAGCACGGATCTGCTTGAGAGTTAGAACACGTTTTCAAACAGGCGGTTTTACGAAATCGTTGAAATTCCTTACCAAATCGTGGCAAAGTCCTGCACACTTGTAGCAAAATCGCCAAGTGTGTGCTGATCGGCACTTTCGAGCCTGCTAAATGCGCTGAAACGGTGTAAATTTGGAAGCGCTGGAACCGCAGAACACTGCGGTCTGAACGCCTACTTAGAGGCGGCGTTCAGTTTCATCAGACGAAAAATGTGCCTAAGCGCATTACAGGAGGACATTGTGACTTTCCGCGTCGGTATTAACGGCTTTGGCCGTATTGGCCGTAACTTCTTCCGCGCAGCCCTCGCACAGGGCGCAGACTTCGAAGTTGTCGCCGTAAATGATCTGACTGACAACGAAACCCTCGCACACCTGCTCAAGTGGGACTCCATTCTGGGCAAGCTTGAAGAGGAAGTAACTTTCGATGACGAGTCCATCACCGTTGGTGGCAAGCGCATCGCAGCGTTCGCAGAGCGCGACCCCAAGGACATTCCGTGGGGCGACCTCGATGTTGACATCGTCGTAGAGTCCACCGGTTTCTTCACCGATGCTACGAAGGCTAAGGCACACATCGATGGTGGTGCGAAGAAGGTCATCATCTCCGCACCGGCTAAGAACGAGGACGCAACCTTCGTTATTGGTGTAAACCACGAAGACTACGATCCGGAGAACCACAACATCATCTCCAACGCTTCGTGCACCACCAACTGCCTTGCCCCGATGGCAAAGGTCCTCGACGAGGCCTTCGGCATTGAGCGTGGCCTCATGACCACGATCCACGCCTACACCGGCGACCAGCGCCTCCACGACGCTCCGCACAAGGACCGTCGTCGTGCACGCGCCGCAGCTCTGAACATTGTTCCGACCACCACCGGTGCAGCAAAGGCAGTATCCCTGGTACTCCCGCAGCTGAAGGGCAAGCTCGACGGCTACGCACTCCGCGTTCCGGTTCCGACGGGCTCCGTCACCGACCTTACCTTCACCACGAAGTCCGAGGTCACCGTCGAGTCGGTCAACGCAGCTATGAAGGAAGCAGCTGAGGGTCCGCTCAAGGGCATCCTCGCTTACTCCGACGGCTACCTCGTCTCCACCGACATCGTCACGGATCCGCACTCGTCGATCTTCGACGCACCGCTGACCAAGGTTATCGACGACCAGGTCAAGGTTGTTTCCTGGTACGACAACGAGTGGGGCTACTCGAACCGCCTCGTTGACCTCACCGTATACGTAGGCGAGCGTCTCTAATCAGAGTCGAGCGTAAATGATTTCGCCCGCGCATGCTCACGCGTGCGCGGGCGTTTTCGTTAAGCAACGAAGCCTATAAATCTTCAGGAGAAAAAACAGTATGAGAACCATTGAAAGTCTCGGTGACCTAAAGGGCAAGCGCGTCCTGGTCCGCTCCGACTTCAACGTGCCGCTAGACGGCGAGACGATCACCGACGACGGTCGTATCCGCGCCGCACTGCCGACCCTCACCAAGCTCGTAGAAGCAGGTGCCAAGGTCATC
This sequence comes from Actinomycetaceae bacterium, assembly GCA_030532245.1. Taxonomy (GTDB): domain Bacteria; phylum Actinomycetota; class Actinomycetes; order Actinomycetales; family Actinomycetaceae; genus Gleimia. The sequence continues at coordinate 7,306 of JAUNLN010000003.1, forward strand.
ATCATGGCTCACCTCGGCCGCCCCAAGGGCGAAGTAAAGCCCGAGTTCAGCCTCGCTCCCGTTGCAAAGCGCCTCGGCGAACTAGTTGACGTACCCGTCAAGCTCGCCAAGGACATCACCGGCGAATCCGCCAAGGCAGAGGTCGCAGGCCTCGAAGACGGCGAAATCCTCCTTCTCGAGAACGTCCGCTTCGACCCGCGCGAAACCTCCAAGGTAGACGCAGAGCGCGAAGAGTTCGCAGCAGAGCTCGCCCAGCTTGCAGACGCATTCGTATCCGACGGCTTCGGCGTCGTACACCGCAAGCAGACCTCCGTCTACGACATTGCACAGAAGCTCCCCTCGGCCTCCGGCCTCCTCGTACTAAAGGAGATCGAGTCCCTCTCCAAGGCAACCGACAACCCGGAGCGCCCCTACGCGGTCGTCCTCGGCGGTTCCAAGGTTTCGGACAAGCTCGGCGTAATCGCCAACCTCCTCAAGAAGGCAGACATGCTCCTCATCGGTGGCGGCATGGCATTCACGTTCCTCAAGGCACAGGGCTACGAGGTAGGCAAGTCCCTCCTCGAAGAAGAGCAGCTCGAAACCGTTAAGGGCTACATCGAAGAAGCCAAGGAGCGCGGCGTAGACCTCGTTTTGCCCGTCGACGTTGTGGTAGCACCCGAGTTCGCAAAGGACGCCACCCCGACCGTAGTCGCCGCAGACGAAATCCCTGCCGACCAGATGGGCCTCGACATCGGCCCGAAGTCGCAGGAACTCTACGCATCCAAGATCGCCTCCGCTAAGACGGTTGCATGGAACGGCCCGATGGGCGTCTTCGAATTCCCCGCATTCGCAGGCGGCACGAAGGCAGTCGCAGGCGCACTGTCGCAGGGCGACGCATTCTCCGTAGTTGGCGGTGGCGACTCCGCAGCAGCCGTACGCCTACTCGACTTCGACGAATCCACTTTCTCTCACATTTCCACCGGTGGTGGCGCATCCCTCGAACTACTCGAAGGCAAGACGCTACCCGGTATCGCAGTTTTGGAGGACTAACAATGGCACGCACCCCGCTTATGGCAGGCAACTGGAAGATGAACATGGATCACCTCGAGGCGATCCACCTTGTTCAGGGCCTGCACCAGGAACTCATGGACGCAAACTTCGACTACTCGACCGTCGACGTTGCCGTCATCCCGCCGTTCACCGACATTCGCTCCGTCCAGACCGTAGTCGAGGGCGACGACATGAAGATCAAGTACGGCGCACAGGACGTCTCGACCCACGAGTCGGGCGCCTACACCGGCGAAATCTCCGCAAACATGCTCTCCAAGCTCGGCTGCTCCTTCGTAGTAGTCGGCCACTCTGAGCGCCGCGAATACCACGGTGAGTCCGACGCTCTCGTCGGCGAGAAGGCTCGCGTAGCACTCGCAGCAGGCATGACCCCGATCATCTGCTGCGGTGAGGGCCTCGACGTCCGCAAGGCAGGCAACCAGGTTTCCCACGTTCTCGCTCAGATCGACGGCGCTCTTGAGGGCATGTCCGCTGACGACGTGAAGAAGTCCGTAATCGCCTACGAGCCGATCTGGGCTATCGGCACCGGCGAAGTTGCAACCCCCGAAGACGCACAGGAAGTCTGCGGCGCAATCCGCGTTCGCGTCTCCGAACTCTACGACGCTGAGACCGCAGAGACCGTTCGCGTTCTCTACGGCGGCTCGGTCAAGTCCTCCAACGTTGCCGACATCATGGCACAGGAAGACGTTGACGGCGCACTCGTAGGCGGCGCATCGCTCAAGGCGGCAGAGTTCGCCAAGACCGCAATGTTCAACGCCTAACCGCACTACCACGCTCTGCCCCCACAATCGTGGGGGCAGAGTTTCTTAAAGTGCGAACACTCCTGTTCTAACTATGAACTTTAGAAATGTTTCGCTAGAATCTAACAGGTTACTTAGTCGATATTGATAGGCGCCGCGGCGTCAAGGAAGAGGATTATCGTGGCGGCTGTGATGATCATCCTGAAGGTACTACTCGTAATCTCGAGTGTGTTCCTGATTCTCACCATTTTGATGCACAAAGGGCGTGGTGGCGGCCTTTCCGACATGTTTGGCGGCGGCTTCTCGTCCACCGCAGGCTCGTCCGGTGTTGCCGAACGGAACCTAAACCGCATCACCATTGGCACGCTAATCGTGTGGGTGGTCGTAATCGTTCTTATCGGTATTCTGACCAAGTTCATGTAAGTGGACTCAATCGCCCAGGTTGAATACTTTTGCGCGCGTGGCCATGTCACGCGCGTTTCCTTTTCTGCCCGCGCGCTCTTCGACGTACCAAACGAGTGGGCCTGCAAAACCTGCCAAGAAAAAGCTACGCGCACGCCACCAAACGTAAAACCAATCGACGTAGTCGAAGGCTCAAAGGACCAACCCGGTAGAGCAGGCGGCTCGCAGGGATCGAGTGATCCAGAAGGCGTTGATGCTTCAAAAGGTAGCAGCGCAAGGCACCTGCGTGAGGCGACCGCCAGGCGCTCACCAGAAGAGCAAGAACAGATCCTAAGGGAAGCCCTCGAAAGGCTGCGGGGGAGGGGAGAAGCCCCCTAAACACGGGCCAGCGGGTACCTGCGATTGCAGGCACTCGGCATCAGAAAGCAACGGGTGCCGTTGCCTGCCTTGAGGCAATCAGCGGGCTAGAAGATCCGGTCGACGCGGCTCGCCGCCGGCTTATCAGCCCACCACTTCGTACCCACCTGATTCATAGACGCGGCGGGCACCTCACGGTAATTAGCTCCCTGCAGTGCGTGCGCAAAAACAGCGGCCTTCGGCTTACCCGAAACCACAAACCAGGAGGTGCGCGAGCGACGAAGCAGAGGGATCGTCATCGAGATTTGCTCTGCAGGAGGGTTCGGAGAATCCGCCTCCGCCACAAACAAACCTGAAGCGTTCAGCGTGTCGTGCGACGGATACAGGGAGGCGAAATGACCATCCACACCAATACTCAAAACGCTAATATCGAGCGCGATAGAACGCGGATCAACCTGCGTTGAATGCGAGTACGTGGAAAGCATCTCCTTCTCGTACTCCTTCGTCGCCGCCTGCAAATTGCGCGACATGGAGGGCGTAGGCGGGCGATGCAAAGAAAACACGTCGAACTTCGACACCAAGTTCTCAAACACAACCGAATCGCTGCGGCCCGGATGGTCGTACTCGACAAACGCCTCACTCGTCATCCACAAGTGAACCGGCGCCCACTGCGAAATCAAGTCGCCGTGATGCTCCATGATCGTAGCAACCTTGGGAAGCAAATCCCGCGCAACTGAACCACCCGCAATACCCATGTGGATGCGGCTACGATGCTGCGCAAGCTCCGTGATCTTACGAACGAGCGCAAGAGCCGTTTTCGCATACAACTCTTCGCGCGTGCGAAACACCATCAGATCGGTATCCACCGTTCCACCTCCAAAACGCTACTTAAGAGATTTTTCCACATTTCCCGCAGACCGGATGCAAAACAGGGGCCGGCGTGTGCCGACCCCTGCCTCGCAAACGTTTGCGATAACGCTAGCTGACGCGACCCGCTAGTTAGCGAGCACCTCGCGCGCAACCTTCGCCACGTTCTCCTTGTTGAAGCCGAAGTACTCCATCAGCTCACCACCGGAGCCAACCTCACCGAACGTCTCGATCGAAATAGCGCGGCCCCTAATGCCGAGGTACTTGTACCACGGAGCTGCAAGACCCGCCTCAACACTCACGCGAGCAGTCACAGACGAGGGGAGTACCGACTCCTTGTACTCCTCATCCTGCTCCTCGAACCACTCCATCGAAGGCATGGACACCACGCGAGCCTTAACACCCTCCTCCTCAAGAATCTGCGCCGCACCAACCGCGTGCTGAACCTCAGAGCCGGAAGCCATCAGGATCACATCCGGAGTGCCGTCCGTATCGCGAAGCACGTAGCCGCCGCGAGCCACGCCTTCAGCGGACGCAAGCTCGCCACCGCGAGCCGGGTTCGGCAGGCCCTGACGCGAAAGAATAATCGCAGCGGTCGAGTCGCGAAGGATAATGTTCTTCCACGCCTGCGCAGTCTCTGCCGCATCCGCCGGGCGAACAACCGACAGGTTCGGGATCGCGCGGTAAGCCGTCAGGTGCTCGATCGGCTGGTGCGTCGGGCCGTCCTCACCAACACCAACCGAGTCGTGCGTCCACACGTACGTAACCGGCAGCTTCATGAGGGAGGCGAGGCGAACCGCGCCGCGCATGTAATCGGAGAACACGAAGAACGTGCCACCGTAAACGCGGGTCATGCCCTCCAGCGCGATACCGTTCATGATCGCACCCATCGCGTGCTCGCGAACACCGAAGTGCAGGTTGCGGCCGTACTTGTTGCCACTGAACATGTCCGAGCTACGCTCCTCGGGCAGGAACGAAGGCTCGCCAGCCATCAACGTGTTGTTCGAACCCGCGAGGTCCGCAGAGCCGCCCCACAGTTCAGGAAGAACAGGAGCCAGAGCGTTCAGCACCTTGCCCGATGCTGCGCGAGTTGCGAGGCTCTTACCCTCCTCGAACTTCGGCAGAGCATCCTCCCAGCCCTCCGGTAGTTCACGCTTCGAAAGACGATCGTAAAGCTCTGCACGCTCCGGGTTCGCCGCGCGCCAAGCGGAGAACTTCTCATCCCACTTGGAGCGAGCCGCCTCACCGCGAGCCTTCATGTTCGCCTGAGCGTGAGCAACAGCCTCCTCATCGACGTCGAACATCTTGGTCGGGTCGATGCCGAGCGCCTCCTTCAAACCGGCAAGAGCCTCGGCGCCGAGCGCGCTACCGTGAATGCCGCCCGTATTCTGCTTACCCGGCGTCGGCCAGCCAATAATCGTACGCAAGCCAATAATCGACGGGCGATCAGTCTCTGCAAGCGCATTCTGGATCGCCTGCTCAACCGCCTCAACGTCTTCCTTGTACTCGCCGCTAGCCGTCCAATCAACGTGCTGCGTGTGCCAGCCGTAAGCCTCGTAACGCTTCAGCACGTCCTCATTGAACGCAATGTTCGTATCGTCCTCAATCGAAATGTGGTTATCATCCCAGAACACGATCAAGTTGCCGAGCTTCTGCGTGCCCGCGAGCGAAGACGCCTCAGAAGAGATGCCCTCCTGCAAGCAGCCATCGCCTGCAATAACCCAAACATTGTGGTCGAACGGGGATTCGCCTGCGGGCGCCTCCGGGTCGAACATGCCGCGAAGCCTGCGCTGAGCCATCGCCATGCCAACAGCCGAAGACATGCCGGAGCCGAGCGGGCCCGTCGTGATCTCAACGAAGTCAGTGTGACCGTACTCGGGGTGGCCCGGCGTCTTCGACTTGAAGGTGCGGAACTCCTTCAAATCCTCGAGAGTGAGGCCAGCGCCAGCAAGGTAGAGCGAAATGTATTGCGTGAGGGAAGAGTGACCCGCAGACATGACAAAACGGTCACGACCCAACCACAGGTGGTCGGTAGGATCCATCTGCAAGTGCTTTTGGAAAATGAGGTATGCAAGCGGTGCAAGGGAGATGGCCGTGCCGGGATGGCCGGAACCGGCGTTTTCTACGGCGTCCGCTGCGAGCATCTTTGCTGTCGTAACAGCGCGCGTATCAAGTTCATCCCATGAGAAAGTCATGAAACAAGTCCTCTTTTCAATGTAGTGATGCAACAAAATGTTTGGTAGCTATAACAATATTAAAGATAAATTCGCGGGTTGGTAGAGTCTGGCCTTAAAACGCTCCTTTGGTGAGTAACATGGCGCTCATGCGTAATCCACAGACTCCCGAGTCTATGCCCAGTGTCGTACGAGATTTCCTCGACTACCTAAGTGTTGACCAGGGTGCCTCCCCAAATACGGTTGCCGCGTACAGGCGCGACCTTACTCGCTTCTTAAATGATACTGGAGTCTTGGACGTAAGCGATGTTCGCGCGCCCCTCATCAACTCGCACCTAACGAGGCTTTCCACCGGCGAGGCAACCGGGCGGCCGCTCGCACGTTCGTCGATCGCACGCGCAAGAGCCTCCATTGCGGCTCTCAGCCGGTTCATGGTCGACGAAGACCTCATCCACATCGATCCCATGGACGGCGTCGATTCCCAAAAGCTTCCCCAACCCCTCCCGAAGGCACTTTCGATTGAGGAGGTTGGAGCGCTACTGGACGCGGCGGCAAGCACTCCGGGCGCCATCGGCCTTCGCGACAGTGCGCTCGTGGAGCTGCTCTACGGCACGGGCGCACGCATTTCGGAGCTAACCGCGCTGTATCCGGAGGACCTCGACCTGGAGGGGGAGTACCCCTCGGTTCGTCTATTTGGCAAGGGACGCAAGGAGCGCCTCGTACCCCTTGGCAACTACGCGGCTGAGGCCGTTTCCGAATACCTCGCCAACGGGCGCGCCGAGCTTGCCGCGAAGCACGGGGAAGACCACCACCTCTTCCTCAACAAGCGCGGCCGAGCACTCTCGCGCCAATCCGCGTGGGAAATCATCAACGCCGCAGCAAGGCGCGCGGGGATCGACAACGTATCGCCGCACACCCTTCGGCACTCGTTCGCAACACACCTCCTCGAAGGAGGCGCCTCCATTCGCGACGTGCAGGAACTCCTCGGCCACTCTTCGGTAGTAACCACGCAGATTTACACGAAAGTTTCGATCAACACCCTGCGAGAAGTGCACGCGAGCACGCACCCGCGCGCACTCAAGGGCGGCGAGGTTTGATTCTCCCAGAGTTGCGTCGCCACATGATTTAGTGGGATGCCTTATTCTTAGGGTGTGAGTGACATTCAACCAGGTTTAGTTCCCGTACCCCCAGAGGGTGGGCGCGACGATGATTTTCCGGTACCGCCCCCGCTAACTTCGCACGGCCCTGCCCGCGTAATCGCGATGTGCAACCAAAAGGGCGGTGTTGGCAAGACAACCACCACGATCAACCTGGCTGCAGCGCTAGCCGAATACGGCCGGCGCGTACTAATCGTAGACTTCGACCCGCAGGGCGCGGCCTCCGCCGGCCTTGGCGTGAACTCTCAAGACCTCGAACTCACGATCTACAACCTGCTCATGTCCTCAAAGGTTTCGATCCTCGATGCAATCCAGAAGACCAAGATCGACAACCTCGACCTAGTACCGGCCAACATCGACCTTTCGGCAGCTGAAGTACAGCTTGTAAACGAGGTGGCTCGCGAGCAGGCACTCACGCGGGCGCTGCGCCCCGTAATGGACGACTACGACGTAATCCTCATCGACTGCCAGCCCTCGCTCGGTCTCCTCACCGTAAACGCACTCACGGCCGCGCACGGAGTCATGGTGCCCCTCGAAGCCGAGTTCTTCGCGCTTCGCGGCGTCGCCCTCCTCGTCGACACGATCGACATGGTGCACGACCGCCTCAACCCGCGCCTCAAGATCGACGGCATTTTGGCGACCATGGTCGACATGCGCACGCTCCACGCGCGCGAAGTGATTGAGCGCCTCGAAGACGCGTTTGGCGACAAGGTTTACGACACGAAGATCGGCCGCACGGTGAAATTCCCCGACGCTTCCGTTGCAACCGAGCCGATCACAACCTACGCGCCCACGCACAAGGGTGCGCACGCCTACAGGCGCCTCGCCCGCGAAGTCATTGCGCGCGGAGACGCGGCGTAGTGTCTGAAGAACTGCAGGTTAGCGGCGGTTTCAACGTTTCCCTAGAGAACTTTGAAGGCCCCTTCGACCTGCTCCTCGGCCTCATCTCCAAGCGCGAGCTTGCCATCACCGAGGTTGCGCTCGCGCAGGTAACCGACGAGTTCATCAACTACATGCGCTCCGAGCCCGACCTTTCGCGCACCTCCGAGTTCCTCGTCGTCGCCGCAACCCTTCTCGACATGAAGGCGCGCTCCCTCCTCCCCGTCGAAGATGAGCAACTGGAAGAGGACCTAGAATATTTGGAGGCACGCGACCTACTATTCATGAGGCTCCTGCAGTACCGCGCATTCAAGGAGGTTGCGGGAGTCTTTGGCGGCCTGTGGGAGGCGGGCAGCGCGAAACACGCGCGCGAGGCAACAATGGAACCGCGCTTCGCCGCGCTACTACCCGAACTGCGTTGGTCGATCACACCGCTAGACCTTGCAAAGCTCGCCGCAAATGCGATCTACTCAAAACCCGCCGAAGTACTCACTACCCACCTGCACGACCCGCTCGTACCCGTGCGACCGCAGGCCGAATACATCCTGAAGCGCCTCAAAGTCGTGCAGGCAGCGAGCTTCACGGAGCTGTGCAGCGACGCTCCGGACGTGAACACCGTCGTGTCACGGTTCCTCGCCGTACTCGACCTCTACCGCGAAGGCGCGATCACCTTCGAGCAAGACCAGCCCCTCGCACCCCTCAAAATCCGCTGGACAGGTGCTCAAACTAACGTTCAAAACATGCAGGTGGAAGACGAAGAGGCTCGAGTAAACTAGCTAGATACAGCTACAATGGGCAGGTAAGTATTGACGGGAGGTCGACATGCAAGAAGCAATACCGCACATTGACGATCGCGAGCTCGCCAGAGCCTTAGAAGCGATCCTAATGGTAGTGGAGCACCCCGCTTCCACGGGCGACCTAGCTCGCGCCCTCGAAGTTTCACCGCAACAAATCGACGCGGTACTGGCAGGCCTCAAAAACGAGTACGACCGCGACCAGCGCGGATTCGAACTAAGAGACGTAGGCGGGGGATGGCGATTCTACTCGCGCGCACAGTACGACCCCTTCGTATCGAAATTCATCGTTGGTAACCAGTCGCAAAAACTCACGCAGGCCGCACTCGAAACCCTCGCGGTGATCGCGTACCGCCAGCCGGTAACCCGCCAAAAGGTCAGCTCCATTCGAGGAGTGAACGTCGACTCGGTCGTCCGCTCCCTACAGGCACGCGGCCTCATCGAAAGCGCCGGCGAAACACCGAGTGGAGCGACCCTGTTCCAAACCACCACCGAGTTTTTAGAACGTATGGGATTGCGCTCCCTAGAAGAGCTGAGCCCGCTCGCACCGCACCTACCCGACCGCGACGAACTTGAAGATATAGCGCAGACTTTGGAGAAATAATGAAAAACGATCCGCACGTAGAATCAGGCGTCCGCCTACAAAAAGTGATTTCGCAGGCGGGTATCGCCTCCAGGCGTCACGCCGAAATCCTCATTACCTCCGGGCGCGTAAAAGTAGACGGCAAAGTCGTGCGCAAACTCGGCACCCGCGTCGACCCCGACAAGCAGGTAATCCACGTAGACGGCGAGCGCCTCATGCTCGACGAAACTACCCTCACGATCGCGCTTAACAAGCCCGCCGGCGTCGTCTCCACCATGGAAGACCCCGAGGGGCGCCCCTGCCTAGCCGACTACACGCAGGACTACCACCAAAGGCTCTACCACGTTGGCCGCCTCGACACCGACACGGCCGGCCTCATCCTCCTCACCAACGATGGGGAGCTCGCACACCGCCTCATGCACCCCTCCTACGAAGTGCCGAAGACCTACGTGGCGACTGTACCCGGCGAGGTTCCGCGCGGCTTGCGACGCAAGATGCTCTCTGGCATTGAGCTCGAAGACGGCCCGGTTAAGGTGCACGACTTCCAGATTAAAGACCACTACGGCGACCTCACGCTCGTCGAAGTCACGCTACACGAAGGCCGTAACCGCATTGTTCGCCGCCTCATGGAAAGCGTCGGCTTCCCAGTTGTCGAACTCGTTCGCACCGAATTCGGCCCGGTAAGAATCGGCAGGCTCCACCCCGGCGTTACCCGAAAGATTGAGGGTAACGTGCTGAAGGAGCTCTACGCCGCGGTCGACCTGTAGGAAGCGCCTTGAGTATCCCAACTAATCCCGACGGCCGCCCAATCTCAACGGAAGGCCCCGTACTAGTAGTCGGCTCCGGCCTGCTCGGCGGCTCCGCAGCCCTCGCGCTTCGCGCCGCCGGCATCGAAGTGTACCTCCAAGACGTGTCTCCAGTTTCGCTCGCCCTCGCGCGCGACCTCGGAGCCGGCGAGGAGTACACGGAAGATAGCCCCGAGCCTGCCCTCGTCATTGTTGCAGTGCCACCGGACGTAACCGCCGGCTGCGTTATTGCCGCCCTCAAAGATCACCCCGAAGCGGTCGTCACCGACGTTGCCTCCGTGAAATCAATCATCGTGGAGGAGGTTCTCGCCTCCGGCGTGGACGCCTCCAGGTACGTGCCCTCACACCCGATGGCCGGCCGGGAACGCTCCGGAGTTGCCGCAGCCGACCGCGACCTGTTCATCGGCAGGCCCTGGGCAGTCGTCAGCCACGAACTCAGCACCCCGGAGGCGCGCATCGCCGTGCGCAACCTCGCGGTAGACCTTGGAAGCTCCGTTATCGAACTCGACGCGGCAGAGCACGATCGGGGAGTGGCGATCGTATCCCACGTACCCCAGCTGATCTCCTCCCTTCTCGCCTCGCGCCTGCGCGACGCAACCGAAGATGAGCTGTCGCTCGCCGGCCAGGGCCTTCGCGACACCACGCGGATCGCCGCATCCGACCCGAGGCTTTGGACCTCCATCGTTTCAGGCAACTGCGGGCCGGTGGTGAACGTGTTGAAAGGCTTCCAAGACGAGCTTGGAAACCTCATCGAAGGCCTAGAATCCGGTGCCAACGGAGGGTTCAGCGCACCCGGTTCCGCGCGTGCAATCAACACTGCAATGTCTGCCGGAAACGACGGCGTTGCCCGCATACCCGGCAAGCACGGCGGCGCGCCGAGGCGCTGGGGAATCGTCGAGGTGCTCATTCCCGATAAGCCGGGCGAGCTCGCAAGGCTCTTCTCCGAACTTGGAGCGGCCGGCGTCAACATCGAAGACTTCGCGATGGAACACTCTGCACACCAGCGTGTAGGTATCGCCCAAATCTCAATCGATCCAGCAATCGTACGTCACGCCGAAAAAGAACTCGAGGCGCGCGGCTGGCGAATCGTGAACCAGTGAACGCTTAGGAGAAAAAGTGGAAAAATACGGAAATCTCACGCTCGACGAAATGCGGTCGCTGATCAGCGAGTTCGGCCTGTCCATCGCAATCGATGGCCCCTCCGGCTCTGGCAAATCTACGATCGCAAGAGGCGTCGCCAAGACTCTTGGCATCGGCTACCTCGACACCGGCGCAATGTACCGCGCACTCACCTGGTACTGCCTCGAAGTGGGCCTGCCCCTCGACGATCACGCGGCGGTTGCCGGTGCAGCCGACTCGTTCCCGCTCGACATCAGCACCTCGCCGGAAGACTTCCGAGTGATGGTGGGCGACACCGACGTGACCGAAGCGATCCGCGAATCGCGTATCTCAAAAGAGGTGTCGAAGGTTGCGACGAACCTCGACGTGCGCGAATCGCTCGTTCGCCAGCAACGCCAAATCATTCAAGCTGCGCGCCTAAACGGCAGCGGCATGGTTACCGAGGGGCGCGACATCACGACGGTCGTTGCACCGGACGCCGACCTGCGTCTGCTCCTCACCGCCTCCGCACAAAAACGTATGGAAAGGCGTGCGGTTCAGCTTCACGGCGAACAAGTAAGCGATGAGATTATTCAGTCGATGCACTCGGAAGTTGTGGGGCGCGACGAGAAGGATTCCACGGTAGTCAACTTCCAGGAGGCCACCGAAGGCCAAACGGTTATTGACTCCTCCGAGTACACGATCGACCAGACCCTCAGCTACGTTACGTACCTCGTTTCAAAGAAGCTGGAGGAACTCGCCGAGCAAAAGGCCGCGGAAGACTCCCGCGCGGAGGCGATGCGCGCCGCCCTGTCGTTCTACGACCTGACCGAAGAGGACGAACAGGTTCTAAGCGGTGAGGAAGACGAAGAAGTTGCCGACACTTCGGGTGCGGGCGACCCCGTGCTCGCTATCGTTGGCCGCCCAAACGTTGGCAAATCAACGCTCGTGAACCGTATCCTGCAGCGCCGCGCCGCAGTAGTGCAAGACACGCCGGGCGTTACCCGCGACCGCGTTTCGTACCCCGCGAACTGGGCGGGGAGAAACTTCACGCTCGTCGACACCGGCGGCTGGGAAGTAGATGTTCGAGGCATCGACCGCTCGGTTGCAGAACAAGCTGAGATCGCAATCGAAATGTCGGACGCCGTACTGTTCGTCGTCGACGCAACCGTAGGCGCCACCGACGCTGACGAACGCATCGTCAAGCTCCTGCGTCGCTCCGGCAAGCCCGTAGTCCTCGCGGCGAACAAGGTCGACTCGGCCGCCCAGGAAGCCGACGCCATGGCTCTTTGGAACCTCGGCCTTGGCGAACCCTACCCGGTTTCCGCTCTCCACGGCCGCGGCGCTGGAGACCTCCTTGACGCCGCTCTCGAGATCCTGCCCGAGGAGTCCGCGGTTGCACGCAAGCTCCCCGAGGGTGGCCCGCGACGAGTTGCCCTTATCGGTAGGCCAAACGTTGGAAAGTCCTCCCTCCTCAATCACCTAGCGGGGGAGAAGCGAGTAGTTGTCGACGACCTTGCGGGCACGACCCGCGACCCCGTCGACGAACTCATCGAGATGGACGGACGCAAGTGGTGGTTCGTCGACACCGCCGGCATTCGACGCAAGATGCACCGAACCACCGGAGCCGACTACTACGCATCCATCCGCACGCAGGCTGCGCTGGAGAAGGCGGAGGTTGCGATGGTTCTACTTGACGCGTCTGCACCGCTTTCTGAGCAGGACGTGCGCATCGTGCAGCACGCCGTAGATGCCGGCCGCGCCCTCGTGATCGTGAACAACAAGTGGGATCTTGTGGATGAGGATCGCCGCTACGAACTACGCGGGGAGCAAGAACGCGACCTGCAGCACGTGTCGTGGGCGCCGAAGATCAACCTGTCGGCGCGCACGGGCTGGCACACGAACCGCATCGTGAAGGCACTTGACAGGTCGCTAGAGTCTTGGGACACCCGCATCTCTACCGGCCGTCTAAACGCGTTCCTCGGCGAACTCGTTGCCGCAACGCCTCACCCTGTGCGCGGAGGCAAGCAGCCTCGAATCCTGTTTGCCACGCAGGCGTCGGCGCGCCCGCCCAGGTTCGTCATCTTCACAACGGGATTCCTAGACCCGGGTTACCGCCGATTCATTGAGCGTCGCCTGCGCGAAACCTTCGGGTTCGAAGGCACGCCGATTCAAATCAGCGTTCGCGTGCGCGAGAAGAGGCGCCGCTAAAACCTAGCCCAAAAGCGTTGCGGCCTCCCATACTCGGGAGGCCGCTTCGCTATCTGATTAGTTGTATAAGGATCAGTTTTCGGGTGCCGGCTGATCGTCACCAAACAGGCTCAAGGGCTTCGCGTCCGGCGCACCCGGATCGATCAGCTGATCGGTCTTCTTCGAGCGGCGCAGGCGCATCCACGAGTGGCGTTCATTCTTGCTCTTGCGCGGACGCCTCCGCCTCCACGGCCTAGCAGCCGGAACCGACCAGCGGCGCCTTTCCATAATCGCTCTAATACCGTCGATCGTGAGCACTACGATCGCGAGCCAAATCCCGATGTACGTGATCCACTCCGTGCCGACGATCCGCTCACCAATAAACGCGGCGACGAACACGACGAGCACAGGCTCGACGTAAGACAGGAGTCCAAACACGGCGTAGGGGAGGAGCTTCGCGGCCATCACGTAGGTTACGAGGCCAACGATCGAGAGGAATCCAAGCACGAGCAGGAGCATGATCATGGGGAGCGATGAGGTTGCGGCCTCAGCTCCGCCGTTCCTCGTGGCGGCAAAGGCGGCAAGGGGGAGTGCCAGGGCCATCTCCCATGTAACAGCACCGACACCGTCAGTTTCGAAAATGCGGCGCAGCACGAAGTAAATGGGATAACCCAGGGCCACGTAGGCCGTCACCCAGCCAAGACCTCCAGCGCGGAACATCTCGAAGATAACCGCGGCAGAAGCGATCAGGGTAGCGGTGAGAGTGAGAGGTGAGAGCTTCTCTTTAAACACGACGCGCCCGACTATAACCATGACGATAGGCATCAGAAAATAGCCCATGGATAGCGCAAGGGTGTTACCAGACTGGGGTGCCCAGCCGAACAGGTACATTTGCGAGGCGAGCATCGGCACGTTGAACGCGTAGGCGAGCAACTTTTTGGGAGCGGCGATTACTCGCTTCAGTTCACCGGAGAACCAAAACCAGCGGCCAGACATGGCTAGGAGGATGAGGATGCCGGGAACCGTTAAGAGAATGCGCCAACCCCACACTTGTGAGCCCGTAAGCATAGTTAGCTGGGCTGCGACGAAGGTTAGGACTGCGAAGACTACCGAGGAAAGAAGTGAGACGACAACACCGCGACCGGTCATAGTTTTGCCAATCTAAGATGGGAAGCCAACCACTGCGAAAAAAATCTCGCGACATGTTGTTCATATCGCGAGATTAAATCGTCGGGCTGGCGGGATTTGAACCCACGACCCCTTGACCCCCAGTCAAGTGCGCTACCAAGCTGCGCCACAGCCCGTTGTTTTTGCAACGAGTTAGATTCTAACTGACTGCCTGCCCTGTTGGCTAATCAAGTAGTGAGTGGGTGATCACATTGCGTGATGCACCCACTCACTGCAGAGGTTTGAGGCTTTAGATTGCCTTCAAAGACAGGGAATCTTGAGCCTTGGCTCGACCTGCCATGATCGCGACTGCAACAGCAGCGACCGCGATTCCGACCAGGTCTGTGAGCGTGTTGGGGCTCATCATCGAAAGTGCGGCACCGAAGAACACGACGCGCAACCAGATTGGTACTTCAACCATCAGGTGTCCTTCAACCGCTACGGCAAGCAGGAGCACGCCAACGATCGCGGTGAGCATCACCGATACTGCGCCGCTGAACGTCGTGTCTTGCAGGAGCAGTGCGGGGTTTAGCACGAACATGAACGGAATGATGTAGCCGGCGAGAGCAAGCTTCATCGACTGGAAGCCGGTCTTCATCGGCTCGTCACCGGAGAGGCCCGCCGCTGCGAATGCTGCGAGTGCCACCGGAGGCGTGATGTTTGCGAACAGGCCGAAGTAGAACACGAACATGTGAGCAACGAGCGGCTCAACACCGAGCTCGCCGAGGGCCGGAGCAGCCATCGTGGAGGTGATGATGTAGGTCGGGATCGAGGGAAGACCCATGCCAAGGATGATCGAGGCGATCATGGTCAAGACGAGGGAGAGGAGGATCGAGCCGCCACCGAATGCAACGATCATGTGTGCGAGCTTCACACCGAAACCGGTGAGGGTTACGACGCCAACGATTACGCCCACGGACGCACACGCAATCGCAACGGAGACGGCGGTCTTTGCGCCAACCTCGAGTGCGTCAATGATTTCCCTCGGGGTCATACGGGTTGCCGGACGAAGCTCAGCGACGATCACCGTGACGATGATCGTAAGGAGTGCCGAGTAGAGGATCGTGCGGCCCGAGAAGAACAGCATGTAGACGAGGAAGATCAGCGGGATCGTTAGGTGACCGCGTTCCTTCATAACCTCTTTAACTGCCGGGAGGTTCTCTCGCGAGATTCCCTTTAGGCCCTGGCGGGTTGCGCGCAGGTGCACTTGGGCGATGATGCCGAGGTAGTAAAGGAGTGCCGGAACAATAGCTGCGATAGCGATCTGGGTGTAGGGAAGGCCGAGCGTCTCAGCCATGATGAATGCCGAAGCACCCATGATTGGAGGAAGAATCTGGCCGCCAACCGAAGCGGTTGCTTCAACCGCGCCCGCGAAGCGAGGGGAGTAGCCGACCTTCTTCATGAGTGGAATCGTGAATGCGCCGGTAGTTACAACATTTGCAACAGCGGCACCGTTGATCGAACCGAGGAAGCCCGATGCGATAACAGCTACCTTTGCTGGGCCACCGCGAGACTGGCCGGCGAGGGCGAGCGCGAAGTCGTTGAAGAACTGGCCCATGCCGGACTTTTGCAGAACGGCTCCGAAGAGCACGAACAGGAAGATGTACGAGGCTGAAACCGCAATTGCGGTGCCGTACACGCCCTCAGTGGTGAGGTAGAGGAAGTTGATCGTGTGCTCGAGGCTGTAGCCGCGGTGGCGAAGAATGCCCGGCAGGTTACGGCCAAACAGCGCGTAGGCGAGGAAGATTACCGCAAGTAGCGGTAGTGCCCAGCCCGTGAGCCTGCGCGCCGCCTCAATGACGAGTACGACGAGGATGCCGCCGAACACTATGTCCATGGTCGTCGGGTTGCCCGCCCGGTTAACAATGTCGATGTAGTTGTTGACGACGTAGACGGCCGTACTGATCGAAAGGACGATCAGGATGATGTCGTAAAAGGGGATCTTGCTTCGATTCGCGCCTTTGAAAGGAGGGTAGAGAGCAAAAGCGAGCACGAGCATTGCGGCAACGTGGATTGCGCGGTGCTGCAAGATCGGCGGAGTTCCAAAGTAAGACGTCCACATGTGGTACAGCGACAGCACGATAGCGACAACGCTGATTGTGACGGCCGCGGGCCTCCATGAGATTGATCGCGTACGAGCTTCGCGGTCAAACTTCTCTAGGATCTCCTGGGTCTTCTCTTCGGCGGCCTCGCCCGTGGCGGGAGCCGTTAGATTCTTGGGGTCGCTCATTGCTACTCCTTAATCTTCAAAGTGACGAATGCTTGGTGCGAAATGTCTGGGGTGTCGATCAGGTGGTCTCCGACCAGTAGACGATGCTTCGTACGATGCGAGTGCACGTACCTTAGGTCTTCTACTTCTTGGTGGATGCCACGGGTGTAGATAACGCCGTTTTCAACCGTCGTAACCCCAGGCGGGTTGGCTTCGACGCCGGCACCGTAAGACTTGATTGCAAGTTCTTCTAGGAAAAGTTCGCCACCTTCAACCACGTAAGTTTCTTCCCAGGGCTCCAACTCGATTGAGTGGATCCAGCGAAGTTTGATGGTGAGGCCGTCGGTGGCTTCGGTCTGATAGTAGATCTCGCCAGTGTCTTGATCTTCCACATAGATTGTGGGGCGTGATTGGGTTAGGACGCCGATTGTGGCTGTAACACCAACGAGCGCTACAGCCACAATCAATATCCAAACTCGCTTTGAGATTAGAGTGCTCCTACTTCCTCGTAGTAGCGCTTTGCGCCCGGGTGGAGTTCAACGGCTAGGCCGTCTTCCACGGAGTCGAGGGTGATGTTCTTAGCAGCGTTGTGAGCGGCCTGGATCTTGTCGATGCCCTCAAACATTGCCTTGGTGATCGCGTAGACCTGGTCGTCGCTCAGCGACGGGGAGACGAGTAGCTGGTTCATGATCGAAGCCGTGGTTACATCTTCTTCTTCGTCGTAGGTGCCGCCCGGAATGGCTGCTTCGTTGAAGAAGGGGTACAGCTCGATTAGCTTGGCAAGACCCTCACCCTCGATCGGGATGATCTTCACGTCGTGGGAGGTAACGAGGTCAAGCACGGAGGCGTTCGGCAGACCGGAGGTTACGAACGCGGCGTCAACCTGGCCGTTCTTCATCTGGTCGATCGCATCCGAGTAGGAGAGGTAGTCCTGCGTGATGTCGTCGTAGGTCATGCCGTGAGCTTCGAAGATCATGCGCGCGTTCAGCTCAACACCGGAGTTCTGGTCGCCCACGCCAATGCGCTTGCCCTTCATATCCTCAACGGAGTTGATGCCAGAATCCGCGGTGGTAACGATCTGAACGTAGTTCGGGTAGAGGGCGGTTAGCGCCTTCAGATCCTTCAGGCTGTCTTTGCCTTCGAACGGGCCGGTGCCCTCTACGGCCTGACGAGTTGCGTCGCCCATTGCGAATGCGAGCTCTGCACGGCCGGAGGTGATTAGTTCAATGTTCTCCACGGAGGCGCCGGTGGCCTGCGGGGAAGACTCAGCGCCGAGTGCGTCGGCGAATACCTGAGCCATGGAGGCGGAGATCTGGTAGTACGGGCCGGAGGTGCCGCCCGCCGCGATGGTTACGAAGTCAACGGTCGCGTCGCCGCCGCCGGAGTCGCCGCCAGCTTCAGGAGCGCCGCCAGAACAAGCGGCTAGCGATAGTGCTGCCACACCTGCCATTGCTGCGAGAAGTTTTTGCGCATCTGGATTTCCTTTTCGATTGGTAAGTGAAGATCGAAGTTCTGCTGCCCCGCACTCCTGCGTGCACTGGCGAACAGGTTGCAGGAAAAATAACAGCATTGAGAATCTCGAGCAAGAGATAGTTCCGTTTTTGAACGCCAAAACCCGCAAAGATGCAGGTTCGTGACACAGTTCACTCACATCTAAACAGACAATTGAGTAACGCTTTACTATCAAATGGTTTTATCTCAAAACTCTTTGGCAAGCATTTTACAGTCTGATACGTCATGTACCAACTGGCGCGCAATCTTGCCGATAGATTCTCGCCTTTTACTGCGCCAAAAACTCCGACTCGCGCTCGCCGTACAGCTAACTCATCGATGGTCGCCTTCGATACACTGAAGCAATGGAGACCCTAACTCGTGATGATGCGCTTGCTCGCAGCTTGAATGTAAATGCCACCGAAATTGACGTGTATATCGACGTTTCGAACGCAAAAACCGATGCGAAGACCTTCTATTCAAAATCGACGCTACGTTTTAGAAGCCAGGCAAAATCAACGTTTGTAGACCTCATTGCCGCTTCCGTAGACGCGGTTCGCGTAAACGGTGAGGCGGCTAAGTTCGAGGTCTCTGACACTCGCGTTATCCTGAACGATCTTCCTGTAGATAAGGATCTTGAAGTCGAGATTGAGTCGCAGTGCTACTACTCGAGCACGGGGGAGGGGCTTCACCGCTACCGCGATCCCGAAGACGGTGAAACGTACCTATACACCCAGTTCGAACCGACGGATGCGCGCCGCGCGTGGGCGTGTTTCGACCAGCCAGACATCAAGCCAAACTGGCGTTTCACCGTGAAGGCGCCGCAGGGTTGGACGGTGCTTTCCAACCAGGTGGAGGAGTCCAGGGCAGCCGAGGGAGATGCGGTTACACGCACTTTTAGGCGCACGCCCGCCCTTTCCTCCTTTATCACGGCCGTTGTTGCAGGCCCTTACGCTCACGTTGATGGGGGAGTTTGGAGTGGCGGCGCTTCCGACGGCCTCCACGCTGACATTCCGCTTGGCGTGTACTGCCGTGAATCGCTCGCGAAGTACCTGGATGCCGACGATATTTTGAAGGTGACGAGGCAGGGTCTCGACTTCTACCACGAGCACTACGGGTTCACGTACCCGTGGGGTAAGTACGACCAGGTGTTCGTACCCGAATACAACCTCGGCGCAATGGAAAACCCCGGTTGCGTGACGTTCAACGAGAAGATGATCTCGCGCGACACGCCAACGAAGGCCGCGCGCCAGTCGCGAGCCAACGTGATCTTCCACGAAATGTGCCACATGTGGTTCGGCGACCTTGTTACACCGAAGTGGTGGGACGACCTTTGGCTGAAGGAATCGTTTGCCGACAACCAGGGTTCGATGGGTCTAACTGAGAAGACCGAGTTTGCTTCGGAGTGGGCAACGTTTGCTGCGGGCCGCAAAGAGTGGGCGTACAAGCAGGATCAGCTGCCGACCACGCACCCGATTGCCGCAGATATTCCCGACGTGGAGGCGGCGAAGAACAACTTCGACGGCATCACCTACGCGAAGGGCGCCGCGGTTTTGAAGCAGCTCGTCGCGTACGTCGGCAAAGACGCGTTCTTTGCCGGAGCGCGCGCCTATTTCCAAAAGCACGCGTTCAAAGCCTCCTCGATGAATGACTTTTTGGAGGCGCTTGAGGCGGCATCTCCGCGCGACAACCTGCAAGAGTGGGTGAAGGCGTGGCTTCAAACAGCGGGGCCCTCCAAGCTTTCGGTAACGCGCCTGGAGGATAGCTACGAGGTTCGCCAAACCTCCGTTGATCTTGCCACGGGCCAGGAGATCGTTCGCCCGCATCGAATCAACGTTGGCATGTACAAGCTAGAAGATGAAAAGCTCGTTCGAACCGGGCTCCACGAGATCACTCTCGAAGGGCAAAGGCTCGAGGTTCACGCCCCCTCGGGAGCGGATCTGATTTTGCCGAACGACGACGACCTCACCTATGCCGTCGTTGAGCTGGGCGAGCGCGAACTAAAGGTAGCGCTGAAATACGTCTCTACGATGGAGCACGCAACCTCCCGCGCCGTCGTGTGGTCCGCTCTTTGGGCGGCCGTTCGCGGCGAACAGCTCGATCCGGCCGAGTACGTGCGGGCCGTGTCTAAGCACGTGGTCGTGGAGGAAGACGACGCGGTTGCGTCCGACCTGCTTGCAAACGCCCTGTTTGCACTCACTCACTACATGCCTCGCGCTAGGCGCATCGAGGAGGCGGCGAGGTTCGCTAACAGCGCTATCGACGCGATCACGAAGAGCGAATCTGCCGACCGCAAGCGCGAGTGGGCGATCAGCTCGGCGCGCGCGCTCGTGCTCGCCGGCGAACCCGGTGACGATCAGCTCCAGTTCCTGTTCGATCTGGCAACGCAAAACTCGCCTCTCCTAACCGTCGGCCCAACCCTGGCGTGGAGGGCTCGAATCACTCTTGCGGCGCTTGGCCAGATGAGTGAGGAGGAGATCGCAGCCCACGTGAAGGCCGACCCCTCCGGTGAGGCGGAAGTGTTCGCCATGCAGGCAAACGCGGCGCGACCTGGCCGAATCGGCCGCCAAAAGGCGTGGACGCGCGTACTGGAAGAAGACATGGCGAATGAGAAGATGAGTGCAATCCTCGCGGGCCTGCAGGCGGGCTCCCTTGGCCACGGCGCCATCGGGTTTGCCGGTGACTTCTTCGATCTGGCCCTCCCGTACTGGGAGAACCACACGATCGGCATGGGCAAGCGCTTCATCCTGGGTGCATACCCGTCGGTGATCGACGCCTCCGCAAAGGAAGATGCCGAAGCCTTGCGCTACATGGCCGCGCACTGGCTGAGCACATACGAGGAAGCTCCTCGCGCCCTAACGCGCCTCATGCAAGAGGCGCAGGACGAGTTGGAGCGGAGCTTTAGGATTCAAAGCAAGTGGCTGACGAAGTAAAAGAGGAAAAGGCGACTGATCCAGCGGCTTCAATGTCGCTGCTCCAGGCGCTCCTCTACGATCCGCTAAACTACGGTTTCTCGTCGGTTTCAGACCGGCGCGAAACGCGCATGGGGCCCCTCGGTACCCTAATCGTGCTCGTGCTCGCAGCAACGCTTTCCTTCGGTGCGACCGCTGCTGCTAAGACGCTGATTTCGCAAAAGTCAGCGCACGAGCAGGCCGTGTCGAACCTGCGTGAGCAGGTTGCGCGCCAACAGCAGGTAGTAAAAAGCATCGAGGTTGAAAACTCCGAGATCACCGCCGAGATCGCGCTACTTTCGTCAGATCAGCGCGGCAGCGTGGTCTCGAAGGAACCGGCTTTGCAAATCGCCCAGCAAAACGCGATCCACGGCCCGGGCATTAGGGTGATGGTCACCGAAAGAGAGGGAGCTGACGCCCTCGAGAGGGTTCTCGACACGGACCTTCGGTTCATCATCAACGCCCTGTGGGCGGGAGGCGCGGAAGGCGTGGAGCTAAACGGCATCCGCGTTGGCCCAACAACCGCCGTGCGCACAGCGGGTAGCACCATTCTCGTAAACTTCGAGCCCGTGGTTGCGCCCTACGAGATCCGTGCGATTGGTAACTTGGACGACATGGAACGGCAACTGAAAACCGGAGTTGTCGGCGCCTACCTATCTACACTTAATTCCAAATACGGTATCGGCACCGCGATCGGAGCCGAAGCCGACATAGTTCTTCGCCCTGCGAACAATCGAAACACGACACTAACAAACCTCGTGCAGGAGCAGTAATGATTGCGATTCTAGGTCTACTCATTGGCATCGTCCTTGGCATCATGCTCGACCCGACGATCCCGTACGGTCTGCAACCCTACCTGCCGATCGCCGTGGTTGCCGCAATCGACGCCCTGCTCGGCGGCACGCGCGCGTGGCTGGAGGGGAAGTTCTCAGACCGCGTGTTCATCATTTCGTTCTTCTGGAACGTGATCATCGCCGCGCTCCTCGTGCTAGTTGGCGCCCAACTTGGTGTTGGCGCCGCAATGACAACCGCAATCGTCGTTGTTCTTGGAATCCGAATCTTCTCAAACGCTGCCGCGATTCGCCGCAACATTTTTGGAGCCTAACGTGAGAGTAAGAAACCTTTCAAAAAGAAGGCTTCGCGATCTTCTAACGGTTCGTTTCCGCCCGATCCACATTCTGATTGGGCTACTAACTCTGCTCGTTGGATTCGCGTTCGTTGCGCAGGTGAAGCAGCAGCGCTCCGACCCACTCGACGGCGTGCACGAAGACGAACTCGTTTTGCTTCTCGACCAGCTGACGGAGGCGGAAGACCGACTCCGTGAGGAGAGGGGAGAGCTTTCCGATCAGCTGAGCAAACTCCAGTCGGCGCACTCCCAGGATGAGGCGGCAAGGCAGTCTGCAGAGCGGGAGCGTGCACTCGCCCAAATCCTTGGAGGCACCATGCCCGTGGAGGGGCCGGGCCTCACCCTCAAGATCATTGAAGGCGACACCCCGATCTCCGCCCAGAAGTTCATCACAATCCTCGGTGAGCTACGCAATGCTGGAGCCGAAGCCGTTGACCTAAACGGTATTCGAATAGTCGCTTCCTCATATATAACAAGCGATGAAGCCGGCAATCTTAGCGTTTCGGGAATCCCGATTCGCTCACCGTATGTTTGGACGATAATTGGCGACGCCGACACGATTCAACCCGCATTGGAAATTGCTAGGGGAGCCACGTCACAACTGCGCGCCGTCGATGCAACAATAGAGCTGACGAGGGAAGAAAACCTCAAGATCGACTCCGTTGAGACGCCAAAACCGTACAGGTATGCAAAGCCGGTAGAATAGACATCCGCTTTGGTAGATAAGTTCGTAATCTCGACCTAAACTTGAAGCTTAGACCAAATTATTGACCGACACGATTAAGGAGAAGGCGATGAGCGACAATATTGCGCCGGATCCCAATGAAACCGCCATTTTTGGCGCATTGGAAACGCCTAAGGTATCGAATGAAGCGTTTTTGAACCGTCCGCTCTCGCCGCAAGATCAGGCGGCGGTAGACGCACTGCCGTACGGTTCCGCACTCCTCATCGTTCAACGCGGCCCGAACTCGGGTGCACGTTTTCTCCTTGACAAAGACGTGACCACGGCGGGTCGCAGCCCGAAGGCAGATATTTTCCTCGACGACGTCACCGTTTCTCGTCGCCACTGCGAGTTCCGCAGCACCGACGGAGGTTTCATCGTTCGCGACTCCGGCTCGCTAAACGGCACGTACGTGAACCGCGAACGCACCGAAAGCGCTGTATTGCAGCCCGGTGACGAAGTGCAGATCGGCAAGTACCGCCTCACCTACCATCCTTCCGTGAAGCGTTCATGAGTACTGCAAAGAAACTTCGCGAGGAACAAAGCGAACCTCTTTCTTGGCCGCGGGATGTATCCCACGAGCCGCGCTTGTCGATCGGACAGGTAACGGAGCAGGTTAAGGCCGAGTTCCCCGCACTTACCCTTTCGAAGATCCGCTACCTCGAGTCTGAGGGGCTTATCACGCCCCAACGCACCGACTCGGGGTATCGAAAGTACTCGGCAGCCGACGTGGAGCGCCTGCGGTTCGTGCTTAGCGAACAGCGCGACTCCTACCGTCCGCTTCGAGTAATCCGAGAGCAGCTCGCTGCGCTCGACGCGGGTCACGAAGTAGATCGAATCCCCACAGCCCGCGTGGTTTCAGACCACGGTGTATCTAAGCTACCCGCAACCGAACACGTATCTGTGCGCCAGCTGTGCGATCTTACGGGCGCGTCGAAGGCCGAAATTGAGGAGTTCACCTCGCTCGGCCTGCTGTCGCCCGACCTTTCGGGATACTTCCGTGCTAAGTCGATTAACGTTGTGAAACTGATTCTCACACTTCGCTCCGAAGGTATTAATCCACGCAATTTGAGGAGCATTCGTCAGGCGGCCGACCGCCACGCCGACATCATCGACAACACGGTAGAACCTATTCGTTCGCGTGCCCGCTCTGCAGACATTGAGCGTGCCCGCGCTAAAAGCGCCGAATTGGCCGAGCTTGCCGCAGATCTGCACAGGGAGTTCTTGCGGATCTCGATAGATAAGCTCTCCGATTAGCGCCACTCGATAACAAAATAGTCTCAAGTTCAACTTAAAGGTTAGGCACGCCGGAGTGTTCATTGACCGGGCGCCAGATCCCATCTAGCGTTGTCTTCAGTTGAACAAAATACGTCCCGAGGAGATTTTCGTTGGAGAACAATGTGAATGGAACGGAGTACCCCCGCCAGGGGATGCTCTTTGGCGACGTCCTCGCAAACATTACTCCCGAGACGGGTTACAGGGGGCGCGTCGCCTGCCAGGCTGCGGGGATCACCTACCGTCAGTTGGACTACTGGGCACGCACCGGCCTCGTAGAGCCCTCTATTCGCACCGCGCAGGGTTCGGGCTCCCAGCGCCTCTACTCATTCCGCGACATTCTCGTGTTGAAGGTAGTGAAGCGCCTGCTCGACACCGGCGTGTCTCTACAGCAGATTCGCATCGCCGTATCCCACTTGAAAGATAGGGGAGTGGACGACCTTTCGTCCATCACCCTCATGAGCGATGGCGCATCGGTGTACGAGTGTCGCTCTCGCGACGAAATGATCGACCTCATTGAGGGCGGTCAGGGCGTATTCGGTATCGCAGTTGGCCACGTTTGGCGCGAGATTGAAGGCTCTCTTGCTCATCTTCCGAGCGAAGAAGCCGCGCCGATCATTCCGGTTCACGACGAGCTCGCTGAGCGTCGCCGCCAGCGTCGCAGCGCCTCCTAAGCTTCGAGCCCACTTTTAGCTCGACATAATTTTCCTTTTTAAACTCTTCATATAGTCGCCCGGGTGGCCGAGGATTTCTCCTTAGCCACCCGGGCGCTTTCGTTTGCACGGGGCGTCTCGCCGCCGCCTAGAGGATCCTTCTTGCGGATCCGGCTAGGCGGGCCTCCTAGGCGTAGCGCATGCGAACCTCACTTAGGCTTAGACGCCTTGCCTTTCCAGCTGCAACCGTGCTGAGGCCAAACGAGATGAGGCCCCACAGGACGAGCGGGAGAAGCGCTGCGAACGTGCTCGTTAGATTGCCGCCAATCACCGTGTGGGTAAGCCCTTCAGTGAGGGAAGACAGCGGTAGCAAATCCGAAATCATCTGGAACGCGCCCGGGGCAGTTTCGATCGGAATCAGGTTGCCAAGCGACACGACCTGCACGACGAGGAACAGTAGCGCCAAAATGCGGCCAACCCTGGCTCCTGTAACCGCGAGTAGCGCCTGGTTGATCGCCGCGAAGGAGAGCACGCCGACGATCATCATCACCGTCGTCATGAGCGGGTTCTTTGGCGATACGCCAAGCAAGGTGGCGATAATTCCCACTCCGATAGCTTGAATGAGGCCGAGGACTGCCGCCCACTTGAACGAGTTCCACGCAACAAGCGCGGGTTTGAGCGAAGAGGCCAGTTCCTTCCGGCGCAAACCGGGCATTGCCAGATAGGTTGCAAAGGCTCCAAGCCACAGCACGATTGCCGCGGCCCACGGGAAGATCGAGTTCGCCCGCGAGTCGGTCTCGTACAGAGCAGCGTCCTCGGACAGAACCGGGATAGCGCCCATCTTCACGATGCGCGTGCGCTCCGCGTCCGTGTAGGTCGGCACCTGCTCCGCACCGTCGGTAAGTTCGGTGGCAAAGCGCGTGGTGCCCTCAATCAGCTGGCCAACGCCGGCGTAGAGTTCCTCGGTTCCGCCCGCGAACTGGCCCATGCCGCCCGCAAGCTGGTAGGCGCCGTCGGCACTTTGATTCGCGCCGTCTGCGAGCTGCCACGTTCCATCTTCAAGCTGTACTAGACCGGGCACAACCTGCCTCAGACCATCGGCGAGCTGGCGTGCTCCGCTTACGAGGCCAGGCTGGCTGGGAGTGCCATCGAGGCCTGCCTGCAACTGTGCGGCGCCGTCAGCAAGCTGTGCAAGACCTGGGGCGAGACCCATTTGGCCCGGTGTTCCGTTCACGCCGTCTCGAAGCTGAGCTACCCCATCAGCAAGCTGCGCGGCACCATCCTTCAACCGCTCAAGGTCGGCGCTGATGCCCGTGAAACCGCCCGCATCTTCGAGCTGTTTCACGAGGCTCTCGATCTTTTCCACGAGCGCCGTGATCTGATCGACGAACTGGTTCACACCCGACTGGGCGAGCATTTGATTCAGCTGGTTTAGAGCCTCATCCAGCTGCTCGTCCGACTGTGGAAGCTGCGCGAGCGCGGCCTCCAACTCGGTTACCGCGGCCGACAGAGCCGCGCAGTACTGCGGCGTAGACTCGGTCGGACACTGCGCAACCGCGTCCTTCAGCTGGGGGAGTGCACCCACCTGCGTGTCAGTTCCGTAGATGAGCCCGCGAACGTAGGTGAGCAGGTTCTCCGAGTTTGCAAGGATTTCGCGAATCCTTTGAATCTCCGCATTGATCTCGGCCGAACTTGGGAGGTCGTCAAACGTGCCCTCGGGGATCGCCGCCTCAATCTTCGCTAGAGGCCCAAGAATCTGTTGGAGGCCATCTACCAGCTGGGCGATACCATCGCTTAGCTCACCAGCACCGTCGGCAAGCTGTACGGTACCTTCTGCAAGGCCACCCGGCCCGTTCACTCCCTCATTCATCTGGTCGATACCCTGCTTCATGCCAAGCTGGGACGGGGTGCCAACGAAGCCGTCACGAAGCTGCTTGGTGCCATCCGCGAGAGCATCTGCACCGTCGGCAATCTGGCCGAGGCCACCGCGCAGTTCGCTAACGCCTCCCGCAAGTTCGCCCGTGCCACCCGCCAGCTGCGAGATGCCGTCGGCAAGTTGCGAAGTTCCATCGGCTAGTTCCCACGCGCCGTCAGACAGCTGGGCAACACCGGCGCCGAGCTGCTTTGCACCATCATCGAGTTGCTGGGCACCGTCGGCCGCCTGACCAAGCTGATCCTTCATGTCGTTAAAACCAAGGAAAATCCCGTCTAGCATCTGCTCGGTGAGCATGTGGCCCATCTTGTTCGCCGCAACCGACGCGATTTGAGCTGAGATGAGTCCCATCAGCTCCGACGAAGCATTGTTTGACGTGACCGTGATCAGCGCGGGGGTCGCCTCAACTGTTCCCATCGACGCAACGTTCTTAGAGAACGTGCGCGGAATCGTGATAACCGCTTCGAAGTCGCCGCGCTCCAACCCTTCGCGCGCGGTCTCCTCCTTCACGATCTGCCAGTCGAGGTTCAGGTCGATCTTCTCCTCGGGATACATGAGGCCCGCCGAGAGCTCGCGGCCAAGGGGAACCTGCACCTCCTTGCCATCGATCACCATCGTCGTGCCCTCATCGAGGTTCACGATCGCAGCGGGGATGCGGTCGAAGTTTTGCGGGCGGTCCGTAACCGACCACAGAGTAAGCGCCGTTGCAAGGATCGGTAGTAGGAGAACAGCAACGATTGCCCTCCAGTCTCGCGGTCTAAGTTTCATCACGCGTTCACCACCTTCGTGCTCGGCACCCCGTAGACTCTTGCGGATTCAAACCCCTCGGTGTTTGCATTGCCCAACACTAGAGCTCCACCGGCTTCAACATTTTCCAAAATCTTCTCCACTTCCTCATCCCTCAAGTGCCTGTTCACGAGGTAGAGGGTGGGCTTTTTAGCATCCGGCACCTTGGTTGAGGGATCGTCGAGGAATACGGATCTTGCGATAACCCGGCTCGCCTCATCTAGCGCGGAAATGTCGAACACGAAGACCGAACCTGAGTAGGGATGCACGCGAGCGCCGAGTGCGGCGAGCATGATCTCCTTTGAGGCGGGATCACCCTCGAGGCGAACGACTTCACCCGGCCGCACCTCGAAAGTAGCGTCGTGAACGAGGTCTCCGCGCCTGTCTCCAACACTGATGTGGTCGGCGCGAGCAACAACCTCACCGTTGTCGCGCTGCCAGTCAAGGTGCTTGAAGTGCAAGTCCATGCCGGTGCCCTCAACGTCCAGCACGGGCAGCATGCGGTCGAGCCACTTCGGCAGGTACCAAGCTTTCTCACCGAGAAGCTGCATTACGGCCGGCACGAGCGTCATACGCACGAGGAATGCATCCACGCCCACGCCAACTAGCAGGCCGAACGCGATTGGTTGCACGTAGAACGAGCCATCGGGAATGAAGCCGGAGAACACCGACATCATTATGAGAGCCGCGGCTACCACGACGGGTGCGGACGCTGCGAAACCTGTGCGGATCGACTTCCGTGCGTCACCGCTACGCGCGTAATCTTCAGCCATTCGCGACACGAGGAACAGTTCGTAGTCCATTGCGAGGCCGAACAGCACGCCCATCAGCATGATCGGCATGAACGAAATCACCGGGCCGACCTGGCCAATCATGAGAAGGTCGTTGGCGAAGCCGTCGATGAACACGAGCGTCGTCATGCCAAACGCTGCGGCAACCGAGAACAGGTAGCCAAGCGTTGCCTTGATCGGCACCCAAAGCGAGCGGAACACGACCAGCAGGATGATTAGGGACAAGCCAACGACGACGATACCGAAGGGGAGGAGAGCCGAGAAGAGTTTCGCCGACACGTCGATTCCAACGGCCGTTGAACCTGTAACCATGACCTCCGAAATGTCGTATTCGGCCTCCCACTTTGGTGCCATGCCGCGAAGATCGTGCACGAGCTGCTCGGTTGCTATCGAGTCGGGGCCTTCCGTTGGAATAATCACGATTACGCCGAGGTCCGCGCTGCGGTTAGGGGTCGCAATCTGCACGTATTCGACGCCGTCCAATGCCTCAATCTCGCCCTTCAGGTCGTCCATGAGGCCGAGCGGATCTTGCGACGTGACGATGTCGCCGATCACCACGAGGGGGCCGTTCGCGCCCTCACCGAACTCTTTTGCAACAAGGTCGTACGTTTGGCGCGGCATGGTCGATTCGTCTTCCACACCGTTGTCGGGCAGGGCGAGACGCAGGTTCGCCGCGGGCACCGTCATGAGTGCAACAATCGCGGTTACGCCGAGAATCGTCAGCCACGGGTGCGAGGTGACCGTGCGCGCCCACCAAACCGATGCGCGATGCTTCGACTCTTTCGCTTCGCCCTCGGCGTGCTTCTTCCGGCGCCTCTTCGGGCGAATACGATCCCCAAGGAGAGCAAGGATCGCGGGAAGTGCCGTAACCGCAACGACTGCGGCGATCGCGACGGCGAGTGCGGCCGCCAAACCCATGACCGTTAGGAACGGGATTCCCGCAACAAAGAGCGCCATTAGAGCAATCACGACCGTTGCGCCGGCAAAGAGAACAGCGGCACCCGAGGTTGCGATTGCGCGCGGAATCGATTCTTCAACCGTGTAGCCCTCTTCGAGCTGATCGATGTGCCTCGAGAGGATGAACAGCGCGTAGTCGATGCCAACGGCGAGGCCCAGCATGATGGCAAGGGTCGGAGTCGTGGTTGAAATCGGCACGAACGCGGCAATCGCGAGGGTAATGCCCATTGCGATTGCAACGCCAAGCAGTGCGGTAGCGATCGGCACGAGGCCCGTGCGGAAAGATCGGAATGCAACGGAAAGAACTACGAGTGCAAGAACGACACCGACTGCCTCAAGAGGGGAGAGGGGGATTTCGGTTAGCGACATGACCTGGCCGCCGACCGTCACGTACAACCCGTCAGCCTCAGCTTTCTGCGCGGCCGCAACGAGTTGGTTCACCGATTCCTCATCAATCGAATCGAGACCAAAGTTGAACTGCACCTGAGACATCGCGTAGCGGTTGTTTTCGCTAACAAGCGGGTCCATAAACGTGTCGTCGAATGGATCGGCAACGGACTTCACGTGTTTGATCGTGGCAATCTCTTCGATAATCGGGTCGATAGTGTCTTGGTAATCCCAGATACTCTCGCCTTCGGGAGCGCCGAACACCACCTGACCGGAGGTGCCGGAAAGCTCGTCAAAGCGCTCCGACATCACGTCGATGCCCCTTTGCCCTTCGGTTCCGGGGATCGTGAAATCGTTAGTGAGCTTGCCACCAAGGCCCACCATCGCCAAAATTACGACTATAAGGATGGCTAGCCACGCAAACAATACTTTTTTAGCGTTACGGACGATTCCGCTCGCCAAACGAAATAGAATTGAGGACATGAAGTCTCCGCCAAAACTGGATACATTTTTGTATTTGATTCTATTATGTATCCAATAGCGGTTAATTGGAACTTGAAACGGCTGGTAAATGACCCTTCAATTGGCAAAGCGCAAGCGCGAGAACACAGTCAGGATTCTTATCGCAGCCTCTGCGGAGGTTTTTGCGGATAAGGGTGTGGCCGGCGCAACGGTTGACGACCTCGTTGTTGCAGCTGGATTCACCAGGGGAGCGTTCTACTCGAACTTCTCTTCGAAGGAGGAGGTGTTCTCTGCCGCGCTTCAAAAATTCACTGAAGACCTTGTGGATGCAATGCAAAGCGGGATTGAGGAAAGCGCTCCGGAGAGCACGCCTCAAGACAGCGTCCGCTCGATCCTTGAGTCGATTCGCCCACTCGGTAGGGTATGGGTTCTCCTCGAGGCGGAGGGCGTGCGGCAGGCATTGCTTGACGAGCAGGTGAAGACCGTTTACCTCGAGTCGCGAGACTACCTGCAAAGGGCGCTAATCAGCACCCTCCAGGAGGCGACCGACACTCCGCTCGCCGATTTCCCTGCGGACATGCTTCCTCACCTCGCGGCAATGCTCCTCAACGCCTATTCAGATGCACTTATCAGGGAGCTGCTCACTGGCGAGGACTCCACCGAGCGCCTCGTTGAGCTCGTCGACCAGATTCTGTTCCAAGAAGCCCCAAGGCCCGGGCAGGCACCTGCAGATTAAGCCTTGCATGCAAAGTTTTCGGCCCCTGGCTAGCGTTCCTTCGCTTCGTCAGGGGCCGAACCAGTTCGAATAGCGGTTACGCTTCCTTGCGTTCGCGGCGAGTGTCGAGGCGCAGGAGCATGGAGGCGTATAGGCCACCGGAGATGTTGTGCCACACCGAGAACACGGCCGCAGGTAGAGCCGCTTCGGGCGTGAGGTGCATTGCGGCAAGGCCGGCTGCGAGGCCGGAGTTCTGCATGCCAACCTCGACGGAAGTGGTGCGAGCCGCAGCGCGGTCAGAGCCGGTGAAGTGAGCAACGGCGTAGCCGAGCGCGTAGCCAAGACCGTTGTGCAAGATAACGACGACGAGGATGATTGCACCCGCCTCAACAATCTTGTCGGCAGAACCGGAAACCACAGCCATAACGACGTAGGCGATGCCGAGCACGGAGATCCAGGGGAGTGCGGGCAGAACCTTCTCGACGATCTTGCCCGCGAAGGTGCGAACAAGCAGGCCGCCTACGACGGGGATGATCACGATCTTGACGATCGACATGGCCATTGCGGAGGCCGAGACGTCCATCCACGAGCCGGCGAGCCACAGAGTTAGAAGCGGCGTGAAGATTGGGGCGAGGAGGGTTGAGATCGTCGTCATCGTAACCGAGAGGGCAACGTCGCCCTTGGCGAGGTACGAAATCACGTTGGAGGAGGTGCCGCCGGGAGCCGCACCAACCAGCACGACACCTGCGGCAAGCTCGGGAGGAAGGTTGAAGATCCACGCAAGTGCTACGCCGAGCAGTGGCATTATGACGAACTGCGACACAACACCGATAAGGATCGGGAGGGGACGTTTGGCGACCATCTTGAAGTCGGGCGCGGTGAGCGTGAGGCCCATGCCGAACATGATGATTCCAAGCGCGGGAGTTACGTAACCCGCGAAAGGCTGAACTGCGCCGGGCTTAATAAACGCAATCAGAAACGCAACAATAATGATGAGCGGGAAGATGGTTACGGCTACTTTAGCGGAGCGATCTTCAGCAGCGGTCGTCTGGGTTCTTGCAAGCGTAGCGCTGCCGGCAGCGCGTTCATTTTCGATGGGGTTCATGCTGGAAGTTTAAGAGCAACCGTTTGGTGATCAAAGAACGTCCGTGACTTGAGACACAAGAGGGTAGTGGTCTGGAATAGTCTTGAGCATCTTCAGGTTTAGTGTTTAGATTACTCTGACATAATGTACATTATCGGTTACAGCTATAGTTTTCCGATTGAAAGCTTCAGGATCTAAAGGAACCTCTTTCGGCGCTAATGCAATGTTTTCGCTCTCTCGTGCGTTATTGCTTCTGGAGGCCCTGATTTTTCTTCGCTTAAAATAATCCCGGATCAACGAAAGGATTTGTAATGGCAGATCGCGCACTACGAGGTATGCAGATTGGCGCTAAGTCGCTAGAGACCGAAGACGGCATTGTTTTTGCTGAGCGCGTGCAGCGCCGTTACCAGTGCGAAAACGGACACGTCTTCTCTGTGACCATGGCTGACGACGCGGACGCTCCCGCAACCTGGGAATGCCGCTGCGGCGCACAGGCTGAATATCTTGGCGAGGCTGAGCCTGAAGACACGAAGCCCGCTAAGCCTCAGCGCACGCACTGGGACATGCTGCTTGAGCGTCGCACCGAAGAAGAACTCGAAGTTCTGCTTCAAGAACAGCTTGAGGTTCTTCGCCGCGGCGAACTTCGCGACGGCGTTGCCTACAGGCGCTAAAACGCCTGCACAGGCGGCATAACCCGCCTTAAAAGAAGGGTAAAACACCGGATTTTCGCCGCAAATGAGGCCAAAACCGGCCGAAACCAACTCCCCCGCAATCGTATATGATTGCGGGGGTTTCATTATCTTTATGCGTACTTCGTTATCTACTTGCGTACTGCACGCGGCGGCGCGTTGCTACCGTGCGCACGAGGCCCGAGACGAACAGTAGGCCGGATAGCCCCATCACCGCGTAGCTCAGCCACTCCCCCCACCTAGCTGAGAAGGTAAGCGACGTGCGTAGCGGGATATCCTCAACGATCCAGTCGGACGTGTACAGGTCGGTCACCTTACGCACGTTTCCGTTTGGCCACACAATCGCCGAAACACCGTTCGTCGACACCTGCATGGCCGTCCTAGAAAGAGACATCGCGCGAAGCTTCACCATCTGGAGCTGCTGGGTAGCCTCAGGCGTGAAACCAAAGGAGGAGTTGTTCGTTGGAACCGCGAGGAACTGCCCTCCAAGGCGCACAGCCTCGGAGAACACGTGCTCGTAGGCCGCCTCAAAACAGATGCCAATACCCATGTCGACGCGCTGGCCATCCAACTCCAGACGCATCAGGCCCGGCTTGTCTCCAGGCAGCATGTCTACAGCAACCTTCGCCGTGTCTTTCGACAGGATCGACAGGTACTCCCGATACGGGATGAACTCACCGAACGGCACGGGCAGCTGTTTCGTGTAGACGTCGCCGATGGAGCCGTCCGGGTACCAAACGAGGGCCTCATTCCACCTGGCGTCATCCTCGTAGCGCACGACTCCTACAACGATCGGCACCTGCGCCTCATTCGCAACGCCGCGCAGAATGCGCGCCGCGTCCCGGTTTGTGCGCGGGTCTTGATCCATCGAGTTCTCGCCCCACAGGATCACGTCCACGTCCATACCGGCCTCCAGCGCCTCCAGCGTGGTATCCGCGTGGTTCTGGGTGACCTTCATGTACGTGCCGTACGTCGTGTTTGCCGGCAGTTCGACGTTGCCTTGGATTACGCCGACTCGCAGTTGCCCGGCCTCCTCCTTCGCATCAAGTTGCAAACCGAAGGGAGCCGCAACGATTAAACCGGCAAGCGCCACGGCCAGTGGGCGCCTAAGCCAAAAAGCGGAGTGCGCGGGCACAAAACTGAACGCGCGGCGAACGAGCACCGAAGCCGTGACCACGACGAGGCCGATCGTTATCTCCGAGCCCCACGGCGCGAGGGTGCGCAGCGGTGAATCGACCTGCGAATACGCAACGAAACCCCACGGGAAGCCCGTAAAAGGCCAGGAGCCGCGGAACTGTTCGACTCCCACCCAAAGAATGCCGACGGCAAACGAGTATAGGAAGAGTGAGCGCCTAATCCAGTCGATTTGGCGCATTAGGGCAACGCCCATGCCAAACAGCGCGAGGAACAGCGCCTGCACGAAGGCGAGCGCAAACCACGGCAGGTAGGTGCCAACCGACACGGTTGCCCACCAAATGTGAGGCAGGAAGAACCCGAGACCAAACACGAAGCCGTACCACGTGGCGCGCCCGACCTTCACCCGGTCCAGCGCAGACACGAGGAGGATGATCGAGGGGAACACGAGGAACCAGTAACCCTGATCGGGGAATGCCGCCCACATCATCGCCGCGGCAAGTGCTAGCTGCAGGTAGTCCAAAAACCTCCTGCGCTTTGGTAGATACGAGGCGTTCACGCTGCACCTTCTGCTAGTGCCACAACCGAGCGGCGAATCGAATCGGCGGCCGTATGCGCGGTGGAGCGCAGCGAATCGGGGGCAACGGATGCCACCTGACCGAGCGCGTCGATCACCTGCCGGCACCAGCGCACCCAGTCCCCCGCCGCGAGATCCGCGCTTCTAACCGCGGATGCGAGGTCGTCGCCCATAACCCACCAGTAGATTGCGGGCATGATGCCGTACTCGAGGGGGCCGGTATTTGGCGCATGCGCATCGTTCTCAGCCCGGTTCACATCCTTCAAGATGAGCTCCGTGTGGTGCAGAGCGCGCGCAAGATTACCGTTTTCACCACCTGGAATATCAGATTCTGGATCGTGGTCTTTACGAGGTTCAAAAACGCACGTGGAGAGCACCGCCGCAAGTTCGGCGGGTTTCAGCTCGTCCCAAATGCCCGCGCGGATCGCAAGCGCAATCACAAGGTCGCGCTCACCGTAGATACCGCGCAGAATCTGCCCGGCCTCCGTCAGCTCATTGCCGTGCAGCGCCCCTACCCTATCGAGCACCGACGTGATTCGGTCGAACCGCTCAGACAGGGAGGAGGTTTCAGTCTGCACTTTGTCTGCAAGGCGCAGGTAGTCGCGCCTAGAGGTTAGCCACGGCCTCGCCGCGCGCGCGTGCTCGTCTCGATCCGGGCAAGAATGCACCGGATGGGAGCGCACCTCACGCTCCAGCCGGTCGATCTCGGCCTGCAAATGCCTCGGGACGGGTAGTTTCTTGCGCTTTGGAGCGCCAAGACGGCCCTCCTTGCGCATGAAGCGAAGGTCGGAAGAGATCGCGGCCTTAAACCTGGACGGTCTGCGAATATGGTTCTTCTTGATACGCATGTGGCCAACTACCGAGACGCCCTGTGAGAACGAGTCGGGGGTTGCGATCTCCACGTGACCGTCAGAGCCGATCACCTGCACGGAAGCGCCAATGCGACCCGGCCTTGGAGCGTGGACGACGACGGCATCCATCGGCCTCTTGCGACCGGGAATCGAGACGACGTCGCCAACGTTTAGCTTCAAAATGTCGCGGCTCACGTCTTCGACCTTCATCACCTGACGCATTTTAGCGCCCTCTTTTTGCAGTCTCGTCAGGTCATCGCGCGCGATGAAGTACGAGTGCGCGTTTCCACGCGAGCACTCGAACGTGCCGTCAAGCTCATCCATGCGTTTCTTCGCAAGCCTCGTCTCCCGGGCCACTCCAACAACCTTGCGGTCGGCTTGGAACTGGGCGAAAGACTCGTCCATGACCTCCCGGGCCTGCTGGATCGTACCCGCCGCAGCAAGGTTTGCAACCATGTTGTACGTCGGCCTGAACGCGGAGATGAGGGGGAACGTGCGTTTAGAGGCGAGCGACGCGACTTCTTCAGGCTCGATGTCGGCAGTCTGCACAACGACGGCGTGCCCCTCAACGTCGATACCTCGCCTACCCGCGCGACCCGTCAGCTGCGTGTACTCGCCGGGGGTTAGAGAAACGTGGGCAACACCGTTGAATTTGCGAAGCGAGTCGAGAACTACCGTGCGTGCCGGCATGTTGATACCAAGCGCGAGGGTTTCCGTTGCAAAGACCACCTTGATGAGGCCCGCGGCAAACAGCTTCTCAACGGTCTCTTTTTGAATCGGGAGCAAGCCCGCGTGGTGTGCCGCAACGCCGGCCTCGAGCGCGGCCGCCCACCTGTGTGCCCCTAGTACCGCGAGGTCTTCGGCAGACAGGGTTGAGATCGCCTCATCGACGACAGCCGCAATTTCCTGAGCTTCCTCGCGCGTAGTGAGGGTGACGCCGGCTGAGACTACGGCATCTTGCGCCTCATCGCATCCGGCCCTGGAGAAGATGAAGTAGATAGCGGGGAGCAGGTGCGCCTGCTCTAGGGAGATGACGACCTGGGGCTTGGAGACGCGGCGTGAGCGGCCTCCGGTTCCCCTCATGCGCCGGCCGCCGGCGAGCCCGCGCTGCGCCTCGTAGGCCGAGCGTGACTGGATGCCCCTCGCGTCGGAGATCGCCGCGCGAAGCTGCGGGTTAATACGCCCGTGCAGCACGGGAGCCCCGTCGGCCGTAGGCCGATACAGGTCGTAGATTTTCCGCTCAACCATCATGTGCTGGTACAGCGGTACGGGACGGTTTTCAGACACGATCACCGCGCATCCGCCGCGCACCTGGTCGATCCAGTCGCCAAACTCCTCCGCGTTTGAAACCGTTGCCGAAAGGGCGACGATCTGCACGTGAGGGGGCATGTGAATGATGACTTCTTCCCACACGGGGCCGCGGAACCTGTCGGCAAGGTAGTGCACCTCGTCGAGAACAACCGCGCCAAGATCGGTGAGGTCTTTGCCCGAATAGATCATGTTGCGGGCAACCTCGGTGGTCATCACAACGACGGGGGCCTCGCCGTTGATGGACGTGTCGCCCGTTAGGAGGCCTACGTTTTCGGAGCCGAGGCTACGCGACAGTTCGAGGAACTTCTGGTTTGAAAGCGCCTTGATGGGAGTCGTGTAGAACGCGCGCTTTTGCGCCTCTAGGGCAACGTGGAGGGCGAACTCGCCGACGATAGTCTTACCCGAGCCGGTGGGAGCGGCAACCAGCACGCTCTGGCCGGCGTCGACCTGTTCGAGCGCCTGCTTTTGGAAGTCGTCGAACTCAAAATCGAAGTTCAGAGCAAAGTTAGCCCGCTGCGTTCGCGCGTAGGCTGCCCGTTTCTTCGCCTGCCGGTAGCGCTCTGCTGCCGAGAGTTCCTCCGTCACAGCTCCTCAGTCTCCTCTTTCGTTTCAAGCGCTGCAAGAGCAGCGTCAAGTTCGGCTTCCTCGCGGGCCTGACGCCTGTCGTAACGCCGATCGTGAATGTATGAAATCCCAACGGCGAGGAAGTAGAGCGCAAGCATGGCGAGTGCCTGGAACGTCATGTTCCACGGGTCTGGTAGCGGGTTCGCGAACGCGGTGAACACGAACGCTGAGATAACGGCCCAGCGCCACGCTTTCAGCATGGACTTTGCACGCAGTACGTTCATGAAGTTGAGACCCACCATTGCGAGCGGCACTAGGAATGACGTGCCGAACACGATCACGAGGCGCATGTAGAAGCTGAAGTACATGGAAGAGCGCATCAGCATCACTGCCGAGTCGGGGGCAAACGAGGTCAGGATCGTGACGGCGTGGGGCATAATCCAAACGCCAACCGCTGCGCCCGCCGTAAACAGGATCGCACCGGCAACCGTGAATGCTACGGCGTAGATCTTTTCCTTTTTCTTTAGGGCAGGGCCAATGTAAGCCCAGATTTGATAGACCCACCAGGGTGTCGTGAGGATGAAGCCTGCGAACATCGACAGTTTCAGCTTCAAATCAAACGCTGCCGATACGGTTTCAAAGTTCAGTTCAGCGCTCAGACCAGACGATTGCAGGTCTTTAAGAGGCTGCGCCATGTACGCAAAAAGATACGGGTACAAAAACCAGCCGGCCACCGTACCGACCATTACACCCGCCAAAATGAGGATAAGCCGGCGGCGAGCCTCCTTTAAATGATCGACGAGGGGCATTCGCCCCTCGGGATCACGTTTCGCAAGCTTCACCATGGTGAGAAGTTCTATTCGCCCTTTTCCTCAGCCTTTGGAGAATCCTTCGAGCCTTCCTCACCATCTTCGGTTAGCTCTTTCATCTCCTTTTTCAAAACCTTCGCGGACTTGCCGATGTTCTTCGCGATCTCAGGAAGCTTAGAAGCGCCAAATACGAGAATCAAAATGATCAACAGCACGATGATGTGCGATGGCTTAAAACCCATTGTTGCCTCCGATGACTAGATATGTACTAATGCTACTTTAACCCGTCAAAATACGCGCGTACGCTGTCGCGGTTAGCTATCGCGTTTCGCGCTTTTTCTTTCGCCTTATCGAGCAGGTCTTCCCTGCTGATTTCCTCCAACCAAGGGGCGACGAGAAGAATTTGCGTGACCATCCACTGCTCGTCAAACACCTCGTAAACCGCTCGATGTCGGCCGCGGTAGGTCTTGATCTGCGCGTTCCCCTGAGCCGCAGCCCGCCCGTTTGAATCAATGAAAATCCAAACCTGCTCGCCACTAGGCTGCTCTGGCAATGGCCTTTTTTCTAAGCCGACACCCGAGCGAAGCTCCTCCATCCGATCGAGCCTGAACGAACGCCTCTCACCTTTAACGAGGTCCGCGCCCTCCACGAGCCAGTGGCGTCCAGCCTGCTTAATCCGAGAGGGGAAGATCCGGCGAACCGACCTCACTCCCCCATTATTCACGTAGGTGAACTGCACGGAGTGGTTG
Source organism: Actinomycetaceae bacterium (assembly GCA_030532245.1). Classification (GTDB taxonomy): domain Bacteria; phylum Actinomycetota; class Actinomycetes; order Actinomycetales; family Actinomycetaceae; genus Gleimia. The sequence continues at coordinate 45,792 of JAUNLN010000003.1, forward strand.
TAGTAGAGCGCGCTTTGAATCACCTCGCGGCGCTCCACGATCGCCTCGTCTTCAAGCTCTACAAACTTTGAAAAATCGAGAGTGAGGTTTCGCGCGGCCAGCAGTTTTAGCGCCGCACTGTACGCCGATTCGCGCATGTCTTGCGGGAGCATGTAGGTAAGGAACACGAGGCCCGTAACAAACGCGATCGTCTCATCATCAGATAGGCCAAGCTTTGTGCCCACGCGGTTCAGGTCGTCGAAGCGCACGTGACCGAACTCCTCGTACGCGTACCAGTCGAGCCCCATCTCCTCATCGGGCATTCCGTCGCCATAAAACGCGTTTCCAAGCACCTCAACCGCGAATGCAACATCGTGCTTGCTAACGCCGAAGTGACCCGCAATCTCCTCAATGTCTGCGCCGCCGCGTTCTTGGAGCCAGGCAAGGATCGTGAACATCAACGTAACTACGTTTGGTTTTGCCACTACTCCCCCAACGCTTCTAGTCGAGAATCGACAGCCTCAACGAGCGAAGGCGGTCCAAGTACCACCACGTCTTCGACCTCTCCGAGTACTCGCTCAAGCCACACGCCAAGGGAGGCGGCATTGCCGTCGTGAACCTCCCAGCCGGCAGGAGCCTCATTGGCAAGACGCGTCGTGTGCTGGCGCGTGAGCGGAGCCGCCCCCTCACGCACGACAAGTAGCGGGGTTACGAGCATGAGTCCGCTCTTTTGCGCAGGAGGCGGCATGAGCATCTGCTGGGGCAGGATCTCAATGTCCGCGTCATCCACGCGCGACAGGCGAAACACGCGCCGCTCGCGGCGCAGGTGATCGTAACCGGCGAGGTAGAGGCTGCCCTCCTGCATGAAGATGTACCACGGGTCAACCCTGCGCCTTTGCTTATCACCATCTCGGCGCCTGTACGTGAACAGCACGGGCTGCTCGAGCGACACGGCCTTCGCGAACGCCGCAACCGCGCGCAGGCTCGCAAGATGCGACGAAGGCATAATCTCCGGGCTCGTAAGCGCAGCTTTCAGGCGAAGCGTGAAATCCGGCTCCAGTTCATCGGACCAAAGCCCAGCCGCCGCGTGAACCAAAAACTCCTCTGTAGCCGTTAGATCAGCGCTAATACCAGAACCCTTGCGGAGCCTATAAACCGTCTCACCCAAATAGTTCCGATCGGTCTCGAGGTTAAAGCCAAGGTCAAGCAAATCCGCCTTATCGCGGGTGAAACGCTTTTGCTGCGCCTCCTCATTACCTTCTGCGTAAGCGGGCACGAGCTTGAAAATCTGCGCCGCAGTAAGCCCCAATTCGCGCCCGGACAGCGCTAAAACAAGGCTCAAAAGCCGGTGTGCTCGATGCTCTTTTTCACTCACGGTATAACCATAACCGCTATGCTGAATCCGTGTTGCAAAGAAATGCCAAAGTGAGGGAAGTAGGGCGCGCCTGGGGTCGAGCCATCGAGGTGAGCGCCGAAATCACGGGAGCGCCCGCAGGCGCAAACGCATTCTTTGCAGGTGAAACCGTGCGCGCCATCGCACTCACCGAACTCGTTGGCCCCGTAAAAGTCGGGGACGAACTACGCATCGACTGCTCCGCCCTTGCAAAAAGCCTTGGAACCGGCGGATACGCAACCGTCATCGCAAACATGGCGCTACCCGCCGACGAGATTCCCGCTCGCGGGCACATCGTCAAAGCCCGCTACATGCCCCACCAGCACATTGTGCAAAGCGTGGAGGAGCCCGACTCTGTCCACCACGAGGTGATGCAATCGGCCTCCGACCTGGAGGGCGTGCCCGTGCTGGTTGCCGACCTGCATTCGGCCGTGCCCGCGGTGGTTGCCGGTATTAGGAGCGTGGATCGCGCGGCTCGCATCGCCTACGTTTGGGACGACACGGCCGCCCTACCGCTTGCCTTCTCCATGCAGATTGCGCGCATGAGGGAGGCCGGCGACCTGCAATGCACGATCACGTCTGGCCAAAGTTTTGGCGGAGACCTCGAGGTGGCCTCAATGCCCTCGGCCCTACTTGCTGCGAGGCACGTGGCGGGTGCGGACTACATTGTGGTCGCGCAGGGGCCGGGCAACCTCGGCACCGCAACCCGCTGGGGCTTTTCAGGCACGGCAACCGCGCAGGCGCTCCACGTGGCTCACGCGCTCGGCGCCGCTCCCCTGCCTGTTGTTCGCGCGTCGAGTGGCGACCCGAGGCCCGAGCACCTTGGCATCTCGCATCACACGGTATCCGTGCTCGCCGACCTCGTGCTCGTGCCGCTGGACGTGCCCGTACCAACCGCCTCCAGCCTCGACATTAATCCGCAGGCTCTACGGCTCTTCGAGGAGCGCCTAGAAATCCTTGGCAGGAAGCATCGGATTCACCGGGTGGAAGGCGAGCAGGCTCTTGCCGCCCTGGAGCTAACAAACGTTCCACTTCGCACCATGGGCCGCGGCCTCGAGCAAGACATTCTCGCGTTCACCGCCCCCTCCGCGGCCGGCATCTACGCGGCTAGCCTTTCGCGCACCGAGTCGTTAGAGCCTTGAGGCTGAAAGCTCGGTGACGAGGATGCCGCGCGCACCCGCATCGTAGAGCTCGTCCATCACTCGGTTAATGTCGCCGCGGGGAACCACCACGCGCACAGCCAACCACTGCGGGTCGGCAAGCGGCGAAATCGTGGGCGATTCAAAGCCCGGAGCAATCGCGGTCGTACGCTCAATATCGCGCTCGTTCACGTTGTAATCCACAACCACGTTCGCATGAGCACGCATCACGCCGTCAAGGCGGCGCTTCAACACGGCAACCTGCGGGTCGTCCCGGTACTCATCGCGCGAAATGAGGATCGCCTCCGACTCCAGCAGAACCGGGCCAAACACCTCAAGGCCGGCAGCGCGAAGGGTTGAGCCGGTCTCCACCACGTCAGCGATAACATCCGCGACGCCGAGTTGAACGGAAGACTCGATCGCACCGTCGAGGTGCACAACCTGGGCGGAGATGCCCTCACGCTCGAGGAACGTCTTCACCAGGTGATCGTAGGAGGAGGCAACGCGCTTGCCCTCAATCTCCTTCAGCTCCTTCATCTGGCCCGCGGGAGCTGCGAAGCGGAACTTAGAGCGGGCAAAACCGAGCTGCTGGATTTCAACCGCGGGAGCACCCGAGTCGAGAAGCAGGTCGCGACCCGTAATACCAACGTGGATCGTGCCCTGACCGACATACACGGCGATGTCGCGGGGGCGCAGTAGGAACAGCTCCACATCGTTTACGTCGTCAAACAGTACGAGCTCGCGGCCACGGCGGTTTACCTTGTAGCCCGACTCGGTGAGCATGCGGACGGCCGCTTCGTGTAGCGAACCCTTATTCGGAACAGCAATTCTAAGCATCAGAGTTTCCTATAAATATCCTCGAGAGTAAGGCCCTTCTTAATCATCATCACCTGAGCGTGATAGAAGAGCTGAGAGATTTCCAGTGCGGCATCGTCATCTGACTCGTACTCGCACGCCATCCAAACCTCAGCGGCCTCCTCAACGATCTTCTTGCCAATCGCGTGAACACCGGCATCTAGTTCTGCAACAGTGCCCGAGCCTTCCGGCCTAGTGATCGCTTTTTCGGATAGTTCGCGAAACAGTTCCTCGAATGTCTTCATATCCTCGATGATAACGAAAAGTGGGCGCGAGGCTCACTCGCGCCCACTTAGAGAACAGGGGCTACTTCACGTAGTCGTTCGTAACAGCCTCCGCAATATTGACCTCGCTAGCGAGCAGGTCCGGCTGGCTTGCAAGGAACTCATTCATTGCCGCCCAAGTGTCGAGATTCTGCTCCATCGTTACAACACCATCGACCTGGAACAACTCGTTCGTTGCGGTGAGAATCGCCTTTGCCGCCTCCTGCGCGTCTGCCGCACTCAAGTTCGGATCGTAGTTCTTCGTGATCTCAATCGTGCGGTCAACCTCGTCGACCGCGAACTGCTTACCCGCGCGAAGACCAGCCAAAACAGCCTTGACGGCCTCCGGATTCTCACCTGCAAACTTCGAGGTCGTAACCACGTTCGCACCGATCAGCGGAAGCTCGCCCTCCTTCGCCATCTGCAGCTCGCGAGCCTCCACGCCCGCAAGGGAGAACTGAACCATATCGTTGTTGGTAAAGCCAACGACCGCATCCACCTCACCGGACATGAGGGCCGGAAGCTGGGTGAAGCCGATCGAAACAACCTCAATATCTGAAACACTCATGCCGTAGCTGTCGAGCGTCGAAAGCAGACCGTACCAGTTCGAACCAAACTCGCCCGGCAAACCAACCTTGCGGCCCTTCAAATCCTCAATGCTTTGAATGTCCGAATCAGCCTTCACAATCACCGAAACCGGGTACTTCGCGTAATACTGGCCCACCGAGATGAGGTCCATGCCCTGCGAACGCGCAATCAGCATCTCGTCGCCCGTAGCGATAACCATGTCCTCCTCGCCAGCGAGTAGCGCGGTGAACAAGCCCTCATCGGCGCCGTGGTGGCGGATCGTTACGGACGCCCCCTCCCTTTCGAAAAAGCCCTCATCCGCAGCCACATACGACGGCGAAAACTGGACGTTTGGAATGTAAGTGAGGCCAAGGGTCACATCCTGCGTTACCTGTGCCTCGGTCGGCTGGGGCTCAGTCGACTCCGTAGCTGCGGGCTCTCCACCGCCGCAACCTGCAAGGATCAGGGCACTAGCAAGGGCAGCTGAAAGCGCGACGCGCTTTGAAATCATCTCTTTAAACCTTTCCGGGATTACAGTCGCGAGTTCGCGATTCGAGATTTACGCTCCACCGTGTAAATCAAGGAGTAAATGGCCATAGCCATCACGCACAGCAGTGAAATCGTCACGAACATTCCGCCCGTGTCTAAACTGTTGCGCTGGATGGTTAGGACCGTTCCAAGACCCGCACCGCCCATAACCATTTCGCCAACAACGGCGCCGGTTATGGAGAGCGTAAACCCATTACGCAAACCACCGAGGATTGAGGGCAGTGCAAGCGGCATCTCCACGTAGAGCCACAAAGTGATGCCTGATGCTCCATCGAGCCGTGCGGCTTCGATGACCTCCCGGTCAAGGTGGCGTAGCCCCACCGTTGAGGCTACAAGTATGGGAAAGAAAACCATTAGGGTACAAAGGGCGACAATGGCGATAGTGCCGTAGCCAACCCAAAGGACGAGTAGCGGGGCAAGCGCGATAGCTGGAATCGCCTGCGTCGCACCCAAGAATGGTTCGACCGCGGCAGCAAACACTCGCGACTTATACGCAAAATACGCGAGCGGCAGAGCCGTTAGAGCACCAAAAAGAGAGCCTAACGCGGCTTCTTGCAAGGTGATCCAAAGAGCTTTCCAAAGTGCGTCATTACCCAGTTCAAACGCAAAACGGGAAACGTACTGCGAGGGGCTTGGTAGCACCCAACTCTCCACGCCAGATGCGGAGGTCAGCCACCATCCAAGGATTAGGAAAATCCCGAGGGCAACCGGCGCACCAATAGATAGCGCAGCAGAGTTTTGCTGTCTATGCACTCGCCTAACTGACACGTTCGTCCCGTCTCCATATACGCTCGATATACTCGTCCGGGTACACAAAATAGGCGTGGTTCGCTTACGCGAGCTCCTCCCATCCGGACTTTAACCGTCGGTGCTGGAGTTTCACCAGCTCAACCGCTTGCGCGGCTCGCGGACTTTAACCGCCGGCTCGGAATTACACCGACCCCGGAGCACAAATAAATAGTACACGCGCAGATGAGTTTTTTCTCGCCCGTTTAGGAAAATAACGAACGTGCAGGTGCGCTATTAGCGAACGTGCTTAAGTGCGCCTAGTGAACGTGAGCTGCGGCGATGCGGCGAAGCTCGTCGACTTCTTCGTACGCGTCCTCAGCCTTGAAAACGGCAGAACCGGCCACAAACACGTCTGCACCCGCATCTGCGGCGATTTCGATGGTCTTGCGGTTCACGCCTCCATCAACCTGGATAGCGATTTCCACGCCCGAACGCTTCGCAGCCTCACGCACACGGCGGATCTTGTTCATCTGCGAGTGCAGGAACGGCTGGCCGCCAAACCCTGGCTCCACCGTCATGACGAGGATCATGTCGAAGTAAGACAGTAGGTCTTCGTAATCGTGAATGTCGGTGTCGGGCTTCAAACCTAGGCCGACTTTGGCGCCGAGCCTGTGTATCTCCCCGGCGAGGCGAAGGGGTGCCTTTGCGGCCTCCGCGTGGAACGTAACCGAAGCTGCGCCGGCTTCTGCGTATGCGGGTGCCCAACGGTCTGGGTCTTCAATCATGAGGTGGCAGTCCACGGGAAGAATGTCTCGAGCGATAACCGCCTCAACGACGGGTAGACCCCACGTGAGGTTTGGAACGAAGTGGTTGTCCATGATGTCGACGTGCGCGAAGTCGGCGTTGCGGATCTTGTGGAGCTCTCCGGCAAGATCCGAGATGTCGCAGTTCAGGATGGATGGGCTAATGGTTGGCTTCATGACCCCTACTTAACTTTCTTCACGAGTGCAAGGAACATGGCGTCGGTGCCATGCACGTGCGGCCAAAGTTGGATGACATCGCCGTCACCCATCTTTACTGGCTTTAGATCGATTGCTGACATTGAAACTTGGTCTACAGCTTCGGCGCTTGAAAGGAACTCTATATCGGTGCGCGAGGTGATTCGCTGCATTTGGTCGATAGTCTCCTGCTTGTGCGGCGAACACGTGATGTAAGCGAGCACGCCGCCCACGTTCAGAGCCTCCAGTGCCGAGTCAATCAGCTCGGACTGTAGCTTGACAAGGGAGGGCAGGTCAGTGACGGACTTACGCCAGCGTGACTCCGCGCGCCTGCGCAGCGCGCCAAGGCCCGTGCAGGGGGCGTCGAGGATAATGCGGTCGAACTTGCCCTCAATGTCGCGGCCGTCGCCAACCTGAACGGTCACGTTGTCTAGCTGACGAGTAGTCTGCTCTACAAGTTGGGCGCGGTGCGGGGTCACCTCGTTTGCAAGAAGGTGAGCCTCACGGGCACGCGCAATCGAGCCGACTAGGCCGGCTTTACCGCCGGGGCCCGCGCACATGTCGAGCCACTCTCGATCCGGGCCTTCCACATCGGTTTCGGCAAATGCGGTTGCAACGAGCTGGGAGCCCTCATCCTGCACGGCTGCGCGGCCGTCGCGGATCTCCTTCAACCTGCCCGGGTCACCGCCCGAAATCACTACCGCCCACTCGGAGAAGTCGCCAGGGCGCGCGGACGTCTTCAGGTAGTACTCCGCGTCTTCAGCCAGGTCGATCGGCAAGATGAGACCCGGGCGCGCACACAGCGTTACGTCTGGATTCGAGTTGTCTACAGCGAGGAGGTCTTCTAGTTCTCGCGGGTCGCGTCCGTGCGCCTGGAGGGCGGCGGCGAGTGCGCGGATGATCCACTGCGGGTGCGAGTAGATCACCGAGAGGCGTTCGGCGTCGTCCTCAATCTTTTGCATCTGCCCCTCCCACCAGGAGGGCGTGTGATCCGCAATCGAGCGTGCCACACCGTTTACAAACTTCTCCGTGCCGCGGCTCGTCACCTGTTTTGCAAGCTCCACCGCCTGGGCAACCGAAGCGTGGTCCGGAATGCGCATGTGTAGAATCTGGTGCGCGGTCATGCGCAGGATCGCGCGAACCTCCGGGTCGAGATTCTCAAGCGGCCTGTTCGTGCACTTAGACAGAACCCAGTCGATGCGGCCGCGGTAGCGTAGCGTGCCGTAGACGAGTTCGGTTGCAAGACCGGCGTCGCGGCCCTGCAGGCGCGCCTTCGTGAGCATTGGAGGGAGCACGAGGTTCGCGTAAGCGTCCTTCGTTTCAACGGCGAGCAACGCCTCATATGCGACGCGGCGAGACTCCTCTACCCCGCGCGAAGACCTTTTATCTCGCCTGAAATCACTCATTGCCGTTACCTCCAAGTACCGATCCTTCCGAAAGTCTTGCTCCGCGCGCCCAATCGGCTGCGCGCATATGAGATTTACCTGCCGGAGCCACAAGGAGCAACTCTAACTGCAAGTCGGCTGCCGACACGAACACCGCGTTCTTTTCTACCGTGAGTGCGCCCGGCTTGGTCGCAGGCGCGTCTGTAACCCGCGTTTGCAGTACTTTCAGGCGCTTCCCGTCCGGTAGCGTCGTGTAGGCACCCGGGCTGGGAGCAGTTGCGCGCACCTGGTTGTGAACGCTTCGTGCAGGCCGCGAGAAGTCGATCGCGAGGTCCTCGCGCTTGATCATGTGCGCGTAGGTTGCTCCCTCCTCGTCCTGTGGTACGGCGCGAGCAACGCCCAGTTCTAGCGCGTCGACGACGTCAACGACGTCTGCCGCTCCGATGGTTGCCAACTCGTCGAGAAGGTCGCCGGCATTGATGTTTTCGTCGATTTCGACCGTGCGAGTTGAGTAAACCGGGCCGGTATCGAGGCCCGCCTCAAGCTGGAAGATGTCTACGGCGGTCACCGTATCGCCCGCTTCGATCGCGCGTTGTACGGGTGCCGCACCGCGCCAGCGAGGCAGCGGCGAGAAGTGAAGGTTGATCCAACCGTATTCGAGGGAGTCCAAAACGCTTTGCGGAATGAGTGCGCCGTAGGCGACGACCACGCCGATTTGGGCGCCGGTTTCTACGATTTGTTTGGCAACCTCGGGGTCTTTCAGCGAGTCGGCTTCGATTACGCGGATCCCGTTTTCGGTTGCCCACGCAGACACGTCGGAGGGGTAGAGCGTGCGGCCGCGCCCGCGCCTCGCGGGAGTTCTGGTGAGTACCGCAACGACTTCGTGGTTTGATTCGTTTAGTGCGGCAAGGGTTGGGATGGCAACGTCAGGTGTACCGGCAAATAAGATCTTCACTTTATTAGTCTATCTTGGTTGGCCTTACCATTAACTATTCGCGAAAACGCGGGGCTCCGTCGAAGCTAGGAACTTCGGCGCTATTAGCTTCGTCGCTCGGTAGCTGGAATGATGCATCTGCTCGCAAGTTCACTGCGAAGCTGGGTGGCATCTTGGAATAGGATTGCGTCGATTCCAAGTGCGCCAGCTGCCTCTATGTTCGCCACATTGTCGTCGATGAAAACGACTTTGGATGCCGGCTCGCGAAGCCTTTCTAGCAGGAGCCTAAAGATTGCGGGATCTGGTTTTGCAAGGCCAACTTCGCCAGAGACGATCCTCATTCCAAGGCGGTTGATAACCGGCATGGCGGTAAGTGCGTGTTTAAACAGTTCCGCGGACCAGTTTGAAAGAACCGCAGTTTTTACTCCGAACGCGTGCAGGTCGTCGATAATCTTCTCCACTCCGGGCACGGGGCCGGTTAGGGTACGGGGAAAGTTCTCGATGTGCCGGTCGAAGATTGCAAGGTCTGAGGGGAACCTGCGGGCGAATGCTTCGCGCACCTCCCGGATTGTTTTACCGGCGTCGAGCCCGTGGTTGACCGTCCAAAAATCGGTGCGCTCAAGGAAGTCTTCCCATTCCTCCTCGGAGATGAATCCCTCCTGGGCTCGATAGGGATCCCACTTCACGACCACCTGGCCGAGGTCAAAAACTACCGTTCGCAATCTTGCTCCTTAGTTCGTCTGCTCCTCTAGATCAGCTGGGATGGGTTTACACGCACGCTGACGGCTCCCGCACGTTTCATGCTACGAGCTATTTGAGTGGTTCTTACCGAATCTATAAATGTTTGGGCACTGTCCCACGGGCATCGGTAAATTGCTCGCGTCTGGTCGGGCCCGAACGTTTTTTGAACGTCCCTACCAACCCTTGGCGCGATTCCGACGAGCTCGCAGCGTTTCGGCACGGTAAGTTCGGAGGTGAACGAGTCTACGTCTTTCCTATCCCCATCGATCGCAACCATGCACACGGAGGGGAAGAAGCGTAGCTGTTCGCGCTCATCCAGTAGTCGCCTTGCAAATCCGAGTGGGTCGCGGCGAATGAGGGCTTGGCGAATCATTTGGTCGCGAACCCCAACGATCACCATCTTGCCCTCCGGTCGCACTAGGCCTAGCACGTTCATCCACCTGCGTATTGCCTCCGAAGGCGCCCACAGCTCCGGTCGGCCCAAGATTGCGGAGGCGTCGAGCACGACAGCGCCGGCGTAGCCCTCTGTTGCCACCGGCTCAGAACCCGGCGTTGCAATGACGATGCCGCTTGTCTTCGTGAACTCCTGAACCGGGTGATCGCCGTCAGCCATTTCAATGATTACCCCGGGGAATGCGCGACCAAACTCCTCCGCGGTCCGTGCGGAGCCTACCCGCGTGGATCGCCATTTTGTGCCCGCGCAGTTGTTGCACCGCCACCCCACCTGGGGCCTGTCACACCACATGCAACTAAGCGAGCCATCCGCCTGGCCCCTAAGCGGGCCGTGACAGTAGCTACACCTCGCGCCCTGCCCACAGCGGTCACAAACGATTACCGACACCCAACCGCTTGAGGGCACGTGCACGAGCACCGGGCCCTCATCAAGTGAGCGCCGAATAAAACTCTGCACCGACGGAGGGATACGCGAATAGCCGGCCGGCCCCTCCCTATCCCTATCGAAATCATCGGGCACCTGCACCTGCGCCGTCTTAGCGCGCATAACCTCAAGATCAGGAACGAGGGGCGGCGCCCAACGCGACTGGATCAGCTGCGCCTCAGCAATCGAAATCGACATGCCCGCGCTAACTAGCGCTGCGCCCTCCAGGTGACTGCGACGAATCGCAATATCGAGAGCCGACAGGTATGGAGCCTGCGGGTCGCTCAAGCGATCGTCACCAGAATCGACAACGAGAATCAACCCAAGATTGGGTAGGGGCGAGTAAACCGAGGAGCGCGTGCCAATCACCACGTCCACTCCCCCACTCAAAATCTCAAGATACGTCTTGTAGCGGCGGTACTTCGTATCTTCCGAGCTTTGGGTCGCAATCTTCCAACCCGTATCTTCAAAAACTCGGGCCGTTTGCGTAACGTCCTTCGCGGTCGGCACAACGATCAACGCCCGGCGCCCCGAGTTCAAACTCTCCCGCACGAGATCGACAAACGGATGCGGCTCCAACGTCGCCGGATAAACCCCGGGCAGAAGCTGCCATACCGCTCGCGGCGACTCGCCGCTCCCAATGCGTTTTAGAAGGGCCGCGCCTCCTGCAAAAAAGTTCCAGATATCCGAAGGAGTGCCAACGCCTCCGGGGCTTGGCATTCCCGCCTGGCGATTCCAGTGGCTAAGGAAAGACTTCTCCGCACTCGCGTGCCTATCGGGCACCATCGCGCCGAGCACCTTCGCAAGTGAAGTACCGTTGCGCCGCGCTAGATCGCGGCCAAGGTTAATCATGCGCTCATTAACGAGTGGCACCGCGGAAACCACGCGCTCAATCGGCGCGAGCTTTCCCTCAAACTCGGAGTGTTCGGCGATTTCTATGACGAAACCGTTCATGCGTCGCCCACTCATTTTCACTCGGACGAGGGAGCCAACCTGAACGTCGTGCTCGCCAATCGCGTAGTCGAACAGGCGGTCAAGGTGCGGCACGGGCGTGTCTACGAGCACGCGCGCCACGCGCCCGGCGCTCTCATCGCCGAGGAGGGAAGGCTGTTGGTTCGACATGTTTCAATGATAGTTGCGGGGACGGACAAATATTTTTACAAAGCACCAGCGCAACGAAATGGAGCCCAGCGAACTGGGCTCCATCACGAGTACTAAAAGCTAGCCGATAGCGGCGATTAGGTCATCTGCTAGAGAAGTGTCTTCCCACGTAACACCTAGGCGCCCGAAGTGGCCGTATGCCGCAACTTCCTTGAAGCCGGGCTTCGTGAGCTTCAGGTTCTGGATGATCGCCGCGGGGCGAAGATCGAACACCTGGTTCACAGCCTTCTGCAGCTCGACGTCCGACACCTTGCCCGTGCCAAACGTGTCGATGCGCAGGCCAACAGGCTCTGCACGGCCAATCGCGTAAGACACCTGAACCTCACAGCGATCCGCCAAGCCTGCCGCAACAACCGTCTTTGCAATCCAGCGGGTTGCGTACGCGGCCGAGCGGTCCACCTTCGAGGCGTCCTTACCGGAGAATGCGCCGCCACCGTGGCGAGCGAAACCACCGTACGTGTCTACGATCAGCTTGCGGCCGGTAAGTCCAGTGTCGCCAGCGGGACCACCAACTACGAAACGGCCAGACGGGTTAATGAGGAGCCTCGTATTGCTCGTGTCGTACTGTTCAGCAAGTTCTGCGAGAACGGGATCAACGATAAGTTCCTTAACACCCTCGCGGATTTCACCGAGGGAAAGCTCCGCCACGTGCTGGGTGGAAACAACAACCGTGTCGATCGCAACCGGACGATCGTCTTCGATACGAACCGTAACCTGCGTCTTGCCATCGGGACGAAGACCAGGCATGGAGCTTCGACGCACTTCCTCGAGCTTCACTGCAAGTGTGTGCGCAACGTGGATCGGCAGGGGCATGAACCTCGGGGTCTCGTTCGTCGCGTAGCCGAACATGAGGCCCTGGTCGCCAGCACCCTGAGCGGATAGCGCATCCTCGGAGTCCTCCTCGCGCGCCTCAAGCGAACGCTCAACGGACTGCGCAATGTCGGCGGACTGCTGATCCATGATGTTCGTAATCTCAACCGAATCAGCATCGAACCCGATATCCGGATCCGTGTAGCCAATCTCGCGGATCATGTCGCGAGTGATTTGGTCGATGTCGAGGTCGGCGGTAGTTGAGAGTTCACCGGCTACGATCACGCGGTTCGTCGTTGCCAAAACTTCAACGGCTGCGTGGGTCTTAGGATCCTGCGCAAGTGCCGCGTCCAAAATGGCGTCGGAAATCTGATCACAAACTTTATCTGGGTGCCCGCTCGTTACGGACTCCGACGAAAACAGTGGAACATTAATCATTTGTAAACTCTCTTCTGCTTGACTCCGGGCCGGCTAGCCCCTTGCCCTGAAATTTTTCAGCGCTTCCTCGCCACTGTGACCTAAGGAACGAACAAGGCCGAAACACGAACAGCATACACGTTGTGACCGGCGCTGCCCTAGGACTAATGATAAAGATTCGCAAAAGAAAAAGGCCCTTTTTGAAAAGAGCCTTTTTTCTTCATTAGGTTCACCTATTTTGAGTCTCTGAGTGCCCGCTTGCTAGAGCCACAATTGCTCTCGCCACCTCGAGTTTACTTCCAGATGTAGACAGCACTTCGTTACCTTCGCCATCTACAACCACAACCTGGTTGTCGAGTGTGCCAAACCCTAGGCCGCCTCCAACCCTGTTGATTGCAATGTATTTAGCGCCCTTGCTGCGAGCCTTCGCGCGACCAAACTCGAGAATCTCTTCGTCTGAACCCGTCTCCGCGGCGAATCCAACGCACAGCAGACCCGGGAAGGCCTTAGCGGTCTCGGCCAAAATGTCGGGATTGCGAACCATTTCGAGGCTCCAACCATCCTCATTGGCCGCCGATTTCTTCACCTTTTTTGTCGCCGTTTTTGCGGGCCTAAAATCCGCAACAGCGGCTACGAAGAAACCCATGTCGTGCTCTGGTGCTGCCTCTAGCACGGCCTGGTGCATCTGTAGCGCCGACGGTGTTTCAACCACGCGCACACCCGCTGGTATGAGGCGATCGTCTACGTTTGCGCTGAACAGGGTTACTTCCGCGCCGCGCTCCACCAGCGCCTGAGCGATTGCCGCCCCCTGGCGTCCAGAGGAGTGGTTACCGACGAAGCGAACAGGGTCGATCGGCTCCCTCGTGCCGCCCGCCGTCACAAACGCCTTCACGCCCTCCAAGTCTCGGACGGGCCCGTTTTGGCCTGCGGCGAGGATCTCTTCAGCCCGCTGCCAAATAGCTTCAGGCTCGGGCATGCGGCCCGCACCCTTGTCGCCAGAAGACAGGTCGCCAGAAACCGGCTCCAAAATGTGGATACCGCGCGCCCTCAACTGCTCAACATTGTGCTTGGTTGCCGGATTGTTCCACATCGCCGTATGCATCGCGGGCACCAGCAAAACCGGGGCGGTAGAAGCCAGAACCGTGGTGGTTAGCAAATCCCCGGCAAGACCGGCGTGAATGCGGGCAATGAGGTCAGCCGTTGCCGGAGCAATAACGATGAGATCCGCGCCGCGCGCGGCCTCAACGTGGTCGACACCCGCCTCCTCATCAAAAACGCCGGTGTGCGCGGGAGCGCCACTAAGCGCCTGCCACGTGGCCTTCCCAACGAAGTTGAGACTCGCCTCCGTCGGCATCACCCGAACCGAGTCACCCGCCTTCACAAAATGGCGAACAACCGCGGGCACCTTGTATACAGCAATGCCGGCCCCTACCCCAACAATGATTCGCCGAGGCGGGCGGCCGGCACCCAGATTAGTACTCACTTGGATCTACTCGCGTTAGTCGAGGTCCGGAGCTTCTTCCATGACCAGCAGACCCTCGTTAATCTCACGAAGCGCGGTACCAAGCGGCTTGTCATCCGCCTCAACCGGAACAACCGGACCTACGAACTGGACCATGTTCGACTCGAGCTGCAGGTTGTAGGAGTTAATCTGACGCGCGCGGCGAGCAGCGAAAACAACCAGAGCGTACTTCGAATCGACCTTCTCCATGAGCTCATCGATCGGCGGGTTTGTAATGCCTTCAGGATGGGCGACGATTCCCGACATGAATCCTCCTTGTTACGTAACTGTTAAATACTACGCTAACCCCATGAGACTAGCCAGCTCACGCGCTGTGCGATCCACCTCTAGGTTCACAACAACCTCATCGAACTCGCCCTGCGCTTCCATCTCTAGGCGCGCGGTTTGGAGGCGGCGCTCCATCTCCTCCTCCGTCTCCGAGCCGCGGCCGCGAAGACGCGAAACCAGTTCATCCCAAGAGGGAGGCGCGAGGAAAATCATGTGCGCATCCGGCATCTGCTCTCGCACGAGCCTCGCACCGGCAAGGTCGATCTCCAGCAGGGCTGCACGGCCAGACTCGAGTGCCTCCTCAATCGGGCGGCGCGGCGTGCCGTAGTAGTTCATGCCGTGAACCTCGGCCCACTCCAGGAAATCACCCTCGTCTACCATCTGCTTGAACTTCTCGCGCGAAATGAAATGGTAGTGTTTACCATCCACCTCACCGGGGCGAGCCGGGCGCGTTGTCGCCGAGATTGAAAGGTAAATCTCGGGGTACAGCTCGAGTAGGCGCGCAACGACCGTTCCTTTTCCAACCGCGGTTGGACCAACAAGCACTGTTAGACGATGTTTTTCCATGCCTCTCATTATGAGACCTCGGCAAGAGTGCGCCTAATTTCAAGGTTCGTCGCCTCGAGGGCGGCGCGCAGGTTAGCCGGGTTTGGGCCGGCCTGCAGGATCGCGCGCGAGGACGACACGAGAATGTTGAGGTTCGCATCCGAGGCTTGCACGCTGCCTCCCTGCGCACCAAAACCGGGCATGAGGATCGGGCCGGTGAAACCTGTGAGGGCTTCGCCTAGCACCTCGGAGCGGTCCGGTATCGTCGCGCCGATAACCACGCCGAACGAGCCAATCTTGTTTTCAGGCACGAACTCGCGGTTCTTCTCCCCCGCCCACGCCACGACGCGGCCGGCCACGGTTTGGCCCTCGCCGATCGAACGCTGCAGGGTCGCACCCTCCGGGTTGGACGTGAGGGCAAGCGCGAACAAACCCTTACCGTGCTTCGCGGCAAGCTCCGCGGTTGCATCGAACGCGGCCGGGCCCATGTAGGGAGCAACCGTGATCGCGTCAGCCTCGATAGGGGCGCCGGCCGGCAGGTACGCGTCAGCGTAGCCGGCCATCGTCGAGCCGATGTCTCCGCGCTTCACGTCGAGCACGGTCAGTACGCCTAGCTCTCGCGCACCGGCGAGCAGCTCCTCCAGCACGGCGATACCGGCCGAGCCGAAGCGCTCGAAGAATGCCGACTGCGGCTTAATCGCCGCCGCACCGGCAAGCCCCTCGAGTGCGCGCTTAGAAAACTCGGCCAATCCCTGGGCTGTGTCGGGCAAACCCCATGCGGACAGAAGCCTTGCGTGCGGGTCGACGCCGGCGCACACCGGGCCGCGCTCCTCAATCGCTCGCTCTAGGCGAGCACCAAATGCCTCAGGCATGGGCCTGCCTCCTCGCCTCACGCTCAACATCCCACTCCTGGAGTGACTTGATCGAGAACTGGCCCGCGCGGTTCGCCTCAATCGCACGCACAGCCGCGTTGAAAGCCGGCAGCGTCGTGATGATCGCCTTGCCCGAGGAGGTTGCGGCCGCGCGAATCTTGTAGCCGTCGCGGCGCTCAGACTCACCCTGCGGGGTGTTCACAATCATGTCGATTTCGCCCGAATAGATGAGGTCGGTAACCGTCTGCTCGCCACCCTTGCGCTCGGACTCCTTCGCGACAACCTCAACCTCAATGTCGTTGCGGCGAAGCACCGAGGCCGTGCCGGCGGTTGCGAGCACCTTGAAGCCCATTTCCACGAGCTTTGCGGTCGGCAGGATCATGCCGCGCTTGTCCGAATCCGCAATCGAGATGAAGACCGTGCCACTGGTCGGCAAGCCACCGTAAGCGGCATCCTGGGACTTCGCGTAAGCAGCCGGGAACGACCTGTCGAGGCCCATAACCTCACCCGTGGAACGCATCTCAGGGCCGAGTAGCGAATCCACGACGTCGCCGCTTGAGTCGCGGAAACGGTCGAACGGGAGCACAGCTTCCTTAACCGAAACCGGCTCGTCCATCTCGTGACTGCGCTGATCGCGCGCGGGAAGCTCACCGCGGCTACGCAACTGCGCAATTGTCTCGCCCATCTGGATCTTCGCCGCCGCGCGAGCAAGCGACACACCCGACGACTTCGACGCGAATGGAACCGTGCGCGATGCGCGCGGATTCGCCTCAATCACGTAGAGCACGTCGGCCGCTAAAGCGAACTGAATGTTCAAAAGGCCGCGCACGCCAACGCCCTTCGCGATCGCCTCAGTTGAGCGCACAATCCGGTCGATCTGACGCTCGGACAGAGTCATCGGAGGCATCACGCAAGCCGAGTCGCCAGAGTGGATACCCGCCTCCTCAATGTGCTCCATGATGCCACCCATGAACAGTTCCTCACCGTCATAGAGCGCGTCCACGTCAATCTCCGCCGCGTCGTCGAGGAAGCGGTCGATGAGGAGCGGCCCGTTTGCGAACGCCTCATCGCCAAAGCGCTCGAGGTAGTCGACGAGGCCCTCCTCGTAGTAGATGATCTCCATGCCGCGACCACCGAGCACGAACGAGGGGCGAACCAGGATCGGGTAACCGACCTCGAGGGCCGCCTCAAGCGCTGCGGTCGCACTTGTTGCGGTCTCGTGCGCGGGAGCGGGCAAACCCGCCTCGTCTAGCACGCGGCCAAACGCCTCCCGGTCTTCAGCCAGGTTGATCGAAGCCGGACTCGTGCCAACGATCGGCACGCCAGCCGCCTCCAACTCGTCGGCGAGCGCGAGCGGAGTCTGGCCGCCAAGCTGCACGAGAACGCCCGCAATCGGGCCGGCCGCCTGCTCCGTCTCATAAACCTCAAGCACGTCTTCAAGCGTCAGCGGCTCAAAGTAGAGGCGCGAGGAAATGTCGTAGTCGGTCGAAACCGTCTCCGGGTTGCAGTTCACCATAATCGTGTCGTACTCATCCTGGAGCGCCAAGGTTGCGTGCACGCACGAGTAGTCGAACTCAATACCCTGACCAATACGGTTCGGGCCCGAACCAAGGATAATCACCGCGGGCCGCTCGCGCTGCTCGATCTCGGAGAAATCCTCATACGTCGAGTAGTAGTACGGCGTTTCCGCATCGAACCTACCCGCGCAGGTATCCACGGCCTTGTACACCGGGTGAATGCGGTAAGCGCGGCGAATCTCGCGCACAACCTCCTCCGACATGCCGCGAATCGACGCGATCTGAGAGTCGGAGAAACCGTGGCGCTTAGCCCGGCGAAGCACGCTTGCAGAAAGCGCGTCGGCGTCCATGATTTCGCGCGCAACCGATTCGATCAGCTGCATCTGGTCGATGAACCACGGGTCGATAGCCGTCGCCTCATTGATCTGCTCGGTGGTTGCACCGCCGCGGATCGCCTGCTGCACGAGCACGAGACGATCCTGCGTTGGAGTTGCCGCCTTCTTTAGGATCTGCTCGATCTGCTCCTCATCCGGCGCCTCGCCATCCCAGTGGAACGACACTCCCGCCTTGTCGATCGAACGCTGTGCCTTCAGCAAAGCCTCGGAGTACGTGCGGCCAATCGCCATGGCCTCACCAACCGACTTCATCGACGTGGTAAGCGTCTGGTCGGAAGCGGGGAACTTCTCGAACGCAAAGCGCGGAACCTTCACCACAACGTAGTCGATCATCGGCGAGTCAGCCGCAGTGCGCGCGGGCGCGATATCCGACTGGATCTCGTCAAGGTTGTAGCCAATCGCAAGACGCGCCGCGATCTTCGCAATCGGAATACCCGTAGCCTTCGAAGCGAGCGCGGAGGAGCGAGACACGCGCGGATTCATCTCAATCACGACAATGCGCCCATCGGCCGGGTTGAGTGCGAACTGGATGTTACAGCCGCCCTGGTTCACGCCAACCTTTTCGATCACATCGCTACCGATGCGCACCAGCTCGTCGATCTCACCCTGGGTGAGCGTGAGCGCGGGTGCAACCGTGATCGAGTCACCCGTGTGAACGCCAACCGGGTCGACGTTCTCGATTGTCGTCACGAGCATCGTGTGACCCGTACGGTCGCGAATCACCTCGAGCTCGAGTTCCTTCCAGCCAAGGATCGACTCCTCGAGGAGCACCTCGGTGGTCAGCGAATCGCGTAAGCCGTGCTCCACGAACCGCGTCAATTCCTCCTCATTGTGAGCAAAACCAGAGCCCAGGCCGCCCATCGTGAACGAGGGACGCACAACGAGGGGGTAGCCGAGCTCGTCAGCCGCCTTGAACGCGTCTTCGAGCGAGTGTGCAATGCGAGAACGCGCCACCTCGGCGCCGCAAGCCTCGACCACGGCCTTGAACTCGTCGCGATCCTCACCTGCGCGGATCGTGTCGGCGCTCGCACCGATCATCTCCACGCCATACTTTTCAAGAATCCCCGCCTCGGCAAGATTCATCGCCGCGTTCAGCGCCGTCTGGCCGCCGAGCGTTGGCAGGAGCGCATCCGGGCGTTCCTTCTCAATAATCTGCTCAATCACGGAAGTGGTGATCGGCTCAATGTAGGTTGCATCCGCCATATTCGGATCCGTCATAATCGTCGCCGGATTCGAATTCACGAGGATAACGCGAACGCCCTCCTCGCGAAGCACGCGGCAAGCCTGCGAACCCGAATAGTCGAACTCGCACGCCTGGCCGATCACAATCGGGCCCGAGCCGATCACGAGAACGGACTTTAGATCTTCTCTGCGCGGCATTACTTAGCCTCCCTAACGCGATCACACATCTGCTCGACAATGCTCTTTGGAAGCGGAGCATCAATATCAACCTCGGGTAGTTCCCCACCCGAGAAGATGCCCACCCGAAGCGACTCGTCGCGAATAGCCAGTTTCACAAGCGCGCGCGTATCAACCTCTTGAATGCCAACCACGCCGGCGTCTTCAAGCGCGGTTTCAAGCTCGCCCTGCGACTGCCAGTTCGAGGCTCGCAGCGCCGCCTCACGCACCACGATTCCGGAGGCAACCAGAGCCGGATTTGCGCTCACACCCACGTTTCCAATGTGCGGGGTCGTGAACACCACGACCTTGCCAGAGCTTGTCGCTGCCTCCAGGCTCTTTTGGTAATCGGATACAGATGAATCGATCTCTACGAGGCCGCTTACGAAGCCGCTCGCACCATAGGCGGAGCCGCGGAAAACGTGGCCGTCAGAAGTGATCAGGAGTGCGGGTTTCACTTATCCTCCCCTACAGGCTCGCCCTCGCGAACCGTGATCTTACCGCGGTAGACCGTGTACATAACCTGGCCCTTCAAGGTCTCCCCAACGTACGGGGTGTTCGTCGAACGCGACCACTGCTTGTTCTCATCGATCACGCGCTCAACGCTCGGATCAACAAACGCGAGGTTCGCAAACGAGCCCTCCTCGATCGGCTGCCCCTGCCCCTCTGCAAGCCCGATCTTGGCCGGCTTCTCCGACATGACCCTCGCAATGTCACGCCACGTCATGCGGCCCGTGTCAACCATCGTCGTGATCAGCACAGGAAGCGCGGTCTCAAGGCCTGTCATGCCAAACGCGCCGGCCTGCCACTCGCAGTCCTTGCTCTCCAGCGGGTGCGGAGCATGATCCGTACCCACCACGTCGATCGTGCCGTCTTCCAGCGCGTCGCGCAGCGCCTCAACGTCTGCGGCAGAGCGAAGCGGAGGATTCACCTTGTAGCGCGGATCGTAGGAGCTCGCGCGCTCCTCGGTTAGGTACAGGTGGTGAGGGGTTGCCTCAACGGTTACGTTCACTCCGCGTCGCTTCGCCTCGCGAATCTGCTCAATCGAGCCCTTCGTGGAGGCGTGAAGCACGTGGTATCGCGAACCAACGTGATCACAAAGCGCGATATCTCGGGCAATAATCGCCTCCTCGGCAACTGCCGGCCAACCGGTTAGACCAAGCTTTGCCGAAAGGGGCGACTCGTTCATCTGCGAGCCCTCCGTTAGCGCAGGATCCTGAGCGTGCTGCGCGATAACGCCTCCGAACGTCTTCACGTATTCGAGTGCGCGGCGCATTAGGACGGGGTCGGCAACGCACTTGCCATCGTCGGAAAACACGCGCACCTTCGCCTCCGAGTTCGCCATCGCGCTCATCGCCGAGAGGGTCTTGCCCTCCAGGCCAGCGGTCACGGCACCAACCGGGTAAACCTCAACGAAGCCGGCGCGCTCACCGAGCGCCTTCACCTGCTCCACAACCGAAGCCGTATCGGCAACCGGATTCGTATTCGCCATCGCGAACACGCACGTGTAGCCACCAACTGCCGCCGCGCGAGTACCCGTAAACACAGTCTCCGCGTCCTCCTGACCCGGCTCGCGCAGGTGCGTGTGCAGGTCAACTAGGCCAGGCAATGCCACCAGGCCGGCTACATCGATAACCTCCGCATTCGGAACAGCGGCCCTCGCCTCATCGCCGACCGCAACGATCTTGTCACCTCGAACCGCAATATCAGCGGGCTCTTCACCGTAGGGGCGTGCGCCTACAAACAGAATCTCTTTACTCATGGATGCTCTCCTTTGACGCGAGAAGTAGGTAGAGCGCAGCCATTCGCACGCTCACCCCGTTGTTTACCTGTTCGACAATCACAGAACGGCTCGAATCAGCCGCCTGCGCGCAGATCTCCAAACCACGGTTTAGGGGACCCGGATGCATAATCACCGCACGCTTGTTCAGCCGCTCAAAGCGGTCGATATCAAGGGCGTACGAGTGGTGGTACTCCGCGGGAGACGGGAAGTAGCCGCCACCCGCAGCGCTCATGCGCTCGCGCTGAACCCGCAGCATAATCACCGCGTCGGGGCCCTGCGCAAGCGCCTCATCGAAATCATAAGTTACGTCGCACGGCCAGCCCTCAACGCCAACCGGCATTAGCGTTGGCGGCGCCACCAGCGTGACGCGGGCGCCGAGCATCGACATGAGGTCGACGTTCGAGCGGGCAACGCGCGAGTGGAGAATGTCGCCAACGATTACGACGTGCGCGCCCTCCAAAGTCGAACCCGGTTCGGCCGGGCGACCCTCGTTCGTGTAGTGGCGGCGAAGCGTCATCGCGTCGAGCAGCGCCTGCGTGGGATGCTGATGCGTGCCATCTCCCGCATTCAACACCGGGAGCTTGATCCAACCCGCGTGCGCGAGACGGTGTGCCGCACCCGAACTGCGGTGCCTCACAACTACGGCGTCCGCTCCCATCGCCTGCAAGGTCAGAGCCGTGTCTTTCAAAGACTCACCCTTAGAAACCGACGAGCCCTTCGCCGAAAAGTTGATCACATCGGCAGACAGGCGCTTAGCCGCAGCCTCAAACGAAAGCCTCGTGCGAGTCGAATCCTCAAAAAACAGGTTAATAACCGTCTTACCGCGAAGCGTCGGCAACTTCTTAACCGCCCGCGACTGCGTTGCAGCCATCGCCTCCGCAACGTCGAGAAGGCGAAGCGCCTCCTCCAAACTCAAATCCTCAATCGAAATCAGGTGCTTCACTACTTCTCCCGAATAACAACGCGGTCGGCCCCATCAATCTCAGCCAGTTCAATCTCAACGGATTCCCTGCGAGACGTAGGAAGATTCTTGCCCACAAAATCAGGGCGAATCGGCAGTTCGCGGTGACCGCGATCAACCAAAACGGCGAGCTTCACCTCGCGAGGACGCCCCAAATCAAACAGGGCATCAAGTGCAGCCTTCACCGTGCGACCCGTGTAAAGCACATCATCAACAAGAATCACCGTCTTGCCGTCAATACCACCATCGGGAATCTCCGTCGGATGCGGCGTGCGAATCGGATTGCTCGCCAAATCGTCGCGGTACATCGTAATGTCGAGCGCACCGGCCTCAATCTTCTCGCCCGTGATCTCCGTCAGCCTCTTTGCAAACCGATCAGCGAGAGGCACTCCCCTCGTCGGGATACCCAGCACCACCAGATCACTAGCGCCCTCAGTGCGCTCCACAACCTCATAGCAAATGCGCGACACAGCGCGCGAAACCTGGCCCTCATCGAGAACCGTCTTCACCTGTGGCATAAACTCCACCTTTCCCGCCTCACAGGACGGCTTTAAAGGATCGATACCTAAAATGTAACGCCCGAGCCGGTAAACCGTCTCGGGCGTCTCATCAAGAAATATTCAATTGTTCACTCGAATCATCGAGTGCTTCGCCGGTCTCATCCGGCTCATCAGACTCCTCGTCGCGCGGAGCAAGTGCCGCAGCAAACGCCTCATCCGTCTGGCGCACCCTCGCCGCATCCTTACGAACCGCGTCGAGAATACCGTTTACCACACCCGGAGAATCATCCGTCGAGATCTCCTTCGCGATCGTAACCGCCTCATCAATCGCAGTTACCGGCGGCACGTCGTTATTCCACACGATCTCCCACGCGCCAACGCGCAAAATCGCGCGATCCGCAGACGGCAACCTATCAAAATCGCGAGTGGTCGTGTGAAGCACAAGCAGATCGTCGATCTGATAAATGCGCTCCGCAATCCCCTCCACAATCTCGATCGCATACTCCGGGAGCGGAGTCTGCGCCGCAGTCACCTGTTTGCGCGCGGCAAGGAGTTCGCGAATACCATCCGGAGAAAGCTCCCCGCGCTGGTCCGCCTCAAAAATCGTGTCTACAGCACGCTTGCGGGCGCGCGTTCTAGACGTGATCCTATGCTTCATTAGTCGTTCACGCGGCCAGCGTACTCGCCCGTGCGGGTATCAATCTTGATGCGCGTACCCTGATCAACGAACAGCGGCACCTGCACCTCGTAGCCCGTCTCAACCGTGGCCGGCTTCGTGCCAGCGTTGGAGCGGTCGCCCTGAACACCCGGCTCGGTGTAGGTGATCTCAAGAACAACGTTCGCAGGAAGGTCAACGGCGAGCACGCGACCCTCATACATCGAAACGATCGCGTCCTGGTTCTCAACCATGTAGTTCTTCAGGTCGCCAACAACCTCGGCGGTCACGAGAACCTGATCGTAGGTGGATGCGTCCATGAACACGTAGTCGTTGCCATCCTGGTACAGGTACGTCATGTCGCGGCGGTCAACCGTAGCGGTCTCAACCTTCACGCCAGCGTTAAACGTCTTATCAACGATCTTGCCAGTTAGAACATTCTTGATCTTCGTACGTACGAACGCCGGGCCCTTGCCAGGCTTCACATGCTGAAACTCGACCACCGACCACAGCTGGTTGTCGATGTTCAGAACCATTCCGTTCTTCAAATCATTAGTCGTTGCCACGAATGTTCCTTACAGTTTGAGTTTTAGTTCCGCTATAGGATAACCCGATTTACGCGGTAAATGCGAGTATCCGACTCGCCACGTGCTCAGGTTTCGACAGTGAGGTATCGATCACTAGGTCTGCAAGCCCCTCAAAATCCGCCCGGTAGCTCGCCACCATGTCGGCAAGAATCCTCCTCGTCGGCCCAAGAGCCACCGACCGAGGAGCGTTCAGCCCCGTCCTGCGCATCAGAGTCGACGTATCGGCAAACAACTCCACAACCGTCGCCCCACTCTCGCGAAGCTTTCCAAGCAGCTGCGCCACCTCCTCCTCGCGGGTAGAACCCGGAGAAAGAGCCACAACACCATCTGCACCAAGAATCTCCCGAGCAACCTTTAGAGAAGCTTCCTCGTACGCCTGCTCGCCCCTGCGAACAAGAAACTCAGAGGGATCCTCCCCTATCAAACGCTCGAAATACGCGTCAAAATCGTGAAAATCGGCGCCCGACTGCGCGGCAATCTGCTCGCCCACAGCCGTTTTCCCAGCTCCTGAAACACCGATCAAAACGATCTGGTTAGGCATCAATCACTCCCATTGCAATCGCCGCAAGACGCAGCTCCTCGGGCTGGACGATCCGCACCGCGGTGCAACCACTATTCGACGTGAGCACCATGCGGACCTGGCCCGCACGGACCTTCTTATCCGAGCCCATAACGTCAAGTAGCGTATCGAAGTTCTCGCAATGCCACGAGGTGGGAAGCCCCTGCTTCACGAGCACAGACTCCTGCTCGAGGCGCCACGCCCTACTACCAACACCGAGCTCCTCAGCAACATGGGCCGCAAATACGATACCGATCGCAACGGCGTCGCCATGGCGAACCTCATAGTTTTCAAGCTTCTCAATCGCGTGCGCAAGAGTGTGACCGTAGTTCAAAATCTCGCGTACTCCCGACTCCTTCAAGTCTGAGCTCACGACCTTCGCCTTCACCTTCACAGCCTTCGTGACGAGCTGGATTAGGTGCAGCGAACTCTTCGAAATCGGGCCCTCTTCGGCCACCAAATCCGAGATCGACTTATCGTGGATGAAACCGCACTTAATGACCTCACCCATACCCGCGCGGAACTCCGCGTCGGGCAGCGTGGCCAGCACATCGATGTCTGCAACCACTGCGATCGGCGAGTAGAAAGAGCCGGCAAGATTTTTACCGTGCACCGTGTTAATACCCGTCTTGCCACCAACTGCAGCGTCAACCATGCCAAGAAGCGTGGTCGGCACCTGCAGCACGGACACGCCGCGAAGCCACGTGGCGGCCGTGAAACCAGCCAAGTCTGTAGTGGCTCCCCCACCAACTCCAACAATCAGGTCACGCCTGCCAAGATGATTGTCGCCTGCAGCGCGCCACGCCTCGGTTAGCACCTCCACGGTCTTACCGGCCTCGCCGTCGGGATGCACGAAGTAGCTAACCTCAATGTCGGCATCCTCCAGGTGCTTACCAACCCGCTTCGCAATATCCGTGACACTACTTGGGTGGATGATTAGAGCCTTCATGTAGTCGCGCCGGTCTAGGCTGGAGGCAACCTGGTCTAGCACTCCCGAGCCGATAACTACCTTGTAGTTGCGATCTGCGTTTACTTCAACAATGGGCATCTGATCCTCCTTTGCCATCGAAGCCTTCTAATGCTTTCAAAATCTTCGCAGTATTTTGCTCTTTCGATGCGGCTCCAAGACTCACCCGCACCGACGCAACCTCGCGGTACCAGGCATCCCGGCGGGCAGAAAGCGCGCGCATCCGCTCCTCCACCCCGTCTGCTAGGAGTGGGCGCGTGTGGCTGCGACTCGCGCGGCGAATCGCCTCCTCCACATCGATGTCGAGAAATACTACGAGCTTTTCCTTAAGTAACTCCCTATTCTCAGGCCTCTCGACGATTCCGCCACCTGTCGAAATGAGGGCGTCCGGGCCTTCAAGAGCGCGCCGAAGCGCATCGCGTTCCAGGTCGCGAAAGTGCGCCTCACCAATCTCGAATAGCTCCGGGACGGTCTTGCCGCTGCTTTGCTCGATCTCGCGGTCGAGATCCACGAAGGGCAACCCCTTCGCCTCAGCTATCCGCATGCCGAGCCTTGTTTTCCCACTCCCTGGAAGGCCTACTAAAACGATGCTCATCCATCCACCCGCTTTGAGACCCCGCGAGAGTATTCCTCAATTTCGGCGCGGATTCGCTCGACAGAACCCGTGCCGAACATTTCGGTAATCGAGTTCGCGATAGTAAGAGCCATCATCGACTCGCAAATCACGGCGGCAGGCACGATTTGGCTGGCATCCGAACGCTGGTGCAGGGCAGCCGCCTGCTCGCCCGTTGCAAGATCAATAGTTTTTCTAGCGCGCGGAACCGTTGAGATCGGCTTAAAACCAACGCGTGCAACGATCGGCTCGCCGTTCGACATGCCGCCCTCAATGCCACCCGCACGGTTAGACGCGCGGTGCATTGCCGGATCTACAAGAATTTCGTCGTGCGCCGCGGAGCCAAGCTCATCCACCTGACCCGAGCCGATCTCAACCGACTTTGCACTTTGAATCGACATGAGGGCCGAAGCGAGGCGGGCATCCAGGCGCTCGTCCCACTGCGTGTAGGAGCCGATGCCAACGGGAAGATTGTAGGCGGCAACCTCGGCGACTCCGCCAATGGTGTCACCGCTCTTCTTCGCCTCGTCGATCGCCGCCGTGAAGCGCACGGCCGCATCGGCATCGAGCGTGCGCACGTCACTCGCGTCTAGCGCCTCTTGGTCTTTTGGCTCTGGAACGGGTGCGCTCGAAGTTTCCTTTCCAACCGCAACCACGTGCGAGACGATCTCAATACCCGCAACCTCACGCAAGAACTGTTTCGCAACGTAGCCCAACGCAACCCTCATCGCGGTTTCTCTAGCGGAAGCACGCTCCAGCACGGGGCGGGCATCATCGTGATCGAACTTCATCATCCCGGCAAAATCAGCGTGCCCCGGGCGCGGCCTCGTAAGCGGGCGGTTGCGCGCAACCTCGCGCTCATCACCCGTGCCGGCGTCAATAAGAAGATCCTGCGGATCAACCGGATCCGCACTCATCACGACCTGCCACTTAGGCCATTCAGAGTTCGCAACCTCAATCGCAACAGGCGAGCCCATTGTTACACCGTGGCGAACCCCTCCAAGAATCCGCACAACGTCTTGCTCAAACTTTTGGCGGGCCCCTCGACCATGACCGAGACGGCGGCGATACAGTTCCGCGGCAAGTCCAGCAGTATCGACATGCACGCCCTTAGGCACGCCATCGATAATCCCAACAAGAGCTTCTCCGTGCGATTCACCTGCACTCATCCACCTGATCATGAATCAAGTGTGACACAACCGGCAACCATTGTGCCGACCCGCTACCAAGGTGAGACAGCGCCACCCGTCACGAACCAGGAGACCAGCGCACCAATCACGAGGGCCGGGCCGAACGCCACGGTCGAACTCCACTTCACCTTGCCAAGCGTGAGAAGCACGAGCGCGTAGATTCCGCCCACAATCACAGCCGTGAGCAATCCCCCAAACGCGACGCCCGCACCGTAGAGGCCAAGCCAGCCGCCCAGGACGGGCGCAAGCTTCACATCCCCTAGGCCAACGCCTCCTCCAACACGATTGAGCAGCCACAGGGGGAACAGCCAGACCACGATTCCAACCGCGATCCCAACCAGGGAAGTGCCGTGATGAAAACCGATGAGCCGAACGATCATGCCCAGAACACCGCCTACGACGAGGGCTGCCATGGCGAGGAACGTGAGCACATTCGGTTGCTTCTTCGTGGTTGCGTCAATCAAAACCATGAGCGAAAACAGCGCCACCAAAGGTAGCGTCGCCACGAGGAAGGGGTCGCGCGTACCAAACACCGCCACAAACGCAGTGGGTAACGCACTTATCAGCGCGTATTCGACTCGCGTGCGGGCGCGCAGGCCAGCACGTTCAAAATAGGGATTCAAATACTCAGGGCCACTCACCGTCGCCCAGCCGACCACAAGAACTGCCGCAATACCGGCGAGCATCCAAATGATAATTTGCGCTGTCATAGGTTAGTCAGCATAGTCGCTTTTTTAAGAGCGCCGCGCATTGCTTCCACAGGCGCGCTGCGACCAGTCATGAGCTCCACCTGCAGGCAAGCCTGGTGAAGGAGCATCGAATAGCCCGAAACCACGTGCGCGCCGGCTTCCATACCGAGCTTTGCAAGCTTCGAGGGCCAAGGATTGTAAGACACGTCAAGTATCACCGAGCCGCTCTTTGGCACGAACCGCTCCGCCCAGTAATCGGCCACGCCCGTGGGGAGCGTCGACACGATCACGTCGCCACTACGAAGTTCCTCTACCACGCGCTCTTCGTCCCTCCACGGAACATGTTCCGTCGCAAGGCCAAGGCGAGTTTCTGCAAACGTGATCGACCCCGGGCCGGCAAAAGAGCGCGCCACAGTCGCAATGCTTCCAACATGCAACTGGCCAAGAGCCGCAAGAGTCGAGGAGGCGGTTGCGCGCGCCCCCAATATCACCGCGCGAGCATCTTTAGGAACCTGCGCGTTTTCTGAAATGGCTTTAACAATGCCGTGCACGTCGGTGTTAAACCCCGAGAGCACTTTTCCTGCAGGGACAATCGTGTTTACCGCTCCAACACCTTCTGCAAGAGGCTCAATCGCATCGAGCAGGCCCATGACCTGCTGCTTGTGCGGCATCGTCACGGCAACACCGGCAACGTCGCTGCTAATAGAGGAAACAAACTCCTCCAGCTGCTCTGGCGCCACCTCAACCCTGGAAAACGACCAGTCGCCTAGGCCAAGCGCCTCATAAGCCGCCTCATGCAATACCGGCGAGAGGCTGTGTGCAATCGGCTGGCCAATCACAAACGCGCGCAAGTTAGCACTTCCCCGCGTTAGCCTCGCACCAAGCGTCGAACTCGGCGCGGTTTTCTTCCTGCTCCACGAGGGTCGCTGCGAACTTGGTTTCACCCGTATCGAGGTTCACCGTAACGAAGTACAACCAGTCGCCCGGCTCCGGGTTCAACGTAGACTCGACAGCCAGAACGGACGGGCTCGAAATCGGAGTCGGAGGCAGACCCTTGTGACGGTAGGTGTTGTACGGGTTCGACTCGTCGGCGAGTTCAGCCGAAGTCGGAACACCGCCCACCTTGCCAACGCCGTAAAGCACGGTCGAATCCATGTTCAAGAAGCCAACCGTTTCTGCCTCGGGCATCGAAAGCCTGTTCTCAATCACGCGGGCAACCATCGGGTAGTACTGATCGATGTTCACCTCACGCTCCAGAATCGAAGCCTTAATGATCACCTCTTGGCGTTCACCCTGCGGCACACCCAAAGAGTCCAGTAGTGCGACGGTAGCATCAACCATCCGAGCGATCACGTCTGCCGGAGTCTCATCCGAGTGCACGTCGTAAGAGCCGGGAGCCAGCCAGCCCTCGGGATCTCCACCGGCCTCGGCGGGAAGCCCGATCGCCTCTGGATCGTTCATTGCCGCCTCAACGTCTTCCCTGTTGAAGCCGGCAAACTCCGATAGGCGATCAACCACCTGATTCTTCGTAAAGCCAGGCGGCACGGTGATCGCGTTAGAAGTTCTATTCGCCGGATCCAGCAGCGCTGCGAGCGCATCTACAGCGCGCATCTCCTTCATGAGCGTGTACGTGCCCGGCTGAAGAGAGTTAGCCGCCGCATTGTCGATCCACGCCTGCAAGAACGCGTCCTCAGACTTAACGACCCCAAGTTCGACGAGGTTAGCGCCAATCACGCCACCGGAATCACCGGGGTTCACAACGACCTCAACCTGGCCGCTACCCGGCCCGGGGAAGTCACCACCCGTTTCCTGAGTGCGGCTATTCAAAATTGCGTTCGCCGCAATGTACACGCAAACCGCGATCACAGCGATCACAGCAGTGAGGATAACGGCCGTGCGAATCTTTGCGTTGCGGCGGCGCTTCATAACGCGCGCCCTCTCCGCAGCCACTCGGCGAGACCTGGTTCCCGTAGTCAGCGGATCCTGTAGCACGCGCTCGTCGCCACCGTACTGCTCCTGAGCAGCCCTTTGGTGCGCTGCACTGCGAGTGCGCCTTGGAGGCTGGCCACCAGCCTGGCGCGCATACTCGCCAGCTGTCGGAGCCTGAGGAGTACCGTGCTCGCCACCTTCCGCTGCGCGGCGAGCGGCTCGAGCCCTTCTACGCTCCTCTTTCCTAGCCTCCTCCGCGGCGCGGAGCTGACGCTCCCTCAATATGTCGCGGCGAGTAGGGAAATTCTGGCGCTCTTTGTCGCCTTCACCACCTTGGCGGGGGGAAAAATCGCTCACTATCTCTCCTAGAACTTTCCGCGACTAATCGTCTCTCCGGGGAGGGAACCTGTATTTTCTTCAAAGTCTATGGACGTTTCTAAAATAATAGCCGCTGCGACCTGATCTATTTTGTCTCCACGCTGACGATTATCGATTCCCTGAGCACTCAGCTTCGCGTGAGCCAAGTTTGTTGTGAGACGCTCGTCAACCAAACAAATGCGAGGTTTCGGTAGCTCAGCTTTGAGTTCATAGGCGAGCGCGCGAGCCGCTTTCGCAGAGGCACCCGAAGTGCCCTTCAAGTGTTTTGGGTAACCGATCACAATTTCGATCGGGTCGAGCTCCTCCGCTATTTGAACGAGCTCGAGAATATGCCCCTCGTACTTGTCTACCTGCACCACTGTCTTTGGAAAAACAACCCGGCCCGCGGGGTCTGTGACCGCGACTCCGATTCTCACGGAGCCGTAGTCAATTCCCATACGCGGGCCGGGTCGCCTAGCCATTTATTCGGTGCTATTTAGCGCAACTGCGCCAAAATAGCTTCCTTAGCAGTGCCCGTAGCGGTCGGATCCTGGCCGCCGCCCTGAGCCATGTCGTCGCGGCCACCGCCGCCACCCTTCAAAGCCTTCGCACCCACGCGGACGAGGGCACCGGCCTTGAAGCCGGCGTCGCGAGCACCCTGGTTGGTAGCAACAACTACCTGCGGGCGGCCTTCAACAACACCAATACCTGCAACAACGGTCGGTTCGCTCTCGCCAAGACGCGCGCGAACGTCGGTTACGAGCGCGCGGAGCGCATCTGCCGAGGGAAGCTCACCAAGGTCTTCAACCACAGCAAGGACGTTACCGAGCTTGGTAGCGGACTTCGCGATACCTTCCGCGCGAGCAAGAAGCTGAGCCTCACCGAGCTGCGCAACCTTCTTCTCCGCATCCTTGAGGCGCTTCATCAGCGACTCGATACGGCCAGGAAGCGCGTCAAGCGTGGTGCCAACCATTGCGGAGAGCTGTGATACAACCGCGTGCTCCTTCGCCTGGAAGCCGTAAGCGCCATCTCCAACGAGGGCGTCGATACGGCGAACACCCGAGCCAATCGAAGACTCGCCAAGGAGGGCGATGCGGCCGATGTGGCCGGTGGAGGGAACGTGCGTGCCCGCACAAAGCTCCAGCGACCAGCCGTCGCCAATGTTCACAACGCGAACCTCATTGCCGTACTTCTCACCGAACAGTGCCATAGCACCAAGGCCGCGCGCCTCACCGAGCGGCATTACGCGGTCGGTAACCGAAAGGTCTTCAGCAAGACGCTGGTTGACGCGCTCCTCAATGCCGTCCATGATGTCGCCGGGCACCTGCGAGGGGTGACGGAAGTCGAAACGCATGCGCGACGGCGAGTTTTCCGAACCTGCCTGCGTAGCCTGCTCGCCAAGGAACTCGTGGAGGCCCTTGTGAACCATGTGCGTAGCCGTGTGCGCGCGAGCGATTGCGAGGCGGCGAGTCTCGTCGATCTCAGCGATTGCAAGTTCGTCGAGTGCGACCGTGCCTTCGAGCAGGCGACCGCGGTGAACGGACATGCCCTTCACCGGCTCCTGCACGTCGTGAACGTCGATAATCGCGCCGGAAGCCGTGCGGATCGTGCCGTGGTCAGCCAGCTGGCCACCCTTCTCAGCGTAGAACGGGGTCTTGTCGAGGATTACCTCAACATCGCTCGGAGCCGTAGCAACCGGCACGCCCTCACCGTCAACGATAATGCCGGCGATCTTCGCCTCAGCCTTAGCATCGGTGTAACCAACGAACTTCGAGTCGCCACCAAGAGCGCTCTGAATCGTGTGATAGACGCGCGAATCCACGTGACCGGTCTTCTTAGCCATCGCGTCGGCGCGAGCGCGTTCCTTCTGCTCGGTCATGAGCTCACGGAAGCGAGCCTCATCAACACCAACGCCCTGCTCGCGAGCCATTTCGAGCGTCAAATCAATCGGGAAACCGTAGGTGTCGTGCAGGCGGAATGCGTCCTCACCCGACAGCAGCTGTGCTCCCCCATCAACCTTCAGCTTCTCCACCGCGGTGTCAAGAATCGTCGTGCCAGACGACAAAGTGCGGCGGAACGACTCCTCCTCGCTGTAAGCAACGTCAGCAATACGATCCCAGTTCGCCTCAAGCTCTGGGTAAGTCGACTTCATAGCATCGCGCGAAACCGGCATGAGGGTCGGAAGCGTAGCCTCATCAACGCCAAGCAGACGCATCGACCGGATAGCCCTGCGCATCAGGCGGCGAAGCACGTAGCCGCGACCGTCATTGCCGGGCACCACGCCGTCGTTAATCAGCATCATCGCCGAACGAACGTGGTCGGCAACAATACGCATACGCACGTCGTCTTCAGGATCGCCGCCGCCGTTGTACGTGCGGCCAGACATCTCCTCCGCCGCGGTGATAACGGGACGAACCTGATCGATTTCAAACATGTTCGGCTTATCTTGAAGCACGAATGCAAGGCGCTCAAGGCCAGCACCCGTGTCGATCGCCTTCTCATCCAACTCGCCGAGCAACGGGAAGTCAGAGCCCGTGCCCTCACCGCGCAGGTACTGGTCGAACACGAGGTTCCAAACCTCGAGGTAGCGGTCGCCACCCGGATCCACCGTGCCACCAACAGCCTCCGGACCGAACTCGGGGCCACGATCATAGTGGAACTCAGCGCAAGGACCCGCCGGGCCGGGCTGACCCGTGTGCCAGAAAATCTCCTCACGCGGCAAACGCACAATGTGCTTCGGATCCACGCCGACCTTCTTCGTCAGGTGATCCCACGAAACATCATCCTGATCCCAAATGGTGATCCACATGCGATCCCCATCGAGGCCATACATGCCATCCTCAACGCGACCGGTTAGAAGCTCCCACGCGTAATCAATCGCGCCTTCCTTAAAGTAATCCCCAAACGAGAAGTTACCGTTCATCTGGAAGAACGTACCGTGGCGCGTAGTGCGACCCACGTTCTCAATATCGTTCGTGCGAATGCACTTTTGGACAGACGCAGCGCGCGGCCAAGGAGCCTTCTCCGTACCAATAATGTAAGGAATGAAAGGCACCATGCCGGCGATAGTGAAAAGAATCGAGGGATCGGGCGACACGAGTGGCACCGACTCACGGATCTCATGCCCGTTCTTTTCAAAATACGTAAGCCAACGCTTCGCGATCTCAGAAGTTTCCATTCCGGTCCTTTAGCAAGTTCTAGTTAATCATTGCCAATAATACGCAGTTTCGGCCGGGGCCTCGAAACTGAAAAGCCACCTTAAACAAAGATAGCCGGTGTGGGACAGCTAATACTACAAGTGCCCCGGCAAAACCGGGGCACCAGCTAAAACTAAAGGTTTAGCGAGAGTAGTATTCAACGACCAGCTGGTCTTCACAAACCACGGGGATCTCCTCGCGCTGCGGGAGACGAACCAGCGTGGAGCGAAGACGCTCAAGGTCTACCTCAAGGTAGCCCGGAACTGCCGGAAGAACGTCGCGGTGAATGCCCTGAGCGGCAATCTCGAACGGCGTCGTGGTCTGCGACTTCGGCTTAACCTGAATAGTCTGACCCGGCTTTACGCGGTAAGACGGACGGTCGACGATCTTGCCGTCAACCATGATGTGACGGTGAACGACGAACTGACGAGCCTGAGCGATCGTGCGAGCAAAGCCCGAACGAAGAACGAGAGCGTCGAGACGCTGCTCGAGGTGCTGAACGAGGTTCGAGCCGGTAACGCCTTCCATGCGAAGAGCCTCTTCGAAGGCGCGACGCATCTGAGCCTCACGGATGCCGTACTGTGCGCGAAGACGCTGCTTCTCCTTCAAGCGAACCGCGTAGTCGGAATCCTGGCGGCGACGTGCACGACCGTGCTCGCCCGGGCCGTAGGGGCGCTTCTCGAAGTAACGAGCAGCCTTCGGGGTAAGTGCGAGGCCAAGGGAGCGCGACAGGCGCACCTGGCGACGAGAGCTTTGAGCCATTTGGTATAAACCTTCCTGCTTCTTTTGTAACGAATCACGTAGTCGAGCTACGCGGGGTCACCTCACCGCAGTGCGGGGGCTGAGACCCCAGGTGTTGATTGACAACTTGAGTAGTTTAACGCTTTTTAAGGAGTTTTCGCACGTTTGCAAGGCGTTTAGTGACGCTTGCCTCAAAGCCGTTAGCAGTTGGCGTGTAATACTCGGTTCCCTCAAGCGAATCAGGTAGGTACTGCTGCGCGGCGATCGAGTACGGTTCGTCGTGCGCATAAATGTAATCCTGGCCGTGCCCGATCCGTTTGGCACCCGAGTAGTGTGCGTCTCGCAGATGTCGCGGAACCGGGCCAGACCTGCCCGCCCGAATATCAGCAATCGCCCTATCCACAGCCAGGTAGGACGCGTTTGACTTCGGAGCCGTCGCTACAGCAATCACCGCTTGAGCGAGCAAAATGCGCGCTTCTGGCATGCCAATCATCTGCACGCCCTGCGCCGCCGCCACAGCCGTTTGAAGTACGGAAGGGTCGGCCATGCCAACATCCTCAGAGGCACAAATCATGATCCTACGAGCAATGAAGCGCGGATCCTCCCCCGCCTCCAGCATGCGTGCGAGGTAGTGGATTGCCGCATCCACGTCCGAGCCGCGCATCGACTTGATGAACGCCGACGTTACGTCGTAGTGCTCGTCTTCCCCGTACCTCACGAGCGCCGCATCCGCCGCCTCCGACACGTGATCGGCGCTGATCTCCTTCGCACCAGCATCTATTGCAGTGGCAGCAGCGGCCTCCAAAATCGTAAGAGAACGCCGCGCGTCGGCTCCCGCGAGCCTCGTTAGCAGGCCGAGCGCATCCTTCTCGATTCCGACGCGGCCTCCAAGACCGCGCTCGTCTTCAAGCGCGCGCTTCACAAGCTTTTCAATGTCCGCGTCTTTAAGCGGCTCCAAAGTAAGGAGGATCGAGCGCGAAAGCAGCGGGCTCACGACTGAGAAAGACGGGTTCTCCGTAGTTGCAGCAATTAGGGTGACCCAACGGTTTTCCACCGCGGGAAGGAGCGCATCTTGCTGCGAGCGAGAGAAACGGTGAACCTCATCGATGAAGAGAACGGTCTCCTCCCCCGTTGCGCCAAGGCGACGCTTCGCTGAGGAAATCACCGCCCGAACTTCTTTCACTCCCGCATTAACCGCAGAAATCTCCTCGAAATGGCGCCCCGAAAGGCGTGCAACAAGGTACGCGAGAGTCGTCTTACCAACTCCGGGTGGGCCCCACAGAATAATCGAGGACACGGCCCTGCTCGCATCCTGGGGTGCGAGGAGCCGGCGAAGCGGAGAGCCCGGCTGAAGCAAATGCTCCTGACCAAGCACCTCCTCAATCGAAAGCGGCCTCATACGCACAGCAAGAGGCGCCGACGCACTGGGTTTTGGAATCCCCGCAGGATCCATGTTTGCCGCTTCGAAAATGTCCATACCTCAACCCTAGTTGCAAGCCCGCCCCGAAAGCGACACGACAACGCGCGCCTTCGGGGCGGGTCAATCTTCTAAGAAGCCCAGGCCGGGGCGGTCAACAGCTCGCCGCCTCCTCTACGGCGATTAGGGCGAGAGAGAAAGAACTAGTCGAACAGCTCCGTCGAGCCAGCTCCCTCACGCACAATCACCGGGTCACCAGAGGTGAAGTCAATCACCGTCGTCGCACCCGCATTACCCACGGGGCCGCCAAGCACGAGGTCGACCATCGACCCGACGCGCTCTTCGACCTCCTCGGGATTCCACAGCGCCTCATCCTCACCGGGCATAATCAACGTCGAACACAAAACCGGCTCGCCAAGGGCCGCAACAATCGCCTGCGTAATGTTGTGATCGGGAATGCGAACGCCAATCGTCTGCTTCTTCTTGTTCAGCGTCTGACGAGGAACTTCCTTCGTGCCACGCAAAATAAACGTGTACGGGCCCGGGGTTAGGGCCTTAATCGTGCGGAAAGCCTTATTGTCAACAATCACAATCTGGCCAAGCTGGGAGAAGTTGTGGCAAAGGAGCGAGAAGTTGTGCTTCGCGTCAAGATCACGGATCTGACGGATACGATCTAGCCCTTCCTTATTGCCCATGGTGGTAGCAATTGCGTAGCCAGAATCGGTGGGCAGAGCAATAACTCCACCACTTTTCAAAAGCTCAACAGTTTGATTAACGAAACGCGTCTGGGGGTTCTCTGGGTGGATCTCAATGTAGCTCATATCTCATTTTAAACACTGAGGGGGTTACGCCGCGAGAAAACAGCCTGAGCGAAGCCGCAAACTACGGCGCATAATGAAGGCATGGACATAATCTCTGCACTAGGGCTCAGTTCAGCATCAGGCCTCAACGCCTACATACCAATGCTGATGCTCGGCGTGCTCGACCGCTGGACCAACGTGATCGACCTACCGCAAGGCTGGGATTGGCTGTCGGCAACCCCGACACTCATCATCCTCACCGTGCTCCTCGTCATCGAAGTTGTAGCCGACAAGATTCCAGCGCTCGACTCGATGAACGACGTCGTCCAAACCCTGATTCGCCCCGCATCCGGTGGCATCGTGTTCGCCTCCGGCCTCGGCACGGAACAGGTGATCGACGGATCCGGCCCGTTCCCCTGGGGCCCATTCATTGCAGGCCTCCTCATCGCGCTTGTAATCCACGCCCTGAAGTCCTTCTCCCGCCCGGCCGCGAACGTAACCACCGCGGGCATCGGCGCACCCGTGCTCTCGACTCTCGAAGACGTGACCGCATTCGGGCTCTCCCTCTTCGCTATCTTCCTGCCAATCCTTGGGCTAGTGCTCCTCCTCGTAGTATTTGGAGGCGCCTTCACACTCCTTCGAAAAGCAAAGAATGCGCGCCTACCCAAAGTCGGGCAAGTCTGATCAGCTAGGTTTTGCCGGGCCTCACGCGCGGTACGAGCCGAAGCCCGGCCGGAACTAAGGGCAGCACCTCATCACGGTTTAAATAAAGTTTTAGCCCGCACCGGTTTTGCCGGGCGGGCTAAAACTTTACGTCAGGATTACCTGCTACTCGTCGTCCTCTTCAGGCTGCCAGTCGACGCCAGTCTCGGCGCGCTGCTCTGCCGGAATCGGAGCCGGAGCCTGCGTTAGCGGGTCGAAACCGCCACCGGACTTCGGGAACGCAATCACGTCGCGAATCGAATCCGACTTCGTAAGAAGCGAAACAATACGGTCCCAACCAAACGCGATACCACCGTGCGGCGGAGCGCCGTACTTGAACGCGTCTAGCAGGAAGCCGAACTTCTCCTGCGCCTCTTCCTCTTCGATACCCATCACCTTAAACACGCGCTCTTGCACGTCGCGACGGTGAATACGGATCGAACCTCCGCCGATCTCGTTGCCATTGCAAACAATGTCGTAAGCGTAAGCAAGAGCGTTGCCCGGATCCTCCTCGAAGTTATCCACCCAGTCGGGGTTCGGCGAGGTAAACGCGTGGTGCACAGCGGTCCACTTGGACGAGCCGAGATCCACGTCGTCATCCTGGCCGGCCTCCTTGAACAGCGGGGCGTCCACAACCCAGACGAACGACCAAGCGTCCTCATCAATCAGGCCAACACGCTTGCCCACCTCAAGGCGAGTAGCACCAAGAAGAGCACGAGCCTCAGACGGCTTACCCGCACCAAAGAAGATGCAGTCACCGGGCTTAGCACCCGTTGCCTCAACGAGCCCAGCGCGCTCCTCCTCAGAAATGTTCTTAGCAACAGGGCCGCCAAGCTCGCCCTCGTCGCTAATCGTCACGTAAGCAAGGCCCTTAGCGCCGCGCGAACGCGCCCACTCCTGCCACTTATCGAACGTGCGACGCGGCTGCGAACCGCCACCGGGCATCACGACAGCGCCAACGTAATCGTTTTGGAACACGCGGAACGGAGTGTTCTTGAAGTACTCCGTGAGGTCAACGATCTCAAGGCCAAAACGAAGATCCGGCTTATCCGTGCCGTACTTCTCCATGGCCTCCTTGAACGTCATGCGCGGAATCGGAGTTTCCAAATCGTAATCGATCGTCTTCCAAACGGCCTTAAGCACGTCTTCCGCAACCGCGATCACGTCTTCCTGATCGACAAACGACATCTCAATATCAAGCTGCGTGAACTCCGGCTGACGATCCGCACGGAAATCCTCATCGCGGTAACAGCGCGCAATCTGGTAGTAACGCTCCATACCGCCAACCATCAAAAGCTGCTTAAACAGCTGCGGCGACTGCGGAAGCGCATACCACGAACCCGGAGCCAAACGCGCAGGAACGAGGAAGTCGCGAGCACCCTCAGGCGTAGAACGAGTAAGCGTCGGAGTCTCAACCTCAACAAAATCGTGAGTATCCAAAACGCGGCGAGCAGCCTGCGACACCTTCGAACGAAGACGCATCGCGTGCTGAAGCTTCGAGCGGCGCAAATCCAGGTAACGGTAGCGAAGGCGGGTCTCCTCACCAACCTTGCTCGAATCATCCGCATTATCAGACACCTGGAACGGCAGGGCGGCAGACGTATTCAGAATCTGCACGTCATCCCCGAGCACCTCAATCTCACCCGTAGGAATATTCGGGTTCGAGTTACCCTCGGGGCGCATAGAGACCTCACCGGTCACCTGCAAAACAAACTCAGAGCGCAGCTGGTGAGCCACAGCCTCATCGCGAACAACGACCTGGGCAATACCCGACGCATCGCGCAAATCGATAAAAACAACGCCACCGTGATCGCGGCGACGATCAACCCAACCAGCCAGGGTAACCGTTTCGCCAGCAAGTGACGCGTTCAAAGAGCCAATATTGTGTGTACGCAGCATTCGGCGTTCCTTTCAAATCATGCGACACCGCGAGACGGGCGGGCGCGAAACAATCTTAAACCCTTTCAACCAACATGTAGAAACGCTACTTATTTTCGCAAAAACACCACGCGCAAAATCGGCGCGTGCACGATTGCGTATCACTATCATTTCGCGCACAAAATAAATCTTCGACCGCACAAAGTTTGCCAAAAAACACGCCAATCTCTACCTTTACTCCTATGAAGAAATTGCCCG
Source organism: Actinomycetaceae bacterium (assembly GCA_030532245.1). Taxonomy (GTDB): domain Bacteria; phylum Actinomycetota; class Actinomycetes; order Actinomycetales; family Actinomycetaceae; genus Gleimia. The sequence goes on from JAUNLN010000003.1 coordinate 84,889, forward strand.
GCAGGAAACCGATGCGGCCAGTTGAGAAACTACTCTTGATCGGCTCAGTCGTACTCATTACCTGTCTGGCATTCGAAGCCCTCGCCACCACCAACGCGATGCCCACCGTCGTAGCCGCGCTCGGCGGCGACCGCTGGTACTCCCTCGCGGCCGGAATGGTGCTCGCCGGGCAAATCATCTCCACAACCATCGCCGGCTGGTGGGCCGACAAAAACGGTGTCGGACGCCCCCTCACCTTTGGTATGACCATGTTCTCGCTCGGCGCACTCGCCGCCGGCATCGCCCCGAACCTGCCCGTGTTCATCATCGGACGCGCCATTCAAGGCATCGGCTCAGGCATGATCATGGTTCCCCTCTACGTGATGGTCGGCTCCGTCGTCTCCTCCGAGCGTCGCCCCCTCTTCTTCGCAATCTTCTCGTTCGCGTGGGTTCTGCCCTCCATGATCGGCCCCTCTATTGCGGGCTACATTGTGATCCACTGGGGCTGGAGGCCCGTATTCTGGCTCATCGTACCGATCGCCCTCATCGCCCTCCTCCCCCTCATTCCGATCCTGAGGCGCATGCCCACCCGCGAACACGACGGCACAAACCCTCCCCCGGCATTCTTCGCCGCACTCCTCACGAGCCTCGGCATCGTCGCACTGCAGATTGCAGGCGGCCTCCAGAACTGGCCCATGTGGATCGCCACCGCGATCGGCACGGTACTGCTCATCATCGGCATGCCGCGCCTCCTGCCCAAAGGCACGTTCAGCGCACAGATTGGCGTGCCCTCTATCGTCGGCATGCGCGTAGCCGTCATGGGCGCCCTCGTTGGCGCGGAGTTCTTCCTACCGCTCGTGCTCGACCGCGTACACGGCTGGACACCCTCCCAAACCGGTTGGGCCATCGCCATGGGCTCCGTCGCCTGGACACTCGGCTCCTGGATTCAAGCGCGCATCGCCCTTTGGGAGCGACGCAAACGCATCCCGCTTTCAGGCTCCGCCTTCGTGTTCGCAGGCGCCCTCCTCGTCGTCACCATGCCGATGCCGACCGTGCCGACCTACATCTCCCTCATCGGCTTTGGCATGATGGGCCTTGGCCAAGGCCTCGCCCACTCCACCTCCTCCGACCTCTCACTTGGCGTAACCCCCAAGGTCAAGCACGGCGACGTCTCCGCTTCCCTCCAACTCGCAGACGCGCTCGGCCCCGCCCTTGCAATGGGATTCACCTCGGTAGCGCTCTCCGGTTGGGCCGACCTTGCAGGCGGTTTCGCACCCTACCTACCCGCCTCACTCGTATCCCTAACCCTCGCGCTACTAGCCATGCTCGCGTCGCTGAGAATCCTCAAACTCGACCGACGCACCACGCTCTAAGCAGACACCTGTAAGCAACTTCACCGCAAGATCATGCCGAAAAACAAGAGTTTTTCGATACAGTCTAAGGGAGCCGCTAACCTCCAATGATGGTGCAAACAAGTGTGTAGATGGGGGATGCGGCATTTGTTTTCTAGTGAATGGATGCCATGGAATCCCTTAAATTTTCCGACCTCAACCTTTCTGCGCCCATTTTGGACGCAATCTCAGAACTAGGGTTCGAGGAACCAACCCCCATCCAGGCTGAAGCTATCCCCGCACTCCTCGAAGGCCGAGACGTCGTAGGCGTCGCCCAAACCGGCACCGGCAAAACTGCGGCATTCGGCCTCCCCCTCCTCACCCTCATCGAGCCGGAAGAAAAACGCGTGCAGGCAGTCGTACTCGCCCCCACGCGCGAGCTCGCCCTCCAAAGCGCGGCCGCCCTCGAAACTTTCGCCAAAAACCTCCCGCTATCCACGGTCACGGTTTACGGCGGCGCCTCCTACACGCCTCAAATCAAGGCCCTAAAGGCAGGCGCGCAGATCGTCGTAGGCACGCCCGGCCGCATCATTGACCTTATTGAGAAGGGCTACCTCGAACTCGGACACGTGCGCGTACTCGTGCTCGACGAAGCAGACGAAATGCTGCGCATGGGCTTCGCAGAAGATGTGGAAACCATTGCGGCCTCCATGCCGGAGTCCGAAGACCGCGTGAACGCGCTGTTCTCGGCCACCATGCCGCCGCAAATCCAAAAGGTTGCCGACACGTACCTGAACGACCCCGTTCACGTTGAGGTCGCACCGCAGGCATCGACCGCGGACACCCTGGAGCAGACCTACGCCGTTGTTCCTTTCAAACACAAGCTTGGAGCCCTCGGCCGAGTGCTCGCCACTCGCGTAGAAGACGCGGCGATCGTATTCGTACGCACTCGCGCCGACGTGGATGACGTCTCCGCAGACATGACGCGCCGCGGCTTCAAAACCGCAGGTATTTCCGGTGACGTTTCACAAAACGAGCGCGAACGCATCATGCGACGCCTTCGCGACGGCTCCCTCGACGTGCTTGTCGCAACCGACGTTGCCGCGCGCGGCCTCGACGTGGAGCGCATCGGCCTCGTCGTGAACTTCGATGTGCCCCGCGAACCCGAAGCCTACGTTCACCGCGTTGGCCGAACCGGTCGCGCGGGTAGAACCGGCCGCTCCCTCACGTTCTTCACACCGCGGGAGCGCAGCCGCCTACGCAAGATCGAGAAACTCACCGGAACCCCGATGACCGAGGTGGCTATCCCGACGCCGCGAGAAGTTTCCGCAGTTCGTGCAAGGCGCCTCCTCGACAAACTTCCCCAGCGCGTTGAAGCCGGCCGCCTCGAGCTGTACTACGACCTGCTAAACGAAATCCTCGACACCTCCGATCTCGTGATTGAAGACCTTGCCGCCGCCCTACTCGCGCAGGCAATCGGCGACTCGGGCCCGTCTGAGGAAGCCGACAGGCGCGGAAGCGGTCGCATCAGGCGTGAAGAAGTACTTGACGACGAGGGCAACTTCGTTGTCGCCTCCTTCGAAGAGGGCCGCGACAACGTTAAGATTTCGCCGGCGCGCAAACGCAGCGGCGGCCGCCACCTCGAGCCCGGCTTCCGCTACCGTTACCGCGTGGAGGTCGGCCGAAAAGACAAGGCCAGCCCCGGAGCGATCGTCGGCGCCATCACCAATGAAGGTGGCGTAGACGGCAAGGATCTTGGCCGCATCGACATCTTCCCAACCTTCTCGCTCGTAGACATGGCTGCGCCCCTCTCGAATGAGGCCGCGCAACGAATCGGACGCGCAACCGTTGCCGGCAGGCAACTTCGCATCCGTGAAGACGCAGGCCCAGACCGCAGGGATAACGCGGGCAAGCGCCGCGGCTCCGACTTTTCAGATGCGAAACACCGCTTCAATAAGCGCGGTCGCGACAGGTTTGACGACAAGCAGCGCGCGGGCCGCCGCTTCGGCCAAAAGCGCTTCCGCTAACGACTAAACGTAGCGAATACAGATTGACGGGGACAGTTCCTTATCACTGTCCCCGTCACTGTTTCTAAAGCCTTGACAACACGTCGAGTGCTCTGCGCTGACGCTGATCCTCAGCGTGCAGTGGCGCCCAAAGGCGCTCGCGCACAACCTCCTCAACGCTACTGTTTAGAGCGGCGAGCGACTTTCGGGCCGCCCGCCTGGCAACGAGCCGCGCAATCAGCCTCGAGATTATGGCTACAAGGAGCGTCCAAACCACTCCAAGCAGGAGGAGCCACGTTGGGTACGGGATCTCCTGATACTTCGGCAAATCCCACGTGAGAAGTAGGAACTCGCGCGAGAGCCAAACACCAGCCAGCCAGCCAGCACCAACGATTGCGGCGATCCAGCCAACCCACTGCAGTGCGTTAGAGACCTTCCACCAGGTTGATGCCTCATCCTTTATCGCCAGCTCGGTGGAAGCCACAGCATCGGCGAGGTCGCCTTCAATCGTCTCGCCCGCCGCAGACGCCACGCGCCGCATGGAATCAGACCACACGCGCGGCCTGCCCGCGGAAACGCCCTCGGTTACGGCACGCAGATTCACCTGCAACGCGGAACTCGACACGTCACTCACGCGCATCGAGTGAGGCTCGCCCTCGCCATCGCCAAGATGCCAGCGCTTCAGTGGATCCGCGCGAAGTAGCCTCAGCCCGCGGAAGGGCAGCCACGTAATCGCCTTGCCACTTCGGTGCAGGTACGCCCGTCGAACTGCCTTCGCAACCTCGTGCACGCCCGCGGCCCTCGCGCTTGCATCCGTCAATTTCGCAACGACATCGCGCTCTGCAAATCCTGGAAGCACACTGTCACTCGCCCCAAGCTCAGTGCGAATCCCAGCCGCCACGTCCGCCACATCCGCCTTCAGACGAGCAGACTCACGCCGCTGAACCTCCGCAATGTCACTCACGTACATGCGCAGCTCATCCACGCCCTCCCCGGTAACGGACGAGGTGGGAACAATACGAACATTCGTTAAACCATCGGCTTCAAGCAAACGCCTCAAGTCGTCGATGATTACGCGAGCATCGTGCTCGCTGAGGAGGTCTACCTGTGTTAGAGCCACAAGCATCACGCGCGAATGACTCGCATACGGCTGAATAAACTCCGAATGCAACACGTCGTCCGCGTACTTTTGCGGATCAACAACCCACACCAAAACGTCGGCTCGAGCCGCAAGCTTCTTCGAAAGCTCGCGATTCGCCTCATTCACCGAGTCGATATCGGGCATATCCACGATCGTGATGTTCTCAGACAGCCCCAAACCCGCGGGCATATAGACGCGATCTTTAATGCCCAGCCAGTCTAGGATCTTAACGGCCTGCTCCCCCGGCGCCGACGCCGCCAGAGCGGAAGTGGTAGTCGGCCTCCTCACTCCAACCGGCGCGAGATCTACAGTTAGTAGCGCGTTGAAGAGGCTGGACTTGCCCGAACCCGTGGCTCCGATCAAAGCAACAACCGTAGTGTCTGGGTCGAAGCGGAGGCGATCCGTGGCAACAGTTGCAACAGACTCGTACTCGCGGCGCTTCTCAGGCGTTAAATCCGCGCCCACCAGGTCTAAAACCTCGTTTAAATCACGCACCCGCTGGTCGATTGGCGCGTCATCAATACGGCTAAAAATCCTCATCGCGCACCCTCTCCCCACGTCTTCCGTGCGCGCTGAACCGCGTCGTGTAGTTCCTGCGGATCCGGAATACTCGGGATCTCCTCGTTGAAAGGCTCAAACGACTCCAAAAGAGCCGTGCGCAGACGATCCAGGAGGTTGCGGTGCGCCTGCTTCGTCATCGCCGTCACCGCTTGGTCTCCAAACACGGATTCAAGGAGGCGCTGCGCCACCACGGAGGTTGCACCCGCCACGCCAACCTCAGCGCCGGTTAGACCACCCGTCGAAGCGAAGATAACAATCATCAGCGCAACGCCGAGCACATTCACGCCGATTGCGAGGAACCTCGCCGACAACTTCTTTGAGCCCGCCTGGTCGCTGACCATCTGGAGTAGCTCACGCTGCCACTGCCTCGTCACCCTCTGACCAATGGTCGCCATCGTCTCGGCCGAGAGTGGTTCAACCCTGCGCTCAATACCGCGCATTGCCGGGCTCTGCGCCCAAACAGCTCGTACACCGTCGTGAGCAGCGGCGATTTCCTGCGTGAGAAGAGCACTCAGCCCCTCCCCGATCGCCTGTTCGACAGGTTGAGCGGTAACGGGCTTTCCCGTTAGGAAGCCGGTTATGCGAGCCTTCATCCAAGACACGCCCTCATCTATGCGGCGCGAAAGCTCGGCCGTGCCCACTACCTCCTGCCAGCGGGCAAGAACCTCGCCGCGAAGTAAAGAAGCATTTTGAGCCTCAACCCTGCGCACCGCGGCGTCCACCTGCGCGTCAATAACCGCCGCACCGTCCGTAATCACCACGGCCTGCTCGATTAGAGACTCCTCAAGCTGATCACAGTTATCGAGCAGGGCAAGCACCGACCCGCGAAGCGTCTTCCGCGCAGTCTCCGCGCGCGAGGCGGCTGTATCGGTAAGCGACGTAAGCCAGTTCGCAAGCGGAGCTAGCTTATCGGGCGAAATCAACCCTCCAGGAAGCGGAGCCTCCTCAATGACAATGAGGGGTGCGCTACCCAAATCTGCTTCATTTAGCATTCGGGAAAGGTCATCGCGGACCTCATCCACTGCCGAGCTCGGCACGCGATTCAGCACGACCGCAACGGAAATCTTCCGAGCGGCGGCGTCTTTAAGCATCCGCCACGGAACGGCGTCGGCATAGCGCGCGGCCGTCGTTACAAACACCCACAGGTCAGCCGCATCGAGAAGCTGACGGGCAAGCGCCCTATTCTCATCCATAACCGAGTCGAGGTCTGGCGCATCCAGGATTGCAAGACCTACCGGAACCTGCTCGTTGGCGCGAAGCTCCAGCTCGTAAACGGAAGTGGATTCCGGTGTCGAAGGCGGTGCATCCGGCGAGACCCTGCGCCTCGGTAGCGTAGGCAAGATGCGATCGGGCTCAAACCAGTGCGCGTCATCCGCCCTGTGCAACAGGAGCGGGCGGAAAGTGGTGGGCCGCCTCGCAGAAGATGCGGACACCTGCTTGCCGACAAGCGAGTTCACGAGCGTCGACTTACCTGCGCCCGTTGAACCGCCCACGACGCAAAGCAGGGGCGCATCCAAGTTCTTAAGGCGAGGAAGAATATGATCATCCAGGCGGCGAATCGAGCGCTCACGAGTCTCGCGCGCCAAAGACGCACCGGGCATCTCCAGCGGAAGCGACACTTCGTTGAGCGCCTGCTCTAACGCGGCGAGGGAATCATATTCTTCCACGGCTTATTCTCCAGGCCTCACGGTGGGCTTCAGATCTTCTGCGGGAGGCATCCACGAATCCACGTCGGCGATCTGCTGTTCGCCTGAGCGAATGTCCTTAACCTCGTTAACGCCATCTTCGCCGATAAACCAAACGAATGGAATACCGCGCCTGTCCGCGTAGCGAATCTGCTTTCCAAACTTTTGCGACGAGGGCGAAACCTCCGTCGGGATTCCGCGCGAGCGCAACTTGTAGGCGATGTCTTCAGAATCCGCGCGCATTTCCTCATTCACGACAGCCACTAGCACGGCGGTTGGAACAGAGCGGGAAGCAACCGCGAGGTTAGCGGCAAGAATTCTCGAGACCAGACGCGACACACCGATCGAGATGCCCACGCCCGGGAACGTGCGCTTACCGTCCGAAGCGAGCGAATCGTAGCGGCCACCCGAGCAGATCGAACCCAGATCCTCGTGGCCTTCAAGCGCGGTCTCGTAGACGGTACCCGTGTAGTAGTCCAGGCCGCGCGTGATCTTCAACTCCGCACGAAGGCGGTGAGGTGCCCGCTTCGAACCGGCTGCAAGTAGCGCGCCGAGCTCCGTAAGGCCCTCCTCCAAAAGCTCATTCGCAACGCCGAGGCTACGCACCTCGTCTAGCACCGCCTCATCGTCACCGGAAATCGATGCTAGCGAAAGGAGACGATCAATCTGGTCTTGCTCAAAACCGTGCTCGAGAAGCTCCGCACTCACACCCTTCGGGCCGATCTTGTCGAGCTTGTCGATGGAGCGAAGAGCCTGCTCAACGTTGTCGATACCAATACCCTCACAAAAACCCTGAACAATCTTTCGGTTGTTCACAAGAACGGTGACGGGCGGGATCGGAAGCTTGGAGAACGCCTCAAGAATTACGAGCGGAATCTCAACTTCATGGTGGAACGCGAGCGTACCGTTACCCACAATGTCGATGTCCGCCTGAGTGAACTCGCGGAAACGACCATCCTGGGGGCGCTCACCACGCCAAACTTTCTGAATCTGGTAGCGGCGGAACGGGAACTGCAACTCCCCCGCGTTGTCGAGCACGAAACGCGCAAACGGCACCGTCAGATCGAAATGCAGGCCAAGCGGGCGCTCCTTCTTCGAATCGTTTCGATCCTGGAGGCGATCTTGGAGGCGCTCCAAAATGTAAACCTCTTTAGAGGTCTCACCCTTTCGCTGCAACTCGTCGAGGGTCTCAATCGCGCGAGTCTCCACCGAAGCAAACCCGTGAAGCTCGAACGTCTCGCGCAACTGGTCGAGAATGTGCTGCTCGACAATGCGCTCCGCTGGAAGCCACTCGGGGAAGCCGGAAAGGGAGGTACGTGCTGGCATGTTTCTTCCTAAATAGTGTTGTTGAGTTTTATTAACCTAGTTCTTTAGCGCGCTTCACGTAAGGATTCGTGCTCTGCTCGCCCTGCCAATTCGTTGCCGGGCCGTGACCGGGAAGCAACCACGTTGCAGGATCTAGCGCGTTAGCCAAAGTGCGCAGCGAATGACGCATCTGCGTTTCGTCACCACCTGGAAGGTCTGTGCGACCTACGGAGCCTGCAAAAATCACGTCGCCAACGAAGGCGAGGGGCTGCGCTACCTCAAACTCGCCGCGGCCGGTACGAACCGACGGCAGCGCCGCGTTCGTCTCCAGCAGGTCACCAGCGGGGATTTCCGTTAGGAAAATCGCGGATCCCTCAGTGTGCCCCGGTGCTGGGAACATGAGCATCGGCATTCCCTCAATCGGGTGGAACAACTGGTTTGGAATCTCACGCAAATCCGCCGGACGCACCCACGTGCCAAAGCTTCCAAAACCGGGCAGGTACGCCATCGGGTCATCCATCCGGTACATGTCGGGCCCCGGAATATAGACGGGCACATCAAATGCGGCCGCGTCCCAAACATGATCGGCATGCCCGTGCGTTAGGAGCACAGATTCCGCGGTCAGCCCCTCATTTTTTAAAAAATTCGAAATCGGCTCCGCAGTTCCAATACCGGGGTCAACAATTAGCGCCCGATCACTACCCTTTGGCACCACAACGTAGGCATTCTCACCCAGTGCGGCAGACTCGATCAGTTCAATCCTCATAGTCCACACTTTAGCGGAAAGCTAAGCCGCTCCCCTCGTTCATAACAGCTCACTGACCAAAAGTTCCGAAAAGTGCGAAAAGACACTATTTAGACGTAATATGAGCATTGCGGATGAATCCGCTGTGCACATTGTCGAACGGTCAGGCTTTTGCCAACCCCGTCCTCGTTAGGAATATCGTGAGCGATCAAAAAGACCCTATCACCACTAACACTGGCGAAGAAGAGATTACCGCCGCTGAAGAAGCCGCGCTACCCGCAGTAGTAGTACCCGCCACCTCCGGTGAAGACCCGGCAACCTACGGTCGAGTCGACGACGAAGGAAACGTTTGGGTTAAGGAAGGCGGTACGGAACGCCAGGTCGGTTCGTACCCAGATCGCATTCCAGAAGATCCGCTAGCGCTCTACACGCGTAGGTTCCAAGACCTTGAGGCGAAGGTCAACCTGTTTGAGATGCGCCTGCCCACCCTTTCTGCCAGGGAGATTGAGCAGACTCTGAAGGGGCTTGACGAGGAAGTTAAGGAGCCAGCCGCTGTTGGCAACCTCGATGGCCTGCGCGAACGCGTCGCAAAGCTTCACGAGGTTGCGAAGGAGCGCAAGGAACAGGCCACCCGCGAACGTGCGGCCGCGAAGGCACAGGCTCTCGCCGACCGTCAGGCTGTTGTTGAAGAGGCAGAGGCTATCGCAGGCCAGGATCCTGAGCGCACTCAGTGGAAGAGCTCCGGCCAGCGTCTACGCGACCTGCTTGAAGAGTGGAAGGCACTCCAGCGCAAGGGCCCGCGTTTGGACCGCGCAGACGAAGACGCTCTGTGGAAGCGTTTCTCCTCCGCCCGCACCCAGTTCGACCGTCACCGCCGCCAGTTCTTCTCTGCACTCGACGCTCGTCAGGCTGAAGTGAAGCGTGTGAAGGAAGCCCTGATCGAAGAGGCTATCTCGATGCAGAACTCCACGGACTGGGGTGCAACTTCTGCGGCGTACCGCGACCTCATGGATCGTTGGAAGGCAGCTGGCCGCGCCTCCCGCAAGGAAGACGACGCACTGTGGAAGCGTTTCCGCGCCGCCCAGCAGGTGTTCTTCGACGCTCGCCGCCAGAACTCCGAAGCTGTTGATTCCGCGTACCGTGAGAACTTGAAGGTGAAGGAAGCTCTGCTCGAAGAGGCTGAGGCACTCCTGCCCGTTAAGGATCTTGAGGCAACCGTTGCGAAGCTACGCGACATTCAGGATCGCTGGGAAGAGGCAGGCCATGTTCCGCGCCAAGACATGAACCGCGTGGAAAACCGCATGCGCGCCGTTGAGAAGGCCGTTCGTGACGCTGAGGAAGAACAGTGGCGTCGCACCGACCCCGAAACCAAGGCACGCGCTGAGGGTATGCTCGGCCAGCTCGCCGACTCGATCGCTGAACTTGAGGCAGACCTTGCCAAGGCCGAAGAGGCCGGGGATGCAAAGAAGGCTGCATCTATTCGTGACGCGCTCGAAACCAAGCGCGCATGGCAGTCGCAGATTCTAGGTTCTGTCGACTAACAGACCATAAACTTGTGGGCGGCTCAAACGAGCCGCCCACAAGTTTTTTCATATCCAAAACCAGTAGTGCCTTGACGCATCTTGCTAGCACCTGGCGTACTTGCCCACCTCTTGCAGGGCATGCCGCGACCGCGCTTAGAAGCGAGACTGCCTTAACGGGGCTGCTTCTGCTTCTTCATGTTCTTGGCCTTCGAGGACTTCCGACCGTGCACTCGAACAGCTTCAAACACTCCGTCGACTCGGCGAAGACCACTCAAAGTGGCGTTGATATGTGAGGTTTCAGCCATCTCCACGGTGAAGCGCACGGTTGCCACCCGGTCGGTCGAGGTAGACATGTTGCCCGACAAAATGTTGACCTGGTAGTCGGTGAGAACCTGCGTTAGGTCGCCAAGTAGGCCGGCGCGGTCGAGGCCCTTAATCTGAATCTTCACGAGGAAGTTCGAAGACGCTCTAGAGTTCCACTCAACCTTCACGAAACGCTCCGGATGGTTTCGCTGCAGTGCCTGCGCGTTCGTGCAATCTGGCGAGTGCACCGACACGCCCTGGCCGCGGGTAATGAATCCGACAATCGGATCGCCTGGAACCGGCGTGCAACACTTTGCGATCTTCACCCAAACGTCGTTCGCTCCCATGCCCTCAACGACGACATCTGCGCCAACCGTGGAGGGATGATCCCAACGCTGCTGTTTGCCCGGAGTTACGGCCTCGGCAAGGGTTTCTTCGGTTCCAGAATCGCCGCCAAGAGCCTCAATGACTCGCTGCACGACGGTTTGTGCGGACACCTGACTGTCGCCGATCGCAGCGTAGAGTGCGGAGATGTCGCGGTAGCCCATTGCGACGGCGATACTCACGATCGTGTCGTGATTCATGAGGCGTTGCAGCGGCAAATGCTGTTTACGCATTGCTCGCGCGAGCTGTTCCTTGCC
>JAUNLN010000003.1:96208-115669 GCA_030532245.1 Actinomycetaceae bacterium
GCGCCAGCCGGCAGAACCTGCACCTCCCCCTTCGGGGTGAAGACGTACACCTCGTCGCCCGCAATCTCGTAGCGCAACGAGTCGAGGAACTCCTCTGGATCGCCCGTTTCGCGCTCCATCTGGATGAGGCCGCGCAGCCAGTTCATCTGCTCCTGCGGGTTCATACGATCGGCGTCGATCTTGCCGTTCGACGAAGCGTTGGGGTTCTGCTTGTAACGCCAGTGCGCAGCAACACCGTATTCGGCGCGGTCGTGCATTTCGAAGGTGCGCACCTGGATCTCAACCGGGCGGCCACCGTCGCCCATCACCGTGGTGTGTAGCGACTGGTACAGGTTGAACTTCGGCGTCGCAATATAGTCTTTAAACCTGCCCGGCATTGGCTGCCAGCGCGCGTGGATGGCGCCGATAACCGCGTAGCAGTCTCGCACGGTATCAACGAGAACGCGCACGCCCACCAGGTCGTAAATGTCGTCGAACGCCTTGCCGCGCACGATCATCTTTTGGTAGATCGAGTAGTGGTTCTTCGGCCGGCCCGACACGGTGCCTCGAACACCGTTTTCGCGAAGATCGTCTTCGATCTTCAAGATCACGTCGCGCATGTATTCTTCACGCTCGGGTGCGCGCTCCCCTACGAGGCGGTCGATTTCTTGATAGATCTCGGGATACAGCGTTTTGAATGAAAGCTCTTCTAGCTCCCACTTGATCGTGTTCATGCCCAGGCGGTGTGCGAGCGGCGAGTAGATCTCGAGAGTTTCGCGGGCCTTGCGCTGCGCGGATTCGCGTGGAACGTACTTCCACGTTCTTGCGTTGTGGAGGCGATCGCCCAGTTTGATGAGGAGCGTGCGAATGTCTTTCGACATCGCGACGATCATCTTGCGAAGCGTTTCAGACTGTGCGGCAGCACCGTACTTGACCTTGTCGAGCTTCGTGACGCCGTCGACGAGGAGGGCAATGTCGGCGCCAAAGTCGGCACTTAACTGTTCGAGCGTGTAGTCCGTGTCTTCAACGGTGTCGTGCAGGAGTGCAGCGACGAGGGTCGGAGGGGTCATGCCGATCTCGGCGAGGATCGTTGCTACTGCAACCGGATGCGTAATGTACGGTTCGCCCGATTTACGCATCTGCCCTTCGTGGTATTTTTTGGCGGTCTCGTAGGCGCGCTCGATGACGTCGGTTTGCGCTTTCGGGTGGTGGGCACGCACAGCACGAATTAGGGGCTCAATTTCGGGCGCGGTGGAGCGCTTGCGCGACCCAAACCATAGGAGGCTGGAGCGCACACGAGAACCACTTACGGGGTTACTCGGATGAGAATCACCTGTGTTAGACGTCATTCCTATATGTTATCTCAAACACACTCTAATGCTTTAAACAACAGATCCCGCCTCCGCTGGAGACGGGATCTGTAACTAAGTTGTGACTAGAAGACTACGCCAGATTCGACGACTACGCCCTCTAGTTTGCTTCGACCACCGAGCGCTTCAAGCTCTAGTAGCACGCACACTGACACGACTTCTCCACCGCACTGCTTGACGAGTTCCACGGCCGCGGCGGAAGTACCGCCGGTTGCGAGGACGTCGTCGATGATCAGTACGCGGCTTCCGTCCTGTACCGAATCGGGGCGAAGTTCCATGCGAGCCGAACCGTACTCTAGCTCGTAGTCGACGCCGATGACCGGGCCGGGGAGCTTTCCTGCCTTGCGGATCGTGATCATGCCGACCCCAAGCGCGGTTGCGAGAGGCGCTGCAAGGATGAATCCGCGCGACTCTAGGCCGGCGATTGCGTCTACGCGTCCGCGGTAGTGGTCCGCGAGGATGTCAACGAGCTTCTTGAACGCGTCACCGTTCGCAAGTAGCGGCGTAATGTCGCGAAATAGCACGCCCTTTTGAGGGAAATCAGGGATTTCTCGCAAGTTTTCCGTGATTAGCGGAGCGATTTTGTCGCTGAGCGGCATCGAGCTCATTGGTTCACTTCCTCTTCTTACGCTTAGGCTGCGCTGCCTGGCCAAGGTGCTTTCCTGGAGCGATTGCCGAGACCTTCACGTTCTCGTACACCGATTCGCTTCCGTCTGCATCTCCTACTTTAACAGCCTTAGAGCCCTTGCGGCCCTCAAGAATGCGCTTAGTATGCGAACCAATTCCCTTGCGGCGCTCCTCCAGCATGACGAGTGCGGAGGGGGCGATGAACACGGAGGAGACCGTACCTACGGCCATACCTACGAACAGTGCGAGGGAGATGTCGGTTAGCGTACCTGCGCCGAGGAGGAACGAGCCGAGGAAGAGGATCGAGCCAACCGGAAGCAGCGCGATGATCGAGGTGTTGATCGAACGCACAAGCGTCTGGTTCACGGCGAGGTTCACGAGTTCACCAAAGGTGAAGCGCGACTGCTGCTGAACGTTCTTCGTGAGCTCGCGAACCCGGTCGAACACAACGACCGTGTCGTACAGCGAGTAGGCAAGAATCGTGAGGAAGCCGATCACGGTTGCCGGCGAAACCTCAACCTGGACGATTGCGAAGAAGCCAACCGTTAGGAACACGTCGTGTAGCAGTGCCCAAAGCGCTGCGACCGACATCGTCCACGAACGGAAGTAGAACGCCATCATCATTCCAACTAGCACGAGGAAGATGACGAGCGACTGCAGTGCCTTCTTCGTTACGTCTGCACCCCAGGAGGGGCCGATGTTCGTAACGTCAACGTCACCATCTTCGATGCCGTAAGCCTCGGCGAGTGCGCTACGCACGTCTGCAGTGCGATCCGCACCGATGTCGGGGCTTTGCACGCGCAGGCCGTCGGTACCGAGCTGAGATACCTTCACGCCGTCGGCGATGCCGTTTTCTTTCATCACGTCGTAGGCGAGCTGCTGCTCGGTGGTCGCCACGTTCGACAGGGCGAACTGCGAGCCACCCCTGAACTCGATCGACGGGTTCAAACCGCGAACGACGAGGAGGAGGATCGCGAGGACGATGACTGCTGCACCGGCACCAACCCAGATCTTTCGCTTTGCAATGAACGGGTAGGCTTTGTCACCCGAGTAAAGGGCGTTACCCCATGAGGCCATGCTCATTTTTACTTGCCCTCCTTAACGGATTCGGATGCTTCCACCGTTTCGGTAGCCACCGTTTCGGCTTCTGCCTTTGCCTGTTCTTCAGCCTCACGACGCTTCTCGGCAATCGAGCGGCGGTCGGGCTGAGTCGCAGCGCTCACGTGACGCTCCGGACCGCGAACGCGGCCGCGGCCTGCGTAAACGGCTGCGGACTTGGCGCCCAGGTGCTCGGGGTCGAGACCGGAGAGCTTGTGGCCGCCACCGAAGAAGCGGGTGCGTACCAGGAGCTCCATGGCCGGGTGGGTGAAGAAGAGGATTACTGCGAGGTCAACCAAGGTGGTGAGACCAAGCGTGAATGCGAAGCCCTGCACGCCGCCGACTGCGAGGAAGTACAGAACTGCTGCGGCTAGTAGGTTCACGAGGTCGGACACGATAATCGTGCGGCGAGCACGCTCCCAACCTTCGGTTACCGCACCCTGTAGCGTGCGGCCGTTGCGAACCTCGTCGCGAATACGTTCGAAGTAGACGATGAACGAGTCGGCTGTAATACCAACGGAGACGATCAGACCTGCAACGCCTGCGAGGGAGAGCCTGTAGCCCATCAGCCATGACAGGAGCGTGATCAGTACGTAGACGATTACGCCCGCGGTGATGAGGGAGCCGCCGGCCAGCACTGCGAGGCCGCGGTACTGCCAGATCAGGTAGATCAGAACGAGGACGAGACCGATGATGCCGGTCATGAGGCCGGTGCGCAGGTGGTCGGCACCAAGGGTTGCCGAAATGCGCTGCTCGGACTCAACCGTGAAGTTAAGCGGTAGCGAACCAAACTGGAGCTGGTTCGCTAGCGCGCGAGCGGTTTCGGACGAGAAGTTACCCTCAATCATTGCCGAACCGTTCGGAATCACGGAGTTCATGCTCGGAGCCGAAATCACGTTGCCGTCGAGAACAACGGCGAAACGGTTACGCGTGGGATCAACGGGCTTCAAGTCGACGAGACGCTTGGAGACGTCTGCGAAAATGTCGGTGCCCTCATTGTCGAACTGGAGGGAAACAATCCACTTACCCGTGGACTGGCCCTGCTGGTTCGTTGCCATGCCCGCGCTTGCGGACGTGAGGTGAATACCCTCGAGGTCAACGGGGCCAAGAATGTACTTCTGCGTGCCGTCAATGTCGCACGCGACGAGCGGCTGCGCCGGGTCGTCTACCGAGCCCTTCGCGCGCTGCTCGGGAGCAGCACAGTCGGTGGTGAAGAAAGACTGCAGAGCTGCCTCGGTAACCCACAGGGTGTCCGAGTTGTTCTCGGGGGTGCCTTCGGGCTGATCCGAAATCTCACCGTCACCGTTCGTGTCGGCAAGAGTCTTAGCAAGCTCCTCGGGGCTCATGCTCCCAAGATCGGGCTGCGTAGCCTCGGGTGCCTCGGTCGGCTCAGTGGTTTCCGCGGGTGCTTCGTCTGCCGGCTCGGTTGCCTCCGGGTCTTGCGCAGACTCGGCGTCTTCAGCCGGAGCTTCCTGTGCATCCTTGTACGTCTGCGGATCAACAGCACCGGGCGCACCTGCAACGAGTACGGGACGGAACCTCATGACCGCCGAAGAGCGAACGAGGTCGAGCGTCTCTTCGCTGGGCTCACCCGGGAGGGCTACAACAATGTTGCGGCCAGCCTGGCTCGTGATCTCAGCTTCAGCAACGCCCGAGGCGTCCACGCGCTTGCGGATAATTTCAATTGCCTGCTGCAGGTCTTCGGGGGCGACGGTAACGTCTTTGACGTCCGTACCCTCCTGCGGGGTCGGCGTCAAAATAAGCTGGGTGCCGCCCTGCAAGTCGAGCGCAAGTTCAGGAGTTGCACTCGCACTTCCACGCACGGTTCCAACACCGAGCGCAATCACTGCAACGATAATGAGAATCCCGAGGCTTATTAGTTTCCGCCCGGGCCTACTCGCTTTCTTAGCCACTTTGGTTCCTTGTATATGTTTTTGCTTAAGCCCTACTGTGCTTCGTCACGAGGCTTATCCGACTTGGTGAACGATTCGTCCCACAAGTCCTCAGCAGGCTCCTCAGCCTTAGCCTCGTCAACCTTTTCCGACTGCGTATCTTCGTCGGCTAGCACCTCTTCGGCTGGCTCGCTCAAAGCAGGCTCATCACCTGCCGGCAGAGTTTCTTCGTCAACCTCGCCCTCCGAAAGCGTGCTTTCGAATGGAGGTTCGGCAATCATCGAGATCGCACGGCGGTCCCAGTACGTTTCATCCCCACTGGGCGACTGCAGGATGTAGACATCGCCATCAACGTCTGCGACGATGCCGTAATATCCAGAAGCCGTGCGAACCCAGGAACCGAGTTCGATGTCTCGGTGCATCTGCTCCATTTGTTCCTGTTGCTTCTTCCTTCCCCGAGACGAGAAGAACATAAGCGCAGCCATCATGACGAGCAAGAGCAACATAAGTTCCAAGGTTTAACTCCTAAATATCGTGTGCATCCTAGGTGATTCTATGAGGAATGCCTCTCAAATGCACCTTTCTCGCACCGGCCATTCTTTCGCGGTTCGTCACATTCTTGCCGGTTAGCCGTCGAAAAGCGTGTCTGACTGGGGCGGCTTTAGGCCCAAATGCTCCCACGCCTGCAGTGTGGCCGCCCGGCCTCTCGGAGTGCGGATCATGAAGCCCTCACGTACCAGATACGGCTCGGCCACGATCTCCACCGTCTCGGGCTCCTCGCCCACAGTGACTGCGAGCGTGGCGAGACCAACGGGGCCTCCCCCAAACCGTTTGATGAGCGTCTCCAAAACCGCGCGGTCTAGGCGGTCAAGCCCCTGCGGGTCAACCTCGAAGAGCTCCAGCGCGGCGCGCGCTGATGCCAGATCAATGTGGCCATCCCCGTGCACCTGCGAGTAGTCGAGAACGCGGCGCAGCAGCCGGTTAGCGATTCGAGGTGTGCCGCGCGAACGCGAAGCAATCTCGGCGCCGGCTTCCGCATCCATGGTTGCGCCGAGCAGTTTCGCCGACCGGGCTACGACAAGTTCGAGCTCGGCCGGTTCGTAGTACTCCAGGTGCGCGGTGAAACCGAAACGGTCGCGAAGAGGCGCGGGAAGCAGGCCCGACCTCGTGGTTGCGCCAACAACGGTGAACTGCGGGAGGGTAAGCGGAATCGAAGTTGCGCCCGGGCCCTTACCAACGATGATGTCTACTCGAAAATCCTCCATCGCAAGGTACAGCATCTCTTCGGCCGTGCGCGCGAGCCTGTGGATCTCGTCGATGAAGAGGATGTCGCCCTCCTGCAGCCCGGACAGGATTGAGGCGAGGTCGCCCGCATGCTGGATTGCCGGGCCGGACGTGAGTCGCAACGAGGAGCCCATCTCGTTTGCAACAATCATTGCGAGCGTCGTTTTGCCAAGACCTGGAGGCCCGGCCAGGAGGATGTGATCGGGCGTCTTTTCTCTGCGGTGCGCGGCGGCTAGCACAAGGTCAAGCTGTGCTCGAACAGTCTGCTGGCCGATAAAGTCGCTGAGCCTCTTCGGGCGCAGCGCGGCTTCTGCGGCGCGCTCAATGTCGCCGGCTTCGGAGCCGACTAGGCGTTCGTTCTCATCCACGGTTGCCTCCCAGGCTTACCAAAGCTGCACGCAACATGTCGGAGGTGCTCAAACCACTTCCGATGAAAGGCTCGACAGCTGCCTCGGCCTGCTGCTTTTGCCAGCCAAGCCCCTGCAACGCGGCGACGACTTCGCCACTCGTGTCGTCGACTACGGGAGCCGCGGTGGTGAGCCCCTTCGCAGGGCCGAGCTTCTCCCCTATCTCCAAAATCATTCGCTGCGCGGACTTCTTGCCCACACCCGGAATGCGTTGCAGCGCCTTCTCATCCCCCGTCTCGAGGGCGGCTCGAAGCTCGTCGGTTGTTAGCACGTCCAGTGCCGCGAGAGCCGTCTTAGGGCCGATGCCCGTCACGCTTTGCAGGATGTCGAATACTTCAGACTCATCCTCAGTCAAAAAACCAAACAGTTTGAGCGAGTCTTCGCGAACCACGAGGTTCGTGTAGACGCTCACTTCCTCACCGTGGCGAATCTGGGTGAGACTGCGCGCGGGCATGAGAACGCGCAGGCCGAACGCGCCCGCCCGCAACACGGCAGAGTCGGGGCCGATCGACATTACGTGCCCACTTAGGAAAGAGATCATAGCGCTCCTTTAGTTACGCAACTACCCTAGCGCCTACCCTGGACACGAGGATCTACCGCACCCTTACGGCGCGTTGTTGCAAGCGCGTCCGCCCACTGTTTCTGCGCCTCAGTCATGCTTCCCCTCGCCGAAACACCGCCTGAAAGCGACACGTTGATGTTGCCATCCGCTCGCGCGCCCTGCAGGCCCGTGCCGCGCCAGGCGTGACAGATCGCAACCGCTAGCGCATCTGCCGCATCAGCCGGCTTCGGCGCCTTCTCAAGGCCGAGGATACGCGCAACCATGTGCTGCACCTGCGCCTTGCCCGCGGTGCCCGAACCCGTGATCGCGGCCTTCACTTCGGAGGGGGTGTGTACCGCTAGAGGCAGCCCGGCTCTACCCGCACACAGCATCGCGGCGCCCATCACCTGCATCGTCGTCGTAACCGACTGCAAGTTGGATTGGGCAAACACCCGCTCAATCGCCACAACCTCCGGCTTGTAGGTGGCAATCGCCTCATCTATCGCATCACCAATTTGGGCGAGGCGAAAATGAGTTGCTAGATTCTGCGGGCTACGCGCAACCCCAACGTGAACGAGGCTAGTGCGACGCGCGGCATCGACGTCAATCACGCCGATGCCGCAACGGGTCAAACCCGGATCAATACCGAGTACTCGCACTAGTCTTCCGCCTGGAATTCCTTCATTACCTCGTCAGACGCCGTGAAGTTCGTGTAAACCTCCTGCACGTCGTCGGATTCCTCAAGAGCGTCGATCATGTTCAAAATCTTGCGAACACCATCGGCGTCGAGCTCGACCTTCGTGGACGGCACGAAACCAACCTCAGCGGAGTTGTAGTCGATGCCCTCATCCTGCAGGCCCTTGCGGACGGCAACGAGATCGTTCGGCTGGCTGATGACGTTGTACACATCGCCGTCGTCTTCAATCTCTTCAGCACCCGCGTCAAGAACGGCCATCAAAATCGAGTCTTCGTCGTAGTCGTCCTGCTTCGGAACCTCGACGATGCCCTTGCGGCTGAACATGTAGGCAACCGAACCCGGGTCTGCGAGCGAACCGCCCGAGCGGGTGAACGCAACGCGAACATCGGATGCTGCGCGGTTGCGGTTATCCGTCAAACACTCAACGAGAATCGCGACACCGTTCGGACCGTAACCCTCGTACATGATGGTTTCCCAGTCTGCGCCACCGCTTTCCTCACCGGAGCCGCGCTTGCGTGCGCGCTCAATGTTGTCGCTGGGAACCGAGTTCTTCTTAGCCTTCTGGATAGCGTCGTAAAGGGTCGGGTTCGCGTCGGGATCACCGCCACCCGTGCGGGCCGCCACCTCGATGTTCTTCACGAGACGAGCAAAAAGCTTGCCGCGCTTAGCGTCGATTGCAGCCTTCTTGTGCTTAGTGGTCGCCCACTTAGAATGCCCAGCCATTAGCTATCCTTCCCAAAATCCTGTTATAAGCCTCATTCATTGTACTCATCGATTTTAACGCAATCTCCATCGGTGCCCCGAGTGAGCCATTTTTCGATGAGATCCGGCAAAAGATCCGGAAAAACTTTTGCTTTTGTTCGAAGTTCTTTCGCCTCACTCACGGTGAACCAGCGCATTTCGTCTAGCACGCCCCGCTCGTCTTTACTCCAGCGCGAATAGTCCAAGTCGAAGTGCTGCACCCTCGCCAAAAAGAAGTGCTCCATTTGGCGCCTAGTTCGATCCGCAAAGAAGAACTTCGAGTCCCGATATATGAGGGGGCCTACAAGCTCACTAGGGTCGAGGCGAAGGCCCGTCTCTTCGAACGCCTCGCGCACCGCACCCTGCTTTGGGGTTTCACCCGGCTCGAGGCCACCCCCAACGGTGAACCACCACTCGTGTGTGGGGTCGTCCGCATCGTGCCCGCGGATGAGGAGCACGCGCTCGGACTCGTCAATCAAAACTACTCGGGCGGCCTTGCGGGTGGGCAGACCGTCTTCTCCGATCGGCCACTCGTTTTCTTTTTCAAGCATTGAACGGCTCGTCGTCAAAATCAAAGGTTTCTGGCATGGGCGCGCGGCCGGCAAGGTGGAACACGGTGACGTCCGGCTTCGAACGAAGACGCTGCACCTGGTCGACCTGCTGGTTGTAGAAGCGGCGCGCCGCGTGCAACTCAAAGCTCAGCGTGCGCGCGGCCGCGCAAACTTCGCTGTCCGCATTCGAGCAAGGCAGATACTTGTCGCGGATCCATCGCGAGAGCGCTGATTCACTCGCGGCACTATGCTGGGCATCGCCCGGAGCGGGTGTTGCGAGAAGTTCGCGAAGCTCCCGCGCCTCCTCGGGGTTGGAGCTTACGAACTCCGGCAGGGTTTGCGCGAGCAGTTCGCGCCGGCGCGTCAAGTGGTGATTCAGCACCTCGAGGGCCTGCGCGGCTTGACGGTGAAGGCGATCTACCCTCTGCGCGCGAGAAATTAGCCAAAGCGCGAGAACCAGCACGACGATGATGATCCAGATTAGAACCTGACCCGGCACAACTACTCCTTTCGATTGGGTGCGAACGTCTGCCTCACCGAGTCAATCAAGGTATCCGTATTCTCTACCTCAACACTCGCAGTGCCAACGACGGTTGCGTAAACGGCGAGAATCTTATCTGTGACCACGCCCCAGTCGTAAAGCTTAGACGCCTCGTGTCCGGCATCCGCAAGACTCTTCGCCGCCCGCGGGTTTTCCAGCGCCTGGTTGATCGCCCGCGCCAAGTCCGACGAGTCTGCCGATGTGAACAGCATGCCGAGCTGCCCACCGTTTAGCACGAGCCGGAAAGCCTCAATATCGGAGGCAATAACGAGCGTGCCTGCAGACATCGCCTCCACTAGCACGATGCCGAACGACTCCCCGCCCGTTTGCGGCGCGATGTAGGCGGTTGCGCCGTGGTATAGGGAGTTTCGCGTCTGCGGGTCGACGTCGCCTGCAAACTCAACGTTGTTCGGATACTTGTCCATGAGGTCGTGCACGGCCGACGCGTCACCGCGCCCCGCGATCAGGAAGCGCGCGTTCGGGTTCTTCGCCACGACCTCGTCGATAGCGCCCGCTAGCACGTGGAGGCCCTTGCGCGGCTCATCGATGCGACCGATCCAAAACAGGGTTGGCCGCTCGGGCGTTCCCTTCCACTTTTCGATGTCAGACGCGTTTGCGAAAGGCGCGCGATAAACGCCATTGGGGATGATCACCGCGTCGCCGCCCTGGTGTTCGACGAGAGTGCGGCGCGCCTCATTAGACACGGCGATACGTCCCGCGATTCTGTCGAGGAGGGGCCGCAGCACCGGCACGGCAAGCTTCAGGGAACGCGACTTCACCATTGAGGTGTGGAACGTCGCGACGATCGGGCTCTTCGCGTAGGCAAGTGCGATCAGCGAGATGGAGGGGGCAAGTGGCTCGTGGATGTGTACGACGTCGAACTGGCCCTCCTCTAGCCACGCCTTCGTTTCACGAACCGCCTTCGGACTGAGCGACAGCTGCGCGACCGAACCGTTGTACGGAACCGTGTAAGAGCCGGAAACCGCGTGGATAAAGCTTGGAACGTCGGCCTTCTCAACCGGAGCGAGTACGCTCACATCGTGCCCTCGGCTAATCAGCTCCTCGGCAAGGTCGCGCACGTGGTACTGCACGCCGCCGGGCGCATCAAACGAGTAGGGGCAGACAATCCCAATCTTCATGCTTCACCTTCCAGGCGCCTCGCCCGCTCACGCGCGCGTTCAAGACGCTTAGCATCCAAATCTGCGACAAACAGGGGCTGCATCATGTGCCAATCAACCAAACTGCTCTGAATGAGCGGCACGAGCGCACTAACCCAAGCCTGAGTATCCGCCTCCACATCGCCAGTGATTGCAACTCTACGCGCGTCGAGGCGGTAGCGCGTTTTCTTCCCCGGCAGCCTCACCATGTACGCCGCGAACAAGGGCGCGTTCAACTGGCCTGCCAAAGCAGCTGGCCCAGCCGCGACGAGCGCCTTTTCGCCTCCAAAATCAACCTCAATGCCACTACCCGAAATATCGCGATCAGCGAGCAGCGGAACGATCACGCGTTTTCCTCGCACGTATTCTCGCAGTTCGTTAAACACGCCGTGCTTCGCGGGGAAAATCTTCATTCCAAGGGCGGTGCGAGCCTCTACGAAATAGTCGTACAGCTCGCGAGGCTTTAGAACCTCGGCAACCGTGACTACGGGACGCCACTGTCTTGCGGCGTAAACTCCGGCTAGATCCCAGTTGCCAGAATGCGTCATCGCAACGATTACCGGGCCGTCCTCATTCAGCACCTGACGGCGAAAATCGTCGCTAACCTCAACAGCTTCAAAGATCCGCTCATCACTCCAGTTGGGAAGTGAAGGACTTTGCGCAAACATTTCAAAGTACGAGGAGAAGGCGCGCCGGGCGTGCTCCTGTCCCAGTTTGCGCTCGCTCAGACGCTGATGATTGGCAAGTAGCCGCCTCTTGGACTCCGAGTTGAGGAGCGAGCCGACTACGCCACTGCCCCTGCCGAGCGCTGCGCCAAGGCTTGGATGCACATGGCTGAGTAGCTTGAAAAGAGGCGTTAGGGCGCGGCTCAAAGGTTGCTCAACTCCCGCTTCGCCGCCATGATCCGCTGGCCAACCGTGAACATCGTTGCAAACGCGATCCAGGTAAGCGCGATGCCCATAACCCACATGGGAAGCCCCAGCCCCACTAGGAATGCTCCGAGAAGCCCGATCACGAGCCGGTCCGTGCGCTCCGCGATGCCGACCTTAGCCTCAGCCCCCACGGATTCTGCGCGCGCGCGAGCGTATGGAACCGTGCCCGTGCCAACAATCGCAATGAATCCGGCGATCAGGAGCCAAGTTCGCATAGCGGAAGGAGCCTGCGACACCGCAATCCAATACACTAATGCACTGAATACAGAACCGTCTCCAATGCGGTCTAGCGTGGAGTCGAGAAACGCTCCAAAGGGCGAGGCTTCACCTGTAATACGAGCCAAAGTGCCGTCGAGCGAGTCGGCAAAAAGCACGAACGCGAGGGCTATTGGCCCTGCGACCCAGTGCCCGGTTCCAAGCGTTCCAGCTGCGACGGCAACCGTGATTACCGTGCCTACAACCGTGACTTGGTTTGCCGTAACACCAAGGCGCGCGAGCCCTTTAGCTGGAGCGGTGAACACCTTTCGCGTGATCCCGCGACCGTGGTTTCCAAGCACTACACACTCTCCCAATACTCGACCAGAAGACGGCGGGCATCTTCAATCAGTTGAGGCACTGCCTTGGTGCGCGCGATGATCGGCAGGAAGTTCGCGTCGCCACCGTACCTGGGTACGACGTGCTGGTGAAGGTGGGCGGCGATACCTGCTCCCGCCACCTCACCTTGGTTCATACCAAGGTTGATGCCCTGAGCGTTCACAACCTTGGTGAGAACCTTCATCGCCTGCGCCGTGAGGGCGGAGATTTCATCGCGTTCCTCCACCGTGAGGTCGGGGTACCACGATACGTGGCGATACGGGCAGATGAGGAGGTGGCCGGAGTTGTACGGGAACAGGTTCATGAGCACGAAGGAGTGCTCCCCGCGAAATACAACCAAGCCCTCTTCGTCGCTCACTGATGGCGCGCGGCAGAACGGGCAGTCCGTACTTTCGCTCGTAGCCGGCTTCTCCGAGCCGCCTACGTACGCCATCCTGTGCGGGGTCCAGAGCCGCTGGAAGGGGTCTGGAACGCCCGCAAACTCAAGAGAGCTCGTTGCATCCATCAGTTGTTTCGGCGCTCCTTGATTGCAGACACGATCCTGGCAACCGCCTCGTCGACCGGCACGCCGTTATCCTGCGAGCCGTCGCGGAAGCGGAACGACACTGCGCCCGCGTCTACGTCTTCGCCACCGGCGATGAGCGTGAACGGGATCTTGTCCTTCGACGCGTTGCGAATCTTCTTACCGAAGCGGTCATCCGACTTGTCGACCTCAACGCGAACGCCTTCTGCGCGCAGCTTCTTGGCAACCTCTTCGAGGTAATCTTCGAACACTTCGGCAACCGGGATCGCGCGAACCTGCACCGGGGCAAGCCACGCCGGGAACGCTCCCGCGTAGTGCTCGGTGAGCACTGCAAAGAAGCGTTCAATCGAGCCGAACAGTGCACGGTGGATCATTACGGGGCGCTTGCGCGTGCCGTCAGCAGCCGTGTATTCGAGCTCGAAACGCTCGGGCAGGTTGAAGTCGAGCTGGATGGTCGACATCTGCCAGGTGCGGCCGATCGCGTCCTTTGCCTGCACCGAAATCTTCGGGCCGTAGAATGCGGCGCCGCCCGGATCCGGAACGAGGTCCAGGCCGGAGGCGTGCGCTACCTCTTCGAGGGTGCGGGTTGCCTCCTCCCACGTCTCATCGTCGCCAACGAACTTCTCCGGATCCTTCGTGGAAAGCTCGAGGTAGAAGTCATCGAGGCCGTAGTCGCGCAGGAGGTCAAGCACGAAGGTTAGGAGGCTCGTTAGCTCGTCCTTCATCTGCTCACGCGTGCAGTAGATGTGCGCGTCGTCCTGGGTAAATCCGCGGCCACGAGCCAGGCCGTGCACAACGCCGGACTTCTCGTAGCGGTACACCGTGCCAAACTCGAACAGGCGCAGCGGTAGCTCGCGGTAGGAGCGGCCCTTCGACGCGTAAATGAGGTTGTGCATCGGGCAGTTCATCGGCTTCAGGTAGTAATCCTGACCCGCCTTCACTACCTCACCCGTCTCGGCATCGACTTCCTCATCGAGGTGCATCGCCGGGTACATGCCCTCCTTGTACCAGCTCAAGTGGCCAGACTTTTCAAACAGGGCACCCTTCGTGATGTGCGGGGAGTAAACGAAATCGTAGCCGGCCTCAATGTGACGCCTGCGCGAGTACTCCTCCATCTCCATGCGGACAATGCCGCCCTTCGGGTGGAACACCGCAAGACCCGAACCAATCTGGTCGGGGAACGAGAACAGGTCAAGCTCGTTACCAAGCTTGCGGTGATCGCGCTTCTCCGCCTCTTCCAGGCGAGTCACGTACGCCGCTAGCTCTTCCTTCGACGGCCAAGCCGTGCCGTAGATGCGCTGCAACTGGTCGTTCTTCTGATTGCCAAGCCAGTATGCGGCAGACGTCTTCATCAGCTTGAAACCGTTGCCGATGAGCTTCGTGGAAGGAATGTGCGGGCCGCGGCAAAGGTCGGTCCAGACCGTCTCATCCTTGCGGTTGCGGTTGTCGTACATCGTGAGCTCGCCGGCACCAACCTCAACCGAAGCGCCCTCCGCCTGCGCATCGCCCTTCGACGACACCAGGTAAAGCTTATACGGCTGATCCTTCAGCTCTTCTTGCGCCTCCTCCTGGGAGACAACGCGGCGACGGAAGACCTGCCCCTCCTTCACGATGCGCTTCATGCGCTTTTCGATCTCTTTTAGATCTTCAGGCGTGAACGGGTCAACGTTTCCAAAGTCGTAGTAGAAGCCGTCCTTAACCGGCGGGCCGATACCGAGGTTCACCTGCGGGTTAATCTCCTGCACCGCCTGAGCCATAACGTGCGTGCACGAGTGGCGAAGGATCGCAAGGCCCTCATCGGAGCTAATGTCGATACCCTCAACCTCGGCGCCAGCCGGAATCTCCAGATACAAATCCTTTGCCTCGCCGTTTACGCGCATGGCAATGATAGTTCGTTGATCCTTGAAAAACTCCGTGCCCGTCAAGCCCTCTTCAAAGGCAACTTCTTCACCATCAATTACAGCCTTCACTTCGGCCACAGGAGCTCTCCTTACAAAATCGGACAGTTACTTCACTAAAAGTATCGTACCGCTTGATCTTCGGACCGCGTAAACCTACATGGCCCAGCCCACTACTTGCGGATACCGCGAAGCCTTCCCGCAACCCTGTCGGCGGCCCTCATACCCGCGTTGACAACCTTCTTACCGCGCCTTGCGAGCACGAGCGCATCATAAATCGCAGGGTAAACCGGCAGATCCCAAGCACCGTCAACTTCGGTGTCGGACATGGCGAAGCGGCGCTTGTAAATGCCAAGGTCGTACAGGTCGGGCACGCGAGTGGAATCCACGCCCATGAGGTCGAGCGTTTCCACGCCCTCTTCGCCGAGCTTCTTCGCAGTCCAGAAGTCTAGGTACTCCGAGGCGAGCACGTCTCGAGCGGCCTGCGAGTGGGCGCCGTAGTACGCGCACGCCTTACGGTCATTCACCAAGACCAGCACCCACGCGACAATCGCGCCCTCATACTCGACACCGAATAGTCGCGCATGCTCCGGACCGAGCGCGTCAAGCATGTTCCAGTACACGTTCATTGGGTGAACAGTGAAACCATCTCGCCTAGCGGTCTCCTCAATCACCTCGTAGATTGGCGCGAAGTCGTCGCGCGAAATACCCGTAAGATCAACTGCGCGAGCACCGCCCTCCTCCATGCGTTTCATAGAGCGGCGAACCGAACGGCGGCCGTCTTTAGGCATGCTAGCGAGGATCTTCTCGGTGTCTCCCCCACCCGTGTCGATGAGGATCGTGCGGTCGTACGTGATGCTTTGGAGCAGGTCGCGCAGGTCGGGTGCGGAGTACTTTGCGTGGAGGCGGATGAACGCGATCTTCGGGTCGCGCTTGCGGACCTCTGCCACGAGGGCGTCGCGAAGGGCTCGCTCGTTTGCCGGCGACTGGGAACGCAACCACACGGGGCCCTTCTTCGCCCACAGGCACTTCACGCCCCTAATGTCGTACTCGGTGAGCGAGATGAGGGCGATCGGACGGCCGTTCTTCGAAAACTGGTATCGGCCAAACACTACCCGCCCGCAGCGCTGCTCGAACCCATCCCACGACGCCGACTGCTCGACGGGAAGGGGCCTCACACCCGCTGCCGCAATGCGCATTTCTTCAGCTGTTATTCGAGTTAGCTCGAAGGTCACGGGTACTCCAAATCCAAATCGCTCACGGCTCTTGGCCTGCGGCTCCTACGCCACTTTTAAAGCCGTCGTTCAGTTTTTCATTGTACCGAAAATTTATTTTCCAAGGTTCGACACCCGCAAGTGCGGCGTAGAAACAAAAAATCCCCTGCACTGCAGGGGAAAAAAGGAGTGGGCGATACTGGGTTCGAACCAGTGACCTCTTCCGTGTGAAGGAAGCGCGCTACCACTGCGCCAATCGCCCGAGGTGGGTACCGGATTCGAACCGGTGTATACGGCTTTGCAGGCCGCTGCCTAGCCACTCGGCCAACCCACCAGGTTTGAAGACCTAGGCGGCCTCAAATGGAGCGGATGACGGGACTCGAACCCGCGACCCTCACCTTGGCAAGGTGATGCTCTACCAACTGAGCCACATCCGCGTTGTACGGGCGCACCTAGCAAGTGTTGCCGTTTTGGTGCAACCGATACTTTACGCGATTTATTCTCCTAGAACAAATCCGCAATGTGAAGATCACACGCGCGCCACCAGATCCTCAAACGAGTCGCGTTTAGCCCCCTTCTTTTTACCCGAATTTCCGGCCAAAACCTCATCGATCGGTTTCTCGTCTTTACCCGGGCGGGCAGCGAGAAGCGCCCAGAGGATACACGCGAGGTCTACGACCTCCTGCATGAATGCGCCAACAACCGCGGGCATTACGCCCGTAGCGCCGATGAGCATCAGTACAACCGACAGGCCGACACCGATTCCAACCGCCTGCATGGCAACCTGCATGGTGCGCTTACCGATCGCAATCGAACGCGCCGCGCGGTAAATATCGTCCAGCATCACAACCACGTCCGCCGATTCTGAGGCCGCGGAGGAGCCCCTCGCACCCATCGCGATACCGACGTCTGCAGTTGCAAGAACCGGGGCGTCATTAACGCCATCCCCCACCGCGGCAATCGGATGCACCGCGTCCTTGATTGCCTGAACCTTTTGCTCTGGCAATAAAGAGGAGTGAACCTCGGTGATCCCAACCCTGTTCGCCATCTTTTGGGCGGTCTGCTCGCCGTCACCGGTGATCATCATCACGTGCTCGGCACCGTAGTCTTTGAACGACTGAACCGCGAGAGCAGCATCTGGGCGAAGCGTGTCTTCCAACGCGAACGAGCCGGCCCAAGCACCATCTACCCGAGCACTCACAACAATCTGACCGGACTGCACCTTGGGCGCCTCATCTTCAACGCCGAGCCACTTGCTCGAACCAACCTCAACGAGGTGGCCATTAACCTCGCCCGAAACGCCCTTGCCCGTGGTTTCAGTAACGTTGCTTGCCTGCGGGATTTCAACGCCAAGCTGTTTCGCTGCCTCAACCAGCGCGCCCGCGAGAGTGTGCGAGGAGTGCGATTCAACGGCTGCAACCATCGCAGTAAGCTCACGAGCATCGATGCCGCTTGCCACGTGAATGCGGGAAAGCTCGGGGTGACCGAAGGTAAGGGTGCCAGTTTTGTCGAGGGCGACGGTCTTGATCTTAGACAGCGCTTCGAGCGTGCCCGAATCCTTAATGATGATGCCTTCTTTAGCCGAACGGTTCATACCGCCAAGGAAGGCGACGGGAGCCGCAATCAGCAGCGGACAGGGAGTGGCGACGACCAGCACCTCCGCGATGCGCACTGGATCACCCGACATCCAGTAGGCGAACGCGGCAATCGCGAATGCAATCAGGGTGAAGGGTACGGCGATGCGGTCTGCGAGGCGAACCACGGGCGCCTGCGATTCCTGCGCTTCGCGCACAAGCTCAATAATCTGCTGGTACTGCGACTCCGCGGCCACCGAAGTTGCCTTCATGATCACTGCATCCGAGCCATTGACACCGCCGGAGAGTAGCGTGTCGCCAGCCCTGTGCTCCACCGGGAGCGGCTCACCTGTTAGCGATGACTCCTCGGTTAGCGCGAAGTCAGATTCCAAAATGCCGTCGACCGGCACGACCTCGCCTGGACGCACAAGGAGGCGCGCTCCAACCTCAACGTCACTAATGTCGACGTCTGTTGGTACACCGGATGAATCCAGCACGTGCGCTACCGTCGGGGCGCCTTCGAGGAGGCCGGTTAGCTGGGAGCGCGCGCGGCGGCCCGCGTAATCCTCCAGGGCCTCACCGCCTGAAAGCATGAGGCACACGATCAGTGAAGCCCAGTACTCGCCCACCCACACGGTTGAAACGATCGCGGTGATTGCGAGCAGGTCGACGCCCCACGCGCCGTTCATGATCTCTTTCACCATGTCCCACGACAGGATCGCCGCCATTACGAGAGCGAATGCGGATACGTACCAGTTGACCCAGGAAACTTCTGCGAGTTCCAATCCGCCCGCGGTTATACCTACGAATAGTGTTGCGGCGACAGCTGGATACGTTTTGAAGAACTTAACAACGGTTTGCATACCACCAGTGTCGTATACGAAAGAGTATATTTCTAGCGAGATAAGCCTGCCCTAACCCGCGGAATATCAAGGAAAGGTAAGCCTTAACTGACCTCGAGTGGTGGATACGAAAAAAGCGGCTTTTCCAAGCCGCTACGTGGTGGGCGATACTGGGATCGAACCAGTGACCCCTTCCGTGTCGAGGAAGTGCGCTACCGCTGCGCCAATCGCCCGAGCGGATGACGGGACTCGAACCCGCGACCCTCACCTTGGCAAGGTGATGCTCTACCAACTGAGCCACATCCGCGTTTGATCTTTCGATCTTGTTCGCTTCTTTCGAAGTGGAACGTAGAAAAGCTTAACCGAGTTTTCGACTTTTAGCAAAACTGGCGAAAACAACCGCATATCCGCGTGATCTAGCGGGTTTTTTCAAATTTTTGAAAAAGCGTGGAAAGATTATGACGGTGATCTTAGTAACTTCCACGACCGCTCTACACGCCTTTTGCATTATCGCCTTCGGGTTCATCGCAATCGCCGCGGCCATTGTCACGGTGCTTGCCATGAGGCGACACCGCTCGCAACGCGTCGACGCGCTATCAAACGTGGATGTTCTCGCTCACGAAATCCGCACCCCGCTCTCGCTCATCAAAGGAGCTGCTGAACTACTCGATGCCGCAGGGCCCCTCACTAATGAACAACAGCAGTTCGCAAACACCATCAAATCCAACTCCGAACACGTGATCGCGATAGCCGAAGACTTCCTCACCCTCGCGAAACTCGACGCCTCCGGTGGCACGCTCGACATGCAGACATTCGACCTTAGAGCCTTTGTTCGCGACGCTGCGAAAGAGTTACGCGGGATCCACGACTTCCCTCTGCTCCTCACAGATTCGGGCGAACCCCTATACATCACGGCGGACCCCACGCTCATAAAACACGTCTTGTGGAACCTCATGAACAACGCCGCAAGACACGCCGGGCCGCAAAGCCAAATCCTCG
>JAUNLN010000021.1:0-5680 GCA_030532245.1 Actinomycetaceae bacterium
AGGGCCTTGAACCACACACTGGTTCAAGGCCCCAAAACAATTACACAAACAACAAAACACACGTTCATACAAAGTTTCCAGCAAATTGCAACCTTGTTAATTCCTGGGACAGCGTGCGGTTTCCTTAAAGTCTGACATGATAGACACGTGAGTACAGACGAGAATCAGCCAGTACAACGCAGCGGATCAATCCTCCTAGCAGCAACGCCAATCGGCGACACAGACGACGCCTCCCCAAGGCTCATACACGCACTCGCCGAAGCAGACCTCGTAGCCGCAGAAGACACCAGGCGCCTCCTCAAACTCGCCTCACGCCTCGGCATACGAATCAACGGCGAAATCAAATCCTTCCACGAACACAACGAACGTGACCGCGTCGAAGAACTACTCCACCGCGCCGAAGACGGCGAACGCGTACTCGTCGTATCCGACGCCGGCATGCCAACCATCTCCGACCCCGGCTACCGAGTAGTCTCCGAAGCCGCCAAACGCGGGGTACCCGTCTCTGCACTACCCGGCCCCTCCGCAGTTTTGACAGCACTATCCGTCTCCGGCCTACCCACAGACCGCTTCTGCTTCGAAGGCTTCATCAACCGAAAAGAAGGCGACCGACGCCGCCACCTCGAAGAACTCAAAGAAGAACGCCGCACAATGGTGTTCTTCGAATCCGCCAAGCGCATCCACGAATCGCTCACCGACATGGCGAACATCTTCGGAGGAGGCAGGCAAGCCGTCCTCTGCCGAGAGCTCACCAAAACACACGAAGAAATCATTCGAGGCGACCTCAACCACCTCATCTATGAAACACGCGACGGCGTACTAGGCGAGCTAACGCTCGTAGTTGCGGGCGCTGACCCGTCCGAAAAGAACGCCGAAGACTACGTTGCGCGCGTGCTGCAGCTTGCTAACGACGGCATGAAACTCAAAGAAGCAGCCAAACTCGTCTCCGAAGAAACAGGGATCCGCAAGAACGAACTATACCGGGCAGCCATCGCACGCAAACCCGAGTAAGCACCCGCGGCAAGAGCGAGTGCGGAGCTCTAGGCAAATACGGGTGAATAACCGATGGCAAATGTGGACGCGCGGTGTCGGCGAATCTAGTAAGTAACTGATGACAAACGTGAATACTCAGCCATCGGGAAATAAGAGGGAGTAGCCGCTGCCAAACGCGAATGCGGTCAAAGCCTCAAGGCCGATGAAGTAACCAGCGCAAAACCGCGATAAACTATTGAAGCCCCAAGAAAATTGGGGCTTGTCAGTAGAGCGCAAAACGAGGCCGCCAAAAGCGACCCAAATACGTGAGCGGCTCTAGAACAGGCAATACAACCAAAGTAGGACAAATGAGTCGAATTCTGTCAGCAGTAGCATGGCCATACGCAAACGGGCCGCGTCACATCGGACACGTAGCAGGTTTCGGAGTACCCTCCGACGTATTCTCCCGCTTCATGCGAATGCGTGGACACGACGTACTCATGGTTTCAGGCACCGACGAACACGGCACGCCCATCCTCGTAGCAGCTGACGAAAAGGGCCTAAAACCGCGCCAACTCGCTGATCAGAACAACCGACTGATCGTAGAAGACCTCGTCGCACTCGGCCTCTCGTACGACCTATTCACCCGCACGACCACCGGCAACCACTACAAGGTAGTGCAAGCCATGTTCGAAGTCGTTCGCGACAACGGATACATGCTCGTACAAACCACCCACGGCGCGATCTCGCCGTCCACGGGCCGCACGCTCCCGGACCGCTACATTGAAGGCACCTGCCCCATCTGTGGCGACCCCAGCGCACGCGGCGACCAGTGCGACAACTGTGGCAACCAGCTGGATCCGACCGACCTCATCAACCCGAAGTCGCGCATCAACGGTGAAACCCCGAACTTCGTCGAAACCGACCACTACTTCCTAGACCTGCCCTCACTTGCAAAGGCGCTGTCTAACTGGTTGGACGAACGCGAAGAGTCGGGCCGCTGGCGTCCGAACGTAATCAAGTTCTCCCAGAACTTCCTCGAAGACATTCGCCCGCGCGCCATGACGCGCGACATCGACTGGGGCATCCCCGTGCCCGGCTGGGAAGACCAGCCCTCCAAGAGGCTCTACGTCTGGTTCGACGCGGTCGTCGGCTACCTGTCCGCCTCCATCGAATGGGCACGCCGCCAAGGCGACCCCGAAGCGTGGCGCGCATGGTGGAACGACCCCGAGGCGCTCTCGTACTACTTCATGGGCAAAGACAACATCGTCTTCCACTCCCAGATCTGGCCCGCAGAGCTCCTCGGCTACAACGGTGACGGCGACAAGGGCGGCGAGCCCGGCGCGTTCGGCAAACTCAACCTCCCAACCGAGGTCGTGTCTTCCGAGTTCCTCACAATGGAGGGCAAGAAGTTCGCCTCCTCGCGCGGAATCGTCATCTACGTTCGCGACATGCTCGCGCGCTACCAGGCGGACGCTCTCCGCTACTTCATCAGCGCAGCGGGGCCGGAAACCTCCGACGCCGACTTCACGTGGGCAGAGTTCGTGCGCCGCACCAACTCCGAACTTGTAGCCGGCTGGGGCAACCTCGTGAACCGAACCGCCTCCATGATCGCGAAGCGCTTCGGCGAAATCCCGCAGCCCGCAGAGCTGCAGGAGATCGACAAGGAGCTCCTCGACCAGATTCAGGCCGGATTCGAAACCGTGGGCACCCTCATCGGTGAACACCACCAGAAGGCCGCGATCCGCGAGATCATGGCGCTCGTCGCTGCGGCCAACAAGTATGTTGCCGACACGACGCCGTTCAAGCTGAAGGCCGAAGAAGAACTTCCTCGCCTAGGCACGATTCTGTGGACGCTGGCGCAGGCCGTGAGCGACTTGAACCTCATGCTCTCCCCGTTCCTGCCCCACTCGGCAAACGCCGTGGACCAGGTGATGGGCGGCGACGGCACCATCGCGCCGATGCCCCGCATCGAAGAGGTCGTGGACCTCGACGCGAAGGCAGAGGACGGCTCCGACCTGCACTACCCGATCATCACCGGCGACTACTCGGGCTTCCCGAAGTGGGAGAGCAAGCCCGTAACCGTCGGAACGCCGATCGGCAAGCCGAA
The DNA here is from genome assembly GCA_030532245.1 of Actinomycetaceae bacterium. Lineage (GTDB taxonomy): Bacteria > Actinomycetota > Actinomycetes > Actinomycetales > Actinomycetaceae > Gleimia. The sequence continues at coordinate 3,083 of JAUNLN010000021.1, forward strand.
GCCCGTGTTCCAAAAGCTCGACGAATCCGTTATCGAAGAAGAGCTCGAACGCTACGCGGATCTAACCGACAAGTAGGAGGGCAACCGGCCGCAGCCAAACAGTAGCTTAAGCACTACCAAAAGTGGCCGGTAACCAGCCTTCTAGCGGCAACAAACAACTACAAAAGGGCTGTGGAGTGGAAACCAAGTTTCCGCCCCACAGCCCTTTAACGTAGATTCAGCAGTCGCCTCCTCGCCTTACTTTGAAGACTCGGAAGCCTCCTTCGCCAGCTCGAAAGAGTCAAAACCGCCAACCAGGTTACGCGTGTCGAAACCTTCAGCCTGGAGGATCCTCTGCGCAAGGTAGGAGTTAAGACCCGTCTTGCAATGAAGAGCAACGCACTTGCCCTGAGCCATAGCGCGCACCTCCTCAATACGATCACGAAGCTCGAAAATCGGCACCGGAATAGCCTCCGGAATCACGCCACCGGGCGGAATAACCTCCGGCGGACGCACGTCGAGAATAATCTCCTGCTCCTTCACCTGGTCGAAGTCCTTGTAGTACCAGACCGGGGAGTCACCATTCAGCGTGTTCATCGCAACGAAGCCAAGCATGTTCACAACATCCTTAGCCGCACCCAGCGGCGGGGAGTAAGTGAGCTCGAGCTCCGCAAGATCCTCCGCCGTCATACCCGCGCGAATCGCAACCGAAAGAATATCGATGCGACGCTCCACACCGTTCTTACCAACCGCCTGCGCGCCAAGCAGACGGCCATCCTTCGCGAACAGCGCGTTCAAATGCACCGGTGTAGCGCCCGGGTAGTAGCCCGCGTGATCCACCGGGTGAACGTGAATCTTCACGTACTCAACGCCAAGGCGATCCAACGTCTCTGCGTTCGAACCCGTAGAAGCTGCAACGTAGTCAAACAAACGCAGGCCAGCCGTTCCAAGCACCGGCTGCTGCTTAACCACCGAGTGACCCATAACCGTGTCAGCCGCGCGCCTACCCTGACGGTTAGCCGGGCCAGCCAGCATCACAGTACCCTCATGGCCATCAGAGAACTTAACCTGAACAGCGTCGCCAGCGGCAAGAATATCCGGGTCAGAAGTCACCTGATTCTCATCGGTGATAATCGCGTCGTTCTTACCAAGCTCTAGGCCAGCCGCCTTCGCGAGCGCAGAGTTCGGGCGAACACCAATCGAGGTGATCACAAGATCAGCCTCAATCACGGTCTCATCGCCGAGAGTCACCTTAACCGGGTAATCCTCGCCATCCTCAAACCTCTTAGCACCAACACCAACATGCAGGCCAACACCCTTATCGCGAAGCTCGCGATGCAAAATCACAGCAAGATCCGGATCCATCATCGGCAGCACGTGGGTTGCAAGCTCAACCAGCTCCACCTCAAAACCGCGGTGAACCAGCGCCTCAACAGCCTCCAAACCAATGAAACCAGCGCCAACCACAACAGCCCGAGCCGGCCTGTTCTCATTTGCCTTCGCAAGACCCTCCTGCGCAAGCTCCATCACATTATCCAACTCCGGGATCGTGCGAAGCGTCGACACAGCCGGGTGATCAATACCCGGAATCGGAGGAACCACAGCATTAGCGCCAGGCGCCAAAATGAGCTTGTCGTAAGACTCCTCATACTCGCCCTCAGGGCCAACAACCGTAACCGTCTTGCGATCACGATTGATCGCCGTCACCTCACTGTTAATACGAACGTCCAGTGCGGAACGGCGAGCGAGAGACTCGGGGGTGTGGAGGAGAAGCGCATCGCGATCCGCGATTTCTCCAGCCAAGTGGTAGGGAAGGCCACAGTTCGCAAACGAAACGTAGGCGCCCTTCTCGAATACAACGATTTCAGCTTTTTCGTTGAGGCGACGAGCACGAGTTGCCGCGGACATGCCGCCCGCAACTCCACCAATAATTACGAGTTTCAAAATGATCCTAAGGTAGTAGGGACTATGCCAAAGAAAGGAAAATTTTACGCAGAGCTTCCGAGTCGGGATGATCGGAAAAGTCTCCGTTCCCTTTCTGTGTAGCACAAGATTGGATGGCCGCGAGTACCATTGCGTAAGTTGCTCGGTCAACTGCCTTAGAAGCGGCAATCATTTGAGGCAAAACGTCCAAACACGCGTGGTCTTCGTCCAGTTGACGGACGATCGCGTCGATCTGACCTCGAGCGCGCGAAAGCCTGTTTCGCACCGCCCGGCGGTCGTCATCAGCAAGATGAACAGAACTCATTTCTACCACCCAATATTCTGGGGATTAAAGAGAAATACCCCCAATAGAGACACGTTTGATCATACCGTGTACCCCTGGGGGTATTCGAGGGCCCAAGTCAAGAAAACGTAAAATTAGCGGTTCTTAGACTTCTTTTCGCGCCTCGCCGAAAGCCCTGCAATAACGAGCATTACAACGCCCATCGTTGCAAGCGCAACGGTTCCAAGAATCTGCCAGTTAATCATTCCCCAAGCGGGGATGGCCAAAATCATAATTCCGATCGCGATTAGAACCAGAGACCAAGTGAGGAGTCCGAACTTAACTGTTGTAGGTTCCGGCTGCGGATCCTGTGGTGCGCGAGGGCGGGATTCGACGCCCAAGAATGGGTTCTC
>JAUNLN010000021.1:5780-25600 GCA_030532245.1 Actinomycetaceae bacterium
GGCGAATACTCTCCGGTTATACGCGGGTCGAATGCGCTCGGCTCCTCCGCGGGGTCGAAGTTAGGCTCAGGGAGCTCTGACTCTTCTTCGGTCGTGCCAGATGCCTTAGTTTCGGGCAGTTCCTCCGAAGCTTCCTCCACGGATGAGACAGGTAGCTCGGTAGTTTCGGCCACCTCAATCCGAGTGGTCGGATCCTCACCAGAAGCGGGAGAGTTGTCGGTGGATGAGATGGTCGCCTCCTCATCGATTGATGCAACAGGCATTTCAGTGGTCTGTTCAACTTCGAGTTTGACGGTTTCGTCAATGTCGGTGTGCTTGTTATCAGTCATTTCAACCTCCGACTATTAGTACATGTAATGCCCCGCTGCACCAGCGAAGAGCATAAAGAATATGGGAAGAAGCGCGGTTGCAACGACCGACAATATGGTGAGCCACGTGCCCGGCTTACCGCGCGCGGCGCGAACGGCGAGCACCACGCCCGTGATCAGGAACGCGACACCAACCGGGGCGGTAAAGATCAGCGCACTGTGCTTGATCATGCCACCGGACCACAAGAGCCACGCGAATGCGGTCGTGAGGAGCACGATGCCGGTCAGTGAAAGGAACGTTGCGAGGCCGGGCCCTCCGGCATTACGAGGTGCGGGCGGCGTCGCGTAATGCTGCAGGTGTGGCGGTAGCTGGTTAGTGGTGTAAGCAAAGCTTGAAGCCGGGGGATACTGGCCGTAAGCGTTCTGCCTGTGATAGCCGGGTGCCGGCTGGCTTGATGCGGCGCGGTCGGGTGCCGGCTGATTCGGTGCGCCGGGAGTAGGGGCGGGCTGAGAGGGAATCGGCTGAGCCTGCTCGTCACCTGCCTGTGAGCCGTAGGAGCCCGCGCCCGGGGCGTGCATATCTTGAACAGACGGATCAACGCTCGCGGTGAAACCCGATGCCGCTTGCGGCATGTTACCGAACGCATCCTTGAAATCAGGATGAGCCTGCTCGGGCGCCTCATTCATGGAAGGCCCATGCTGGCCCGCATGCGGCGCAAAACCGTGCGAACCCGGCGGGTAATACCCCCTGTGCTGGCTGTTCATCCTGCGATTCGCGCGTGCCTTCGAAAAAGCCAGAACCACGAACACAACCAGAAGAATCACGACCATCGTGGAAAGCGTCCACTTAAGGCCATACCAGCCCGTCTCATGCTCAATCGTGATGAACCCAAACAAGCCGAACGCACTCAACAGGCCAATCCCCAAATGCGCAATATCGAAATTGCCGCGCATGAACTGCTCCAAATGAATGCGGTTATCAATGCGTTCTGGAACAAGCGCCCAAAGAACGGCATAACCGAGCATGATCGCACGCGGATTAATCAACAAAAGAACGACAATCAAACCACGAACAATAATCGGATCCATGTTCACCAGCATCGCCAAACCGGAGGCAACACCGCCGAACCACCTGTCCATCTCACGGCGAATACGCCACGAACGGATCGAATCGAAAAAGCCGTAGTCAGAAGGCTGGTTCGAACCCTGACCTGCCTGATACGGCGGCTGCGGAGGCTGGTAGTTGTAACTCATACTTAAATGATCGCCCAACAACCTCGCCTCCGGTATCCGGTAGTACCCTGATTCCTCCCTGATAAAGCCCTCTAGGGGGCGAAACTGACCGCGATTTTTGGCACTATGAGAGAGTGGATGAAGCGCAAAACGAAGACTATCAAGCGGGCCAAACCGGGTACCCCGCACCCCCTGTTGCGCCCGCAGTGCAACAGGGAGAAAACGCCTCATCCGTGAACTACCGCGAGGTCTTCAAAGGGTTTGCCCAAGTCGAGCCGCGGCCACAACCTCCACACCCAGCGCAATATGGGCAACCGGGCTATATGGGTGCCCAAGGCGGGCAGAACGTACGCGAACCCCTCGAGCGCACAACCCGCGGATACCCTGGGCGGCCAAGACCCTGGCTTGCGGGCGTCGCCTCCGGCCTCGCCGTGCACCTCAACGTTCCAGCTAAAGCCATAAGGTGGCTCGCCGTTCTCCTCACTCCTCTAGGCGCGCCCCTTTTGTACATCTGGCTGTGGATCTTCACGCCCAAAGTAAGTAGCGAACGCAAATACAAACTCCCACGCATCGCAAGACCCGTGCGAGAGATAGGGGAGGGCACCTCCTCAAACGCGAAAAAAGGCCTCGCCATCGCGATCGTGCTACTCCTTAGCGCCGCAGTTGTGCTCGCCGCGCAAATGCAGCTAATCATCCTCACAACCGAGTGGGTCGGCGTAGTGCTCGCAATCGTTGGCGTAGTCCTGATCTGGATCCAAGCCAACGGCGTTAAACACTGGAAGACCCCCGCATTCCTCGGCGGCACCGCCGCGGGCATCCTCTTCCTCCTCGCCGGCGTCACCCTCTTCCTCCTCGGCGGAGAAACCGAACTATTCGCCGGGCTCATTCTTGGCCTAGCCCTCATCCTCATGCTTGCCCTCGCGTTCTCGCCACTCCTGCTACGCATGACCAAGGAGCTGTCCGCCTCCGAAGTCGCGCGCGCCCGCGAAACCGAGCGCGCCGACATCGCCGCGCACCTGCACGACTCCGTGCTCCAAACCCTCACGCTCATCAAAAACAACGCCGACAATCCGGCCAGCGTGCGCACACTCGCCCTCAAACAGGAACGCGAACTGCGCTCCTGGCTCTACACGGGCACCACCCAAACCTCAGACTCGGTCAAACGCCTGCTTGAAACCTCCATTGAGGCAGTCGAGCAAACCTACGGCAAGGAAGCCGAAACGGTAACCGTGGGCGACGCCGTACCCGGCCCCTCCGAACAGGCGGCGATCGCGGCAGCCGTTGAGGCCGTGAAGAACGCTATGCGACACGGCAAACCCCCAATCCAGGTTTACGCCGAACTCGGCGACAACTACGAGGTCTTTATCAAAGATTCCGGCCCCGGATTCGACCTCGCGGAAGTCCCCGAAGATCGCCACGGGGTTCGCGACTCGATCATTGCCCGCGTAGAACGCGTTGGCGGACGCGCCCGTATTCGTACACTAAATCCAGGAACAGAAATTCACATCTGCGTGCCCCGATCCGATATGGAGAAACAGTGACACTCACAGTAGTAATCGTCGACGACCACCCACTAGTTCGCGCGGGGGTGCGCCACGAGCTATCAAAATACTCCGATCATGTGACGGTAATCGGCGAGGCCGAAGATGTAGACTCTGGCATCCGCGTCGTTAGAGAACTCACCCCAGACGTCGTGCTCCTCGACGTACACATGCCAGGAGGTCGCGGAGGCGGTGGCGCGGAAATCCCACGGGCAACCGCCGACCTGCCGCAAGTGCGCTACCTCGCGCTATCCGTATCCGACTCGCCAGAAGACGTGGTCGCAACGATCCGGTCGGGCGCTCGCGGCTACGTAACAAAATCCATCTCGACCAAAGACCTCGTGAGTGCGATCGTGAGGGTAGGAGCTGGCGACGCAGCCTTCTCTCCAAGACTCGCCGGATTCGTGCTCGACGCGTTCGGCACGAGGGAGGTCGCAAAACGCGACGACGAACTAGACCTGCTTTCCGAGCGCGAGCAGGAAGTCATGCGCCTCATCGCTCGCGGCTTCACCTACAAGGAAGTCGCCTCCGAGCTTTTCATCTCTGTAAAAACAGTTGAAACTCACGTTTCGTCGGTTTTGCGTAAGCTCCAACTGTCGAATCGCAATGAACTCACGCGTTGGGCGGCCGCTCGAAACATTGTGTGAGTGCCTCCTCGTTAACTTCTTGTCCCACCGGGTGTGTACAGTTGATGCGGACGCGTGAAGCGTCCCAAAATTGTCGAAACCAGTTGGAAAGCGCGATGCGAAGCTTTAACGAATCTGCGAACTCATACACCGCACTTCCGGGCCTACCTCCGCTTGGAGAGCAGTGGGATCAGCCTGCCGGACTTTGGGAAACCGGGTTCATGGAGGCGAATACAGACGATCTAACGAAAGGCCTCAACCCCCAGCAGCACGAAGCTGTCGTCTACGAGGGCGGCCCGCTCCTCGTTGTAGCCGGCGCTGGTTCGGGCAAAACTCGCGTGCTAACCCACCGCATCGCATACCTCCTCCGTACGGGTAGGGCACGCGCAAGCGAAATCCTCGCCATCACGTTTACCAACAAGGCCGCGGCAGAAATGCGTGAGCGCGTTGCCGGGCTCGTCGGCCCGGACGCCCGCCGCATGTGGGTGTTCACCTTCCACTCCGCCTGCGTGCGTATTTTGCGCGAACAGTACCAGGCTGCGGGGCTGCGCTCCTCCTTCACCATTTACGATCAGCAGGATTCAAACCGGCTTATCACCATGGTTGCGCGCGCCCAAAACATCGACACCAAGCGCTTTAGCGCGAAAATGCTCCAGTCGCGCATTTCCGACCTGAAGAACGATCTCATCACGCCGGCAAAATATGAGGAGATCGCGCCGAACGACCCGGTTTCACAAATCGTTGCCGGCGTTTACCGCGACTACCAGCGTCGGCTCAAAGAGTCGAATGCGCTCGACTTTGACGACCTCATCATGCGCACGGTTCAACTCCTCAAAGAAAATAAGGCCGTCGCTGAGCACTACCACAGGCGCTTCCGCCACGTGCTCGTCGACGAGTATCAAGACACGAACCACGCACAGTACGTTCTGATCCGCGAACTGATTGGTTCTGGCGACGACGTGCCGCCCGGTGAACTCACGGTGGTTGGCGACTCCGACCAGTCGATTTACGCGTTCCGCGGTGCCACGATTCGTAACATCGAAGAGTTCGAAAAAGACTTCAAGAACGCGCACACGGTAGTTCTTGAGCAGAACTACCGCTCCACGCAAAATATTCTCTCCGCCGCGAACGCCGTGATCTCGAAGAACACCGGCAGGCGGGCCAAGGCCCTTTGGACCGATCACGGTAGCGGCGAGAAGATCGTCTACGACGCCGCCGAATCGGAACACGACGAGGCGCGCTTCATCGTTGGAGAGATCGATAAGCTCCTTGGAGACTACGAGTACAAGGACATGGCGATCTTCTACCGCACGAACGCCCAGTCGCGCGCACTCGAAGAATCCCTTGTCCGAAGCGGCATCCCATATCGCGTGGTTGGTGGAACGAAGTTCTACGAACGCAAAGAAATCAAAGACGCGATCGCGTACCTGCAGGCGATCGCAAACCCGGACGACACCGTTTCGCTGCGCCGCGTTATCAACAACCCGCGTCGAGGCATCGGCGATAAGGCGGAAGCCGCGTTCATTTCGCACGGCGAACTAAATGGCACGAACTTCGGTGGAGCGCTTCGCGACAACTGGATTGCTAAAGAATGCCCGCGCGGCGAGGGAGAGGGCGTAGACCTACCCGAGGGCGCTTGGGAAAGGCACGTGAAAGCAGCGCGAGCCGAAGGCACGGGCAACATTGTGGTTGGAGCAAGCCCGAGGGCGCTGAACTCCGCAGCCGAGTTCTGGGGGCTAATCGAGACCATGCGGTGCGCAACCGAGGAGGGCGCAACCGTAAGCCAGGTGCTCGACGACGTCATGGAAGCTACCGGCTACCTGAAGCAGCTTCGCGAATCGGAGGATCCGCAAGACGCCTCCCGCGTTGAAAACCTTGCCGAACTGCACTCGGTAGCAGAGGATTTCTCCGCCGCGACTCCGGAAGGCACGCTCGTAGACTTCCTCGAGCGAGTATCCCTCGTAGCAGATGCCGACCAAGTGCCTGATTCTGCAGATCTTGCCCGGGAGGGCCGCCAGACGAGCGGCGAAGTAACCCTAATGACTGTTCACACGGCAAAGGGTCTGGAGTTCCCCGTCGTATTCGTAACGGGCCTCGAAGACGGCACGTTCCCGCATCAGCGTAGCCTCACGGATGAAAGCGAGCTTTCAGAAGAGCGCCGCCTTGCCTACGTTGCGATCACTCGCGCGCGCAAGAAGCTCTACATTACGAGGGCGTCCGTGCGATCAGCGTGGGGTACTCCCGTCGATTTGCCTCCTTCGAGGTTCCTCGACGATATTCCAGCTGAATTGATTGAGATCCGCCGCGAACGTTCGACCATGGACGCATACCGCTCCAGTTACGGTTCTGGCCGCAGTAGCTACGCGAACGACGATTCAGATTTCGGGCCTGCAATCGGATCGGGAGGCTACCGCTCGGGATCAACCTACTCCCGCTCCAGTTACGGTTCGGGCAGCAGGGGCTACTCGTCCGGCTCCCGCTACGGTGGTCGCGGAGGAAGCGATGCTATGGCTCGCGTCAAAGAAGCGGGGGAGAAGTTCAAGCCGACCAAGCTTGGCCAGGGCAAGGCTAAGAAGGCCGACAAGCCCGAGATCCAGCTGTCTACAGGCGACCAGGTAATGCACGCTTCCTACGGAAAGGGAACCGTAGTTCGTCTCGAAGGCACGGGGGCATCCCTTGTTGCTCACGTCGATTTCGGCGAAGGAAAACCGCGTAGATTACTGCTTCGTTATGCGCCTTTGAAGAAACTCTGACACTGTTTTTCCTTGCTATTTGGCGGACATCTCAAAATCGCACTTGATTGTGAGATGTCCGCCATTACTCGCGCATTTTCTCAATTAAGGCGTTACTCTTGTAACCAAGTTGTCTCGATGTCGAGCTTCTTTGTGTGGAAGACGAGGCAGAGATTTTCCGAACCGAGGACCATACGATCCAGACGAAAGGTAATGGTGTGGATCTCTACGAATACCAGGCACGCGACCTGTTTGAAGCGCACGGCGTCCCCGTTCTTCGTGGCATTGTAGCTACGACTGCAGAAGACGCAGAAAAAGCAGCAGTTGAGCTAGGCGGTGGCACCGTCGTTGTTAAGGCTCAGGTTAAGATTGGCGGCCGCGGTAAGGCCGGTGGTGTGAAGCTAGCGCACTCTCCGCAGGAGACGCGCGAGAAGGCTGAGGAAATCCTCGGCATGGACATCAAGGGTCACACCGTCCACCGTGTAATGATCGCCGAAGGCGCCTCGATTGAGGAGGAGTACTACTTCTCAATCCTTCTAGACCGCGCTAACCGTCGTCACCTCGCAATGTGTTCGCGCGAGGGTGGCATGGATATTGAAACCCTTGCGAAGGAGCGCCCCGAGGCTCTTGCAAAGGTTGGAATCGACGCATCCGTTGGTATTGACGATGCGAAGGCTCGTGAGATCCTCACGGAGGCAGGCTTTGCGGCAGAAGAGCAGGAGGCTCTCGCCCCGGTTCTTGTAAAGCTGTGGGATGTTTACGCTGGCGAGGACGCAACCCTCGTTGAGGTGAACCCGCTCGTTAAGGTTTCGGACGGCTCGATTATCGCGCTGGACGGCAAGGTTTCGCTCGACGACAACGCGACGTTCCGCCACCCGGAGCACGAAGAGCTTAAGGACATTTCCGCTGAGGATCCGCTAGAGGCTCGCGCAAAGGCTGAGGGCCTGAACTACGTTCGCCTCGAGGGCGAGGTCGGAATCATTGGTAACGGTGCAGGCCTCGTTATGTCGACGCTTGACGTCGTAGCCTACGCGGGCGAGCAGTACGGTACGCGCCCGGCTAACTTCCTCGATATTGGAGGCGGCGCATCCGCTGAGGTCATGGCTAAGGGCCTCGATGTGATTCTCGGTGACGAGCAGGTTCGCTCCTGCTTGGTGAACGTGTTTGGTGGCATTACCGCGTGTGACGAGGTTGCGAAGGGCATCCTTGGCGCACTCGAGCTACTGGGCGATTCGGCAACCAAGCCGATCGTTGTTCGCCTGGATGGCAACAAGGTTGAGGAAGGCCGAGCAATCCTTGCTGAGGCTAACCACCCGCTCGTAACCATGATGGAAACTATGGACGGCGCTGCTGCGAAGGCCGCCGAACTCGCGAAAGCCTAAGGGGATTCAAGATGGCTATTTTTCTAGATGAAAATGATCTCGTAATCGTCCAGGGCATGACGGGTGCGGAAGGTACCAAGCACACCACCCGAATGCTCTCTTCTGGCACCAAGATTGTTGGTGGCGTGAACCCGCGCAAGGCCGGCCAGGTGCAGACTTTTGACGTGACGCCTTACGGCCCGATGGCCGACAAGGTTGAGGCTGGTCAGGTTGAGGTTCCCGTGTTCGGCACGGTTGCAGAGGCGAAGGAGGCTACGGGCGCCGACGTTTCTGTAGTGTTCGTGCCGCCGCGATTCGCGAAGGGCGCTGTGATTGAGGCTGTTGAGGCGGGCATGCGCCTCGTCGTCGTGATCACGGAGGGTATCCCGGTTCAGGACTCGGTCGAGTTCCGCCAGCTTGCTGAGGAAAAGGGCGTGCAGCTCATCGGCCCGAACTGCCCGGGTATTATCTCGCCTGGAAAGTCGAACGTTGGCATCACCCCGGCTGATATCACCGGCCCGGGCCGCATCGGCCTCGTGTCGAAGTCGGGTACGCTCACCTACCAGATGATGTACGAGCTGAACGACATCGGATTCACCACCGCTATTGGTATCGGTGGAGACCCGGTTATCGGCACCACGCACATCGATGCTCTGAAGGCGTTTGAGGAAGACCCCGACACTGAGCTGATCGTCATGATTGGTGAGATCGGTGGCGACGCTGAGGAGCGCGCTGCTGAGTACATCAAGGATCACGTGACGAAGCCGGTTGTAGGCTACGTTGCTGGTTTCACCGCCCCTGAGGGTAAGACGATGGGCCACGCTGGCGCTATCGTTACCGGCTCTTCCGGTACGGCCGAGGCTAAGAAGGCAGCTCTTGAGGCTGTTGGCGTGAAGGTTGGTAAGACTCCGACCGAGACCGCTAACCTCGCCCGCCAGATCCTGAACGGCTAACGGACGCTCAAACGCTCGGTGCGCTTAGCAGTTGCAGGCGTGTCTACAGCGCAGTTCGACACTTTTAAGGTCGGCCCTGAAATATCGGGGCCGACCTTTGTGTTTGCCTGATTCTTTGCCTTTGAGGCTTTGACGGACACACCGCCTATTCAACTTCGCAAAATCCGAGGCATGGTTGAAGATGGAGGGGATGCGTGAAAAAGATGAGGCTAAAGACGAGTCTGCATTCGAGAAGTGGTCCAAGAAGCTCGGTCGCTCCAGCGAGTCGGGTGGTAGCGGACGCAAGCTCTCGGAGGTAGAGGCCCGGAGGCAGGCGCGTAAAGAGGCTGCCGACCGGGTTCGCGACCGCGTGCTCGAAGAGCGGCGCAGGGAGAAACTCGAAGGCACTGAGCGGCCTCGTCAAACGGTTGAGGAGCTTCGCCGAGCAATTCAAGAGGCGAATGAGCGTCGCGCGGCTAGGGAAGCGCAAGCGCAGCACCAGGTGTCACCCGTAGAGCAGGTTTCTGAGCGTGCGGGCAGGCGTAATCCGCGCATTCCGCACGAGCTGCCGACAGAGCGGCTCGAACCACTCGAGTTGCAACGCATGCTTCGCGACGGCGACATTGAGGAGTCGGAACTTGAGGTGATAGCCGGTGGCGTCGACGAGGCGCCTGCCGACTCCTCCCTCCCGCTCGAAGAGACTCAGGTTTCGAAGGATACTGAGTTGCAGGGCGAGCCGGAGGATGGGGAGTTCGTCGATGGGGAGCGCGTATTTGAGCTTCCCGAAGAGACGCGCACGGTAACCCGCGTTCCGGTTGAGCGGAAGGTAGTTGTGGTTCGCCCGCCGAAGGGCTGGCCCATGATTGCGCTTTCGGCAATCGAGGTTGCGGTGCTCTCCTGGGCGTTGATTGTTGCAACTTCTCTGATCGCATTCATCATCACGGCGGGTAACCCGTGGATGTTGGAAGCGGATTGGAACTCGGCGATTTCTGTGGGCACAGACATTTGGGGTCTGTCTTACGGGGCGCCGCTCGTGCGCGGGGAAACGAGTTTCAAGATGATCCCGCTAGGGCTCACGATCTTCCATGTTCTGCTCGCAAGGGTTGGGCTGAAGAGAGCGCCCGCGCAGTCTTGGCAAGGCTCGCTACTTTTCGTGCCCGTGTACGTGATCACCGTTCTTGTTCTCAGGGCCTTCAACACCACCTCCGCCTCGGTGGGCGCGCTACTTTTGGGTTCGCTCGCGGTGGTTTTGGTGGCTTGGTTGTGGTCGCTTAAGTCGTGGGATCTGGGTCTGTCTGAGCTTTCGAAAGCCGGCCCCTACTTACGAGGGGTCATCGACGGAGTTTGGGCAACTCTTGCGCTCGTGCTCACCGGCTCTATTGTCGCAATCGTTGGAATCGTGGCGGCTTGGGATCGGGTACTTGGAATCCAGGAGGTGTTGAACGCTTCGGTGTTTGACCTCATTTTCGTTTGGATTCTACAGGTGCTTTATTGGCCGAACATTGCGGCGTGGGGCGCTTCTTGGGTTACCGGCCCTGGCATTTACACGGCCTCGGACGCAATCATCACGCCTTCGCGCGCAGACGTGACCGCGATTCCTTCCATCCCGGTCTTCGGCGCGTTCCCACAGACGGCGATCGGCATTTGGGTGGTTCTGATTCCCATCGTTGTAGGAGGGGCCCTCGGCGCCTACTTCGTGTGGAAGCGCCGCGAGGAGGATCTTCGCGATCACCTGATTCACGCCGGCTTTATTGCGCTCACGATGCTGGTTTTGACGGCGGCGTGGATGTGGCTGTCGACGGGCAGTATGGGCGTTGCGCGCATGAGTATTCTTGGTCCGCGTTGGATTTACTCGCTCGTGTTCGGAACGCTCGAGGTTGGTTTCCTGGCGGCGCTTGTGCACGCACTTTCGCATCCGCTCTTGCTTGCTAAATACGTTGCGGGTGGCAAGACGGTTAAGGCGAAGACGATTAGCGTTGCTGAGGCGACTTCTGAGCGGATTCGATCTCGCGGCGAGGCCAAAGACTCGATCGACTCCGATGAGGCAGCTCCACCGGCAGAGGCCGAGGAGCCTGCTGATGTTGAGCGCAGCGAGGATGAACTGGGTGAAACCGCTGAGGAAGAGCCTCTCGAGAGCGTACTTGATGAGGAGCCTCGGGAGGGTAAAGAATAGGGGTTTAGAGGCGGTGACCGATAGGCGAAACTCGCTTCGGCCTGGCACTGTCGTGTAATAGTTTGACGTTGGTGGTGAGCCGCGCGCCAACGCTTACACTAATAGTTGAAATCCCTGTTGACGAATGCCCGTACGGGTTTGAGAATTGTTACCGATCGTCCTCTTTTAAGGAGTTAACGTGGTGATTGCCGCAGAATTTCCTGCAGTGAAACTACCTGCCTCGAAGGTGGTTGCCGAGTTCGTCGATGCTGATATTCCCGCAGCTGGAACCCAGTATTCGCAGTTCCACTCTGGGGCGACTCGCAAGGTTGCGAAGCTCGTTGTTTTGATCTCTGGATCGGGCACGAATCTGCAGGCTCTTCTCGATGCGTGTGAGAATCCGGCGTACGGTTGCAAGGTTGTTGCGGTGGGCTCGGATCGTCCGGGCGTTTACGGGTTGGAGAGGGCTGAGAAGGCCGGTGTTCCAACGTTTGTGGCGCCCGTTTCTGCTTACGAGTCTCGTAAGGATTGGGATGCGGCTATGACGGAGATCGTGGAGGAGTACGATCCGGATTTGGTTGTGTCCGCGGGCTTTTTGAAGTTGTTGGGCCCTGAGTTTTTGCGCGCGTTTGAGGGGCGCGTGGTGAATACTCACAACTCGCTACTCCCGGCGTTTGCGGGCATTCACGGTCCGGCTGACGCTCTGGCTTACGGCGTGAAGTACACGGGGGCTACCTTGTTTTTCGTGGATCCGGGTATGGATACGGGCCGCGTGATTGCGCAGTGTGTTGTGCCCGTGGAGGCGCAGGATACGCTACCGGAGTTGCTTGAACGCATTCAGGTGGCTGAGCGGCAGCAGCTTGTGGACACGGTTGGCAAGATGATGCGTGAGGGTTGGACGACTACGGGGCGCTGGGTCGAGGTCGGCTAGCGTAGACAGGCGGCTCACGCGGGTGTGAGATTCGTCTGCTCTTGGACAGCTATCGGAGTTTCGGGCGGTATTTGGCTACACTGGCTGTGGCCGCGACTGGCGAAGGTGGATCACCACCGGGGAGCGGCAAGGCAATGCCACTGACGCCGCCCGCCTGGGTGTCAAGCAAAGACTATGTTAGGAAGCTTGATGTCTCGCACAGCTGTGAAACGTGCCCTTATTTCCGTTTATGACAAGTCGAATGTGGTGGAGCTTGCCCGCGCGCTTAGCGCTGAGGGCGTGGAGCTTGTGTCCACGGGTTCTACCGCGAAGTTGATTGAGGAGGCGGGGGTTCCCGTTACTCCGGTTGAGAGCGTCACTGGTTTCCCAGAGTGCTTGAATGGTCGTGTTAAGACCCTGCATCCGCGGATTCACGCGGGTATTTTGGCTGATCGTACGAAGCCTGAGCATGTTGCGGAGCTCGCGGAGCTGGGCGTGGAGGCGTTTGACCTCGTTGTTGTGAACCTCTACCCGTTCGCGCAGACGATCGCTTCTGGCGCCACGTTTGAAGAGGCGATTGAGCAGATCGATATTGGCGGCCCGACGATGGTTCGCGCATCTGCGAAGAACCACGCTTCGGTTGCGATTGTGATTGATCCGGCTCGCTACGACGAGGTCGTTGAGGCGGTCAAGGCTGGCGGTTTCACGGGCGAGCAGCGTCGTCGTCTTGCGGCGGAGGCGTTTGCTCACACGGCTACGTACGATGCGGCGGTGTCGACGTGGTTTGCTCAGCAGGTTGACGGGGAGGATGGGGCGGAGGCTCCGCTTCCTGGTTTTGTGGCGGGCACGTGGAAGCGTTTGGATTCGCTTCGTTATGGTGAGAATCCGCATCAGCGCGGCGCGGTGTACGTGAATGCGGGCGCTGGTTTTGGTGGTCGTGAGGAGACGGGTGGCCTTGCTCGCGCGGTGCAGCTGCACGGTAAGGCGATGTCGTACAACAACTTTACGGATGCGGATGCGGCGCTTCGCGCGGCTTACGACCATGAGGAGCCGTGTGTCGCGATTATTAAGCACGCGAATCCGTGCGGTATCGCGGTGGCTGACAATGTGGCTGAGGCTCATCGTAAGGCTCACGCGTGCGACCCGGTTTCGGCGTTTGGCGGCGTGATCGCTGTGAACCGCCCGGTTTCGGTTGAGATGGCTGAGCAGGTTGCGCCGATCTTCACCGAGGTGGTTGTTGCTCCCGCATTCGAGGAGGGCGCGCTCGAGGTTTTGTCGCGTAAGAAGAACATTCGCCTGCTCACGGTGGAGCCGCCGTCGCGCGGCGCGATCGAGTTCAAGCAGATCACGGGCGGCCTCGTGGCTCAGGACCGTGACGATGTGGACGCTAAGGGCGACGACCCGGCGAACTGGCAACTCGTGTCCGGTGAGGCAGCCGATGAGGCAACGCTTGCAGACCTCAAGTTCGCATGGTCCACGGTTCGCGCAGTGCGCTCCAACGCGATCCTGCTCGTCAAGGACGGCGCTTCGGTTGGTGTCGGCATGGGCCAGGTGAACCGCGTGGATTCCTGTGCGCTCGCGGTTGAGAGGGCGAATACGCTGGGTGGTCGTGAAACTGGCGATGCGGCGGTGGATGCGGGCGTCGGTGGCGCTTCGAACGCTGACCTTCGCGTGAACGAGCCGCCGCGCCGCAGTGAGGGCGCGGTTGCGGCCTCGGACGCGTTCTTCCCGTTCGCCGACGGCCTCCAGATTCTGATCGACGCCGGAGTGAAGGCGGTCGTCCAGCCTGGCGGTTCGATCCGCGACGAAGAGGTTATCGAGGCTGCGAAGGCTGCAGGTATCACCATGTACTTCACGGGTAACCGTCACTTCTCGCACTGATAGCTGAGGAGTTAGCTAAAACCTTGTAAAGCGAGGAGGCCGGGCGCCTCCTCGCTTTTCGTATGCGCGGGCGGGCTCCGGATGTCTTGCGTGCGGGTTTGGGTAGTATTGGGGGCGTGGGTCGAAGAAGAGCGGTGATTGCTAGCGGTATTGTGCTGGTGATTCTTACGGTGGTTGGGCTAACAGCGGTTGCTGTGCTTGTGAATGTCCGGCTCGCACTGTGGGGCATGGTTGCTTTCTTCGCGGTGCTGCTTGCGACCCGCCTGGTCGTTGGTGATACGGGGTGGCTGGTGGCCCGTTCGCGCCTGTTCGACGCACTTTTCTTGATCGTTATTATTGCGGGGCTTGCGCTTACGATTTCGGCGGCAACGACCCCGTCGCCGGTGTAGTGCTGTGTTCAAATATTTGGGGTCTAAGCGCGTGTTTGTGCCGGTTTTAGGCCAAATCGCAAGGCAGTCGGGCGCGAGGAGCGCGGTCGACTTGTTTACGGGCACAACCCGTGTTGCGCAGGAGTTTAAACGCCTGGGTCTACACACGACGGCGTGCGATATTGCGACGTATTCCCACGTTGAGGCGCAGACGTTCATCGAGACCGACGCCTCCAAGATCGATGAGGAGGAGCTTGCCTCCGCTATCGAATATCTCAACAACTTGCCGGGTGAGGATGGGTATTTTACGCAGACGTTTTGCGTGCAGTCTCGCTTCTTCCAGCCGAAGAACGGCATGAGGGTTGATGCGATTCGCACGCGAATCGAGGAGGAGTTTATAGGCTCGCCTCTCTACCCGATTTTGCTCTCTTCGCTGATTCACGCCGCAGACAGGGTGGATTCGACTACGGGTTTGCAGATGGCGTATTTGAAGGAGTGGGCGCCGCGCTCGTTCAACGATTTGAAGCTCCAGGTGCCCGAGCTGATTGAGGGGCCGGGCCGCGCGCTGCTCGGCGACGCGATGAAGCTTGTGGATGAGCTTCCACCAACCGACCTCATGTATCTCGACCCGCCTTACAATCAGCACCGCTATTTCACGAACTACCACATTTGGGAAACCCTCATCCGCTGGGACAAGCCCGACCATTACGGTGTTGCGTGCAAGCGGGTTGACGCGCGCGATCCTGAAACGAAGTCGGTGTTTAACTCGAAGCCGCGCATGAAGGAGGCGTTTTTCGATCTCATTAGTCGCGCTCGAGCGGAGTTGTTCGTCATCTCCTACAACAATGAGTCGTGGATCAGTGAGGAGGAGATGACGCAGGCGCTGTTGGATACGGGCGTGGAGGACGTGCGGGCACTCGCGTTTGAGCACGCCCGCTACGTGGGCGCGCGAATCGGCATTCACAATCCGATGGGGGAGAAGGTCGGAACGGTGTCGCACACGCGCAACCAGGAGTGGATTTTCGTGGCGGGTTCGAAGGATCAGGTTGAGGCGGCATGCGCGGGTATCGAATAGTGCGAGAGCTCGCCTCCGTGCACGCCACAACAGCCCTGCAAACTCGCGCAAAACAACGGGTCGCGTACCCCGGCGCGAGAGGCAACACACACTCGCGCAAACGTTCGCAAGCGTTTGGCGTTTTCCAAGGAATAGCAAGAAAGCGGCAAAGCGACGATAATAGTTTTGGTCTATTTTCTGAACCATGGAGGTCTTGATGGCACCGTCACCGGATACGAAGAAGCGCATTGGAGTGCTGACTTCGGGAGGTGATGCTCAGGGTATGAATGCGGCTGTTCGTGCGGTTGTCCGCACGAGCCTCGAGATGGGCGCCACTCCTTACGCGATTTTGGAGGGCTGGCAGGGTGCCGTTGAGGGCGGCGAGCGCATTAAGCAGATGGAATGGTCGGATGTGTCCTCGATTTTGAATGAGGGCGGCACGGTCATTGGCACTGCGAGGAGCCCGGAGTTTTATGAGCTGGAGGGGCGCCGCCGCGCGTGCAAGAACCTGCTTGAGCGCGGTATTGACCGCCTGGTTGTGATTGGCGGCGACGGTTCGCTGACGGGCACGAACGAGTTCCGCAAGGAGTGGCCGGAGCACGTGCGCGCACTGCTTGAGGCCGGTGAGATCACGCAGGAGGTTGCAGACGAGCACCCGGCTCTCATGATCGTCGGTATTGTCGGCTCGATCGACAACGACATGGTTGGCACCGACATGACGATCGGCACCGACTCGGCGCTTAACCGCATTGTGGAGGCGATTGACCACATCTCTTCGACGGCTGCATCGCATCAGCGTATGTTCGTGATTGAGGTTATGGGTCGCCACTGCGGGTATTTGCCGCTCATGTCCGCGGTTGCAGGTGGCGCTGACTACGTGTTTACGCCGGAGAATCCGCCGAGCCCGGGCTGGGAAGACGATATGGCGCAGAAGCTGCGTCTTGGCCGCGAGTTTGGCCGCCGCGAGTCGATCGTGATTGTCGCGGAGGGCGCGAACGACACCGAGGGTAATCGGATCACGTCTCAGGACATCGCGGACGCAATCGAGGAGCGTCTTGGCGAGAAGCCGCGCATCACGATTCTTGGCCACGTGCAGCGAGGCGGTACTCCGTCGGCTTACGACCGTTGGATGCCGACCCTCATGGGTTACGGGGCCGCGCAGGAGATTTTGAAGGCAACCCCGGATACGCCGGCGAACATTATCGGCGTGCGTAAGAACCGCCTCACGCGTATTCCTCTCGTTGAGTCCGTGGCTGCTACGCGAAATGTTGCGAAGCTCGTGCAGGAGAAGAACTTTGCGGCCGCCGTGAAGTCACGCGGCACGTCGTTTGCGAAGATGATGAAGATCAACCAGATCCTGTCTGAGCCGCCGCAGGAGAACACGGTGAAGGAGGGCGCGAAGCGCGTCGCAGTGCTTCACTCGGGTGGTCTCGCGCCGGGCATGAACACGGCCGCGCGCGCAGCGGTTCGCATTGGTCTTGATAAGGGCCTGCAGATTTTGGGCGTGCAGGGCTCGTTCAACGGCTTGATCAACGGCAACGTGAGGGAGCTTAACTGGGCGGACGTTGAAGGCTGGGCCTTCAAGGGCGGCGCAGAACTCGGCACGCGCCGCAGCGTTCCGCAGATTGAGGAGTACTACGCGATCGGCCGCGCAATCGAGAACAACAACATCGACGCGCTACTCGTGATCGGTGGTTTGAACGCTTACATTGCGATTCACAACATGTACAACGAGCGCGACCGCTACCCGGCGTTCAACATTCCGATGATGCTGGTGCCCGCAACGATCGACAACAACCTGCCCGGTGCCGAGCTCAGCATTGGTGCGGACTCCGCGATCAACAATGCGGTGTGGGCGCTGGATCGTATTAAGGAGTCGGCGGCGGCCTCCAGGCGTTGCTTCGTCTCTGACGCGATGGGGCGCAAGTGCGGTTACCTGGCCCTCATGTCGGGTCTTGCAAGCGGTGCGGAGAAGGTTTACCTGAACGAAAAGCCGACCACTCTTGCAGACATTTCGCAAGATGCCGCGTTCTTGAAGAAGTCGTTTAAGGCGGGTAGGCGCCTGTTCCTCGTCGTGAGGAATGAGGACGCGCACCCGACCTACAACCGCGAGTTTTTGGCGCGCGTGTTTGAGTCGGAGGGCGAGGGCCTGTACGACGTGCGCCACGCGGCTCTTGGCCACTTGCAGCAAGGTGGTGCGCCGACGCCGTTTGACCGTCTGCTTGCAACCCGTCTCGTGTATGAGGCGATGGAGGAGCTTTCGGCGATCATAGAGCGGGGTGGCACAGACGCGTGCTATATCGGTGATCTTGGTGGAAAGATGCAGGCGTTCCCGGTTCGCCGCATGATGGATCACCTCGACCTTGAGAATCGCCGTCCGTTCGACCAGTGGTGGCTTGGCCTTGCGCCTGTGATTCCGGTGGTTTCCATGCCTCGCGGAGATGTTATTCCTGTCGAGATCCCGATCCAGGATTCGACTGAGATCGTGGCATACTAGCTTTGAATCTTTAACCTTTGAGAGGGATAAAAATGACTACTCCTGTAAACCCTACGGAAACGAGTGCGTGGAAGGAGCTTTCCGCGATTTCTAGCGGTTTTGCCCCGGATCTTCGCGGCTGGTTCGCGCAGGATGAGCAGCGCACGTCTGATTTGACGTTTGACGCGGCAGATTTGCGTGTTGATATGTCGAAGAACCTCGTCACGAAGGAGGTCATGGCTTCGCTCGTTAAGCTCGCCGATGAGGTGAACTTGCGTGAGCGCATGGATGCCATGTTCGCGGGTGAGCGCATTAACGTGACGGAGAATCGTTCGGTGCTGC
The DNA here is from genome assembly GCA_030532245.1 of Actinomycetaceae bacterium. Lineage (GTDB taxonomy): Bacteria > Actinomycetota > Actinomycetes > Actinomycetales > Actinomycetaceae > Gleimia. The sequence continues at coordinate 23,697 of JAUNLN010000021.1, forward strand.
ACACGGCGCTGCGTTTGCCGAAGGACGCGTCCCTTGTTGTGGATGGCCAGGATGTTGTGGCCGATGTGCATGAGGTGCTTGAGAACGTGTACGCGTTTGCGCGTAAGGTTCGCTCGGGCGAGTGGGTTGGCGTTACGGGTAAGCCGATCGAAACGGTTGTAAACATTGGTATCGGTGGCTCTGATCTCGGCCCGGTTATGGCGTATGAGGCGCTTAAGCCGTACGCCAAGGAGGGGTTGTCTGCCCGTTACATTTCGAACATCGATCCGACGGATGCGGGTGAGAAGACGAAGGATCTCGATCCGGAGACCACGCTCGTTATTGTTGCTTCGAAGACGTTCACGACGCTTGAGACCCTCACTAATGCTCGCGTGGTTCGCGAGTGGCTCCTAAGCGGCCTAGAGGAGTCCGGCGCGCTGGAGGGTAAGACGCGTGAGGAGGCTGTGCGCAAGCACTTCATCGCGGTGTCTACGGCTCTTGACAAGGTTGAGGCGTTTGGTATCGACCCGAAGAACGCGTTTGGCTTCTGGGATTGGGTTGGCGGCCGCTACTCGGTGGACTCGGCTGTGGGTACGTCGCTTGCGATTGTGCTCGGCCCGGAGGTGTTTGAGGATTTCCTCGCCGGATTCCATGCAATGGATGAGCATTTCCGTACCACTCCTTGGGAAGAAAACGTGCCTGCTCTCATGGGTTTGTTGAACGTTTGGTACACGAACTTCCTTGGAGCACACACTCACGCCGTGCTTCCGTACTCGCAGTTCCTGCATCGCTTCCCCGCTTACCTGCAGCAGCTCACGATGGAGTCCAACGGTAAGCGTGTCACTTGGGAGGGCGAGGCCGTCTCTTACCAGACGGGTGAAGTCTTCTGGGGCGAGCCTGGCACGAACGGCCAGCACGCTTTCTACCAGCTGATCCACCAGGGCACGCGCCTCATTCCGGCTGACTTTATCGCGTTTGCGAACCCGGCTTGGCCGCTGAAGGATGGCGAGGCGGACATGCACGAGCTGTTCCTCGGCAACTTCTTCGCGCAGACGAAGGCCCTTGCTTTTGGCAAGACTGAGGCGGAAGTTCGCGCTGAAGGCACGGCTGAAGCAGTGGTTCCGGCCCGCATTTTTGAGGGCAACAAGCCGAGCACTTCGATCATGGCTCCGGCGCTTACCCCGTCGGTTTTGGGTCAGCTGATTGCTCTTTACGAGCACATCACTTTCACCCAGGGCATCGTGTGGGGCATCGACTCGTTCGACCAGTGGGGCGTCGAGCTGGGTAAGGTTCTTGCAATCGAACTGACTCCCGCGGTGGCTGGCGATCGTGAGGTTTTGGAGAAGCAAGACCAGTCGACCCAGTCGCTGATCAGCTACTACCTGGAGCACCGCGAGAAGTAGAGCATTCAAAAACTGCTCGAAAATAGTTTTGGAGGGGGCATCCGCCATGCAGACGGCATGGTGGGTGCCCCGCCATTATTGGGCTTAACAGTGTGGTCGGCGTTACGATAGTACAGGTGGGTCGATCGACCCTGATGCTTCGAAAAACCTAAGGAGATTTCCCAATGACAGAAGCTCGCATCGTAACTGTGACTGGTGCTGCCGGCAATATCGGCTACGCATTGCTGTTCCGCATCGCCTCTGGCGCTGTGTTTGGTCCGGATGTTCCCGTCAAACTGAATCTGCTTGAAATTACGCCTGCTCTCAAGGCTGCTGAGGGCACCGCGATGGAGCTTGACGACGCTGCTTTCCCGCTACTGCAGGGCATTGATATCTTCGACGATGCTAACAAGGCATTTGCTGGCACGAACGCCGCGTTCCTGGTTGGCGCTCGCCCCCGCACGAAGGGCATGGAGCGCGCTGACCTTCTCGAGGCTAACGGCGGTATCTTCGGCCCGCAGGGTAAGGCAATCAACGACAACG
>JAUNLN010000022.1:0-9923 GCA_030532245.1 Actinomycetaceae bacterium
TGCCAGCCTCACGCCTCGTCGGTGAGGGAGTAGTACGTGTTGATCACGATATCGCGCGGATAGTTGCCGAAGTGCTTGCCGAAAATGGTGATGCCTCCGTTGTATTCGGCGTCGGGTTTGATGCCGATTTTGAGGGTGATGAACGGGGAGTCCTCGATGTGCAGGTCGGCGAGTTTCACGTTGGAAACCTCCTCACCGTCAATGCCTACGCTGTTTTCGTAAACGTTCACGGTTTTTAAAAGGCCGTACTGGCTGAAGCTCGAGTCCCACCATGTAGGCGTGAGTTTGCCGCGCACGTCCGAGAAGTTGCCCGGGCTCGTCCACGTCGCAACGTCCACGCCGTTGATCGTGAAGGTGATGTCGCTCTTCCACGTGTTGTTGGAGCCGGGGAATTCGCTCGAAAGCTCGGCCGAAACCTCCAGCATCTCGCATTTCATCCCGGGGTTGAGCGGGTTGGGGATGCGGTACTCCACGTAGCCGTTGTTGAACCACACAATGGAGGCGTTTACTCGCTCGCTAAGCACAAACGACCTCGGGTCGTCGATCTGCCCGATGATTTCGTTCTCTGTAAGCAGGCCGCACGTGGGTTCGATCGAGAAGTCGGAGTAGAAGCCAACGCCGATCTCTTGGCGAATGCGGTCGAATGGCACGTAAATCTTTTGGGGGAACACGATCTCGGCGCGGTCTACGTTCATCCGGTAGTAGCGTTTGCGCGCGTCCGTACTGTTCGGCGCCTGCGTTTGTTTGATGAGGCCGACTTCCTCCAACTGGGAGAGGTGGCGAGATAGAACCGCCTTGCTGAGGAAGAGTTTCTCGGCAAGATCGGTCGCGGTTTGCGGCCCTTTAGACAGGTGGCTGAGGATCTCAAGGCGAGGCGCAGAAGCCAATGCTTTGTAGACCTCTAGCGACCCCTCATCGAAACTTAACTCCATGACCGCCTCCAAGATGGTTGCACTATTTAGCAAACATCATACATTTTGGTGTGCTCCATGACGCAGGAATGCAGAAAAACGCACCAAATTAGCGCAATTTCAACTAGAATAATGTGCAAATAAGTGAAACGATCTTCGTTAAGTGCATAGGAGCACGATGAGAAGCTGCAACTCTATTTCAACGGAGAAGAAAGGATAAGCAGTGAAGATCGCAACTAAGGGACTCGCCCTTCTATGCGTGGCTGGTCTGACTGCCACGGGCCTAGCCGCATGTGGAGGTTCTTCGTCTAACGCAAACAGCAACGAGATTATTATCTGGACCCAGACCTCGGGCCCAGACGCTGAAGCACAGAAGAAGACTTTCGACGCATACAACGCCACTGATCCGACGCACAAGGTGAAGATGGTGTCGATGAAGAAGGAAACGTTCAACGCGAAGCTGGCCACCGCAGCTCGTAGCGGCAAGGACGTTCCCGACATCGCAGTGATCGCTTCTGAGGAGATTCCGACCTGGCAGAGCCAGGGCGTGCTAACCGCTTGGGGTGACTCCCTGAACGGCACGAATCTGACGGCCGACCAGTACGTTCCCGCAGCTTGGGAGGTTGGCGAGGTTGAAGGTGAGCGCTACGGTATTCCCGGCACCATGCCCACCTGGATCGCCTACTACAACAAGGATCTCGTAGATAAGTACGTGCCCGCCGCTCTCGACGACGGCATCGTCACGTTCGATGAGCTGCTAGAGGCTGCTCCGAAGGCGAAGGAAGACGGCGTCTACGTTTACGCAAACGCGTGGCCGTTCCAGAACTACGACAACCTCTACCTTCAGATGGGTGGTAGCTGGACCGACGCGGACGGCAAGATCAACGTCGACAACGAAACCTCGCAGAAGGTGTTCAACCTCCTCAAGGACTTGAACGAGAAGGGCTACATGGTGCCGAACGGCGAGAACGCAGACAAGGCGTTCTTGAATGGCCAGGTCATGGTCATTCCGGAGGGTACCTGGATGCTCAACACGTTCAAGGAAGCCTCGTTTGAGTGGGGCGAAACCCTCGTACCGCAGTGGGATCTCAACAACCTCGTCCAAGCTTCGGGCACCGACCAGTACGTGATCGTGAAGTCTGCAACCGAGCGCTCTGAAGAGAAGCTTGCAGGCATGGTTGACCTCATGGAGTGGCTCCAGTCGAACCAGCTTGAAATGCTTAAGTCGGGTGCAAACCCCTCCGCAATCGCAATGCTTGAGGATCCCGAATACGCGGCAATGCCGCAGTCGTTCCTCCTGAAGGACAAGAAGATGTCGGACGCAGTCCACATCATCACCACGCCGGGCCTTTCCTACGTCAACACCGAGATCGACAACCGCTCTTGGGACATCATCGACGGCAAGGCTGACCTAGCTGAGACGATGGCTGCCATCCAGCAGACCGTGTCTCAGAAGATGGGGCAGTAACGCCTTCGAGGCTACGGCCTTTGCATAACAGCGAAGCAGGGTGCCTTGCCTCAGGACTTGCCTGAAGCGCAAGGCACCCTGTTTTACAAAGTATTTGATTGCATTCACGACGTAGGCAGATATCTGATGCTTAAGAAAAAGACTCAACTCTGGCCAATCGTTTTCATTGGGCCACACGCAGTTATATTCATTCTGTTCTTCCTGGTTCCAGCGATCTTCGGTATCTATATCTCGTTTACGCGCTGGACTCTCTTCGATACCCCCGAGTGGGTTGGGTTCGCGAACTTTAAAGAACTGTTCTTCGACACGAACTCGATCTACCACGATCAGCTGGTTAACGGTCTTGGCGCAACCCTCATCTTTGTGCTGCTAACCGTTCCGCTCGGAATCATTGTTCCCCTATTCTTGGCGACGCTCCTCCAAGTGAAAACGCCGCTGCAAAAGTTCTTCCAGGCCGTGTTCTACCTTCCGACCCTGTTCGCAGTGTCCGCGGTCATGCTGATCTGGCTCTTCCTCCTCAGCCTCTCCTACGGCCCGCTTCCCAAATGGTTTGGGCTTACAACCAACATTCCGTCCACACAGCCGTGGGCGTGGGTTGCCCTAGTTGGTATCACCGTTTGGTGGACGATGGGCCAAAACCTCATCATCTACGTAGCAGCGCTCGGAGGCGTGCCGAAAGAACAGATTGAGGCTGCAAGGCTCGACGGCACGAACGCGTGGCAAAGGTTCCGCTACGTGCAGATCCCGTCGATCAGGTTCCCCCTATTCTTCACGATCGTCACGACCACGATCGCACAGTTCAACGTTTACGGTCAGCCGCTCATGTTCACGCGCGGCGGCCCGAACAACTCGACCAAAGTGCTCCTCATGAACATTCAAGAGAACGCTTTCGGTGCGGGTATTCCAGCAGCGGGCATGGCGTCTGCGATGGCTGTCGTGCTTGGCGCCTGCATCATGGTGGTCTCAGCCATCCAGTTCTTTGTTCTTCGCAGGAAGGGTGATTGAGATGAAGAGAAACCCGGCGATTGTCGCAGTATCCCTGTTCATGCTGACAGTGCTCAGCGTGATTTGGGCGTTCCCCGTAGTTTGGGCGTTCTTCACCTCGTTTAAATCCAACGACGAGATCGCGGTTTCAGACTTCAGCCTCCTTCCCAAAGAATGGTCGACCGAAAACTTCGAAGTCCTGATTCGCAACAGCGACCAAACCCCAGTTCTGAGGTGGTTCTTCAACTCGTTCGTAATCGCGAGCGGCCAGACCCTCCTCGTCGTAGTGCTCGTTGCACTCGCCTCGTACGGTTACACGCGACTACAGTTCCGTGGGCGCGACGCGATCTTCACGTTCCTCCTCGGCACGATGATGTTCCCAACCGTCCTAAACCTCATTCCGAACTACAAGATCGTCGACATGCTCGGATGGGTAAACACTCCGCTCGCGGTGATCATCCCCGGTGCGGCTGGCGTTTACAACATCTTCCTCGTGCAACAGTTCGTGAAGGGTATTCCTCACGAGCTCGATGAGGCGGCCCGAGTGGACGGCGCGAACCACTGGCAGATTTTCATGCGTATCATCCTGCCTCTCATCAGGCCGGCCCTCACGGTGGTTGCACTCTTCACGTTCACCGGCGCTTGGAACGATTTCCTGTGGCCCTCCATCGTCATGACGGATGTTGCGACCATGCCGATCACTCCCGGCCTCCAGCTACTGCAGGGCCAGTACGAGACGTTCCCAGGAATCGCGGTTGCCGGCGCTTTGATCGCGCTGTTGCCGATGCTGTTCATCTTCCTGTTCGCGCAGAAGTACTTCATGGAAGCACTCTCGCTGAGCAGTGGCATCAAGTAAGCGGCGTCGAGGTAGCCCTAGAACGAATCCGGCCCCGCGGGGCAGCACGCAAGTGTAAAGACTATTTAGGAAAGATATTTTGATGGCACGGACTGAATATCCCCGCCCGCAAATGCGTCGAAACGATTGGATCAACCTGAACGGTGAATGGGATTTTGCGTTCGACGATGAGAATCTCGGTCTGAAAGAAAAGTGGTACGAGCAAGACGTTCCCGCAGGCGTTTTCGCAAGGAAGATCAACGTTCCTTTCCCGTATGAGGCTCCTTTGAGCGGTGTGGGCGAGAAGGCTCAGCACGATGTGTTCTGGTACAGGAAGAGCTTTGAGAAGCCGCAGCTTGGGGCCGAGGAGGAGCTGCTCCTGCACTTTGGCGCGGTCGACTACCACGCGAAGGTGTTCGTGAACGGCCAGATGGTTGTGGAGCACTTCGGTGGTGAGACCCCGTTTAGTGCGGACATCACCCCGTTCCTCGTCGAAGGCGTGGAGCAGCAGATTGCTGTTCGGGTTGAGGATCGTCTCGAGGACGAGACTTTGCCGAGGGGCAAGCAGTTCTGGAAGGCTGAGTCGACGGGCATTTGGTACACGCGTTCGAGTGGCATTTGGCAGACCGTGTGGCTAGAGACTGTGAATCGCAGGCACATTGAAGAAGTCCAAATGACTTCGGACATCGACAGGGGCTTCATCGAGTTCTACGTCGAAAGTAGCCAGGCGAAGGTGGGCGACGTGCTGCGCTACTCGGTGTCGAAAGACGACGTGAGTATCGCGAAGGGGAGCTTGGAGTGGGCGGCCCCGGCTATGCGCTGGCAGGTGGATTACGGGCAGAACCAGGTGTTCCGCATGGGCGTGCACGAGCAGTTCCTGCTCCTGTGGTCGCCGGAGTCGCCGAATCTGCTAGACATTACGTTTGAGCTCGTCGATGGCGATACGGGTGAGGTTGTTGACCTGGTTGAGTCGTACTTCGGTCTTCGCAAGATTGAGGCGAAGAACGGCATGATTTACCTCAATAACCGCCCGTACTACCAAAAGCTGGTGCTCGATCAGGGTTACTGGCGTGAGGGTCTGATTACTGCGCCGAGCGATGATGATTACCGCCGCGATATTGAGCTTGCCAAGGCGATGGGTTTCAACGGTGCTCGCAAACACCAGAAGCTGGAAGACCCGCGCTACTTGTACTGGGCCGACAAGCTCGGTTTCCTCGTGTGGGAAGAGAACGCTTCGGCTCCCGTGTTCTCTGCGAAGTCTGTGCAAAGGGTGGCGGAGGAGTGGGCGGAGATTATTCGCCGCGACCAGTCGCACCCGTCGATCGTGGTGTGGGTGCCGCTTAACGAGAGCTGGGGTACGCCGAGCATTTCGAATAGTGCGAAGGAACAGCACTACTCGCAGGCCTTGTACCACTTGGTGAAGTCGCTCGATTCGACGCGTCTTGTGGAGTCGAATGATGGCTGGGAGCAGACGGTTACGGATATTTGCGCGATCCATAACTACATGCACGGTGAGCCGGATGATGCGGTGCAGTATGAGGAGTTCCGCGAGGTGCTCTCGACGGCTGACTCGTTGGTGAACCGCTCGATGAACGGCCGCCCGATTTACGTTGATGGGTTCAAGTACTCCGGGGAGCCGATCGTTCTTAGCGAGTGTGGCGGTATTGCCATGGCTCAGGATGAGAACGGTTGGGGTTACACAACGGTTGCGAACGGTGAGCAGCTTGTTTCCGAGTATGAGCGTCTGGTTGACGCGATCTACGCCTCCGAAGCTCTGTGGGGTTTCTGCTACACGCAGCTGACCGATGTGGAGCAGGAGATTAACGGCTTGCTCACGTATGACCGTGAGCCAAAGTGCGACGTAGATGAGATTCGCAGGGTTAACGAGAAGCATCACCGTTTCTCGATTTAGACGCTGGCGGCCTGTGAATGCCAACTAGCGGGCCGGCTAGCTACTTACCGATCTGGGGTAAGGAGAACTGAAAAGACTCCCCGAAGGATAGGCCGCAGTGAACTGCTCACTGACAGCCGAATCTCTCGGGGAGTCTTTATTTCCTCTCTCTAGGAGGTCTCTTTGCTTGGCACCTGGTTGGCTCAGGTGCCAAGCATTAGCTTCATGCGCTTGGCCTACGCCTCACGCTGGAACGACATCGTCGCCGCGTACGTCTTCTCAGACGGCCAACGCGACGTAACCGCCTTCGCCCTCGTGTAGAACTTCACGCCCTCCGGGCCATGAATATGCGTATCGCCAAGCAGCGACTGCTTCCAACCACCAAACGAGTAGTACGCCACCGGCGTCGGAATCGGCACATTCACGCCGACCATTCCAGCCTCAACGTCCAACGTGAAACGACGAGCCATGCCACCATCATTCGTGAAAATCGCCGAGCCGTTACCAAACTCAACCGCGTTCACAATGCCAATAGCGTCCTCGTAAGAATCAGCGTGAACAATCACGAGCACCGGGCCGAAAATCTCCTCATAATAAGCCGGAGCATCCAGCGGCACATCCGTCAAGATCGTCGGACCAAGGAAATGCCCCTTCTCATGGCCCTCAACCACAAGCGAGCGACCATCAAGCACAACCTTCGCGCCGCGCTCCTCCGCATCGTCGATCAGGCCAACAATACGTTCCTTCGCCTTCGCCGAAATCACAGGGCCCATCTCAACGCCCTCACCCATGCCCGGGCCAACCAGGATCTTCTCCGCATGCTGCTTCACCAGCTGCGCAAGCCTATCTCCCGTATCGCCAACCGCAACCACAACCGGAAGCGCCATGCAACGCTCACCAGCCGCGCCAAACGCTGCCGCCGAAATATGTTGGGCCGCGAAATCCAAATCCGCATCCGGCATCACAATCGCATGATTATTCGCGCCACCCAGAGCCTGCACGCGCTTACCGTGCGCCACACCAGTGTTCTGAACAATGTGGGCAACAGGCGTCGAACCAACAAACGAAATCGCGTTGATACCGTCATGCTCCAAAATGCCCGTAACCAGATCCCGGTTACCAGAAAGCACCTGGAACACGCCGTCCGGCAAACCAGCCTCCTTGTAGAGCTCAGCAGTCAAGAGAGCCGCGGAAGGCGTTGCGGAGGAGGGCTTCAAAATGAACGCGTTACCCGTCGCAATCGCGAGTGGATGCATCCACATCGGCACCATCGCCGGGAAGTTAAACGGACAAATACCGGCCACAACACCAACCGGCTGACGCAACGTGTGAATGTCCACGCCCGTCGAGATGTTAAACGAATGCTCACCCTTGAGCGCCACGTTAATCGACGTAGCAAAATCGAGGGTCTCGCGGCCACGCTGAATCTCGCCGATAGCGTCCGAGTAGTTCTTGCCGTGCTCGGCAACAATCAGGCGCGCCATCTCATCCTGGTGATCCAGCACCAACTGACGCATCCTGAACATCACCTCAGTGCGCTTAGCAAGTGAAACCTTCGCCCACTTCTTCTGCGCTTCCTTAGCAATCTCAACCGCGCGGTCTAGATCATCGCTCGAAGCCTGAAGCAGCTTCGCGTCAACCTCACCCGTCGCAGGATTCTCAACGTCAATCTCGCCGGTCGGATTTCCATCCCAGTAACCGCCGCCTACCCACTGTTTAATCGTCTTCATGTGTGAACCTCTTTGTGCACGATTGGAGGGCTACCCCTCACGAACACCTCCATTGTACTAACAACTTTTAGATTTGTCCTAACAAAAAGGGTGGGAAGGTGTTGAGGTCGTTCCTTACCGGGAGTGCAGAGCATAAAAGTGCTGCGCGGGGCGGTTGCCTCGCGCAGCACTTCAAAGAAGATCGGGAAGAAGACGCCTCCGAAATGGGGCGCTCGAGTTTAGAACTTGTTGTCCTGATTTGTGTCGGGAGCTGCGAACCGCGTTTCACGGTTCGCGTCGTAGAAGGGGGAGCGGATCGCGAACTGCTCATTCATGAACTCTGCTCCATCGCGCTCCACGAGAGTTTCTTTGCCCGAGAACATGTTCGTGCCAAGCCCAAGTCGCTCTCCTTCAATCTGCGCGCCAAGTGCTGAAAGAATCGTTGGGAACATGTCGACAGACGACCAGGCGCGATTCTTCGTCACCGAGTCAGGTAGGTCAGTACCCTGCACGGGATTCAAGATCAGGTTCACTATCGTGCGCTCGTAGTTCGGATCCCAACCCTTAAAGAACTCTTTATCCATCGAACGGTGATCGCCAGTCAAAACAATGGTCGTATCGTCTCCCCAGGGCTGCGCGAGAATCCATTCAACAAGCTCCACGATCTGCGCCTGAGAGTAGTGGATTACGTTCGCGTACTGGCTGTCGAACGGCATCTCAGTCATGTTCTCCGACACGTAACCGTCCGGGAAATGCGTGTCGCCATTCTCGATAATCATGTAGAACGGGTCGTCGCCTGCGCCTAGCTCAGCGAGCTTCTCTTTCGAATACTCGTACAGCTTGTCGTCCTCAATGCCCCACCAAACCATGTAGTCGAACGGGATCTTCCCTTCCTGAATAAAGCGCTGGTGGTCGAAAATGTCGAAGTTACCGTGGCGCTCGTAGTACTCGTCAAGGCGACCCCACTGCGCGTTTGCCGCCTGCATGAAGTAGTTGACGTACCCCTCCTTCTGAAGGATGTCACCAATCGTTTCAAACCCGGGGTAGGAGAGCCCTCCCCTCGGAGCGCCGGCTGCCAGCATCGGAACACCCGCCTGCATTGCGACCATTCCCGCTACCGAGTGCCCCATAGCGTAAAGCTGCGTCGGCCCTCCTTGCATATCCGTATTGGAGAACGAAACGCCCTTCTTTGAAAGCTCCGCAAGCTCCGGCATGAGGTTTTGCTCCATGTACCCGCCTATGTCGCGAGAGTAGAAGGAGTTTTCCATTGACTCCATGTAGATGTGAACGAGGTTCCTCTTCTTGGAAGGCATCGCAAGAATCTCGTCGGAGGGCGCAACATAGTTGTCCTCAACATAAGTTGACGTAACGAAAAGCTGGCGAGCCGCCGCCGCGACCGGAAGCTGGACACTCACGAAAATAAAAGAAGCCGAAAATACTGCTGCGATAAGCAGCAGTGCAACGGGGCGGACAGCCTTGAAGCGCAACGGCTTGCGGGCCCCGTTCCTGTAGTACACCAGGTCGGAACGAATGAAGCCGACGGCCGCCCCAAGTAGCGTGATCATTAGGATCGGAGCGATCAGCTCGTTCATGATCGACACATCCTGTGCGTCCGTCGTCTGGTCGTTACCCGTGGTCAAGATGATAACGAAATTTGGGTCTTTCGGAATCTCACCCACCGCGTGGTAGAGCCAGCGGGGGAATAGGATAAATGCGCCAGCCAAACCGGCAAGCACCGCGCCAGCCAAAGAGGAGAAGATCTGCCGCCAGCGCCACGGAGAATCTTTCCTAACGAACCGCAGATTTCCAAAAGCGAGCCCGGAAACTACAATCCCGATAACGCCAATAGCGAGCACAACTATCGAATACTTCGCGCAAAACGCTGCATTATGGTCTACGCCGTAAAGGTCTATCTTGTTGCGCAGAAACACGAGGGCGAAAAACGTGGCGATGTTTGCGGCGACACCAAGAATCAGCCCCTTAATCACTCGTGCTGGCGAGTGACCAAAGAGCAGCAGATACGCCCCTAGAATCAACAAAGCGGTGACGATTTGCGAAGTTACGAACATAAAAGTTCATCTTATATTAACTAGTCCGTAACCTTTATATTCGGTGTCCAAAGTTA
>JAUNLN010000022.1:10023-21205 GCA_030532245.1 Actinomycetaceae bacterium
AAAGTTCATCTTATATTAACTAGTCCGTAACCTTTATATTCGGTGTCCAAAGTTAAGAGGGGGCCACGCGAGGCAAAACCTCGCGCAACCCCCTCAAACAATTACTTGGCTACTGCTGCCTAACCGTCAGTTGGCCGGCTTCGTGTAGTGGCGCTGCGGCTCGCGGTCGCGCAGGTAATCCTGATAAGCCTTCTGCGTAGACTCAATGCGCGATTCTTGCGAAACCGGAACATCCCACCAAGACGACGACGGCGGGTTCGGGCCGTACAGGTCAGTCTCAATGTGGATCATCGTGGTGCGCTCAGCCTTCTCAGCCTTGCGATACGCCTCCTTGAACTCCTCAATGCCGTGCACCTCAATCACGTCAATACCCCAAGAGCGGGCATTCGCCGCAAGATCCACGTCGAGCACAGGGCCGTCAACGTTGTGCTTGCCGCCTCCAGCCCGGTAACGAGTGCCAAAACGCTGCGAGCCACGCGACTCAGAAAGCGCGCCGATCGAAGCGAAACCGTAGTTCTGCAACAGCACGAAGATAACCTTCACGCCCTCCTGCGCGATCGTTGCAAGCTCCATCGGAAGCATCTGATACGTGCCATCGCCAACGATCGAAACAACCTGCGAATCCGGCAACGCCATCTTCACGCCGAGAGCCGCGGGAATCTCATAGCCCATCGTCGAGAACGCGTACTCCACGTGATACTGCACGGGCGTGCGCGCACGCCACAGCGCCTGCAAGTCGCCCGGCATCGAACCGGCCGCGTTAATCACCACGTCGTTGTCGCCCATCATCTCGTTCAGCGCGCCAAACACCTCAACCTGCGCCGGAATCGGCTCGTGGCCCATGTGAATGAGCTCGTCCACAACCTTGTCCCACGCGGCCTTCTCCTCAGCGATTTCCTGCGCGTAAGCCTCGTCCACGTGGTAGCCGGAAAGCTCCTCGGTGAGGGCAACCAGCGCCTCACGCGCGTCCGCAACCACCATTTCGGCGCTGTTCTTCACCGCATCGAACGCCTTCACATTGATGTTGATGAAGCGAACGTCCGGGTTCTTAAACTGCGTGCGCGACGCCGTCGTGAAGTCGGAGTAGCGTGTGCCAACGCCAATAATCAGGTCCGCCTTGTCGGCCAAATGGTTCGCCGAGTCGCCACCCGTCGAGCCAACACCGCCCACCGACTGCGGGTGATCGAAGTTAATCGCACCCTTGCCGGCCTGCGTGTCTGAAACCGGAATACCCGTCGCGGAGGCGAACGCGCGCAGTTCCTCCGACGCGCGCGAGTAAATCGCGCCACCACCTGCGATGAGCAGCGGGCGCTTCGCCTCCCTAATCATCGCGGCAGCTCGCTCAAGCGAAGCGCGGTCGGCCGGCGTGCGGCGAATGTGCCACACGCGCTTTACAAACATTTCCTCGGGGAAGTCGAACGCCTCAGCCTGCACGTCCTGCGGCATTGCGAGCACAACAGCACCCGTATCGGCCGGATCGGTGAGCGTGCGCATCGCCTGCATAAGTGAGGGGAACAGCTGCTCGGGGCGGTTAATACGATCGAAGAATGCGGCGACCGGGCGGAATGCGTCGTTCACCGAAGTGTCCAGCGTCTGCGCGTTCTCCACCTGCTGTAGCACGGGGTCGGGCGTGCGGGTCGCGAACTGATCCGAGGGGAACAGCAGCACGGGCAGGCGGTTCGTGGTCGCAAGCGCAGCGCCCGTAACCATGTTCAGCGAGCCGGGGCCAATCGACGCGGTACACATCATCGTCTGCATGCGGTCAGTCGCCTTCGCGTAAGCCGCGGCCGCGTGAACCTGCCCCTGCTCGTTGCGCGGCATGTAGTACGGCATTTCGCCGCCATCGGGCTCGGGGTCGATCTCGTTTTGGAGGAGCGCCTGGCCAATGCCGGCCACGTTACCGTGACCAAAAATGCCGAACGCGCCAGTGATCAGGCGTTGCTCCTCGCCGTCACGCTCGGAGTACTGGTTTACAAGGAAGCGGATCGTCGCCTGCGCGACGGTTAGGCGGATTGTGGGAACGGAAGTCATTTCGGTGCTTTCTGTTTCAGTCGCGGCTTAGTTCGTTTGGGAGGGATTCATGGGAGTCATGGGAAGGCGCGGGTCTACTTCTTGGTCGTCCCAAGTGTCGCGTACCCACGTGTGGTGCGGGTCGTCGGTCATCAACCAAACCGAGTCCTCAGCGGGGCCCGCCATCACGTTCAGGTAGTAAAGGTCGTAGCCCGGCGCAGCGATTGAGGGGCCGTGGTAGCCGTACGGCATCACCACGATGTCGCGGGCGCGCACCTCCGTACACACGTCGATGTCGTGGCCGGGGGAGGGGTAGATGCGCTGGATGGCGAAACCCTCCTGCTCGTTGTTGCCCTTGGCGATCTCGTAGTAGTAGATCTCCTCAAGCTTGCGCTCAACCTCATTGTGCTCGTCGTGCTTGTGAGGAGGGTACGAAGACCAGTTACCGCCCGGCGTCAACACCTCACAGGCGAGGAGGTGCGAAGTCTTGAGGTCGTTGCCAAGCGCGTAGTTGTTTACTTGCCTGGAGGAGGGGCCCGCCCCGCGAAGCCCAGTGCCTACCTCTTCGCGCGGGCAGTACCGCGGCTCAAGGTCGACGGTGGCTTTCGCGCCGGGAAGTGCGATGCGGGCGGCACCGCTCGCGGTAATCGTGACGGCCGTGCGGCGGGGCACGTACACGTAGTCGGTGATGTCGGTGAACACGGATTCGCGGCCCTTAACCTCGAACGGCTGCTCGCCGATCTTCACCGTGCAACCGCCCGAGAGGGGGAGAACGAGGTATTCGGTGTCGTCGCCCTCAATGGTTACATCTTCGCCGTCGGCGAGGCCAAGCACTCTAAGGGAGGACCATTCCCAGCCCGCACGCTTGGGGTCCAGGTCGGTTTCGTAAGGTCCGTGCGCCGTTGTGCCAGCGCGAACGATGTACTTGTCGTTGTCCGTCATTGGTACTCCTCGAAGTGTTAGTTGAAGCTGTGGCCCGCTTGGTTCAACGTCCTCGTTGATGCTGGGCTGCGAACTAATTCAAGTGTCGGACTTTTTCTCACCCACGTCAAGTATTGTTCGGACAATTGTTTAAAATTTGTGACACCTGAACCTGTCGAACCAACTGTGACGCCGGTCATTTCCGCCTGAAATTCCTCTTTTGACGCCGATAAATATCGCTCCGAAAAGGTGGTTTTCGGTGCTTTTGCGGGGCTGGGCGTGAGCTCTTTTTGTCCAGATGGCGGCAAATATTCCTATTTGTCGTGACAAACTCTTGACAATTGGTTGGATCTGGCTAACACTATGAGTGTCGAAAAAATCCGATGTCCAAAGGCGGACATCCCCGATTTAGGCACAGGAGGAACTGTGAACGATTTTACCCCCGGCCCTTTGCTGACAGCCACGAAGTCTTTCCCGACAGTACTTTGGAACGACTCTTCCGACCTTGACGAGCTTCGTCAGTCCATCTCGTTTGGTGGCGTAGGCGCTACCTGTAACCCGGTGATTGCGTACACGACGATTTCGAAGCACCCGGATATTTGGAACGACCGTATCCGCGCGATTGCAGAGGCAAACCCCACTTGGGGTGAGAGCGAGATCGGTTGGCAGGCAGTTAAGGACATGTCCGTTGAGGCTGCCAAGCTTCTCGAGCCCGCATTCGAAGAGCACAAGGGCCGCAACGGCCGCCTGTCGATGCAGACCGACCCGCGTTTCCACCGCGATGCGAAGAAGATCGCCGACCAGGCAGTAGAGTTCTCGGAGCTCGCTCCGAACATTGTCGTCAAGATCCCCGCAACCAAAACCGGCCTTGAGGCGATTGAAGACGCAACTTACCGCGGCGTTTCCGTTAACGTGACCGTCTCCTTCACCGTCGCGCAGTGTGTTCGTGCAGCTGAGGCGATCGAGCGTGGCCTGAAGAGGCGCGAGGAGGAGGGCCTCGAGGTTGCAAACATGGGGCCGGTCGTAACCCTCATGGTTGGCCGCCTCGATGACTGGCTAAAGTCCGTGGTTGCACGCGACCGCATCTTCCTCGACCCGTCCGCCCTCGAGTGGGCTGGTATTGCCGCGATGAAGAAGACCTACGAGATCTTCCAGGAGCGCGGCTTCCGCGCACGCCCCCTCGTCGCCGCATTCCGCAACGTGCTGCAGTGGTCGCAGTTCCAGGGTGCAGACATGGTTGTTTCGCCTCCGTTCAAGTGGCAGGAGATCATCAATGCCTCCGACTACGAGCCGGTCGCCCTCATCGACGAGCCGGTCAGCGAGTACTACATGGAGCAGCTCCGCCGCATCCCCGAGTTCCTCCGCGCATATGAGGAAGACGGCATGACCGTTGAGGAGTTTGAACAGTTCGGCCCGACGCGCAAGACGCTCCGCCAGTTCTTGCAGGCAGATGCGGACCTCGACTCCCTCGTTCGCGACATCATCGTTCCGGCCCCGTAAGCGGCCACGCACCCCGAAAGGCTTACTAATGATCAGAATCGGCATTATCGGTGCTGGCCGCATCGGCCGCGTACACGCGCGTTCGGTTGCAGCCCACCCGCAGGCAAAGCTCACGCTCATCGCAGACCCGATGATCGAATCCGCAAAGGAGGTCGCCGACGCGTACGGCGCTAAGGCAACCACCGAGGCCTCCGATGTTTTTGCTTCGGAGGAGGTGGACGCGATCATTATCTGTTCGCCCACGCCTCTTCACGGCGATCACATCGTTGCGGCCGCAGCTGCCGGCAAGCCCGCTCTTTGCGAGAAGCCGCTCGCAATGGACTCCGAGTCGGCAGCCGAAATCCGCAGGCGCCTCGAGGAGCAGGGCACGCCCAACCCGATCGTTATGCTCGGCTTCAACCGTCGCTTCGACCCCTCATTTGCCGCAATCCACAAGGCGGTCGAGGAGGGCGAGATCGGCGAGCTAGAGCAGCTGACGATCATCTCGCGCGACCCGGCGGCTCCGCCGAAGGAGTACATCGCGGTTTCGGGCGGCATTTTCAAAGACATGACCATCCACGACTTCGACATGGTTCGTAACTTCCTTGGCGACATCAAGTCGGTTGTTGCGGTTGGCCAGAACCTCGACCCCGAGCTCGCCGACACGGGCGATTTTGACGGCGTCGTAGTCACCCTCACGAACGAGAAGGGCTACTCGGCGACGATCACGAACTCGCGTCACTGCGCTTCGGGTTACGACCAGCGCCTCGAGGCGTTCGGCCCGAAGGGCGCGCTGTTTGCTGAGAACATTCGCCCGACCACGGTTCGCCGCTCCAACGGCGAGGTTACGGACGCGCAGGATCCGTACTTGGACTTCTTCTTGGAGCGTTACGAGGCAGCCTACTCGCTCGAGCTGAGCGCGTTCATCGACGCAGTTCAAGCCGGTGAGGTTCCAACTCCGGGCATCAATGATGGTGCTGAGGCGCTTCGCTTGGCGGAGGCTGCGGAGGAGTCTGCCAAGAACAAGACGGTCGTCACTTTGTAGGTGTTAGATGTGGCACTGTACGCCGGGCAAATCGAAGGTTATCCGGCGTGCAGTGCCCTCATCTATGCTTCTAAAACCGCTTGATATAGCGTAAAAGTGGCGGTAGTGGTGGTTTGAGAGCCCTAGGTTTCTTCGCTTAGAGCAAAAGTTCTTTGTCTTTACAAAAGATCGTGTGCTTTCTATGATGAAGGTGTCGATCAAGCAGGTGGTCGACACCGACGAAAGTCGGGCACACAGCCGTGCGGGACTCTTCCCAAACGGTTCCGCACATGGAACCGTAAGGAAGTCTCATGGGTACTTACTCTCTAACTCTTTCTCGCTCGGAAGTTTCGTCTCTCGAGAAGCGTCACACCGAAGCCGTTACTCTTTTCGCTGGCCTCATCGTTGCAGTTGCCGTCGTGATCGCCGCTCTTACCGTCGTTGGCCTCGCTATTAATTCCACTCTTCTCGTGGTTGTAGCTGGCCTGATTGGTGTTGCGGGCGCGTACGCAGGCATGTTTGGTGGCCTTCGTCTGCTAGCACGCAAATAGGGCTGGTGGCCAAGCGCCACTAGCCTAACCCCTGTATTCTCCTGCGCCGATTCCTGGATGGAACGGTGCATTTTTTATTTGTGAGGTGCCTGTGCCTGGGCTTGAGGTAAGCGCGATCGTAGTCTTATGTATCGCCGCGTTGATCGTGGGAGTGTCGAAGACCGCACTGCCGGGTGCGGCTACGCTTGCTGTCGCGTTGACGGCTGCGGTGATGCCCGGGCTTACTTCAACGGGAATGATGCTGCTCCTGCTGATAACGGGCGATGTGGTTGCAATCATCATGTACCGCAAGAAAGCGCACTGGCCGACCCTTGTAAACCTGGTTCCGGGCGTGTTGGCGGGACTAGTGCTTGGCGCAATCTTTTTGAGTTTGGCGTCGGATCGCGTGATCCGAGTGAGCATTGGTCTTCTGCTTCTTGCGCTAATTGCTATTACAACTTTGATGAACCGCAGGGAAGAGCCTCCCCGGGTACAAGGCCCCGTAGGCAGGGCGGTATACGGAACTTTGGCGGGCGCAACCACAATGGCTGCAAACGCGGGCGGCCCCGTCACTTCAATGTATTTCCTCGCATCAAGGTTCTCTATCAACACTTTTATTGGCACGACCGCATGGTTCTACTTCCTCGTGAACCTTGCAAAACTGCCATTCTCCGTAGCTGTGGGAGCCGTAGATGTTGAGGCGTTAAGGATTGCGCTACCTCTAATGCCACTCGTTTTAGTGGGGACTTTGGCGGGTAAGCTACTCGCCTCACGTATGCCGCAGCAGGTGTTTAACCCCGTAATTACGGCTCTGACGGTCGTCTCCGCTGTCTACCTACTGTTTTAGCTATCTTAAAACTTCCTGACAGTTTTGAGATTCTTGAAAAAATCCTTGCGTAACACGTGTCACTCTGTTAAGTTTGTTATTACAAAGTTCCGAACGGTGTTTCCAAAGTTGAACACCACTTCACGGACGGCGTTGTCCGGAGAGGAATACTAATGACTACCAAAAAGACTATCGGCGTTGGTGTAATTTCGCTCGGCTGGATGGGTCGCCTGCATTCTCGCAGTTACCGCGCAGTGTCAGAGCATTTCCCCGAGCTAGGTGTACAGGCAAGGCTTGTTGCCGCGGCCGACCCGATTGAGGAAGTACAGCGAGCAGCGGTTGAAGATCTTGGTTTCGAGCGCGCATACGCTGATTACCGCGAGCTTTTGGAAGACCCGGAGGTAGAGGTAGTTTCCATCTGCTCACCGAACTTCCTTCACGAGGAGATCGCCCTCGCCGCAGTGGAGGCAGGTAAGCCGTTCTGGATTGAAAAGCCGATGGGCATCAGCGCAGAGCAGTCGAAGAACGTCTCTCAGGCGGCAACCAAGGCCGGTCTCGTCACGGCTGTTGGCTTCAACTACCGCCACACTCCCGCGATCGAATACATGCGCCACCTCGTCCGTAGTGGCAAGCTCGGGCGCATCACGAACGCTCGCGTTTGGTTCATTGCAGACTACAACTCCTCCCCGCTCGGCCCGCTAACCTGGCGTGCTTCTCGAGATAAGGCGGGCGCCGGCGTGGTTCCCGACCTAATGAGTCACGGCGCAGACCTCGCGCAGTACATCATCGGCCGCATCTCGTCGGTTTCGGCTCTAACCGACACGTTCATCAAGGAACGCCCGATCCCAACGAAGATGGGCTTTGGCCACTCCGGTTTTGAAATTGGCGACGAGGTTGGCCCCGTCGAAAACGAAGACTACGTTGCGCTACTTGCCCGCTTCGACAATGGCGTGATCGCAACGATGGAGTCTTCCCGCGTGAGCGTCGGCCCGCGCGCCGAGTACGTGGTCGAGGTTTACGGAACCGAAGGCTCCGTGCGTTGGAACTTCGAGCGTCTAAACGAGCTGGAGGTTTGCCTCGGCGTAGATGGCGGCGCAACCCATGGTTACACGCGCGCAATGGCCGGCCCGGAGTGGGGCGATTGGAGTCGCTTCCAGCCGGCAATCGGAACTTCCATGGGCTTTGACGACATGAAGTGCATTGAGGCAGCCCAGTTCCTCCACTCAGTACTTACCGGTGAGCAGCATGCTCCTTCTGCCGCAGACGCGTGGTGTGCCGCAGAGGTAGATGAGGCGATTGTCGCCTCCGCAGCTGATGGCCAGTGGCACGATATTCCGCTGGTTGAAGGCAAGACCACGTTCGATCTTTAAACACAATCCACCTAGTTCGTATCAGTTTTCCTGTAGTATCAGGGTCTTTGAGAAAGGAAGTCGCATGAGCAACGAGGCTCGGCAGATCCCCATGGAGGGGATGACGCGCGACAAGATGAAAGTTGCCGTGAGGGAAGTTCCCGCCTCCGGTAAGCATCGCGGAATCTTCGCTATCGCAGCGGTGGCAACCCTTGGCTCCCTCCTGTTTGGTTACGACACGGGCGTGATCTCGGGTGCACTACCGTACATGTACATGCCGCTCGGCGCTGCTGGCCTGCAGCTGACGACCTTCCAGGAGGGCGCGATTGGCGGCACGCTCCTAGTTGGTGCGGCGCTTGGTGCATTGATTGGCTCGAGGCTTTCGGACCGCTATGGCCGCCGCCACAACATTACGATGCTCGCCATCTTGTTCTTGATTGGCGCTCTTGGTACGGCGACCGCCCCGAACGTGTGGGTGATGTACGGCTTCCGCGTGATCCTTGGCTTCGCAGTTGGTGGCGCTTCCGCAACCGTGCCGGTTTACCTCGCTGAGACGGCCCCGAAGCGTATTCGCGGCTCCATCGTTGCTATCGACCAGCTCATGATCGTTACCGGCCAGCTACTCGCATTCAGCATGAACGCTGTCATTAACGCGATGCACGGTGGCCCGCAGATCGTGATTGAGAGCGATCCTTCCGGCAACTTCGATCCGGGTACCTACTCGTACGACACGATCACCGCGCTGCAAACCGTTAAGGGCGGCACGATGAGCCCCGACCAGTTCCACGAGTTCTTGAACCAGCTCGTGATCACCTCCGGTAACGGTGACGCTTGGCGCTACATGCTCGTGCTGTGCTCGATCCCGGCTATTGCCCTGTGGATTGGTATCCGCCTCATGCCGGAGTCTTCCCGCTGGTATGTTTCGCAGCAGCGCCTGTATGAGGCAATCGGCTCGCTGAAGCGCATCCGCAACCCGCAAGTTGACGGCCCGCTCGAAGACGAGCTCATGGAGATGATTGATGCTCGCAAGCACGAGCTTGAGGAGGAGGCTCAGAAGAAGGGCCTTGGCTACGTGTTCTCGGTTCCGTGGCTGCGCAAGCTCTTGTTCGTCGGTATTTTCCTCGCAATCATCAACCAGACGACGGGTGTGAACACGGTTATGTACTACGCGCCGAAGGTGTTGGAGTACGCGGGCATGTCCACCTCCGCTTCCATTACCGCGCAGGTAGCTAACGGTGTTATGAGTGTTATCGGCTCCGCACTCGGTATCTGGTTGATTCTTCGGTTCCGCCGCCGTCAGATTCTGATCGCCGACGTGACGGGCGTAGGTATTTGCCTCCTCGGTATTGCGGCAACGTTCCAGTTCGCGATTGCACCTCACATGGCGGACGGCACCGTGCCTCCGACGTGGGCTGCGTTCCTGATCCTCGCGCTGATGGGTATCTTCATGCTGATCGTCCAGTCTTCAAACGGCACGGTCGTTTGGACGATGATGGGTGAGCTGTTCCCGGCAGACGTTCGCGGCGTTATGAACGGTACTGCAATCTTCTGCATGTGGATCACGAACGCGATTATCACCTGGACGTTCCCGCCGATGATGGAGGCGCTTGGCGGCGGCCTCACTTACTCAATCTACGGTGTTCTAAACCTCGTAGTAGCAGTGATTCTGTTCAAGATCATGCCTGAGACTTCGGGCAAGTCCCTCGAGCAGATCGAAAAAGACATGGAGGAGCTCTACTCCTAAGAGCTTCGAACGGGGAGGGGAGAGGCCCCTCTTCCCTCCCCACTAAACTTTTAGTCAAACGCAAAGATTTGTCGAAGGAGACAAAATGGCTTTCAAACTGGATCCGGCTACCGCGATCAACGACCCGAACGGCATCACTTGGGGCATGCACCCCATTACTTGGCGCAACGACGACATTCCAGAAGTTGGCGCTTACAACACGCTTGAAGACATGCTGCTAGACCTTGCGGACGTGGGCTACCACGGCACCGAGTGCGCGGGCTTCTTCCCCGATAAGGAGGTTGTGAAGGAGCGTGCGGAGGCTCGCGGTATCAAGATTGTGGCGCAGTGGTTCTCCTCGTTCATCGTTCGCGATGGTGTCGATGCGGTGATTCCGGAGTTCCGCGAAAAGTGCGAGTACCTGCAGTACTTGGGCGCTTCACGCATTGTCGTGTCGGAGCAGACGGGCTCTGTGCAGGGCATTCGTGACATCTGCATTTTCACGAACAAGCCTGTTCTAACCGATGAGGAGTGGACGGTGCTTGCGGAGGGCCTGAACGTTTTGGGCGAGATTGCGCACGAGTACGATTTGGAGCTCGTTTACCACCACCATCTCGGCACGGTTGTGCAGACGAAGGAGGAGACGATTCGCCTCATGGACATGACTGATCCCAAGAAGGTTAGCCTCCTGTTCGACACGGGCCACGCTTTTGTTGGTGATGGTGACGTGATGGGGCTGCTTGAGGCGACGATTGACCGCGTGAAGCACGTTCACTTCAAGGATGTTCGTGCGGACAAGATGGAGGAGTCGCGTAAGGCTGACCGTTCGTTCCTTGACTCGTTCTTGAATGGCATGTTCACGGTTCCTGGCGATGGAATTATTGATTTCACGGAGCCGTACAAGTTCCTCGTGGATCACGGTTACGACAAGTGGATTCTTGTTGAGGCTGAGCAGGATCCGGCTGTTGCGAACCCGCACGAGTACGCGCTGAAGGCTCGCAAGTACATTGAGGAGACTCTTTTCACCGCATAACAGGTCTTTCCTATAAACCGCTTTCGATGCTTGCACACTGTTGAAAGTGGAGCACTCATAGTTTGAGTGCGAGGGGCTTGTGGAGGTTCACCCACCTCCGCAAGCCCCTTTTCCTATGCCCCCATGAGGGGCTGTCATGCTGCAAAGCCCCGGTAGAAGCAACACTTTTTGTCCGACCTCGTGTGCGCCTAGGTGAGGGTTGTTCCTTTTGAGGTGCAGGTGCAGGCGCCACCTCAATCGAACAAAAAGGTAGGGAGCCTCCGCCGAAGCGAAGGCTCCCTACTGGA
>JAUNLN010000022.1:21305-25429 GCA_030532245.1 Actinomycetaceae bacterium
CTCAATCGAACAAAAAGGTAGGGAGCCTCCGCCGAAGCGAAGGCTCCCTACTGGATTCTCTATGGGTTTAGCTGTGGTTACAGGCTCATGTCGACGACTGCGCGGCCCTGGATCTCACGGTTGCGAAGCGCCTCGTAGCCTACGCCGGCTTCTTCGAGGGGGAAGCGGCGCGAGACGACGTCCTTGTAGTTGATAACGCCCTTCGCGGCGAGGTCAACAACTGCGGGAAGATCTTGGCGGGTGCGAGCACCGTACGAGCCGAGAATCGACTGCGAGCGGCGAACCGTACGGTTGATCTCCACCTCAGCGGTCTGAACGCCAGCACCAAGGCCGATCGGAACCATGCGACCACCATCAGCCAACACGTCAAGAGCGGTCTTCCACGTGGCTGGAATGCCGAGCGCCTCAAACGCGACGTCAACACCCTTACCGTTCGTGAGGCGAAGAACCTCCTCGCGCGCGTCCTGCGTGGCCGAGTTGATGACTGCGGTTGCGCCGTAGTTCTTCATGGGAGCGAGCTTCTCGTCGGTCACGTCAATGGCGATAACCTGGCTTGCGCCAAACGCGGCTGCGATTTGGACGATGTTCGTGCCCACACCACCCGTTGCAACAACGGCAACGGTTTCGCCGTAGCGAAGGTCTGCGCCGCGGCGAACTGCGCCGTAGCCGGTGAGGGCCGCGCAGCCGAGGATCGCGGCGGGAACCAGGTCGATGTCGTCGGCAACGGGAGCAACCGACGTGGAGGGAACAACCGCGTACTCAGCAAGGCCCCCCATCGAGTACATGTAGACCGGATCGCCGTCGAGGGTCTCAAGGCGGGTTTCACCGTCGTAAAGCACGCCCTTCAGGCGGTTCAGCTCGAAGAACGGGCCGCAAAGCTCGTCGCGTCCGGAGGAGCAGGCATCGCACTGGCCACACGGCATGAGGAATCCTCCCGCCACGTTTTGGCCAACTTCGAGGCCGGTGTGCTCGTTGCCGGGGCCAACCTCAACGATCGTGCCCGTAACCTCGTGGCCGAGAACTGCGGGGAGGGGGAACGCGATTGCGCCGCCGATTACGTGCAGGTCGGAGTGGCAAAGGCCGCAGGCGGCGACCTTGATGAGTACTTCGCCGGCGCGCGGGCGCGGGGTGCGGATGGTTTCTACTTGGAGGCCAACGTTCGTGTCGCGAAGTACTGCGGCGCGCATGGTCTCGGGGATTTGGGGAGCGTCTTTGCTAGCCATTGGTTCACCTT
Organism: Actinomycetaceae bacterium; assembly: GCA_030532245.1. GTDB lineage: Bacteria > Actinomycetota > Actinomycetes > Actinomycetales > Actinomycetaceae > Gleimia. The sequence continues at coordinate 22,540 of JAUNLN010000022.1, forward strand.
AAGTCAGATTAGTGGGATTCGTTGATGATGGAAACGGTTGTGTCGACAGCCGCGGCCACGTCCCCGTTTGCGGGGAAGAGGAGCGAGCGGCCGATGACAAGGCCCTTCACGTTGGGCAGGGAAAGTGCTTTGCCCCAGGAGTTCATGGCGGCCTCCGCGTCGTCCTTCACTTCTCCTCCGAGAATGAGGGCGGGTAGCGTGGAGGCTTCCATTACGCGTTCCATATCGTCTACAGCGGGGAGTTTGAGCCACGTGTAGGCGCTGGTGGAGGCGAGTCCGGAGGCGATTGCCATCGACTTGATTACGGCTTCGGGCGAGAGGTCGTTCACGATGCGGCCGTCTTTCCAAGTGGAGATGAACGGCTCGACCATGGCCATCACGCGCTGCTCTGCGAGGTCTTCCACCGCGTTCGCGCACGCCTCTAGGGTGCGGGCGGTGAACTTGTCTTCGTAGTTGATGCGCATGAGCATTTTGCCGCCGTCGAGGCCTGCTCGTTTCACGCCTGCGGCGGTGTAGCCGGTGAAGCGGTCGTCCATTTCGAATGAGGCGCCTGCTAGGCCTCCTCGGTTCATGGAGCCGTAGACGAGTTTGTTGTCGAGGGCGCCAAGGAGGGTGAGGTCTTCGATGAGGTCGGCGGTGCCGAGGAAGCCGTCGACTCCTGGGCGGGAGAGCGCTTCAACGCAGCGGGCGAGCACTTCTTCGCGGGACGCCATGGCGAGCGGGTCTTTGCCTGCGGCGAGGGCGCCTCGTGCGGGGTGGTCGCACGCGATGATCATGAGGGGCTTGCCGTCTTTTGGCATCTGTCCGCGCGGCCGGTCGGCCAGTGCTTGTGCGATGCGTTCTGGCTCGTGGGTGCGCGTTTCGATGACGGCGTCGGTTAGGGGTGTTGTAGACATTTTGTTTACAGGTCTTCTAGGTCGGGTACGAGGTTGGCTTTGTGCGTGCGCATGAGGGCGAGCAGTTCGGGTTCGGTCGGCATCGCGGTGGAGCATTCGAGCCTGGAGGCGACGATCGCGCCCGCGGTGGAGGCCGCGTAGATGGTCTTCTTGAGGGACCATCCGGAGAGGAGGCCGTGGCAGACTGCGCCACCGAACGCGTCGCCGGCGCCGAGGCCGTTGAACGTGTGGGTGGGGGTGACGGGCATTTCGATGCGCTCGTCCTTAGTCTTTGCGAGCGTGCCGAACGGGCCTTGCTTCACGATTGCGAGTTCAACGCCTGCTTCGAGGAGGGCATCTGCTGCGCGCTCGGGTTCGGTCTCGCCTACGGCGATGCGGCATTCTTCGCGGTTGCCGATGGCTACGGAAACCTTGGAGAGGGCTTCGCGCACGTGCTCGTGGGCGATCTCTTCGGATTCCCAGAAGTCTGCGCGGTAGTCGAGGTCCATGATGGTGAGGGCATCCTTCGGCCTGGCGTCGAGTGCGGCGTGGTGTGCGTCGCGGGAAGGCTGCCTGCTAAGGCCGGTTGCGGTGATCCAGAAGATCTTGGAGTTCTTAACCGCATCCATTGGAATATCGTCGACGGTTAGTTCCAGATCGGGTGCGGATGGATCGCGGTAGAAATATAGCGGGAAATCGTCCGGAGGAAAGATCTCACAGAAAGTAACCGGAGTGTTGAACTGCGGCTTTGTAACAACATAATCGTCGTGGACGCCGAGCTTGCGCATTTCGATGCAGACGAACCGTCCGAACGGGTCGTTGCCAACGCCCGTGATGACTGCGGAGCGGTGGCGGTAGCGCGCGGCGGCTACTGCTACGTTCGTTGGGCTTCCGCCGAGGAACTTGCCGAAAGACTCAACGGATTCAAGGCCTACGCCGGTTTGTAGGGGGTAGAGGTCGATTCCGCAGCGTCCTATGGTAAGAACATCTAGAGGTGCGGTTTTGGTTGTGGGTGCCACGGTTTTCTCCTATGCCAAAGATGAGCAAAAACTTGTTGGAACACCGGTGTTCCTGTGCTTGCCTGTATCTAACTCTAGCCGGGGCAAAACGAAACCGCAAGGGTTTGTCCTGACAAAGTTCTAAATTTGTGCTTTTTTGTTTGGTTGATGGACTTCACTTAAAATCTTGGTCTGACTTTGTATAATTCTTAGAAAGTCTTTTCGTGAATCCCCCATCTTCACACTTGTTTCGATTAAGGAATCTATCGATGCCAGCCGCACCTTATCAACCTGAAATTGTCATATCCCGCGACAGTGCCGAGCCTTTGCATGTGCAGATTTCAGATGCGTTAGCAACGATGATTCTGAACGGCGAGCTTGCGCCGGGCACGCGCCTTGAAAATGAGGTGTCGATGGCTCAGAGGCTGGAGGTGTCGCGTCCAACGGCTCGTCAGGCTCTCCAGTTCCTTGCTGATCGCGGTCTGGTTAGTAGGCGTAGGGGTGCGGGCACGGTTGTGACCTCGCCTCATGTGCGCCGGCCGATGCAGCTTTCGAGTTTGCTTTCAGACTTGACGAAGGCTGGCCACAAGGTTTCGACGAAGGTGATGGCGCACAACACTCACCATGCGACGGAGGAGGAGGCTCAGCATTTGGAGACGGAGCCGGGCACGCCTCTTACCTTCATTCAGCGCTTGCGTTTTGCTGATGATGAGCCGATTGCTTTGCTGTCGAACCTTATTCCTTCTGATATTGCGCCTTCGCGTGAGGATTTGGAGGAGCGCGGCCTTTACGACATGCTTCGTGCTTCGGGTGTTGTGCCGGTGACGGCAACACAGTCGATTGGTGCGCGTAATGCGACGTCCCGTGAGGCGGAGGCGTTGAATGAGCGACCGAATGCTGCGCTTTTGACGGCGACTCGTATCGCGTACGACGCGGAGGGCCGCGTGATTGATTACGGCACTCACATTTACCGCGCGTCGAGGTATTCGTTCGAGACGAAGTTTTTCGCCGACTAAT
>JAUNLN010000004.1:0-2152 GCA_030532245.1 Actinomycetaceae bacterium
CGTTCGGCTGGTCGGACGGCGACGAAGACTACACGGGTAGCGCAGCGCGCTAAACCGGGCAATAACGCGTTGGAGGGGTCGGCATCGCACCGACCCCTCCACTGTTTTTATCGCTAGACGATCGCGCGAGTTTCTAGGTAATAGCGCTTCTCTTCTGCCTCACCAAGCGAGAACGACTTGCGCGGCATCGCCCCATTTTGCGCCACATACTCAAACAGAGACGAACGATCGAGCGCCGGCAAACCGATACCAATACCGCCATGCTCATCTACTAGGCGAGCCAACTCCTCCTCACCGTGCACATACTCGCACGCGTGAGCCGGATCCAAATCCAGCTTCGCAATCAACTCATCGATAATCAGTTGCAACGGCTCCACAATCAGCGCGCCCGTGCGAACCAGCTCAAGCGAATCCTCACCCGCACCAAACACGCGCAAAGACTCAGCCACACCCTCATGCGCCGTATTCCACTCCTGCGCAGCCTGCTTCAACTGGTCAAACGAAATACCGCGAACAAAACGATGAATCGGCTCCATCGTGAGCCCCTCATCGTGCACATTCAAAAGCTCAACCAAAGCAAAACGCGCAGGATGCGACTCGCGCGCACCTTCATCAAGCGAAGGCTTCAAATGCTCCCAATGCGACTTCGCCGCCGCAAGCGAATGGTTGCCATCGCCCACGATGAAGCGGAACCCGTGACGATCCTCAAGGCCGTCCAACACGCGCTTAATGTCTTGCCACAGCTTTGAATCGCCGTCGATACGCCAGCCCTTAACCGAGCCGCCATCAAGCATCAGGGGAGTGTCGTAAACCTTCTCCAGATCGCCACTTTGTTCAAGTAGCGCCTCAATCTGACGCTCCGGATCATCGAACAGCACCTGCACGTGCGGCAACTCCAGCGACGCCGCGCGGCGCACAGCCTCACGCGCCGGAATCCGCTCCAGCACGGTAGCCTCCGACGCGCGTACGTCCACCTGCTCACCCGTATAGGAGTACGCCTCCAAATCCAGCGCCACCACCAGGCTACGCCGACGAGCAACATGCGAAGTCGCTCGCTCAACGTACATCACGCTGTTTGTAAACTCCTCCAACACCGACTCTCGATACTCATCCATCTTCGCGTTCGCGGCCGCCACGCGCGCCTCAAGCTGTGCCTCACCCTCACGGGCCAAAAACACCTCCGGCACGATCATGCGCAACGTGGAAGGCGAATCCTCAACAATCTGTTCGACAGACTCCCAATACGCCGGAGACGACGAAAACTGATCGGCGGCAATAACGCACCACTTAAACAAATCAGCGCCGGCCGGCAGGCCAACATTCGCGGGAAAAACCCTAGCAGTAGACAATGGCTCTCCTAAGTCGACAACGCCCCCATCATTACAGATGCGCGCGCACCTTGTCGCACGTGTCCCAATGGCTGGCAAACAGCGGTGTTCACGCTTCGAGTATTAAACGTGCTTTTCGCGCGAGCGTTCTAAACTGGACGAAATAGGGAAGGAGTCACAATGAACAGTGATGGTCTTACGCACAACATGACGCCTCTAGAACTTGAAGGGGAAAAAGCGCTCCCCGCCGCGGAGGAAATCGCCAAACGATTCGAAGTGCAAGCCCACCCCGGAATCACCCCCGAGGAGGAATGGGCGGCCGCAATGGAGCGGCTCGCCTTCGGCGACGCCTACTCGGACTACATGGCGAAAGCCATCTGGACTCCCGAAGACGGCTGGCACAATAAAGAAATCGTGCCATTCGGCCCACTCAGCCTCTCGCCCGCAGCCGCAGTATTCCACTACGGTCAAGAAATCTTCGAAGGCATGAAAGCCTACCGACACGACGACGGCTCCATCTGGACCTTCCGCCCCGCCTACAACGCGGCCCGCTTCAACGCCTCCGCAAGGCGCATGTCGATGCCCGAAATGGAAGTCGAAGACTTCGTAGGCTCCCTTGCCGCGCTCGTCAAACAAGACGCCCGCTGGGTGCCAACTCCCGCCGGCTCCTCCCTGTACCTGCGACCCCTCATGATCGCCTCCGAAGCCTTCCTTGGCGTACACGCGGCGCGCGAATACACGTACCTGGTGATGGCCACCCCGGTCGGCCTCTACTTCAAGGACGGCCTCAAACCCGTCTCCATCTGGGTTTCCACCGACTACCA
>JAUNLN010000004.1:2252-108565 GCA_030532245.1 Actinomycetaceae bacterium
TCTACTTCAAGGACGGCCTCAAACCCGTCTCCATCTGGGTTTCCACCGACTACCACCGCGCCGGCCCCGGAGGCACCGGAGCCGCCAAGACCGGCGGCAACTACGCGAGCTCGCTCCTGCCGCAAGAAGACGCGGCCGAGCGCGGATTCGACCAAGTGTGCTTCCTTGACGCCAAAGAAAACCAGTACCTTGAAGAACTCGGCGGCATGAACGTGTTCGTCGTTCGCAAGGACGGGTCGGTAGTCACACCCAGCCTGACCGGAACCATTCTCGAGGGCTCTACGCGCTCCGCCATCATCCGCATGCTCCGCGGACGCGGCGTGCGCGTATTCGAAGACCGCATCCGCCTAGCCGACCTCGCCGAAGACATCCGCACCGGCGAAGTCACCGAAATGTTCGCCTGCGGCACCGCGGCCGTCGTAACCCCAATCGGACGCCTCGCCTCGACCGACTTCGACCTCGAAATTCCAGGCTCCGAGCTCACCCTTTCGGTGTACAACCAGCTCGTCGGCATCCAAAACGGCCTCGAACCCGACACGTACAACTGGCTATACCGACTCGCCTAGTATTCGGGTTCGCCCTCACCCGCTGGTTGTGCCAGGTGCCTGGCCCCACCAAACGGTCGATGAGGCGTTGAGAGCGCGGGATGCGGCTGGCAATGCCAGTCGCATCCCGCTTTCGTATGGACGCCGCCTAAGAGGAGCAACAGAAAACGGGAGGCACCCCGTAGGGCACCTCCCGCAAAGTATGTAGTGAGACCGGACTACTTCAGCTCTTCGCGAAGCTTATCAACGCCGGCCTTGACGCTCTCAGCGGCCTCGTCAGCCTTGTCCATAGCCTTCTCAGCCATGTCCTTAACCTTGCCCGAAACCTGGTCGACCTTGCCTTCAGCCTTCATCTGGTTGTCGCCAGAGAGCTTGCCAGCAGCCTCTTTCGCTGCACCAGTGAGCTTGTCTTTAAATCCTTCTGCCATGGTAATCTCCTAACTTTTGAATACCTGGACAAGGCCCATTTTAGTAGCAACCCACTCGATTCGCCTGTTTTAGCAAGGAAACCGAGCTGGTCGCCCCTCAACGCTGTTTGCGTTCAATCAGCGAAATGTCGCGAACAGCGCCCTGCGAAGCCGACGTTGCCGTCATAGCGTAAAGCTTCAACGCCGCCGAAACCTCACGGTCACGCGTCTTTGGCGTCCAAGGCCTCTCGCGCTCATTTTGCGCCGCCCGCCGCTGCTCAAGCACCTCCTCAGGAACATCGAGCACCAGCTCGCGGTTCGTCACGTCGATGATGATCCTGTCGCCATCCTCAATCAGCCCGATCGCGCCGCCACCGGCCGCCTCCGGCGAAATATGCCCCACCGAAATACCCGAAGTGCCGCCCGAGAAACGACCGTCCGTAATCAGCGCAACCTTCTTACCAAGACCCCGTCCCTTAATAAACGAAGTCGGGTACAGCATCTCCTGCATACCCGGGCCGCCCGATGGGCCCTCATAGCGGATCACAACCACGTGGCCCTCACGCACCGTCTTGTCGAGAATGCGCTCGATCGCCTCCTCCTGCGACTCAAACACGATAGCCTCACCCTCAAAATGGAACAGCGACGGGTCAATGCCGGCAGCCTTAATGATCGCGCCCTCCGGCGCAAGATTGCCGTACAAAACTGTGAGGCCACCATTAGCCATGTAAGCGTGTTCCACGCTGCGGATACAACCAGCCTCAGCGTCGGTGTCGAGCTCCTTCCAACGATTATTCGTCGAGAACGGCTCCGTCGTGCGCACATTACCTGGAGCCGCGCTGAACAGCGTGAGTGCCTTATCGGAGGGAGCGCCGCCGCGAATATCCCACTTCTCAAGCCACTCGGTGAGGGAAGGGGAGTGAACCGCATGCACGCCCCGGTTCAACATGCCAGCCCGATCAAGCTCGCCAAGAATCGCGGGCACACCGCCCGCACGGTGTACGTCCTCCATGTGGTAGTCATTATGATTCGGCGCAACCTTCGACAAAGTCGGCACGTGATCGCCAACCCTGCCGATGTCCGAAATATCGAAGTCGACGCCCGCCTCACGAGCCGCCGCCAGCAAGTGGAGCACCGTATTCGACGAACCACCCATCGCCATATCAAGGCTCATCGCGTTTTCAAACGCGTCCTTCGTTGCAATACTGCGAGGCAGAACCGAGGAATCCTCCTCCTCGTAATAGCGCTTCGACAGCTCAACCGCTAGACGCCCCGCCTCGGCAAACAGGCCGCGCCTCTCCTCATGCGTCGCAAGCGTCGAACCATTACCCGGAAGAGAAAGGCCTAGCGCCTCCGTCAAACAATTCATCGAATTCGCAGTAAACATGCCGGAACACGAACCGCACGTCGGGCAGGCAAGACGCTCAATCTCGAGCAGCATCTCATCAGACACCGAATCGTCAGCCGTCGCATTCATCACCGTAACCAGGTTCCCGTGGCCCGTCTTCGAATCACCCACGATCACGCTCGGATCAATGTTCTTACCCGCCTCCATCGGGCCGCCCGAAACGAACACCGTCGGAATATTCAAGCGCAATGCGGCGAGCAACATGCCCGGCGTGATCTTGTCACAGTTCGAAATGCACACGAGCGCGTCCGCGCAGTGAGCGTTCACCATGTACTCCACAGCGTCCGCAATCACCTCACGCGAAGGAAGCGAATAAAGCATTCCCGAATGCCCCATCGCAATGCCGTCATCCACCGCGATCGTGTTGAACTCCTTCGTTACACCGCCCGCGTCTTTAACCGCATCCGCAACGATCTTGCCCACGTCACGCAAATGCACGTGGCCCGGCACGAACTCCGTAAACGAGTTCGCAATCGCAATAATCGGCTTGCCAAAGTCCGAATCCTCCATGCCCGTAGCCCGCCAAAGCGCTCGAGCCCCAGCCATATTTCGGCCAGCCGTGGACGTACTAGAACGTAGTGGAAAACCCATTGCAAACCTCCCTTGGTATTGCCACTAGTCTATTTTGTCCGAAAGATGCGCGGGCTACTGACCGAATCCCGAACGCTGCACTTGCGGCCCCTGTTGGGAGGAAACAAAGGTTCGTCATAATATGGGCACATGCATGGTGAATACAAGGTTCCTGGTGGAAAACTCGTTGTCGTCGACCTCGATGTTGAAGACGGCAAACTATCAAACGTTCGACTCGCGGGAGATTTCTTCCTAGAGCCCGACGAAGCCCTCTTTCGAATGACCGACGCGCTCGAAGGGCTCTCGGATCAGGCAAGCGCCAACGAAATCACCGCGGCACTCGACGCCGCAGTGCTCCCAACCGACACCCTCTTCGGACTAACCACGCGCGGCGTTGCAATCGCAGTGCGCCGCGCACTCGGCAAAGCCCTCGACTGGGACGACATCGACTTCGACGTAATCCACGGGCCCTCCGTCGACCCGATGCTCAACGTCGCAATGGACGAAACCCTCGTCGAAGACGTTGCGGCCGGCAGGCGCAAGCCCTTCATGCGCATCTGGGAATGGAACGCCCCGCAGGTAGTAATCGGCTCCTTCCAGTCCTACTCCAACGAAATCAATGAGGAAGGCCGCAAAAAGCACGACATCGTCGTCTCCAGGCGCGTGACCGGCGGCGGCGCAATGTTCATGGAGCCAGGCAACTGCGTCACCTACTCCCTCGTCATCCCAACCGGCCTCGTCGACGGCCTCTCCTTCGAAGAGTCCTACCCGTTCCTCGACGAATGGGCCATGGAATCCCTCGAAAAAGTCGGTGTGAAGGCGTACTACATTCCGCTAAACGACATCTCCTCCGAAAAAGGTAAAATCGGCGGCGCCGCGCAAAAGCGTTTCGCAAATGGGTACATGGTTCACCACGTCACCATGTCGTACGACATCGACGCTGAAAAGATGATGGAAGTCCTGCGCATCGGCAAGGAAAAGCTGAAAGACAAGGGCACGCGCTCTGCCGTGAAACGCGTTGACCCGATGAAGTCTCAAACCGGCATGCCGCGCGAAGACATCATTGAAGTATTCCTTGACCACTTCAAGAACAAGTACGGCGCTACGGTCGGTGAAATCACCGAAGCCGACATTGAGGTAGCCAAGCAGCGTTCCGCTGAGAAATTCGCGACGGAGGAGTGGACTAAGCGCCTGCCGTAAGCGCGCCTGCGTTCATCGCAGTCCGCCGGTTGTTTTAAAACAAACATGGATACATCACACATTTCCCGCCAAATTGAGCAGGTGCTGGCCTCCATCGAGGAGGCTGCAAACGCCGCCGGGCGAAGCGCACTCGACGTCGACCTCGAGCTCGCCATCAAAACACGCACCACATTGGAATGCGAGGTTGCGGCCCGCTCACTCATCGAGCACGGGCGGCCCGTGCTCATGGGACAAAACCGCGTGCAAGAAGCCGAGGTCACCACGCCATACCTGCGCGCGCTCGACCTTCCGCGCCTCACCACCACAATGATCGGCCCCCTCCAGACCAACAAGATCAACAAGGTGCTACGCGTCGTCGACCAGATCGAAACCATCGACTCGCTACGCCTAGCCGAGGCGATCAACAAGCGCGCCGAAGGGTCGATCGACGTGATGATTCAGGTCAACACCTCCGGGGAAGAAACCAAATCCGGCACCACCCCGCGCGAAGCCCTCGAAGTTGCAAGCCAAGTGAGCGAGCTGGCGCGCCTGCGCGTCATCGGTTTCATGACGATCGGTGCTCACACCGACGACGAAAAACTCATTCGCCGCTCCTTCTCCACGCTGCGAGATATCCGCGACGAAGCCGTTAAACTACCGGGCCTTGAAAACGCTTATGAGCTCTCCATGGGCATGACCTCCGACTTCGCCCTGGCCATCGCCGAAGGCGCCACCCGCGTACGCATGGGCTCCGCCATTTTTGGTGCAAGAAACTAACAAAGTGAGGCAATAATGCGCACAGTACTAAACATCGTGTGGCTACTCTTCGCCGGCATCGAGCTTGCCGCCATGTACTTCCTATTCGGCCTGCTCGCGATCCTCCCAATCATCACGATCCCGGCCGCGGTCGCCTCATTCCGCATGGGCGTCTACGTGCTTTGGCCGTTTGGCCGCAAGGTCGTTGAAAAGCCCGATGCGGGCGTCGGCTCCGCCCTTATGAACATCGTATGGTTCCTAATTGCCGGCCTCTGGCTCGCTCTTGGTCACATCGCCACCGCCTTCGCGCTAGCCATCACCATCATCGGCATTCCGATGGCCATCGCGAACCTCAAGCTTATTCCGGTCACCTGCTTCCCGTTTGGCAAGCAGATCGTCGCCTCCGACGGCCGCGAAGGCGTACTCGCCTAGCGCGGCCCAACCTCGAGCAGACGCCACACGGGCTTATCCGCCTCGTTTGAAGCAGCCAGGTCGACGAGGGCAAGCAGACGCCAATCACCGTCACCGCTCTCATCCTCAAACGTGTAGGTGACGAGTAGCGCACCAGAATCTAGCACGTTCGAGCTCGCCTCAATCAGACGATCCGGCAGGCCCGCGCCAGCCAAATCCTCCGCGGTAGCGCTTGGAACCCACTCATACCGCGCTTTTGAGCGCGCCTCCGGGCCCGCGCCAACCCAATCGTATTCAGCGTAGAACCGATCGAGCGTGTTCTCCCAGCGATCCTCATCCCACTTCTCAATACCGTCCGAGTCCGCAAAATCGACAAGCCCATCCAGATCGTCCAGCGCGAAGCGATCCACGCGCTTGAAAATCGAGTTCCGAATCTGCTGGTAGAAGAAATGCTGATTCCTCGTAATCGAAACCGTTCCATCCTCATTCGCGCCAAACGCGCGCTCAAGGCCCTCGGTTTCCTCCCGCGAAACATCCGCATCAGGATTGTCGAGCGCCTCCCACTCATCAATAAGTGAGGAGTCCACCGCGCGAATCAGCTCGCCAAGCCAATCGATAATCTGGTTCAGCTCATCGTTCATGTACGTCTCGGGAATGATCTGGCGAAGCGCGCGGTAAGCATCGGTCAGGTAGCGCAGGATCACGCCCTCGGAACGCGCCACATCAAAGCGCGCAACCAGCTCCGAGAACGTCATCGCGTTCTCAATCATCATGCGCACAACCGACTTCGGAGCAAGCTCCAGATTCCCCACCCACGGATTCGACTGCGCAAACGTGTGGAACGCACCCTGAAGGAGCTCCGCAAGCGGCTTCGGCCAAGTAACCTCCTCCAACGCCTCCATCCGCTCCTCATACTCCATGCCCGCAGCCTTCATCGCGGCAACCGCCTGACCCTTCGCCTCATCAAGCTGGGCGAACAGCAGCGGACGCGGATCCTCAAGCACCGCCTCAACAATCGAAACCGCGTCGAGAGCAAACGTATCCGAATCCGGGTCGAGCAGGTCAAACGCCGCCAACGCAAATGGAGACAGCGGCTGATTCAGCGCAAAATCGCTCGGCAAATCGCGCTCGAGCTGCAGGCGGTCAACACCCTTCTCCTGGGCAACCTTCGACGGCAACTTCGCAACCACACCCGCTTGGCGTAGCGACGTGTAAATCTGGCCCAGCCTGCGCAAATGAGGGTTCGCGTCCGTCTTCGGATCATGATTCTCAGTCGCCAGACGGATAAGGTGCTCCGTTGGATTCTTCGGGTCCGCAAGCACATTCAGCACCGTCGAATGCGTGATCTCAAACTGGGAATGCAACGCCTCCGGCTCCGCCGACACCAGGCGTTCAAAAGTAGACTCCGACCAGCCGACACGGCCCTCGGGTAGCTTCTTTCGAACAATCTTCTTGCGCTTCACCGGATCGTCGCCCGCCTTCAGCTCGGCCAAACGATTCTCAATCACGTGCTCCGGCGCCTGCACCACAACCCAGCCGACCTCATCGAACCCGGCGCGGCCCGCACGCCCCGCGATCTGGTGGAACTCGCGCGCACTCAAATGCCGCTCGCGGCGCCCATCAAACTTCACAAGCGAAGTAATCAACACCGTCGTAATCGGCACGTTAATGCCAACGCCGAGCGTGTCCGTTCCACAAATCGCGGCAAGCAGCCCCTGCTGAGTGAGGCGCTCCACCAGGCGACGATAGCGGGGGAGCATACCCGCGTGGTGAACGCCCACACCCCTGTGCAAAAGGCCCCGCAAAATCTGGCCGAAACCCTTGCCGAAACGAAAATCCTTCGTCGCCTCTTTAATTCGCTCCTGATGACGTTTCGAAATCAGATTCGGAGTCGCCAAATCGTGCGCGGTTTGCATCGCCGCTTTTTGGCCGAAATGCACAATATAAATCGGGTACTTGCCCGACTCAATAAGCTCAGAAACCGCGTCGGCAAGCGGCAGTTTCGTATACGCCATCTCGAGAGGAACCGGCCGCTTCGCGTTGTCAATCACCGACACCTTGCGATCAGTGCGCCTCTCAATATCCTCGACAAAGAAAGACACGTCTCCAAGCGTTGCCGACATCAGCACGAACTGTGGCTTCGTAAGCTCCAGTAGCGGAACCTGCCACGCCCAACCGCGCTGCGGATCACCGTAAAAATGGAACTCGTCCATAATCACCATGTCCGCATCGAGATTCTTCCCCTCCCTCAACGCCTGATTCGCAAGAATCTCCGCGGTACAACAAATGATCGGCGCGTCCGCATTCACCGACGCATCACCCGTAACCATGCCCACGTTCTGCGAACCAAACAGGCTCACCAAATCAAAAAACTTCTCCGACACCAACGCCTTCAGCGGAGCCGTGTAATACGACCGGCCCCCGCGAGCAAGCGAAATAATATGCCCCGCAAGCGCAATCATCGACTTACCAGAACCCGTAGGAGTCGCCGCAATCACGTGATTCCCACCCAAAAGCTCAATCAGCGCCTCATCCTGATGCGGATACAGCGGCCTACCGCCATCCTCCGCCCATCCAGCAAACGCCTCATACAAAGCATCCGGATCGTCAATCTTCCCAGCATCTTCAAGGTCATCGAGAAGTTCATTCAAAAGAGGGCTCATAGTGCGATTCTTCCAGAAACCACGGACAAATAATGTGAGTCAGATACAACCTCAAATATCTTCCATACTGAAAACGCCCCATAAAATGAAAAAATGTCCGCTAAGTGGTCGAACATTGCGGACACTTTGTCTTTTAGAACGTGAAGTAAGTAATATCTGTTCATATCCCAAAATATCTACCCAAACGGGAGAATCATCATGGTCTCAGCCTCAGTAGCAACAGCGCTTGAAGATGCGCTGATGTGGTCCGTAAACATGCTCTACTCCTGGATCCTCGTGTTCCTCCTAATCGGAGTCGGCGTGGCGCTCACCGCGTACCTTCACGTTCCGCAGATCAAAAACGCGAAAGACATCTTCACCTCCATCTCCGGATCACGAACTGAGGCTTTGCAGGGTATTACATCCTTCCAGGCGTTCGCAGTCGGCATCGGCACCCGCGTCGGCATCGGCAACATCGCAGGCGTCGCGCTCGCCCTCGTCATGGGCGGCCCCGGCGCAATCTTCTGGATGTGGATGGTCGCACTAGTAGGCATGGCAACCTCCTTCGCCGAATCCGTACTCGCGCAAGTATTCAAAGAAAGGCACCCCGACGGCGTATTCCGCGGCGGCCCCGAGTACTACATGCGCCGCGGCCTCGGCTGGAAGAAGACCGGCATCGTCTTTGCCGTAATCTCCGTCTTCGCCTCCGGCCTCGCCGTACCCATGGTGCAGGTCAACACCGTAGCCGCAACCTTCAACGCCAACCACGGAATCCCGACGATCTCCACCATGATCTTCATGTTCCTCCTCCTCATGCCGGTAATCCTCGGCGGCCTGCGCTCCGTAGCACGCGCCTCCGAATACCTCGCCCCGTTCATGGCCGCCGTCTACATCCTCATCGCTGTAATCGTCGTCCTCATGAACCCGGTCGCCGCATGGGACTCCCTCGTATGGATCTTCAGATCCGCATTCGGCCTCGACGCGGCCGCAGGCGGCATCCTCGGCGGAATCTTCGTAGCCCTCGTAAACGGCGCCCGCCGCGGCCTCTTCTCCAACGAAGCCGGCCTCGGCACCACGCCGCACGCAGCGGGCTCCGCAACCGTCGCACACCCCGCACAACAGGGCTTCCTCCAGGCATTCGGCGTATTCATCGACACCATCGTCGTATGTACGGTCACCGCCCTCCTCATCCTCACCTCCGGCCTCTACGAAGCAGGCATGGACCCAGACCTCGCCGGCTCCCTCACCGCGCAAGCCGTGAGCACGCACCTCGGCAACTGGATGGCCCTGCCCATGTCGCTCATCATCTTCGTATTCGGCTACACCACCGCATACGGCGCCTACTCCTACGGCCAGTCGGCACTCGACCACATCACCCACAACAAGGTGATCTCCTACGGCTTCCGCGTAGTCGCCGTAATCGTCGCCTCCCTCGGCGCCATCCTCTCCCTCCCCGTCGTCTGGGCAGTATCCGACCTACTCCTCGGCCTCGGCGCGCTCATCAACCTCGTCGCCCTCCTCGGCCTCATGAAAGTTGTGCGCGTCATCCTGGGCGACTGGAACAAACGCAAAGAAACCGGCGACATGGAATTCAAGGTCGGGGAATACCCCGAACTCGAAGCGCGCGCCGAGAAGGACATCTGGGTATAGCGCTACACTTGAACCGACTTCATACTTAAGGAGGACACTGTGCGCGTAGCAAGATTCAGTGCGGGCGGAAACCCGAAATACGGTGCTATCAAAGAAGGCTCCACCCGCATCGAAGGTCTAAAAGGCGACCCGCTATTCCAAGGCGTCGAACCATCCGGCGAAGTATTCGAACTCGACGAAGTTCGCCTACTCAGCCCCGTGATTCCACGCTCCAAAATCGTGGCCGTCGGCAAAAACTACCGCGCACACGCCAGCGAGATGGGCGGGGAAGTCCCCGACCACCCGATGATCTTCTTCAAACCGAACACCGCGGTGATCGGCCCAGACGATCCGATCGTGCTACCAGCCTGGTCTTCCGAAGTTAGCTACGAAACCGAACTAGCCGTCGTAATCCGCACAATGGCGCGGAACGTACCCGCAAGCCGCGCGCTCGACTACGTATTCGGCTACACCGTTGCCAACGACGTAACCGCGCGCGACGCACAGCGAATCGACGGGCAATGGGCGCGAGCGAAAGGCTTCGACACCTCCGCTCCGCTCGGCCCGTGGATCACCATCGACCCCGAACTCGACATCAACAACCTCGATATCGAAACCAGGGTCAACGGCAAAGTCGTACAGCAGGGCAACACCAGCGACATGGTGTACGACGTTCCCCAACTAATCGAATACATCACCTCGGCCATGACACTCCTGCCAGGCGACGTCATCCTCACGGGCACGCCCATGGGTGTCGGGACAATCGAAGCGGGCGACCGCGTCGAATGCGAAGTTAAAGGCATCGGAACACTAGCCAACTTCGTAACCAGATAACGTTGAAGCCCAGCCTTCTAGACGCATACCAAAGTGCGCGCCTGCCTATCAAAGCCGCAACTGACCAAATCAGTGCAGCAGTTTTAGGCAGGCGCCGCTTCGTGCTAAGCGCAAGCCCGGGCTCCGGCAAAACTACGCTCGCACCCCTCCTCGTGCGCCACCTCCTCGACGAAACCGGCTCCACCGGGCGGATCCTCGTCGCCCAACCAAGGCGCGTTGCCGTACGCTCAGCCGCCCGGTACGTCGCCTCCCTCATCGGCGAAAAACCGGGAGAGCGAGTCGGTTGGACCATGCGCGGTGACCGAGCCATGAGCGACCGCACGCGCATCGAGTTCACCACCACCGGCACGCTGCTACGCCGCCTCATCGGTGATCCTGACCTGGAAGGCGTCGACGCGCTCCTCATCGATGAAGTCCACGAGCGACACCTAGACTCCGACCTCGCGCTCGCGTTCGCCCTCGACGTGGCAGACCTGCGCGACGACCTGCTGCTTGGCGTCATGTCTGCAACCGCCGACACCGACCGATTCCGGGAACTACTCGCCAGCTCCGACGAGGCCGTCGCAATCGAAGCGCCCGGCAAGCCCTACCCGCTCGAGGTAGTGTGGACGCCACCAAAAGAACCATCCCTAAGCGAGCGAGGTGCCAGCCCCGCACTACTCGTGCACTTAGCCAACACCGCGCTGGAGGCATTCGCGCGCCACGGTTCAACCCTCGTTTTTGCCCCCTCAATCCGCGACGTGGAGGAGGTAGCCGCCCGCATTCGCGCAGGTGGCGTACGAACTTTTAGCCTGCACAGTGCGGTTGCCGAATCGGAGCAAGACGCGGCGCTTCTTACCAAAGAGCCGAGGGTAATCGTTGCAACCGACATCGCCGAAACCTCACTCACGGTTCCGGGCGTGAACTGCGTGGTCGACTCGGGGCTAACGCGCACGCCCCGCTACGACGTAGCCCGCGACACGACGAGGCTCGTCACGATCGGGGCGTCACGCTCCTCCGCGATTCAACGCGCCGGCCGCGCCCACCGAACCGCGCCGGGCACGGTCTACAGGTGCTACTCGCAAACCGACTACGCCCGCATGCGCACATACGCTCCTCCCGAGATCGAAAGTGCAGACCTGACGGAGGCGGCCCTGCTCGCCTTCGCGTGGAGCGCCCCAGACGAGCTGCGACTGCTCAGCGATTTTCCCCGCCCCGCAATGGAACGGGCCACGAGGGAACTCGAACGCATCGGCGCGCTCGCGGGCGGCGCAATCAGCGAGGCTGGGAGGGTTCTAGCGCGCGTCCCGGTGGATCCGCGGGCGGCTCACGCGCTCCTCTTGGCGTCAAAATGGAGTGGGCGCGAGGAACGCGTTGCGCGAATCGTCGCCGCAATGACGAGCGATGCGCGCGTGGAAAGCGCGGACATTACGCGGGCACTTCAAACTGCTTCGGAACGCGAAGTTAAGCGGTTAAGCGCACTCACGCGCAGATTCGCCAACTCCTACCCGGCGGAGCCGCTGGGCGAGAAGATTGACGAACTCGACCTACCGGGTGTCGTAGTCGGCCTCGCGTTCCCTGGCCGCATCGCAAGAAAACGGGGGAGCGAAGAGCGCCACATTCGTTTCCTCTCCGCCTCGGGCACGGGCCTGTACGTCGACGCCTCCTCGCCCCTCTCATCCGAAAACTGGATCGCAGTCTCCAGCGTGCTAAACACCGCGGGCAAAACACGAGTACTCCTTGGAGCGCCGCTAAACCCGCGTCACGCGCGCTTCATCGGAGGAGGGATGATCGCCTCCGAAAACGTGACCGAGCTTGTTGGAGGACGGCTTCGCTCGCGCAGCATTCTGAGTCTAGGCGCAATCCAAATAGGGGAGGCGCCGGCCGAAACCCCAATCGACGAGGCAAGGAAAGTGGTGGCCGCCGCGCTCGAAAGCGAGGGGCTCTCACTGTTCAAGCTCGGAAAAGCGGCGGAAGAGTTCGTCCGCAAAACCCGATACATCAGCCAAAGGGACTCCTCGTGGCCCGACCTCACCGGCGAGGTGCTAGCTGCACACGTGGACGAACTCGTAGGCGGAAGCTGGCCCAACCTGCTTGCAGGCGCCTCCCTGAGCGAAATCGACGTGCTGACCGGTTTGAAAACCGTTGTTGGATGGGACAAAGTCGCGCAACTCGACTCCCTCGTTCCCGATTCGATCGAACTGCCCTCCGGCAACCGTGCGCGCATAGTTTTCGACCCCGAGCGCGGGCCGACGGTGCGCGTCAAACTGCAGGAAACCTTCGGCTTCAAAAACGTTCCGGAGGTGCTCGGCCAGCCCCTCACATTCGAACTCCTGTCGCCGGCGGGCAGGCCGCTTGCCATCACCTCAAACCTGAAGACGTTCTTCGACGAAACGTATCCGGCTGTGCGCGCCGAGATGCGCGGGCGCTACCCGAAGCACCCGTGGCCGGAGGATCCCTGGACCGCTACCGCGACCAACCGCACGAATGCGCGCCTGCGCGCCCAAAACTGACGGCCGACCCAACTGAAGGCCGGCCGCTGAACGAGGGGGCTGATCAGTATCGTTAGACCAGCCCCCTAGGTCGAGTTAGATCTAAGAGGTCAGGTCGATCATGCGCCTAATCGAGCGCTCCACCACCTGCCTAGAAGATGCGAACCCGAAGCGCACGTACTGTTCGTACCCCTTGCCCAGAGCCGCGCCGGGGGTCATGCGCACGCGCGCCTCCTCCAAGAACTTTTCAGAAGGATTCGACGAGCCCAGAGCCTCGGCGTTGATGATGCCAAGATACGTGCCCTGAGGCTCTGACCAGCTCAGATTCGACTCGGCGAGCAGGCTGGTAATCAGCTCGGCGTTGCCGCGCAGGTACTTGTTCAACTCCGCCAGCCACGGGTCGCCCTGCTCATACGCAACCGCAGACGCTAGCGCACCAATCGGCGCGGCAAAGTTAAGCCACGCGGCAACCGGCTCGAACCTCTCCTTCATGGCACCCGTTGTAATCATCTGTGCACAGTGCAAACCCGCGAGGTTGAAGCCCTTCGAAGCCGCAACTGCCGTAACCGTGCGATCCGCAAAATCGGGGCTGATACTTGCAAAAGGAATGTGCTTTTGCGGTGCCACGACGAGCGGCGCGTGAATCTCATCGTTAAAGATGAGAAGGTCATGCTCCACCGCGATGCGCCCAAGCTCCTTCAGCTCCTCGAGCTCCAGCACGCGTCCCGTCGGATTCCACGGGTTGCAGATGATGAGCAGATCCGAGGTCTTGGCCGCCTCCTCAATCGCCTCAAAGTCGAGGCGCCACACGCCATCATCGAGCAGGGAGGGAACTTCGACAGCCTCGTGACCATACTTGCCAGGAAGCGTAAGGAACGGCATGTAGGCCGGCGTCGGCACAATCACGCGAGAGCCGGGCTCTAGCATGTGGCCAAGGATCGCACGCAAGCCGTCGAGCACCGACGAGGCAAGCGACACCTCCTCGGGTGCGAAACTCCACCCGTAGCGGCGCTGTGTCATACTCACCGTCGCGCGTTGCAGGCGCTCCGTGAGGGCCGGCGGCATGTATCCGAGGAAGCCCGACCTGATCGCCGAGTGTATGGCCTCCTCAACTACGGGAGCCGTACCAAAATCCATCTCGGCAACCCAGTGCCCAGAAACCCCCGGCGTATTCCACTTGAGCATGCCGCCTTCGAACATGCGCTCTTCGTTAAAACCATCGAAGTTAACCATGCTTAAACCTCCTCGTCTAACAATAGTTGCCCGGCCACAAACGTGTGTTGAGTGTACATGCCATTCTCAAAAGTGGGGGAGGCCTAAACGTTGAGAACGAAAAACGCGTTGATACACGGTTGAAGAATCGTTGTAGAATCAAGGCATCATGGATACTTTAGATGGCGGCAAAGTCCGCGTTCGTTTTTGCCCTTCACCAACTGGAACTCCGCACGTCGGAATGGTTCGCACCTGCCTATTCAACTGGGCGTGGGCGCGTCACGTTGGTGGCACGTTCGTTTTCCGCATTGAGGATACCGATGCGAAGCGCGATTCGGAAGAGTCGTTCGACCAGATTATTGATTCCCTAACGTGGCTTGGCCTCGACTGGGACGAGGGCGTTTTGAAGGGCGGCCCGCACGAGCCGTACCGGCAGTCGCAGCGCATGCACATCTATGAGGATGTTGCTAAGAAGCTTCTCGAAGGTGGCTACGCGTACGAGTCGTTCTCCACGCCGGAGGAGATTGAGGCGCGCCATCGCGCGGCTGGCCGCGACCCGAAGCTGGGTTACGACGGCTTTGACCGTGATCTTACGGAGGAGCAGAAGGCGGCATTCCGCGCGGAGGGTCGCGAGCCTGTTTTGCGTATCAAGATGCCTGATGAAGACATCACTTTCACCGATTTGGTGCGCGGTGAGATCACGTTTAAGGCGGGTTCGGTTCCTGACTACGTGATTGTGCGCGGTAATGGGCACCCGCTGTACACGCTCGTGAACCCTGTTGACGACGCGCTCATGGACATTACGCACGTGCTTCGCGGTGAGGATTTGCTTTCCTCTACGCCGCGTCAGATCGTGCTTTACCGCGCGCTTCTCGAGCTTGGCATTGCAAAGCAAATGCCTGAGTTTGGCCACCTCCCGTACGTCATGGGTGAGGGCAACAAGAAGCTTTCGAAGCGCGATCCGGAGTCGAACCTGTTGCTCCACCGCGAGAACGGCATGATTCCTGAGGGCCTGCTCAACTATCTTGCTCTTCTTGGCTGGTCGATTAGCCCGGATGAGGATATTTTCACGCCGAAGCAGATGGTCGACTCGTTCGACATTCACGACGTGAACCCGAACCCGGCGCGTTTCGACCTAAAGAAGGCTATCGCGATCAACGCGGACCACATTCGCATGCTTGACGGTGATGACTTTAAGCGCCGTCTCGTGCCGTTCTTGCACCGCGATGGCTTCGTTTCCGCAAAGGACTTCGAAGACCTCACCGAACGCGAGCAGGAGATCATCACTGCGGGTGCTCCGCTCGTTCAGACTCGCATCCGCCTCCTTGGTGAGGTTGGCGGCATGCTCGGCCCGTTCTTCGTTGAGGCGGCCGACCTTGAGTTTGAGGAGAAGGCGGTCAGCCGTTTGAAGGACAACGCGGTTGAGGTTCTTGACGCGGGTATTGAGGTCATCGAGGGTATGGATGAGTTCAATACTGAGGCGCTTGAGGAGAAGCTCCGCGTACGTCTCGTGGAGGAAATGGGTGTTAAGCCGCGCCTGGCTTTCGGCCCGCTACGTACGGCTATTTCTGGCCGTCAGGTTTCGCCGCCACTGTTTGAGTCTATGGAAATCATGGGCAAGGATGAGGTTTTGGTGCGTCTTCGCGGCCTAAAGTCCATGCTCGAGACTTCCGACTAGGGCGACGTGAAATAAACCACGGCGTAAGAATTTTGTAAGGTAGCCTCTCGTCAGGTAAAGTTTTCTCTTGGCGCTTCCAAGTGAAGATTTCCCAGAGAGCTGGAGAATCTGAACGAAGAGGCTTCCTTACCTTGGGGTATGGTGTAATTGGCAGCACGAGTGATTCTGGTTCATTTAGTCTAGGTTCGAGTCCTGGTACCCCAGCGAAAACTTCTTAAACGGAAACTGTTTGGAAGATTTCAAACGCGAGTATTCGCAAGGCCCCCATCGTCTAGCGGCCCAGGACACCGCCCTCTCACGGCGGCGACACCGGTTCAAATCCGGTTGGGGGTACAGGTTCGAGAAGAACCAAATGTAACGCGAAAGTGTTGCGAGGCCCCCATCGTCTAGCGGCCCAGGACACCGCCCTCTCACGGCGGCGACACCGGTTCAAATCCGGTTGGGGGTACGATAAGGCACCGAGAAGGTGCCTTTTTTGTTTGCCATTACGCGGCCGTTGTGCGGCGCGTTTGCCGGCTAGTTTCGCATCGTTTCGTACAGGTCCAAGTACTGCTTAAGGCCCCGGCTCCACGTGTGTGAGATGGGGTGCTCTAGTGCATAGCGACGCATTGCGTGGAGTCGTTCAGGGTGGTTGGCGAGCATAGCGAGGGCCGCGGCCATTTCGTCATCTGAGCGCGTTTTCAATCCATCTTTGCCGTGGGTGATGAACTCTTCGATACCGGCGCCCTCCCGGTAGATCACGGGTAGGCCGCAGGCGCGTGCCTCGAGCGCTGCAATGCCGAACGCTTCCTTCACGACGGGGGAGACGAATACGTCCGTGTCTTCGTATGCGCGCGCGAGTTCCTTGGGCGAAACTTTGCCGTGCAGGTTGATCGGCGCGCCCCGCTTGGCCATCTCTTGCAGCTGAGAGAGCTGCGGGCCGCCTCCGAAAATATCGACTTCAACGGAGGCTTTCTTTGCCAGATTTGCGAGGGGAACAACGCGCTTTCTGGGAGCCAGCCTTGTTGCGGTAACCGCTCGCATTGGCCTGAAAGTTCCCTCTCCTGCGCTCTGTTCAAAACCATGATTTTGGAGGCGTTTGAGCGCGCGTACGCGTGAGGCTTCCCAGGGTTCTTCGAAGATGAGGTTGGGTAGAACGTCTACGTGTATTTCGCCAAGTGAGGAGCGGGCGACGGCGTCGGCCGCCGCTTTGGATACTGCGGTCAGTTTGATTCCGCTCCGCTCCCATGAACGGAGGGGATTGGTGAGCCCGTACCACCAGGTTGCGTCGGCTAGGTGTGAATGCCAGGTGAGTACGGCTTTCGTCCCGGTCGCTAGAGAGGCGTTAACTGCCATGCGCGCAAACGGCGAGACAATGCCGGTGTGAATGTGTACGACGTCAAAAGCCGG
This sequence comes from Actinomycetaceae bacterium, assembly GCA_030532245.1. Lineage (GTDB taxonomy): Bacteria > Actinomycetota > Actinomycetes > Actinomycetales > Actinomycetaceae > Gleimia. The sequence continues at coordinate 19,384 of JAUNLN010000004.1, forward strand.
TAGGGCCTCTCGAAGGGCCCTACCGGCAAACGGATTTACAGGAAGGTCGAATGGTACGCGCGTCGTGATACGACGAATCGCGACGTCGCCTTCCCGTGACGTCGAATCGCCTCGCTCATCCCCATCCGGTGTGGCGGTGATGACCGTAACCTTAGAACCGGCATCACTAAGAGCGTGCGCAAGGTTTTGTACCTGCGTCTCTATGCCGCCAACGCGAGGGCTGTACGGGTCAGAGACTAGGGCGATGCGCATTAGATACTCGAGGCTTCGAGGCGTACCTAGGGGATCGGGCTAGAGCCCGAGCTCTTCGGCGCGACGGAGGAAATCTGAAAGGCGGTTGGCCGCAGCCACAACAGAAGGTCCGTGCTGGCGTCCCGGCTGGCGTCCCATGCGTTCGACGGGGCCGGAGATGGAGACTGCGGCAAGTACCTTTCCGCCCGGCCCGCGAACGGGGGCGGAAACGGAGGCGACGCCAATCTCTCGCTCTGATACCGACTGTGCCCAGCCGCGACGGCGAACAGCTGACAGCATCGTCGCGTTAAACGAGGCGCCGTAGAGGCCGCGGTGGAGGCGGTCGGGTTCTTCCCAGGCGAGGAGTACTTGGGCGGCGGAACCAGCCTTCATTGAGAGGGTGGCGCCTACTGGAATGGAGTCGCGCAAACCAATCTGCCGCTCGGCTGCGGCAACACAAATGCGCTGGTCGCCTTGCCTGCGGTAAAGCTGGGTGGATTCCTTCGTGTGATCGCGCAGGGCGATGAGCACGGGGGTTGCCGATGCTAGGAGCCTGTCTTCACCCGCTGCGGAGGCGAGTTCGGATAGGCGAGGCCCTAAAACAAAACGGCCCTGCATGTCGCGAGCCACAAACCTGTGGAACTCGAGTGCGACTGCAAGGCGGTGCGCAGTAGGGCGTGCAAGTTTCGTTGTCGAAACAAGTTGGGCAAGCGTTGCCGGGCCGGCTTCTAATGCGGACAAAACTAATGAAGCTTTGTCTAAAACGCCGACACCACTGGTTGGGGCTTTTTCGTCCATAGTCAAATCTTGCCATCTCAACGCGTGAGATGGCAAGTTTCCGGATACGAACATTTGCAATTCGGTGCGGCGCAAAACGCTCAAAGTGCCAAAACCACCTAGATTTAAGGTGAGAGTTTAGACAAACGGGCACCGCTCCTATCACTAGTCGCGCGTGCGTTATAGATTAGGGCAATAGGTTAGTAGCCCGATATTGGTTTGTAGAAAGGCTTCCATGGATTCGATATTGCGTGTGCACGGAGGAAAACCTCTAACCGGTGACATTACGGTTCGAGGCGCTAAGAACTTCGTTCCCAAAGCTATGGTTGCTAGCTTGCTTGGAACCACTCCGTCTAAGCTTTCAAATGTCCCGCTGATTCGCGATGTTGATTTGGTTTCCGAACTGCTTGGCCTTCATGGCGTGCAGGTGAATTACGATCAGGATGCCGGCGTACTTGAGCTGGATCCTTCGAATGTGGAGATCGCGCGCGTTTCTGAGGTGCAGGCGCTTGCTGGCTCCTCTCGTATTCCTATTCTTTTCTGTGGTCCGCTACTTCACCGCTTGGGTGAGGCGTTCATTCCGGATCTTGGAGGTTGCCGTATTGGCGACCGTCCGATCGACATGCACTTGGATGCGCTTCGAGCATTCGGCGCTCAGGTGGAGAAGGATGCGAGCGGCACGAAGATTACTGCGCCGAATGGTTTGCACGGCGCGAAGATCCACCTTCCGTTCCCCTCTGTGGGTGCGACGGAGCAGACGCTTCTCACGGCGGTGATGGCCGATGGTATTACGGAGCTGAAGGGCGCGGCTATTGAGCCGGAGATCATGGATCTCATTAACGTGCTTCAGAAGATGGGTGCGAACCTGTCGGTGGACACGGATCGCACTATCCGTATCGAGGGTGTTTCCGAGCTTCGCGGTTTCACTCACACGGCGCTTTCCGACCGTATTGAGGCGGCGTCTTGGGCTTCAGCAGCGCTTGTCACGCACGGTGACATTTACGTTCGTGGCGCTCACCAGCCCGATATGACGACCTTCCTGAATACGTTCCGCAAGGTGGGCGGCCAGTTCGAGATTGATGATGAGGGTATCCGCTTCTTCCACCCCGGTGGCGAGCTGAACTCGATCGTTCTTGAGACGAACGTACACCCTGGCTTCATGACCGACTGGCAGCAGCCGCTGGTCGTGGCTTTGACTCAGGCGACGGGCCTGTCGATTATGCATGAAACCGTGTATGAGAACCGTCTTGGTTTCACGAAGGCTCTTAACCAGATGGGTGCTCAGATCCAGATTTACCGCGAGTGTCTAGGTGGTACGCCTTGCCGTTTTGGTGCGCGTAACTTCTACCATTCGGCGGTGATCTCCGGTCCGACGCCGCTTCACGGTGCGGAGATTTGGGTGCCTGATTTGCGAGGAGGATTCTCCTATCTAATTGCTGCGCTCGCGGCTGAGGGTGAGTCTAAGGTGCATGGCATTGACGTGATTGCTCGCGGATATGAACACTTCCTCACCAAGCTTGCGAGGCTCGGTGCGGACGTTGAGATGATGTAAGGATGATTCTTGAGTAAACCACCTGAGGGGATCTACAAGGTAGCGGTCGAGGTTTTGCGTCCGCTGGCAAAGCTGACCACTAGGCCGACGTGGAGGGGGCGTTCGAACCTTCCAAGTAGTGGCCCGTTTATCGTCATTATGAATCACGTGACGGAGTACGACATTGTCGTGGTCGTTCACTTTATTGCTGATAGGGGTCATGCGGTTCGTGTGCTTGCTAAGGACAGCCTGTTTAGGGTGCCTTTGCTTAAGCACGTGCTTCGCGGGGCGAAGATGGTGCCGGTTGTGCGCGGTACTGCGCACGCGGTTGATGCTCTTAAGAACGCGAAGGATGCCCTTGCCGAGGGTGAGTCGATTGCTATTTTCCCTGAGGGGACTCTTACTCAGGATCCGGATAAGTGGCCTATGAAGTTTAAGACGGGTGCGGCTCGTTTGGCTTTGGCTACGGGTTACCCGGTTATTCCGATCGCGCATTGGGGTGGCGAGAAGATCATGCACCGCTGGCGCGATTCGTTCCCGCTGAGCCGTCGCGACACGTGGGTTGTTGCGGGGCCTGCGATTGATCTGTCTGATTTGAATCAGGACGAGAATGATCATGAGGCGGTTCGTGAGGCGACGCGCCGAATGGAGGATACTCTCGTGAAGATGGTTGAGGAGATTCGTGGCACGAAGGCTCCTGCAACTAGGTGGGATCCTAAACTCGGAGCGTATTTGCCGGAATAACTAGAAGGTAAGTGTAAGAAATGGGAGCACGCGGTGCTCCCATTTCTTATTTCTTGAGGTCGATTACGAGGCGTTTTGGCTCCTCGAGGGTGAATACACGGTATTCGCGGAATTTGTCGCTGGAGATGGCGAGGTGAGTTTCGCCTTCGAAGGAACCGTCGAACCAGGCGACGTTGTTGTCGTCTATCCATTTGTCGGCGGGGCCGTTGTAGTAGTATTCGGGTGCGCCGGCTACTGTGGGAGTGCCAGCGCCGTGGATCATAACGTCGAGCACATGCCCCGTGGGGATGGGGAGTACCTCTCCGCGCGCGATCTCGCGGGATTCTTCACCCCATTCAACGCTCCAACCAGGCACGCCGGTGCCAACAAATTCCACTACAACGCGGTAGTAGCCGTCATGGTCACCAACCCGGAAGTCGTGGGCAAGGAGCATCACGCTGTCCGTAGGCATTTCGTGCGAGGGATCTAGGGTCCAAAGACTGTCAATGTAGGAGTCTTCTGAAGATTCCGCAGGAGCCTGCGATGGAGATTCCTCCGAGCCTGCCTCGCTGGGCTTGGCCGTCTCCCCAGTTTGCGTATCTTCGGTGCTCTCCGTCTGTTCGATTGCCGGAGTAGTCGCGGTGCGCGCCTCATTTGCGACTTTGCCCTCGATTGAGTTTGAGGAGCACGCTGTCAGTAGGGTCGCGGAGCTAAGAGCAGCTATAGCTGCGTAAGCGATGACTTTGTTGTGTTTCATGACATACCAATCTCGCAAAGATTCCTAATACTGACATTATCAGCTGTAGAAATCGTGCACGTGTGTGACCTGGAGTATCTTCGGAACATGGCAATTCAGCGTGTAGGAATAATTGGTACGGGTGCTTGGGGAACGACGTTTGCTCAGGTGTTGGCAGATGCGGGTCGTGAGGTAATCATGTGGGGGCGTAGCCCCGAGGTTGTTGCCCAAATCAAATCTGGAACAAACCAGCGTTATTTGCCGGGTATCCGCCTGTCGCCGCGCATTACCGCAACCATGGATAAAGCGGAGGCGGTGCAGGGTGTAGATCTCATTGTGGTGGTGCTTCCGACCCAGGTCATTCGGGAGACGCTTGAGACTTTCCGTCCCCTTATTGATTCGCAAACGCCGGTGCTTTCGCTGTCGAAGGGTGTGGAACGCGAGTCGATGGAACTTGTAACCACCGTAATCTCGCAGGCCGCGGGCGTCGAGCAGTACCGTATTGCCGCGCTTTCGGGGCCGAACTTGTCGCGCGAAATCATTGAGAAGCAACCGACTGCAACGGTGGTCGCCGCGAGGGACGAGAATCTGGGCGCTGAGATCGCGATGGCGTGCCACAACCCGTATTTCCGCCCCTATGTTTCAACTGATTTGGTAGGCGTTGAGGTTGCGGGTGCAACGAAGAACGTGATTGCGCTTGCTGTTGGTGCCGCTGAGGGCATGGGTTGGGGGCAAAATACGCGCACTACCCTCATTACTCGCGGTCTTGCGGAGATGACGCGCATGGGTATTGCGCTTGGCGCGCACCCTGACACGTTTGCCGGTTTGGCCGGCATGGGCGATCTCATTGCAACGTGTTCTTCGAAGCTGTCTCGCAATTTCATGTTCGGCTACAGGCTCGGCCAGGGCATGGGGATTGAGGAGGCAACAGAGCTGTCTCTAGGCGTCGTGGAAGGGGCTGCGACTGCTGGCCCGCTCGTGGAAAGCGCCCACAAACTCGGTGTGGATATGCCGATCTCGGAGGCGGTTTCGGGTGTGATCAACCACGGGGAGGCGGTTGTCGATATGGGGCAGCGCCTGCTCGACCGTCCGCGCAAGCGGGACGGGTGGCGCATCCACCTCGTGTAGGGGTGTCTTTCGCGCGACAAAACGCCCAAACGGGCAGAGTATGTACTTTCTGTGGGTGAGGGTGAAGTAAAGTCGAGTTCATGATTGAATCTTCTTCTCGCAAGCCTCGCGTGGCTCTCGTTTTTGGAGGGCGTAGCGGTGAGCATCAGATTTCGTGTGCGACTGCGGCAAGCGTGATGGCGGCAATCGACCGTTCTCGCTATGAAGTTTTGGCTATCGGTATTACCCGCGAGGGTGAGTGGGTGCGCGTGCCCGCGAGGCCGGAACTGTTTGAGATGGTTGATGGTCGCGGAGCTGAAGTTGTGGCGGGGGAGTCCTCGGTTGCTCTTTGGACGGGTGCGCCTCACTTGGTCGAGAAGCCTCGCTCGGTGGTGGGCGAGCGTCTTGAGGCTACAGATCTGGGCGAGGTTGATGTGATCTTCCCGCTCCTGCACGGGGCGTACGGTGAGGACGGGACGATTCAGGGCCTCATGGAGATGTCGGACGTTCGCTACGTGGGTTGCGGCGTTGCGGCTTCGGCGGTGAGCATGGATAAGCACTTTACGAAGTCGCTTCTTTTGGGCGCGGGCATCGCGGTTGGTCGTTGGACTCTCATCACCGACCGCATGTGGAATTCTGACCGTCCGCGCGCGCTCGCCCAGGCGCAGAGCGTTGGCCAGGATCTGTATGTGAAGCCGTCGCGTGCGGGGTCGTCCCTTGGCATTTCGCACGTTGAGAATCCTGACGATTTGGAGGCGGCAATCGAGTACGCCCGTAAGTTCGACCCGCGCGTGGTGGTTGAGGCTGCGGTTTCGGGCCGTGAGATTGAGTGCGGCGTGCTTGATTTTGGAAATGCCGAGCCGGCTAGGGCTTCTAGGTGCGGCGAGATTGCGGTTGATACGCGCGACGGTTTCTACGACTACAAGACGAAATATCAGGTGCACGATGCCGTCACGTTGACGACTCCCGCGAATCTGCCGCGCGAGGTGGAGGAGCGAATCCGCGCAACCGCGGTGCAGGTGTTTGAGGTTTTGGGCGCCGAGGGGCTCGCGCGCGTCGATTTCTTCTATGACGAGGAGGCCGACGCGGTGATTGTGAACGAGGTGAACACGCTGCCGGGCTTCACCCCGTGGTCGATGTATCCCGCCATGTGGGAGGCGACGGGGATTAGCTACCCGGATTTGGTTACGCACTTGATTGAACGCGCTTTGGCTCGCCCGCTGGGCTTGCGTTAAGCCTTTTGCCCTCTAGAATTGCGGTTCTAGAGGGCAATTCTTTGCCCGGTGGGGGTGCCCGCTGGTGGTGTGGCGCATTCCGCACCTTTGTCCGCCCGAAACTTATCTAGAAATGCGGTTAGAGTATCAACTATGAAGCCACGCGTAACACTTGCAACATCAGCAGAAATGCCGGACCTGTATTCCGATGAGGCCAAACTTCTAGATGCGCTATCTGAGCGCGGATGTGATCCTCAGATTAAGAGGTGGGATGATCCCGAGGTTGATTGGGAAGAGGCGGGCCTCGTAGTTGTTCGCTCTGTTTCGGATTATGCGACCAGGCGAGACGAGTTTTTGAAGTGGGCGGCTTCGGTGCCGCGTATTTTGAACCATCCGGACATTCTGGATTGGAATTCGGATAAGCACTATCTGAAGGTTTTGAACGAGAAGTACGGTCTGCCGATTATTCCGACCACGTGGTTGGAGGCGGATGCGGGTCTTAGCAAGCATCGCGTGCACTCGCGTTTCCCGGCTCTTCAGGATTTTGTTATCAAGCCGGCTGTGTCTTCGGGTAACCGCGATATTGGCCGCTACTCGGCTGTGGATCCGGCGTCGCGGCGCGCGGCTGTGGATCATGTGATGGGCTTGCTTGCGGAAGATCGTTCGGTGATGTTGCAGCGTTACCAGGAGGCGATTGATAAGCACGGTGAGATCACGCTCGTGTTCTTTAATGGCTTGCTTTCGCACTCGGTCTACAAGCAGCCGTTGCTTCACTCGACGCAGGTGACGGATGAGGCGATGCAGGAGACTCTCGTGGAGGCGCGTGAGGCGACTGCTGAGGAATGGCGTTGGGGCGAGCAGATTCGCGCGGCGTTGCACGCTTACGTGAAGGAGCGCATGGGGCGCGACGAGCAGTTCTTGTTTAACCGTGTGGATATTGTTCCAGACGGTGAGGGTTCCTTCATGGTGATGGAGATCGGATTGGTTGATGCGCAGCTGTATCTGACGTCGTCGCCGGAGGCTTTGGGTAACTTTGCGGATGCGATTGCGGTGCGCGCGCACTGGTGATCGCTGCCCAGCTCAGTGTGTTGCAGACAACTCTAGACGCGTTTTGTTCTGGGCTGGCTAACTGCTAGAGTTATCTATCGTTGCGCGAGCAATGATGGTGGCTGTAGTTCAGCTGGTAGAGCACCTGGTTGTGGTCCAGGACGTCGCGGGTTCGAGTCCCGTCAGCCACCCGGATGAAAAGGATCCGACCAACTGGTCGGGTCCTTTTTGCTTGCTGTGAAGACGTGTGGCCCCTTGATTTGTGAGGCGGATTAGTGGGGTGCTTAACATGAGCTACCGTTTTAAATGCGAGTGGGGTCGGGCTATACTGATCGGCGAATGGCGATGATTCGGCCGGGGAATCCGGGTATCACCGATGAGCTTTCGGAAGAACGGCAGTGTGCTTAGTAGAACCGGACGGGTAAGCCCGTGACAGCAGTTTGAGCGGTCAGGAAACTGGCAAGCGAGGTGGTACCGCGCACCTACCCGCCCGGGTGGGAGACGTCCTCGAGAGTTGAACGAGGACGGAATATATGAGCAAGCATTACCCTCTCCATCGCGATGGTGACGTTGTAGCATCCCCTTCTTTCCCCAGCCTTGAGCAAGAGATCTTGGCGTATTGGAAAGAGAACGATACGTTCAAGAAGTCTATTGAGAACCGTCCTCGTGGTGAGAACGGTTCGAACGAGTTCGTGTTCTATGACGGCCCGCCTTTCGCTAATGGTTTGCCCCACTACGGTCACCTTTTGACTGGTTATGTGAAGGATATTGTGGGTCGCTACCAGACGATGAAGGGGCACCGAGTAGAGCGTCGTTTCGGTTGGGACACGCACGGCCTTCCGGCTGAGCTTGAGGCTGAGCGCATCCTTGGTATCAATTCGAAGGATGAGATTGACGGCCCGAACGGTATGGGTATCCAGGCGTTCAATGATGCGTGTCGCACCTCGGTGTTGATGTACACGAACGAGTGGGAAGATTACGTAACTCGCCAGGCTCGCTGGGTGGATTTCGACAATGATTACAAGACTCTTGACATGAATTACATGGAGTCTGTGATCTGGGCTTTCAAGAGGCTTTACGATAAGGACCTCGCGTATGAGGGCTACCGTGTGCTTCCGTACTGTTGGAATGACGAGACGCCGCTTTCGAACCATGAGCTTTCGATGGATGACGACGTGTACCAGATGCGTCAGGACAACACGGTTACGGTTGGCCTGCGTCTTGAGACGGGCGAGCTTGCTCTGATCTGGACGACGACGCCTTGGACTTTGCCGTCGAACCTTGCGATCGCGGTTGGCCCGAACATTGAGTACGTGACGGTGAAGCCGTCGGAGGGCCCGCTCGCTGGTGAGAGCGTCATTTTGGCGAAGGATCTTCTCGCTTCGTACGCTCGAGAGCTTGGCGAGGAGCCCGAGGTGCTCTCGACCCGTAAGGGTTCTGAGCTCGTTGGTCTTTCTTACGCGCCGATTTTTGATTACTTCATCAACGATGGTGATGTGCCTGGCCCGAAGGCTTTCCACATCATTGAGGCGGACTTTGTTACGACTGAGGACGGTACTGGCCTCGTTCACATGGCTCCGGCGTTTGGTGAAGATGACGCGAACGTGTGTAACGCTGCCGGTATCAAGACTGTTGTGCCGGTTGATGATGGTGCTCGTTTCACCGCTGAGGTTCCCGACTATGAGGGTCAGCACGTCTTTGATTCGAACAAGCAGATCATTTGGGATCTGCGCGATGGTACGGGCCCGCTTGCGCGTCGCCCGGAGAACGAGCGCGCTGTTTTGGTCCGTCAGCAGTCTTACGAGCACTCTTACCCGCACTGTTGGCGTTGCCGTCAGCCCCTCATCTACAAGGCTGTTTCGTCTTGGTTTGTTGAGGTGACGAAGATCCGTGACCGCATGCTTGAGCTCAACAACGACATCAACTGGGTGCCTGAGCACGTGCGGGACGGTCAGTTCGGTAAGTGGCTTGAGGGCGCTCGCGACTGGTCGATTTCGCGTAACCGTTTCTGGGGTGCGCCGATTCCGGTTTGGAAGTCGGATAACCCGGAGTACCCGCGCGTTGACGTCTACGGTTCGCTTGCTGAGCTGCAGCGTGATTTCGGTACCGAGGTGAAGGATCTGCACAGGCCGTACATTGATACGCTGGTGCGTCCGAACCCGGATGACCCGACGGGCAAGTCGATGATGCGTCGTATCCCTGACGTGCTTGACTGCTGGTTCGAGTCCGGCTCGATGTCGTTCGCGCAGGTTCACTACCCGTTTGAGAATCAGGAGTGGTTCGACAGCCACTATCCGGGCGATTTCATCGTGGAGTACATTGGCCAGACTCGCGGCTGGTTCTACACGATGCACGTGATGGCTACGGCCCTGTTTGATCGTCAGGCGTTCCAGAACGTGGTTGCGCACGGTATTGTGCTCGGTGACGACGGCCGTAAGATGTCGAAGTCGCTACGCAACTACCCGAACGTGGATCACGTGTTTGAAACGTATGGTTCGGATGCGATGCGCTGGTTCCTCATGTCTTCCTCCGTGGTTCGCGGCGGCAACTTGATGGTTCAGGAAAGCGCGATTCGCGACACGGTTCGTCAGATCATGCTTCCGCTTTGGAACACGTACTACTTCTTCGCGCTCTACGCGGGCACGGCGAATAAGGGTGAGGGTTACATGGCGAAGCCGATCCCGATGGATGCTGACGTGGTTGCGAAGCTGCCGGAGATGGATCGTTACCTGCTTGCTCGCACGCGCGACTTGGTTCGCGAGGTTGAGGCGATGCAGGATGCTTACGACATTCCGGGTGCAACGAACCTTGTGCGCGAGTACATGGATCTGCTCTCGAACTGGTACGTGCGTACTTCGCGTCAGCGTTTCTGGGATGAGGATGAGAACGCGTTCGACACGCTGTACACCGCGCTTGAGGTGTTCATGCGCGTCGTGGCACCGCTTCTTCCGATGGTTAGCGAGGAAATCTGGCGTGGCCTGACCGGTGGCGAGTCCGTGCATCTTGAGGACTACCCGGTGATCTCGGACGCTTGGGCGGACGACGAACTGGTTAAGACCATGGATGAGGTTCGCGCTGTCGTGTCGGCTGCTCACAGCCTCCGTAAGGCGGAGAAGGTGCGCGTGCGCCAGCCGCTTCGTGACCTCACGGTTGTGTCGCTGCGTTGTGAGGAGCTTTCGAGCTACAAGGATCTGATTGCTTCGGAGATCAACGTGAAGAGCGTGACTTTGCAGACTCCGGCTGAGTCGGGTCTGAAGGTCGTGCAGGAGCTGAAGCTGAATCCGCGTGAGTTTGACGCGTCGGTTCGCCGCCACACGTCGAAGCTGTTCGCCGCTCAGAAGAAGGGCGAGTGGGAGCAGGACGGCGATGCCGTGGTATTCCCAGGCGTTCTGGTTGATGATCAGCCTGTTCGCCTTGAGGGCGACGCGGTGAGCGTGAGCACGAAGGTTGAGGCTGAGGAGGGCCAGGTGGCAACCGTGCTTTCCTCCGGCTCGTTCGTAGTGCTCGACACGCAGATCGATGCGGAGCTCGAGAGCGAGGGCTACGCTCGCGACTTGATCCGTCAGGTTCAGGACGAGCGTAAGGCTGCTGGCCTTCACGTTGCTGACCGCATCAAGCTGACGCTCACGGTTCCCGAGGATCGTCTGGAGGCTATCCAGACGCACGCAGAGATGCTGAAGAACGAGACGCTGTGCCTCGACATCCAGGTTGAGGCTGGCGAGGAAAGCAATATCCGCGTGGAGAAGGCGCAGTGAACGATCTGGAAGGCTTTGACGAGCCGATCGATCTCGAACCTTACGAGGAGCGCGAGCTTTCGAGTAAGGAGGTCGTTGAGGAGGTCATGAACCAGGATCACTCCGAATCTTTGAAGAAGATTATGGGGAGCATGCACATGGTTCAAGATGACGACCTTGACGACGAGCTTGGCGAGGATGACGACCTTGATTTGGAGGTCGAGTACGCCTACCCGAGCCCGAGCGAGGTTGAGGCGCTGTATGCGCAGATCGAGCGTAAGATCCTTTCGCGTATGCCGGAGCATAAGGTGCAGCCGAGCCTTGAGCGCGTGTCGCTTGCGATGAACGTGCTTGGGGATCCGCAGAAGCTTTACCGCAGTGTTCACATCACGGGCACGAATGGTAAAACTTCGACTGCCCGCATGATCTCGACGCTCCTTCAGGCGTCTGGCCGCAAGGTTGGTAGGTTTACGAGCCCTCATTTGCATACGATGCGTGAGCGCATTTCGGTAAATGACGAGCCGCTTTCCGAGGCCGAGTTTGTGGCCGCGTATGAGGATGTTGCCCCGTACCTCGACATTGTGGATCAGCATTCGAAGCTCGAAGATGGGCCTTCAATGTCGTTCTTTGAGGTTCTGACCGTCGTGATGCTGGCTGCGTTTGCTGATATTCCGGTGGACGCGGCGGTGATCGAGGTTGGAATGGGCGGCAAGTGGGATGCCACGAACGTGGTCGATGCCGATGTGGCGGTTATCGCGCCTATCGCGCACGACCACGAGAAGTGGCTGGGTTCTTCGCTTGTTGAAATCGCGACGGAGAAGGCAGGCATTATTAAGCCTGGCGCGATCGTGATTTGCGCTCCGCAACAGCCGGAGGTCATGGAGATTATTCGCGCTCGCGCGGATGAGGTTGGAGCCCAGCTTAGGGTTGTGGGGGAGGAGCTTCAGCTCGTTTCCCGTCAGCTCGCTGTGGGTGGCCAGGTGATTTCCATTCAGACTCCGGCGGCTCGCTACGAGGACATTTACCTGCCCTTGTTTGGTGAGCATCAGGCTGAAAACGCTGTGTTGGCGCTCGGCGCGTTTGAGGCGTTCAACGGTGGTCGTGAGCTTGAGGGTGACCTGGTGGAGGAGGGTTTCCGTATGGCAACTTCTCCGGGCCGCCTGGAGGTGGTGCGCACGTCTCCTTCAATCGTGGTTGACGCTGCCCACAACCCGCACGGTGCTCGCGCGCTTGCGACGGCTCTTACGGAGTCCTTTGATTACACGAATATCGCGGCCGTGTATTCGGCTATGGAAGACAAGAATGTTGAGGCGACGCTTGCGGAGCTTGAGCCGGTTGTTGAGGATATCGTGATTACGTCGATGGACTCTGTGCGTGCGATGAAGGTGGAGGATATCGCCGAGATTGCGCGCGATGTGTTTGGTGAGGATCGAGTGTTCGTGGAGCGCTCTTTGCTTGACGCGGTTGATCGCGCGGTGGAGCGTTCTGAAATGAATAATGACCCGTCGGGTTCGAACGGTGTTGTTATTACGGGCTCGGTTGTGCTTGCTGGCGCTGCTAGGGAGCTAATCAAGCAAAAATAGATTCTGAATAAGGCGGCCTGCACTACTGGTTCTGTGGTGCAGGCCGCTTTTACGTGCCACAATTGGGCGTGGAACAAAGCCGTTTCGATCCGACCGGAGGGTATGACGTGAAGAAGCTAGTTAACGATGTACACAGCGTTGTAAAAGAGTCTCTTGAAGGCTTCCAGCTTGCGCATTCTGACGTGGTAGATGTGCATTTTGATCCCGACTACATTTTGCGTGCTGAACCGAAGGGGGAGGGCAAGGTTGCTCTTGTTTCCGGTGGTGGTTCGGGCCATGAGCCGCTACACGGTGGTTTTGTAGGTTTTGGCATGCTTGATGCGGCGGTGCCTGGCGCTGTGTTCACGTCGCCGACTCCTGATCCGATTAAGGAGGCGACTGCCGCTGTAGATAGGGGTGCGGGCGTACTGCACATTGTTAAGAACTACACGGGCGACGTGCTGAATTTCGAGACGGCTGCTGAGCTGTGCGAGATGGAGGACATTGAGGTTCGCTCCGTGATTATCAACGACGATGTTGCGGTGGAGGATTCGCTTTACACGGCCGGTAGGCGCGGTGTTGCGGGCACGATGCTGGTTGAGAAGATCGCGGGTGCGGCGGCTGAGCGCGGCGACAACTTGGATGAGGTGACTCGCATCGCGACGGAGGTGAACGCGAACATGCGTTCCATGGGCCTCGCGCTTGGGCCGTGCACAGTTCCGCACGCGGGCGTGCCTTCGTTTGAGCTTGGTGAGACCGAGGTCGAGATGGGTATCGGTATTCACGGCGAGCCGGGTTACCGTCGCACGGAAATGCGCACTGCGGATGAGCTTACCGCTGAGCTTTACGAGAAGGTGAAGGCTGATTTGCCGTTCGAGTCGGGCGACCGCGTGGTTGTTCTCGTGAATGGTATGGGCGGAACACCGCTTTCGGAGCTGTACATCGTGAACCGCAAGGTGCAGGAGCTGCTCGAGGCGGACGGTATTGTCGCGGCGCGCACTCTTGTTGGTAACTTTGTAACCAGTTTGGAGATGCCGGGTGTGTCGCTCACGCTGCTTCGCGTCGACGACGAAATGCTCGAGCTGTTCGACGCTCCGGCACTGACCGCAGGGTACCGAAAGGGGATGTAGTTTTAATGAGCTTGGATGTTAAATGGGCGCTCGCGTGGATTGAGAAGTCTCGGGCTGCTATCGCGGATGCGCGCATCGAGCTGATTGATCTTGACCGTCAGATTGGCGATGGCGACCACGGTGAGAACATGGATCGTGGTTTTACGGGTGTTGCTAAGGCGCTTGAGGAGTCGGAGATTCCTGATATTCAGTCGGCGCTGAAGCTCGTTGCTAAGACGCTGATGTCGACCGTTGGAGGCGCTGCGGGCCCGCTTTATGGCACTGCTTACCTACGTGCGGCAAAGGCCGTGGCGGGTAAGGAGGAGCTGGACGCGGCTAGTGTTGCTGATCTGATTGAGGCGGCGCTTGGGGGCATCCAGGTTCGCGGTAAGGCTACCGAGGGTGAGAAGACTATGGTTGATGCCTGGTCTCCGGCCGCCCAGGCGGCTCGTGAGGCGGCCGATCAGGGCTTGAGTGGTGAGGAGGCGCTACGCGCTGCGGCGGAGGCGGCTCACGCGGGCGCGCTCGCTACCGAGCCGATGAAGGCTACTAAGGGCCGCGCTTCTTACCTTGGTGAGCGTTCTATTGGCCATCTTGATCCGGGTGCCATGTCGTCGGCGATTTTGCTTGAGCAGGCGGTGGCTGCGATCGATGGCTAGGGTCAGTCTCGTTATTGTCTCGCACTCGCAAAAACTTGCCGAGGGCGTAGCTGAGATTGCAGCGCAGATGGCGCCGGAGGTTCGTATCGAGCCTGCTGGCGGGCTGATCGATGGCGGTATTGGCACGTCGTTTGACAAGGTTGATACCGCCGTCGAGGAGCTTTTGGAGCTCGGCCCGGTTGTGCTTCTTACCGATTTGGGTTCGGCAACTCTTACCGTGGAGTCTGTCTTGGATTTCAGGGAGGATGAGCCTGCCCACTTTGCTGATGGCCCGCTCATTGAGGGCGCGGTTGTCGGTGCGGTAGCCGCGCAGCAGGGCGGTAGCGCCGAGGAGGTTGTGGCTGCGATCCGAGGTGCGGCCGGCATGTGGGGGAGTGTTGCCCCGCAGGAGCAAGCGAGCGTGTCTGAGGATTTTGTCGAGGCTGAGGCTTTGATTTTGGATCCAGACGGCCTTCACGCTCGCCCGGCGGCATTGGTTGCTCGGTTTGTGAGCGAGTTTGACGCTGAGGTGACGATTAACGGCGCTGATGCTGAATCTGTGATGTCGCTGATGGCTCTTGGCGTGCATAAGGGCGAGAAGGTGACGGTGAAGGCGAGTGGCCCGCAGGCTAAGGAAGTCGTTGAGGGACTCGTTAAAAAATTGGAGGAGCTCACCGCCTAGGTGCTGAACAAATGTCTGCTACATGTGGGCAGATGATCAGTTTTATCTCCATGTCGAACTATATTGTCGTAGTATCAAACGTGAGACATAACTCAATTGAAAGGAAGGCACATGCCTACACCGGATCAGCTCGACGAAAACAAGGAGCACACTCTCGTATTGGTTAAGCCGGATGGCTACCAGCGCGGTCTAACGGGTGAGGTGATTCGTCGCATCGAAGCGAAGGGTTACAAGATTAAGGGCCTGAAGATCAAGCTCGCCTCCGAGGAGCTCCTCGCGGATCACTACGTAGAGCACAGGGAGAAGCACTTCTACAAGGATCTCGTCGCTTACATGCGTTCGGATCTTGTTGTCGCAATGGTTGTTGAGGGCGACCGCGTGATTGAGGGTGTTCGTAGCCTTATGGGTAAGACGAACCCGACGCTCGCTGCTCCTGGCACCATTCGTGGCGATCTGGGTCGCGACTGGGGTACGGGCAACGTTGAGAACATTGTTCACGGTTCCGACTCGCCGGCTTCTGCAGACCGCGAGATTGCACTGTGGTTCCCTGAGCTCGTTTGGAAAGAGTAACGAGTTAGGCCTCTTTTCGCCTAAACTTTGAGGCGTGCATCTAAAAACCCTTACCCTGCGTGGATTCAAGTCGTTTGCTTCGACTACCACGATTAACCTCGAGCCCGGTATCACGTGTGTGGTGGGTCCGAATGGTTCGGGTAAGTCGAATGTTGTGGATGCTCTTGCCTGGGTTATGGGCGAGCAGGGTGCTAAGAATCTTCGTGGCGGCCAGATGGCGGATGTCATCTTTGCCGGTACGGCTGGGCGCGCTCCTTTGGGGCGCGCCCAGGTGTCTTTAACTATTGATAATACGGACGGCGCTTTGCCGATTGACTACTCCGAGGTCACGATTTCGCGCACGCTTTTTCGCGGTGGTGGCTCGGAGTATTCGATTAATGGCACGCAGGTGCGTCTTTTAGATATTCAGGATTTGCTGTCCGATACCGGCATGGGCCGGCAGATGCATGTGATTGTCGGGCAGGGCCAGCTTGACGCGATTTTGGGTGCGGGCCCGGAGGAGCGGCGCGGTTTCATTGAGGAGGCCGCGGGTGTTTTGAAGCATCGCAAGCGTAAGGAGCGGGCGCTTCGAAAGCTTGAGTCGATGGAGGGGAACCTCACTCGCGTTCGCGACCTTACGAATGAGATTCACCGGCAGCTTCGTCCGCTTGCGAAGCAGGCGGAGACGGCGAGGCGCGCTGGCGTAATCCAGGCGGAGGTGCGTGACGCGCAAGCGCGTTTGCTGGCTGACGATTTGAGTAAGTTGAAAGAGCGCCTCGATGCAGGAAAGGCGTCGGAGGAGGCGGCTAATGCCCGTAAAGTCGCGCTAAATGAGTCGCTTGCTGCCGCTAAGGCGAGGCTTGATGAGGCGGAGGAGTTGGCCCGCCGCGGTACGCCGCGCACGCAGGAGCTCACGAGGCTTTGGCAGGAGCTTTCGACTTCGCACGCCTCCCTCATGACCCTGTCTTCGGTTTGCACTGAGCGCATGCGGGCGGCGTCGAGTCCGATCCCCGCGCCGAACGTGGATGTTGCGGAACTCGATGAGAAGTCGGCGCAGGCGAATGAGGAAGACGCGCGGCTTTTGAAGGAGGTCGAGGCGTCCGGGGCGCTTCTCGCGGGCGTGATTAAGCAGCGCGAGGAGGCGGAGGCCGCGGCTCGGTCAGCGCTTGAGAATGTGCGCCACTTGGAGGCGGAGCAGTCGAATCGCCGCGAGCACATTGCGAGGCTGATTGGCGACGTTAACGCCGCTGAGCAGGCCCTGTCGTCGCGTAGCGGCGAGGTTGAACGTATGAAGGTCGCCGTGGAGGAGGCCGCTGCCCGCACGGCGAAGGCGCAGGAGCAGATGGAGGGCCTAGAAGAGGTCGAGACGGGCGATGAGGCTTCTGGCGCGCATGAGAGCGCGGTTCGTGCCCGTGATGAGGCGCGCGATCTGGTCGATAGGTTGCTGGCCGCGGAGCGTGAGGCGCAGTCGGAGCGTGCAACTTGGACGTCGCGCCGCGATACGCTTGCCCAGTCCCTCCAGCCCGCTGATGAGACGGCGGAGCTTCTTGGCGAAGAGGGCAATGAGGTTTTAGGGTCGCTCGCGGGTTTCATTTCGGCGCAGTCCGGCTGGGAGAACGCGGTTACGGCGCTGCTGGATCCGTTCGCGGATGCGGCAGTGGTGGCGTCTATGCAGGCGGCTTTGTCGTTTACGGATTCGAAGGGCCGCCGCCGCATGGTTGTGGCTCCCGAGCGCACCGCCACGCCGGCGAAGATTCCTGGCCTGACAGCCGCACTTGATGTGATCGAGTGCCGCGAGGAGGTGCGTCGCCTATTAGAGATGCTTCTTGCGGGAGCGGTGGTTTGCGAAAGTGGGGAAGAAGCGGCAAAGGCGTTGCAAAACCCGGCGGTGACGAAGGTTGCGACGAGGCGCGGCGACGTGTTCACGCCCGTTTCGGTGCTTTCGGGTGGCTCGGATCATTCTTCGGTGTTGGCTCGCCATGCGGATTTTGAGGATGCGAGGAGCCGCGCGGAGGCGGCGAGTGCTCACTTGCAGGAGGTCTCCGGGCAGCTCGCAAAGGCCCGCGAGGCCTACGATTTGGCGCTGCGGGAGGCAAATGAGCAGCTAAGAGCGCTGCGCGCCGCCGACTCGGAGCGGGCCAAGCGCATGGAGGCTCGGGCGAGGGCGAGTTCTCAGTTGCGGTCTGCGCAGGGCGAGGAGGCGCGCCTGCGCGCGGGCCTTGAGAAGGCGCAGGACGGTCTTGAGCGGGCGCGCGTGCGCCTAGCGGAGGCGAAGACCAAGCAGGTGGGTGCGGAGTCGCTACCGCAGGTGGCTGATCCGACCGAGGCGAGGCGTGAGGCTGATCGTCTTGAGGAGGCGGCCCGCGAGGCTCGCGCGAAGGAAACCGCGACGAGGCTCGATATTCGCACTCTTGAGGAGCAGTCTCGCCGGGCTCGCGATCGCGCTAGGTCTTTGCGCCAGCAGGTGTCTAGGGCTCGAGCGGAGCTTGCCGACCACGAGAAGAAGGAGGCGGCGCGCCGGCGCGAATACGCTCGTCTAAGCGACGTACATGCCAGGGTTGCCGCGCCGATCCGCGTGGCGGAGCAGGCGCTCGAACAGGCGAGTGCGGAGCTTCGCGAGGCGGAGAGTGAGCGTACGGAGGCTTCGGAGGCAGCGGCTAGCGCTCGCCGCGAAGTGGATGAGCTTCGCGCAAGCCTCCTTGAGGTGACGGACGCCGCGCACCGCGACGAGATTGCCCTCCAAGAGGTGAGCCTGCGTTTTGAGCACACGGTTTCGAAGGCGCGTGAGGAACTGGCGCTCGAGGTGGATCAGCTTCTCGAGGAGTTCGGGCCGCACAATCTGATCGACGCGGAGGAGCCCTACCCGTACGTGCGCGCGGAGCAGGAGAAGCGCCTGCGTAAGGCAAAGCGCGAGTTGGAGCGCCTGGGCAAGATCAACCCGCTCGCACTCGAGGAGCATGAAGCCCTGTCGAAGCGCCACCAGTTCCTCGTCGATCAGCTCCGCGACCTCACGGAGTCGAAAAACGATCTTTTAAATATCGTCGATGAGGTGGATGAGCGCGTCGAAGAGGTGTTCACGCAGGCGTTCCTCGACACGCAGGAGGCGTTCAACCACGTGTTTGCAACGCTGTTCCCGGGCGGCTCGGGCAGGCTGGTTCTCACGGATCCAGAAAACATGCTCGAAACGGGTGTTGAGATTGAGGCGCGCCCGGCGGGTAAGAAGATCACTCGCCTGTCCCTGCTTTCCGGCGGTGAGCGTTCGCTCGCGGCACTTGCGCTCCTGATCGCGATTTTTAAGGCTCGCCCTTCACCGTTCTACGTGCTCGACGAGGTTGAGGCGGCGCTCGACGACGTTAACCTCACGCGGCTGATCACGATTTTCAAGGAGCTTCAGCAGGATTCGCAGCTGATCATTATCACGCACCAGAAGCGCACGATGAAGATTGCGGACGCGCTCTACGGTGTCACGATGCGAGGAGGCGTCACGCAGGTCGTGTCGTCGAAGCTTGCGGATACGAAGCAGGCTCGAGCTGAGGCTGCACTCGAATAGGCTGGGCAAGCGACCAACCCGCAGCTCGAGCGGCAGGCAACGCTCGAATAAGCCATGACGCCTAGGATCACGCGGTACACCCCGCGAGAGTCGTTAAAAGTCACAAATCGGTAAGTTTAGGCGTTTCTCTTTGAGGATTGGCGCGTTTTTGAAAAGCTATTGCCTGTGTTGCAACCGGCTTTCTTTATTTTCGTGACGCTGACGGTGATTCTTGCACTTGCGATCGGCGTCCTGGTTGTGTTGCTCGTGACCCGCAGGTCGGTTTCGGATTGGCAGCTTCATATTGAGCGTACGAGCCGGGAGTGGAAGCGTTCGGAGGCGTCGGAAGAGGAGCCTTTGCCGCAGGTGCAGCCGCGGAATTCGTCGCTTGAAACGATGATTTTGAAGGAGGCGCGCGAGGGGTCGGCGTATTTGCGTGCCGATGAGTTGCCGCGTTTTGACCAGTCAACAGGGTCGGATGTGAAGTAGTCCTATTGGTGAACGCGCGGAATCTGCGCAATCATTGAGGCATGGACGCATTTCTAGATTTTCTTTCAACCAACATTTACCTGGTTTGGATTCTCGTTGGTGTTCTCCTTGTAGGTGGCATCGGCATTGGTGTTTCGAAGTCTCGCAGTCGTGAGCTTCCGCCTGCGCCGAAGCGCCCTGAGATTGAGGAGGCGCCGGCACCTGCTGTGGATGCGGAGCCTTCGGATGAGGCTGACCTTCCCGCAGTGGGGGAAGCTCCGGTTCCGGAGGTGCCTGCTGAGCAGGTTGAGGAGCCGGTTGTGGAAGCCGCCGAGCCGGAGGAGGAACCGCAGGAGCCTGAGGCGAAGCTTGATGAGCCGGAGGCGGCTTCGAGCCGAATGCTCCGTTTGCGCTCGCGCCTTGCGGGTTCTGGCCGTATTGGTTCGGCGCTGCTCAGTATCTTCTCTCGCGGCGAGCTGGCCGAGGAGGATTGGGAGGAGCTTGAAGACACGCTTCTCATGGCTGATCTTGGTTTGGATACGACCGAGGAGGTCATGGAGAACCTGCGCAAGGCCGTGAAGGTTGAGGATACGACCGACCCGGCTCGCGTGCGCGAGTTGCTTCGCGCGGAGCTGCTTCGAGTGGTTGATCCGTCGATGGATCGCTCGCTAAATCTGGAGCGCCCGCAGGCTGAGGAGGGCACGCATCCGGCGGTGTTCCTCGTTGTTGGCGTTAATGGTACGGGTAAGACCACGACTATCGGTAAGCTCGCTCGCCTCCTCGTGGCTGAGGGCAAGTCGGTTGTTCTTGGCGCGGCCGACACGTTCCGCGCGGCTGCCGCTGATCAGCTCACCACGTGGGGTGAGCGCGTTGGCGTTGAGACCGTGCGCTCCGATATTGAGGGTGCAGATCCGTCGTCGGTGGCATTCGACGCGGTGAAGCGCGGTCATGAGGCGGATGTGGATGTCGTGCTGATCGACACTGCGGGCCGCCTCCAAAACAAGTCCACGCTGATGGATGAGCTCGGCAAGGTTAAGCGCGTAACGGAGAAGCAGGGGCCGATCACGGAGACCCTCCTCGTGCTCGACGCTACGACGGGCCAGAACGGCTTGAGGCAGGCGGAGGTGTTCGCTCAGGTTGTTGACGTGACGGGCGTGGTGCTGACGAAGCTGGACGGTTCGGCGAAGGGCGGAATCGTGGTGTCGGTTCAGCGTGCGCTTGGCGTGCCGGTGAAGCTGGTGGGCCTCGGTGAGGGCGCTGATGATTTGGCGCCGTTTAGCGCAGAGGACTTCGTCGACGCAATCGTTGGCTAGCACTTTCATCCGTTAAGGTAGTACTCAGTAACTTTTCGTAACCACAGGACTACAGCAGTGTTTCAAAATCTTTCTGATCGGCTAACAGATTCTTTCCGCAAGCTTCGTGGAAAGGGCGTTATTACCGATGCTGACATTGATGCAACCGCGGCCGAGATTCGTCGCGCTCTTTTGGATGCGGACGTCGCGCTTCCGGTAGTTCGCGAGTTCACTAAGTCGATTCGTGAGAAGGCGCGTGGCATTACGGTCACGAAGGGCTTGAATCCGGGCCAGCAGGTTGTGCGTGTTGTGCACGATCAGCTTGTGGAGGTGCTTGGCGGCGAGACTCGTGAGCTTCGCTTCGCTCAGCGCGGTCCGACGGTCTTCATGCTCGCTGGTTTGCAGGGTGCTGGTAAGACGACGCTTGCGGGCAAGCTTGGTCATTGGATGACGGAGGAGGGCAAGCGCGTCCTCCTGGTTGCATCTGACTTGCAACGTCCGAATGCTGTGACGCAGCTGGAGGTGCTTGGTAAGCGCGCGGGCGTGGACGTGTGGGCGCCGGAGCCGGGTAACGGTGTTGGTGATCCGGTTCAGGTTGCTCGTTCGGGTTTGAATCACGCGATTCAAAACGGTTACGACCTGGTGATTGTCGATACTGCGGGTCGTCTCGGTGTCGATGAGGAAATGATGGAGCAGGCTCGCAATATTCGCGATGCTGTTAATCCTCATGAGATCCTGTTCGTGCTCGACGCGATGGTGGGTCAGGACGCTGTCCAGACGTCGGTCGCGTTCCGTGATGGCGTTGGCTTCACGGGTGTTGTTCTGTCGAAGCTTGACGGCGATGCCCGCGGTGGTGCGGCGCTGTCGGTTCGAGGTGTTACGGGCCAGCCGATCCTGTTTGCGTCCACGGGTGAGGGCCTGGAAGATTTCGAGCGTTTCCACGCGGATCGTATGGCGGGCCGCATTCTCGATATGGGTGACGTGCTCACGCTTATCGAGCAGGCTGAGAAGAAGATTGATCAGAAGGAGGCTGAGGATGTCGCGGCTAAGGCGATGTCCGGCGAGCTTACTCTTGATGATTTCTTGAACCAGTTGCAGCAGGTTCGCAAGCTCGGTTCGATGAAGAAGCTTCTTGGCATGCTTCCGGGTGCGGGGCAGATGCGCGAGCAGCTGGAAAACTTTGATGAGCGCGAGGTTTCGCGTATTGAGGCGATTGTGCGCTCGATGACTCCGGCTGAGCGTGCGGATGTGAAGATTCTTGACGGTTCGCGTCGCCGCCGCATTGCGATGGGTTCTGGCACTACGGTTACTGAAGTGAACTCGCTGGTGAAGCGGTTTGAGGCTGCTCGAGAGATGATGAAGCGCATGGGCTCTGGAGGCGGAATGCCCGGTATGGGCGGTTTCCCCGGCATGGGTAATATGCCTGGCTCGGGTAAGCGCGCGGGTGCTCGCCAGCCGAAGAAGGCTAAGAAGCGTAGCAAGTCTAAGGTTTCTGGCAATCCCGCGAAGCGGCGCCAGCAGGAGCTTAAGGCGATGCTTCCGAAGGAGCACCAGAAGGGCTCCGCGTTTGGAATGCCCCAAGATGCTCCTCGTCCGACCATGGATGATCTACCAGATGACGTAAAGCGCATGCTTGGTGGTCTTGGCCGATGAGGTTTTCTGGCCGTGTACTTTGGGAAAGCTCCCCGGTTTCCGGGGAGCTTTCCCACACCCTGAACTCCTCAACAAGCGGGCTTAAGAACCCTCCATTGAGTCATCCTCACAGGTGGGTCGATGGCACGTTCGAGATCCGCGATGGCAAAATCTTCCGTCTCGCCGGCAATCCCAGCACCGACATTGAGGGCGTGTGGGTTATCCCGGGCATGGTCGACGTTCATTGCCACATCGGGATAGGCAAGCAGGGCGAAACCGGTGGCGACGCGATGCTCGCCCAGGCTCACGCAAACCGCGACGCGGGCGTGCTGCTTGCCCGCGATTGCGGAGTGATAGGCGACAACTCGTGGATTAATGGCCGCCCCGATACTCTCACGGTTTTGCGCGCGGGGCGCCACATTGCAAAGCACAAGCGCTATATCCGCGGCTACGCGATCGAAACGTCTGACGCCGACCTCCCCGCGGTTATGGAGCTGCAGGCGAGAGCGGGCACCGGCTGGGTGAAGGTGGTTGCCGATTGGATCGACCGCTCAAGAGGCGCAGATTCAGACCTCGACCCGCTGTGGAACACAAACGCGCTCAAAGAGGGAGTAATCGCCGCTCACGAGGCCGGAGCGCGCGTCACCGTCCACTCGTTCAGCGAAAAAGCCATCCCGGGTTTGCTCGAAGCAGGGGTCGACTGCATCGAGCACGGCACCGGCATGAGCAAAGACGAGATTGAGGAGGCGTCCGCTCGCGGTATCGCGATAACGCCAACGCTGATGCAGGTGGCTCTCTTCCCGCAGTTCGCGAAGGCAGGGGCTGTCAAGTACCCGGTGTACTCGCAGACGATGACGAGGCTTTGGAAGCGCCACGATGAGACACTCCAGCACTTCATCGACGCTGGAATCTTGCTACTTCCCGGCACGGATGCGGGCGGGTATCAAGATCACGGCAGTATTGGAAGGGAACTCCAGCTTTGGGAGTCCATGGGGCTACCAGCTAGCCAGATCATCGACCTTGGTACGTGGCGTGCCCGCGAGTATCTGGGGGTTCCCGGCCTTGGTGAGGGGCAACCCGCAGACCTCGTAATGTTTAGCGAGGATCCGCGCGAAGACATTTCGGTGCTACAGCGCCCGATGCGTGTCTATTACAGAGGTGAACAGCGAATACCCCAGCAATAGACACGCATACCTCAGGGCTGCTCAGCCGCGATGGTTTGATCAGCGGTATTCTGCCTCCACCTTGTCTAGGAGGTCTTTCAAGGTTTGCGACTGCAGTCCGGCTGAGGTTGCCGCAATCGCGGGCTGCATGCCGGCAAGCTCTCCTTCGCCTAGATCGCGCAGATCCACGTGGCCTCCGCTGACGGTTACGAGGTGCGCACCTGCGGCAACGTCCCAGGGCTTCACGCGCGTTGCAAATAGTGCGCCGGCCCTGCCCGCGGCAACTTGAGCAAGATCGATCGCGGCGGCTCCGGGGCGTCTAACTGCGCGGAACGCGTGCACCAGGTCAGCGTGTCCTTTGGTTGCAAGAGCGGGGAACTTCCTTACCTCTGAGGAGGTGGGGAAGTAGGTGAGGAGCACAGCTTCGCCCTCTTCGGTGATCGTCTTTTCGCCTGGAATGTTGCCCGACTTCAACTCGTAGAACGTGCCTGCCCGCTCGATCCACCCGTTTGTGTCGTTCGCCCAGAAAACTTCATCCGTGTAGGGCAGGGTGATTGCGGCGGCAACAGTTTTCCCATCCAGTTGCGCGGCGATAGAGGTGCCAAAGTAGATGAAGCCCGCGGCAAAGTTCGCGGTTCCGTCAATAGGGTCAACGATCCACTTCACGCGTGAGGCGAGGGAGCGCGCATCGACGTGGAAGCCGGGGTCTTCAAAGAGAACCTCTTCGGGAAGGTCGGCGGGTGCGCCCCCGGGGAGGATTTCTTCGCCGTGTTCTTCACCGAGCTTGTAGGAGCCGGGAACGAAGTATCCAAGGAGTGCGCTGATCGCTGTTTCGGCCCCGCGGTCGAAGGGGGTTACGGGGTCGTGGAAGTCTGATTTGGTTTCCGTGGTTGCCGCATCGAGTTTTGTGCGGGCGGCGAGGATGTAGGGTGCAACGGCGAGCGCGGCGGTGCGGCACATGAGTGCGAGCTCGTGCGCGAGTTCAGATTCAGTGAGGCTCCGCTTGGTTTCGGGGTTTAGGCCGGTGAGACGCGGAGGCGTTTGCAGGGGGTAGTTTTCTGTACTCATGATGTCCTTCCAACTCTCCTTTAATGTTCTCATGAACTGGCGAAACTGCCCCGCTTTGCCGATGATCTAGTGTGGAAGGGGCGGCAGGCTAACGGCATCCTTGCAGCGGGGGAGAATCTTGAATTCGCGTGACGAATCCCACGTCCGCTCCGCGCCCTGGTTGGCTGTAGAAACTTCCCTTTCCCCGCCATTTTCTGGCACAATGGAGCGTTGTACTCGAAGACTTCGAATCCCTCTCTATCGTTGATCTTCGCGTCCAGGATTTTCACTGCTATTTGTGTTTACCCCCAATAGTGGTTTGAATCCACCTCAATCAATCAAGGAGTGACCACTAAAGTGGCAGTTCGTATTCGACTAAAGCGTATGGGCAAGGTCCACGCACCGTTCTACCGTGTTGTTGTCGTTGACCAGCGCAAGAAGCGCGATGGCCGCGTTATTGAAGAGATCGGCACGTACGATCCGACGCGTACGCCTTCGGCTATTTCGATTAAGGGCGATCGCGCTCAGTACTGGCTCGGTGTTGGCGCACAGCCGTCCGACCAGGTTCGTAACCTGCTTCGTCTGACTGGCGACCTCGCTGCGCACAAGGGTGTTGAGAACCCGGTTTCGCGCGTGAAGTACGCTTCTGCGGATGAGGAGGCAGCTGCGAAGGCTATTAAGGCTGCTGAGGAAGAGGCTCTGCGTCGCAAGGCTGCAATCGCTGAGGCAAAGCAGAAGGCTGAGGCCGAGGCTGCTGCAGCTAAGAAGGCTGAGGAGGAGGCCGCAGCTGCTGCTGAGGCTGAGACCGCTGAGGCCGCTGAGGCAGAGGAAGCCTAATGTTAGCTGACGCCCTGGAACATCTGGTTAGTGGGATTGTGGATAACCCCGACGATGTCGAGGTGAACACGAGATCCATGCGCCGCGGCCAACTGCTTGAGGTCCGCGTGCATCCGGACGACTTGGGACGTGTCATTGGGCGAAATGGTCGCACGGCGCGCGCTTTGCGTGCGGTGATGTCGGCGCTTTCGACCAGAGGCCCCGTTCGAGTCGACGTTATCGATACTGATCGGGATTAGTTATTTGGATTTTGGGGCGGTGTGGCGTTTTACGCACACCGCCCCAAGTCGTATGCGAGTGGTTGTTGCGGGTGAGGAGCTTTAGATGGACGTACTGGTTGGCGTGGTTGGCGCGGCGCACGCGCTGAAGGGTGAAGTGTATTTGGATGTGCGCACGGATTCGCCCGAGGAGAGGTTTTTTGAGGGCGCTGTGTTGCGCAAGGAGGGTGGCGGCTCGCTGACGGTGAAGTCGCTTCGCGTGCATAAGGGTCGCCTGGTGGTGCGGTTTGAGGAGGTGTCTGACCGCAATGGTGCGGAGGCGATTCGGGGTACTCGCCTGGTGATTGACTCGGCGGAGGTCGAGGAGGAGGAAGACGCCTGGTACCCGCATGAGCTGGTGGGTATGGATGTGCGCACGGTTGATGGTGAGCCGCGGGGCACGTTGAAGGATTTTATTCCGGGTGCGGCGCAGGACCTGCTTGTGGTTGAGTGGGAGGGCCGCGAGGTGTTGGTGCCGTTCGTGTATGAGATTGTGCCGGAGGTGCTGGAGGATGAGCGCGTGATTTTGATTGATCCTCCGGGCGGCCTGTTTGACGATGAGGAAGCGTGAGCTGCATGAGGTTTGATCTGGTCTCCATTTTCCCTGAGTTTTTCGGCGTGCTGGATTTGTCGCTGATGGGGAAGGCGAAGGAGTCGGGTGCACTGCAGATTCAGGCGCATGATTTGAGGGATTGGACTGAGGATCGTCACAGAACGGTTGACGATACTCCTTACGGTGGCGGAGCTGGAATGGTGATGCGCGCTGACATTTGGGGTAAGGCTCTCGACGACGTTTTGAAGCCCGCTGGCCGTGTGGTGTTGGCTGTGCCAACGCCTTCGGGTACTCCGCTTACCCAGCATCATGTGCGTTCCCTGGCTCGCGCGGATCAGATTGTGGTTGCGTGCGGCCGCTACGAGGGCATCGACCAGCGCGTGATGGATCACTACCGTGGCGTCGAAGGCGTCGAGGTGTTCGAGTACTCCATCGGCGATTACGTTCTAAACGGCGGCGAGGTCGCCGCGATTGTTTTGGTTGAGGCGGTCGCGCGCCTGCTCGATGGCTTCATGGGGAACCCTGAGTCGCTCACGGAGGAGTCTTTCGAGGGTGACGTTGTCGAGTATCCGGCGTACACGAGGCCGCAGGTTTGGCGGGGCTTGGAGGTACCGCAGGTCTTGATGGGCGGGAATCACGCGCAGATTGATGCGTGGAGGCGTTCTCGCTCGCTTGAGAAGACGGCGCTCGTGCGCGCGGATTTAATCAACCGTACGAATCCGCTAACGCTTTCGACTCTGGACCGCGAGGTCCTCACCCGTTTTGGTTGGATTGCTAGGCGAGATAGCGCGCGCTGGGAGAAGGTCCGCATTCGCCGGGCAACGCTGAATGATGCGGTGCAGATCGCGCAGGTGGCAGCTGAAACTTTCCCGGACGCGTGCCCGTACTACGTTCCGGTCGAGGCGCAAAAGGAGCACATCGAGCGGTGGCTTTCCGTAGAGGAGATCACCAAGTGGCTCCAGAGCCCGGATCATCGGGTGATGGTCGCGGAGATCGAGGGCAGGATCGTTGCGTACACGCTGGTCATCTTGTACTCGGAGGGTGATTATCCAGGTGACGTGCCCGCGGAGGTGATTGCTCCGGCCCCCACCTACTTGTCGAAGGTTTACACGCTGTCTGCTTGGCGTGGAACGGGGCTTTCGGGAGGCATTTTGGAGGCCGCGATTGAGGATGCGAAGCCGTTTGCGAAGGGCAGTCAGGTTGTGCTGGGAACGGCGGTGCAGAATAAGCGGGCGAGGCGTTTTTACCGCAGGCACGGGTTTGAAACTGCGGGGAGGCGCGTGTTTATGGTTGGCGGCATTCGCAATGAGGATGTCGTGATGACCCGCGAGCTCTAGTTCGCGGGCCCGATGAGCCGGTAAACGGCGGTTTCTTGGGTTAAGTAGCGTGAGTTTGCTAACGGAAACGGAGCGCGGATGCTTAGCGTATCGACGCTTCGCTTCGAATATGGCAAAATGAAGCGGTTGGAAAACGGTGGTGCCACCTGCCGCAGGGGGTCACCTGGGCCGGGTTCCAAGAAGAATGTCAGCGGTTTTAAGCCGCTTTATGTTCAGTGCTGACCTGCGGCAGTTCTGTTCGGGAGAAGAAAATGCAGAAGCTAGATGCAGTCGACCAGCCGTTGCTGCGTTCCGACATTCCTGACTTCAAGGCGGGCGACACCGTCAAGGTAAACGTAAAGGTTACCGAAGGTAACCGCACGCGTATCCAGGTTTTCCAGGGCATTGTTATTGCTCGTCGTGGCGAGGGTATTCGTGAGACGTTCACCGTCCGCAAGATTTCCTTCGGCGTGGGTGTGGAGCGTACGTTCCCGCTGCACGCGCCGACCATCGATTCGATCGAGGTCGTAACTGTTGGTCGTGTTCGTCGCGCGAAGCTTTACTACTTGCGTGACCGTCACGGCAAGGCTGCGAAGGTTCGCGAGAAGCGTTCCAACTAAGCAGTTGTGATTGGTGCCCCGGCTTTGGTCGGGGCACTTTTGTTTGCACACCTTGTTTGCTCCACGCGGGCCCGCGCGTTTTTGAGTGGGTGTTTTCGCCTGTTGGTTCTAAAATGGGCGTGAACTGAAGGAGACGTATGGAAGAGTATCCCGGCGCAATATTGTTGCGGCGTAGGAGCATGCCGAAGGCAGGCTTCGATTATCGTCCGCGGCACGCCATTGTCGCGTATAGCGAGGGGATGCATGAGGAGAAGCCTCAGTCGTTGCTTCATCAGGCTCGCGAGTTGTTTTTGATTCTGGTGTTGGCGATTTTGTTGTCGTCGGCGTTGCGCGCATTTTTGGTGCAGGCGTTTTGGATTCCGTCGAGTTCGATGGAAGACACGCTGCAGGTTGGCGACAACGTGCTTGTTTCGCGTTTAACTCCGGGCGTGTTTGATTTGGAGCGAGGCGACGTCGTCGTCTTTCGGGATGCGAATGAGTGGCTCGGTGATCCTCCGGAGAAGACGGGGGCGGCGAAGTTCTTCCAAAGTGCGCTTGAGTTTACTGGCCTGCGGCCCGCATCGGGCGAGCAGCATTTGGTGAAGCGCGTTATTGGTGTTGGGGGAGACACGATTGAGTGCTGTGATGATGGGGGTCGCCTCCTTGTGAACGGAACTCCTATCGATGAGCCCTATCTTGCTCCGGGGTCGGATAATTCGCTGCAGCCTTTCAAGGTGACCGTGCCGGATCGTCACCTGTGGGTGATGGGGGATAACCGCAATCATTCTGCGGATTCTCGCGCTCACATGGTCATTCCGGATCTTGCCTACGTGGATGAGAACGACGTGGTTGGCAAGGTATTTTTCGTGAGCTGGCCGTTTGATCACTGGTCGAATCCTACGAACAACGAGCCGTTTGAAGCTGTTGAATAAGATGCCTGTTGCAACAACCGAGGTGGAGCGTAGCCTGGCGCGGTTTGGCGTTGTTGTTGGCATGGATGAGGTGGGCCGCGGCGCGCTTGCAGGCCCGGTTGCCGTTGGGGCGAGCGTGTCGCCGGGCAAAGAGCCGCAGGTGCAGCTTGCCGATTCGAAGTATTTGAGTGCGAAGGCTCGCGAGCAGCTTGTACTGGAGGCGGCGAGGTTTGCGTGGCCATCGGCGGTAGGGATGGCTTCGGCGGCTGAAGTGGATGAGCTTGGTATAACGGGTGCGCTCCAGTTGGCGGGTCTTCGGGCTTTGCGAACGCTGTTCGTGCAGGGCGTGGTTGCAGATGTTGTGCTACTGGATGGCTCTCACGACTGGCTGACGCCAAAAGTGGATTTGCTTGATTCGGCAAGTTCCGCGGCGGAGGAGTACGCGACGCTCGGAGCGCCAAGGGTGAAGACGCTTGTGAAGGCGGACGCTACGTGCATGGTCGTGTCTGCGGCTTCTATCGTGGCTAAAGTGGTGCGTGACCATTTGATGGAAACTCTGCCCGATCCGGGCTACGGTTGGGCATCGAATAAGGGGTATGCGTCGGCTGCGCATCGCAAGGCTTTGGCGTCGCTGGGTGTAAGCGCGTATCATCGTCAGTCTTGGCGGCTTTTGGGGGAATAGCAATGAGGGGCGTGGGCTGTGAATCCTGAGATTGAGAATTACGAGAACAATCTGGAGTTGGATCTCTTTCGCGAGTATCGCGATGTGATTGGTCTGTTTAAGTATGTCGTGGAGTCTGAGCGCCGGTTCTACCTGTGTAATCAGGTGGATCTCCAGGTTCGCCCGGTTGGTAACGACGTGTTTTTTGAACTGCGCCTGCAGGATGCTTGGGTGTGGGATATTTACCGTTCCTCTAGGTTTGTAAAGTCGGTTCGTATCCTCACGTTTAAGGACGTGAATATTGAGGAGCTAACGAAGACGGAGCTTGAACTCCCGTAATCTCGCGAGCTTTCCCCAAAGCCCGGCCGCCCCTGGTTGTCCACACCTTTGAAACTGAATCTTTAGTCCTCCCGTCGCGATTCGTAAGGATTGCGGCGGGAGGTTTTAATGGCTAGAACACATAGACTCGGCCAGCTCGGCGAAGAGATGGCATCGGATTTCTTGACGGATCGCGGCTACCAAATACTTGACCGCAATTACCGTCGCCGCGGCGCTGAGATAGATATTGTTGCGCGCGATCCTAAGCGCGGAATCGTGTTTGTGGAGGTGAAGACTCGCGCCGGCCAGTTTGCGGCAAGTGCTTGGGAGTCGATAACTCCGGCGAAGGTGGATGTTCTTCGTAGAGGAGCCGCTGTCTGGCTGCAAGAAAATGGTGTTCGAGGCTCGGTGCACCTGGATGCGATCGTGGTGAAGGTGAAGGGCCGGTCCGCTTCGATTGAGCATCGGAGGGGCATCGTATGAAGCCGATTCTTGTGCGCACTCACGCGGTTGCGCTAACGGGTATTACGGCGAACATCATCTCGGTCGAAACGCATGTCGGTTCGGGTCTGGTGTCGTTCAACTTGGTGGGTATGCCGGACGCGTCGGTGCGCGAGTCTAGGGATCGTGTTCGCGCGGCGATGCAGTCGTGCGGTATCGATTGGTTTGAGCACCGCGTAACTGTGAACCTGTCGCCGGCGGGTATTCCAAAGGCGGGGTCAGCATTTGATCTTGCAATCGCGGTCGGCCTCCTAGCGGCGCGCGGGGTGCTCCCGCCAAGCGTGGTAGACGGCACGGTTTTCACCGCGGAGCTCGGCCTAGACGGCTCCCTGCGCCCCATTCGAGGCATTCTTTCTTCGGTGCTCGGCGCAAAGCGGGAGGGCATGAAGCAGGTTGTGGTGTCCGATCGTTCGCTCGCGGAGGCGCAGCTGGTTCCGGGCGTGGAAATCCTCGGCTTCAGTCACCTTCGTGATCTCGTCACTCATTTTGGAGGGCGACTCCCTTCGGTTCTGCCCCCGCTGTTGCCCAAAGACATTCTGGGCCAAAAGAAGTTGGTTAGGGAGGTTCGCGAACACGAACAGGTTGATCTAGCGGATGTTAAAGGCCAGTCTTTCGCCGTGGAGGGCCTGATTTTGGCAGCTGCAGGTGGCCACCACATGCTAATGCTGGGCGAGCCGGGCGCCGGTAAGACGATGCTCGCAAGGCGTCTGCCCACTATCTTGCCTGCGCTAGATGATGAGGACGCGATTGCGGCTACCGCGATCCACTCGGTTAGTGGAACGTTTGATTCGTCCACGGGGCTGATTCGCACGCCGCCTATAGAGATGCCGCATCACAGCGCAACGATGGCGGCGATTATTGGCGGCGGTTCGGGCGTGCCTCGCCCAGGAGCTATTTCTCGGGCGCACGCCGGCGTGCTTGTGTTAGATGAGGCGGCGGAGTTTTCCCCGCAGGTGCTTGACGCAATGCGCGAGCCTCTCGAGTCGGGTGTCGTGAACCTGCAGCGGGCGAGACATCACGTGGAGTATCCGGCGCGTTTCCAACTTATTTTGGCGTCGAACCCGTGTCCGTGTGGCCACGCGATTAGTCGGCGAAAGTCGTGTACCTGCTCGTCGATTCAGCAGCGCAGGTATTTGAGCCGCCTGTCGGGGCCCCTCCTTGACCGTTTGGATATTCAGATTCCAATGATGACGCCCTCTCCTGCCCAGCTTGCGGAGCCTCCCGCTTATTCTTCGAAAACCGCGAAGGAGGCGGTTGAAAGAGCTCGTGCTCGGGCGCGCAAACGTTGGGCGGGGACGCCTTGGAGTTTGAATGCGCACGTGCCAGCGAAGCTTCTTCGAGACCCGCAGTACGGCATTGATTCCGCGGTGCACAAGGGGATTGAGCACGCGATTGAGGACGGAACTTTGAGTTTGCGAGGCGCTACCAGGGTGCTTCGCCTGGCGTTAACGGTTGCGGATGTGCGCGGAGCGGATCGGGCGGGGTTGCCCGAGTTGTCAAAGGCTTTGATGTTTAGAAATGGAGTTGAAAATGCGAATGCCTGATTTTTCGTCGCCAATGGAGGTGGCGTGCGCGTGGAGCGCAATCGTGGAGCCTGGCGATACTGCGGCCGCGGTTCTTCGCCAGCACATGGGGAGCGCGGCAGCGCTCGAGTGGCTACTGTCTCAAGCGGACCTTACGAAATTGTCCGACAAGCTTGTTCTTGATGATGAGGGCCGGGTGCGACCGTGGACTAAGGTGCTGAAGAGGTGGCTTCCGCGCGTAGCGGATTTAGACGTGCAGGCGGATTTGGAGGACTTGGCCCGGGTTGGTGGCCACGTGATTTGGCCGGAGCATGAGAGTTGGCCACACTCCCTAAACGACTTGGGGTTGGAGGCTCCGGTCGCTCTTTGGATTCGCGGTGATTTGAAGGATTTGCCGCGCGTGGCACTCGTTGGGGCGAGGGCGTCGACAACTATGGGTAACACGCTTGCGAGGGACACCGCGTTTGAGCTTGCCCGAAAGGGCGTGTCGGTGGTGTCTGGAGGTGCGTTCGGAATCGATGCGGCCTCGCACATGGGTGCGCTTCGCGGTGGCCACACTGTTGCCGTGATGGCTGGCGGTGTTGCGAACCTCTATCCCATGTCTCACCTCGAGTTGTTTGCTGAGATTGAAGAAACTGGGGCGATTATTGCGGAGTGTCCGCCTAGCTGGCGCCCCGCTAGGTGGAGGTTCCTTAGTCGTAACCGCCTAATCGCTGCGCTTAGCGAGGCGAGCGTCGTCGTTGAGGCGTCGATGCGTTCGGGCGCGCTCGTTACGATTCGTCACGCGCGCGAGCTGGGGCGGCCAGTCGGTGCTTTCCCCGGTTCTGTGATGTCGCAAATGTCGAAGGGCTGTAACAATGCGATCCGCGAGGGCGTAACACTCGTTACGGGAACCGAAGACATTTTGGAGTTGATTTCAAGTATTGGTGACGGCCTTTTCGACATGCCGGTGAAGTCTGGGCCTGCTCTTCCCCGCCAGGTGAGGAGAATCTACGATGCTATGCCGGCCTATGGTAGCGCGAAAATCGTGGAGATTGCGAAGGCTGCGGGCCTTGGCGAGAGTGAAGTTGAAGAGGGGCTTACAACCCTTTTGCTTAAGGGATTTGTTGGCGTCGATGGCACGGCGTTTAAGCGCATTCGCTAACCTTGAGCTAGATTTCTAACCTCGAGCTAACCGGGGCTAGTTATGATCCGGTAGGGAAGAGGGCCCATGGAGCTTCACTCGTCGGCGCGGGAGGTCGTGCAGCGGTTTGAACGCTACTTGGTGCATGGTCGCGCCATGTCTGCGCACTCGGTGCGAGCCTACATTTCCGATGTGGAGTCTGCACTGCAGTTTTGCCTGGGGGAGGAGCCTTTTGACCCCTCCGCGCTAGGCGCACGTGCCCTGCGTGCTTGGATTGCCGGGAAAGTGCGTGACGGAGGGGCGCGCTCTTCGGTAGCAAGGTACGTGGCGAGCGCTCGGCTTTTTGGTAAGTGGATGAAGCGCGAGGGAATAGTAGAAGTTGATCCCACGCTGAAGCTAAAGGCGGCTTCCGTTGATCAGGTGCTACCCGAAACTTTAGGGACCGACCAGATTGGAGTGCTCTTCGACTTCCTGAAGATGCAGGCGGGAGCGGGAGATCCGGCGGATATCCGTGATCTGGCAACCACGGAACTCATGTATTCGTGCGGTATCCGCGTTGGTGAACTTGTAGGCCTAAACCTGTCTCACCTAAACGCGGCTGACCGAACTATCCGAGTGCTCGGCAAGGGGTCGAAGGAGCGTGTGGTTCCCTACGGTGTGCCCGCCCATGAGGCCTTGCGCGCGTGGATTGAGCGAGGCCGGCCCGATCTTGTCAACGAAAGGTCGGGGCAGGCACTCTTCCTCGGGGTTCGCGGCGGGCGAGTGGATCAGCGAACGGTTCGCGAGCGTCTTGAGCGCGCGTGTTCGCTCGCGGGAGTTCCGATAATCTCACCGCACGGGCTACGCCATTCGGCTGCCACGCACATGCTTGAGGGTGGGGCTGATCTGCGTTCAGTGCAGGATTTGCTCGGCCACTCCTCGCTACAGACCACGCAGCGTTACACGCACGTTGATGCAAAGCGTTTGACGCACATTATGCGCCAGGCGCACCCAAGGGCTTAAGCACGGGGGTGCCTACCAGTAGGCCGAGGGGATTGAGGTAGAGGTCTCGGTTTACTTTGATACCCCAGTGCAGGCAGTTTCCGTCGTGACCTTCTTCGAGTACTCCGACGATCGTGCCCGCGGAAACCGAGGCCCCCTTACTTACTGCGGGGATCACGGGCTCGAACGTTGAGCTCGTGCCGTCGCTGTGCCGGATGGAGACGACGTTTCGGTCTGCGAGTTTCCCCGCGTAGATGATGTTGCCGGCTCTGGGTGCTCGAACTGTCGCTCCAACGCCGGGGCAGAGGTCGACTCCGCGGTGTCCGCTAAGCCAGCGGATCTCAGGTGGTTCAAACTCTTTGCCAACTGCCACGGGGAACGCCACGGGAGCTTGCCACGTGTCTTTGGTATCGGTTGCGGTGGCGGGGCTTGGAAGCAGTAGTGGCGCAAGGAGGAGCGCTGCAATGATTGGACAGATCGCGCGTAGTTTTCGTGTGCTCATGGCGTCACAGTAACGACGCATCGAAAATACGATGCTCGACAAAAGTAAGGCTGTGGATGGTGAGGGCGGGTGTCTCTCCTGTGAATGCCGCGATAGCGCGACATTGCCCACAGGCGGGGTCGATCGCCTCTGCGACTGCTAAACAGAGTTTGAACTATACACGTGTTTGTTATCTGCGTTACACTAAAAGTGGTTGATGGTTGACCATATGCGTAGGCCAGTGGCTAGAAGTCATTGCTCGACGAATGAATGAGCGTCATTTGTTTGGAGCCAGCCTTAAACCGGTTGGGCGTATCTGCCCCCAGATCATCAAAGGCCATAAAGCATTGCTTGATTTCGATCAGCAATCAGTAGCGCAGGTTAGACACATGGAAGGAGAGACATGCAGGCAGGTGCTGCAGTAGGAGCTATTACTATCGTGCTCTACATCTTGTTTGTCTTGCTAGCCGTGGGCGTTGTTGCCCTTGGGGTCAGAATGTGGAAGTACATGGATCCCAACAAGCGAGGCCATGATCGAGTCG
This sequence comes from Actinomycetaceae bacterium, assembly GCA_030532245.1. Classification (GTDB taxonomy): domain Bacteria; phylum Actinomycetota; class Actinomycetes; order Actinomycetales; family Actinomycetaceae; genus Gleimia. The sequence continues at coordinate 54,758 of JAUNLN010000004.1, forward strand.
TATACATCGAGCGAGAGCCGGTATCCTCACCTAACGAGTGAACTGGATTCGTAGCTTTACTTAAATCTGACGTCTAGAATGAGGGCGCTCCCTGTAAGAAGCATGTTGCTTCGGCCGGGAGCGTCTCTTTTTGAAAGTGGAATGTGAAGCGAGAAACACGAGGCGTAAAAGGGGCCCATCTAAGTACCCAAACGCCGGCTTTTTCGCTAGAATCGACGCGGCACCTGTCTCGCAGGTGACTATCGCGCGCCCAATACCGCGAAAGTGGTGTTACCGGCAGCAGTCTCCAAGGGATTACCTAAGGAGTGTTGGAACATGGGCGCTAGGGCCGTAAGGCAAGAAAACTGAAACCTGAGTAGTTAGCGGCTAGCGCCTGGATGGGCGAAGCAGGTAGCTACTCCTTATTTTGGTGCGTTGCACCGAAAGGAAGAAAACATGGCAGTCGTTACCATGCGTCAGCTTCTGGAAAGTGGTGTTCACTTCGGACACCAGACCCGTCGTTGGAACCCGAAGATGAAGCGCTTCATTTTGACCGAGCGCAACGGCATTTACATCATTGACCTTCAGAAGACTGTCGAGCACATCGACACCGCTTACGATTTCGTTAAGGAAATGGTTGCTCACGGTGGCAACATCCTGTTCGTGGGCACGAAGAAGCAGGCTCAGGAGGCTATCCAGGAGCAGGCTGAGCGCGTTGGTATGCCGTACGTTAACCACCGTTGGCTCGGTGGTATGCTCACCAACTTCTCGACCGTTTCGAAGCGTCTTCAGCGCATGAAGGAGCTCGAGGAGATCGATTTCGAGGACGTCGCAGGTTCGGGCCACACCAAGAAGGAACTCCTCATCATGGAGCGCGAGAAGAACAAGCTTCAGCGTTCTCTTGGTGGTATCCGCGACATGGTTAAGCTTCCTTCCGCAATCTGGGTTGTTGACACGAAGAAGGAGCACCTCGCGATTGCTGAGGCTCGTAAGCTGAACATCCCCGTTGTTGCGGTACTTGATACGAACTGTGACCCGGATGAGGTTGATTACGGTATTCCGGGTAACGACGACGCGATCCGCGCTGTTGCACTACTAACTCGCGTTGTTGCTGATGCTTGCGCAGCTGGTCTGATGGCTCGTTCTGAGCGTCGCCAGAAGTCGGGCGCTGAGGATGCAACCGCTGAGCCGATGGCTGAGTGGGAGCGCGAGCTTCTTGAAAGCTCTGAGGGCGAGGCAACTGAGGCCGAGCAAGAGGCTCCCGAGGCAGCTGAAGAGGCTGCTGAGACCAAGTCTGAGTAATCCAGTCACTTTTACTACTGAAAGTAGGAAGATTTCATGGCGAACTACACTGCTGCTGACGTGAAGGCTCTGCGCGAGCAGACCGGCGCGGGCATGATGGATGTTAAGAAGGCTCTCGACGAGGCTAACGGCGACAAGGACAAGGCAATCGAAATCATTCGCCTGTCCGGCCTGAAGTCCCTCTCGAAGCGTGAAGACCGCACGGCTTCCGCTGGCCTCGTTGCTGGCACGGTTGTTGACGGCAAGGTTGGCGTAATGGTTGAGGCCAACGCTGAGACTGACTTCGTTGCAAAGAACGACAAGTTCATTGCTTTTGCCGATAAGGTTCTCGCGGTTGCCGCAGAGTCCGGTGCTACCACTGTTGAGGCTCTGCTCGAGCAGGCTTCTGAGGAAGGCACTGTTAAGGATCTCGTTGACAACATGGGCGCCGTCATTGGCGAGAAGATTGAGATCGGCAAGGTTGCTCACCTTGAGGGCGAGCACGTTGAGCTGTACCTCCACCAGACCTCCGCGGATCTTCCCGCACAGGTTGGCGTTCTTGTAGCTACCGACGCTGCTGGTGCTGAGGTTGCACGCGATGTGGCAATGCACATTGCTGCTTTCTCGCCGCTCTACCTGGATCGCGACTCGATCCCGGCTGAGGATCTCGAGAAGGAGAAGTCGACGCTCACGAAGCTTACCCTCCAGGAGGGCAAGCCGGAGCACATTGTTCCGAAGATCGTTGAGGGTCGTCTGAACGCGTTCTACGCGGACAACTGCCTCGTAGACCAGGATTTCGCTCGCGACCCGTCCAAGACGGTCGGTGAGGTTCTGAAGGAGCACGGCGCAAAGGTTACGGCTTTCGTCCGTTTCCACGTTGGTGCCTAACCTAGTCTGATGTTGTAGCCCTGCCTATTTTGGCGGGGCTACAATTGCATTCGGCTAAACTAGTGATCGAGCTGTTTGGCTCGTGGTCTATTTATGGAGGTTCCGTCTAATGGCTGAGCAATCTGACGCTACGCGGCGCGTGCTTTTGAAGCTGTCTGGCGAAGTTTTTGGTGGCGGTTCGATTGGGCTTGATGCGTCTGTCGTGAGGCAGATTGCGGCGCAAATCGCGGCTGCGGTTCGTGAGGGCGTGCAGGTTGCAGTAGTCGTGGGTGGCGGTAATTTCTTCCGGGGTGCGCAGTTGTCGCAGCACGGTTTGGATAGGGCGCGTGCGGATTACATGGGCATGCTCGGCACGGTGATGAATGCTCTTGCGCTCCAGGATTTTTTGGAGCAGGAGGGTGTTACTACCCGCGTCCAGTCGGCCATTTCGATGAGGCAGGTGGCTGAACCTTACATTCCGCTCCGTGCGATCCGTCACTTGGAGAAGGGTCGAGTGGTCGTGTTTGGTGCGGGTGCGGGTCTACCGTATTTTTCGACCGACACGGTTTCGGCTCAGCGCGCACTCGAGACCCGCTGTTCTGAGCTACTTGTGGCGAAGAATGGTGTGGATGGTATTTACACGGCTGATCCGCGCGTGTCGAAGGATGCGAAGCGTCTTGATTTCCTCACTTACGGTGAGGCGCTGTCACGCGGTTTGAAGGTAGTGGATGCTGCGGCGTTCTCGCTGTGCCAGGAAAATAATCTAAATATGCGCGTGTTCGGAATGAACGAGCCGGGCAATGTCACCGCCGCGCTACTTGGTGAGAAGATCGGTACGTTGGTGACTAATGACAATTCCGAGAAGGAGAATTAAGAGATGATCGAGGATGCTCTACTAGAGGCTGAAGATGGCATGGAGCGTGCTATCGCGGCTGTGAAGAAGGATTTTGGAAACATTCGCACGGGCCGCGCGAATCCTGAGATGTTTAACTCCGTTCTCGTGGACTACTACGGTGCGATGACTCCGCTACAGCAGCTGGCGTCTGTTCAGATTCCTGAGGCTCGCATGGTTCTGATTAGCCCGTACGATCGCGGTTCGGTGCAGGGCATTATTACAGCGATTCGTGACGCTGATTTGGGTGTGAACCCGACGGATGATGGCAACGTTATTCGCTGCACTCTTCCGGCGCTCACGGAGGAGCGTCGCCGCGACTACGTGAAGCAGGCTCGTAACCGCGCTGAGGAGGGTCGCATTTCGATCCGTAATGAGCGTCGCCGCGCGAAGGAGGAGCTGGAGCGCATTAAGAAGGACGGCGAGGCTGGCGAGGATGAGGTCGAGCGCGCTGAGAAGCAGTTGGAGGATTTGACGAAGAAGTTCGTGTCCAAGGTTGATTCTGAGCTTGAGGTCAAAGAAAAGGATCTCATGACTGTCTGAGGACGGTGAGAGGCAGTTCGTGGATTTTAGACGTATTACCCATCCGGGTCCGACGCAAAATCATGTGCCTCTTCCATCATCGGGGCGGGCGGGTCGTAACCTTCCCGCCGCGATTGGTGTAGGGGTTGCTTTCGCGGCGATTGGGCTGGCGGCTATTCTTTTTTCGAAGACTAGTTTCCTGGTGCTCGTCTCCCTACTTGTGGTACTTGCACTGTGGGAGTTGGCGGGTGCGTTCGCGAGGCAGAATCGTGAGATAGTGCTACCTCTTGCCTGGGTTGGCGGGGTTGGCATGGTGGTTAGCGCCCATTTTTTGGGGCTGGAGGCCGTGCTTGGCGCGCTTGCGTTGACCGTGTTTGCTGTTGCCGTGTGGAAGCTGCTTGACGGCCCGACGGCTCAGACGACCCCGGATATTTTGGTCACCACGTTTGCGCTTATCTACGTGCCGTTCCTCGCATCGTTTGTTGTGCTTATTTCGAATTCGCCGCTTGGTAATAAGGGCGTTATTTCGTGGATTTTGCTAAGTGTTGCGAATGATCTGGGAGGCTGGGCGTTCGGTATTTTCCTGGGTAAGCATCCGATGGCTCCAAGGATTTCGCCGAAGAAGTCCTGGGAGGGTTTTGCCGGCTCTCTCGTGTTCTCAATGGCCGTGGGTGTTGGTGCGCTGATTTGGATGGGCGGCTCCTGGTGGTGGGGTTTCCCGCTGGCTGTGCTTACGACGGTTGCGGCTACCACCGGTGATTTGGTCGAGTCGCTGATTAAGCGTGATGTTGGGTTGAAGGATATGTCTAACCTGCTGCCCGGCCACGGTGGTTTGATGGATCGCCTGGATTCTTTGTTGATGGTGGCTCCGGTTGTTTATTTGGTTTTGAAGGTGGCGATCTGGTGGTAGATAAGAGGAAGAGTGGCGCCCGTCAGGTTATGCCTTCCGATCAGGCTCCAGAGGGTGCGCTAACGCCGGATGCGAAGCCGGTTTTGTCGTTTGCCCCAAAGAGGAGGGGTAAGCCGCCGGCACACTTGGCGGATTTGGGTTTTGAGGAGCGCCAGAAGGTTCTGGTCGACCAGGGTTTGCCGAAGTTCCGTGCAGACCAGTTGTCGAGGCACTACTTCCAGCGCCATATTTCGGATCCGGAGTTCATGCCGGATTTGCCGAAGAACATGGTGGAACAGGTGCGCGGCTCGCTCATGCCGAACCTGATTAAGAAGGTGCATACGCTCGCTACTGATGATGGGGAGACTCTAAAGCACCTGTGGGAGCTTTACGATGGGGCCCGCGTTGAGTCGGTGCTCATGCGCTACCCGAATCGAACGACGCTTTGTATTTCCAGCCAGGCGGGCTGCGGTATGGCATGTCCGTTCTGTGCGACGGGCCAGATGGGCCTTACTCGAAATCTTTCGACCGCGGAGATTATTGAGCAGGTTCGCGAGGCGCATTTGGCGTCTGAAAATGGGGAGCTTGGTGGCGATCCTACGCATCTTTCGAACATTGTGTTCATGGGTATGGGGGAGCCGCTTGCGAACTATCGTGCGATTGTGGAGGCGCTTCGCCGTCTAACGGATGAGCCTCCGCACGGTTTTGGCATGTCCGCGCGCGGTATCACCGTGTCGACGGTTGGCCTCGTGCCCGGTATCGATAAGCTTGCCGACCTTGGGCTGCCGGTGACGCTCGCTGTTTCGCTACACGCTCCTGACGATGAGCTTCGCGACGAGATGATTCCGATTAACTCGCGTTGGAAGGTGGGGGAGCTACTTGATGCTGCTCGCCGCTACTTTGTGAAGACGGGTAGGCGCGTGTCGATCGAGTACGCCTTGATTAAAGACATGAACGACCACGTGTGGCGCGCACAGCTCTTGGCGGATGAGTTGAATAAGCGCGGCCACGGGTGGGCGCACGTGAACCCGATTCCGCTGAATCCAACTCCGGGGTCGATTTGGACTGCGTCGACACCGAAGGCGCAGCGCGATTTCGTTGAAACACTGCGCAAAGCAGGTATTACTACGACGATCCGTGATACACGTGGATCAGATATTGATGGGGCTTGTGGCCAGTTGGCAACCGCTGTTGCGAAGAAGGAGGGGTCGGGTAAGTGAACGATTTTTTTCCAAGCGTAGGGCTGTTCCGCAAGGGTTACAGCAAGGCTGAGGTTGACGAGTTTTTCCAAAAGGCTCGCCAGGCGTATGAGGGCGATCGTACCGGCCCAATGTTTTCTTCGGAGCAGGTGCGCAAGATGACGTTCCCGCTGAAGCGTCGCGGTTATGATCCTGCGGTTGTGGATGCGGCGCTTGACCGTCTTGAGTCGGCGTTCATTTCGAGTGAGCGCGCGAATCATGTTGCGGTGAATGGCGAGGAGGTGTGGCTCGATCACGTGGCTGATCGTGCTACGACTCTTTACCCGCGCCTGGTAAGGCCGGTGGGTGAGAGGTTTTCGCATCCGGAGCCGAAGGAGCGCGGCTACCGCGCTAGTGAAGTGGACGCGTTCTTGGATCGCATCGCGAGTTTCTTTGACGACGATGAGGTTCTGACTGCGGATGAGGTGCGTCGCGTGACGTTCTCGGTTGCAAAGGGTGAGGATGCTTACCTGGAGGGCCCGGTCGACGCTTACCTGTCGCGCACGATCGACATTTTGCTGTCAATCGAGTAGTCATGGCTCGTCCGCTTTCTTTGCTGGGCTCTACGGGTTCGATTGGAACTCAGGCCCTGGATGTTGTGCGTGATAATCCGTCGATGGTGGAGGTTCTTGCTCTCGCGGCGGGTGGATCCAACGTGGATTTGCTACTGGAGCAGGCAGCTGAGTTCGACCCGAAGGTGGTGGCTGTAGCTTCGGGCGATGAGGAGCGGTTGCGCTCCCTCATGCGCGAGCGCGGTATTGACGCTGACCTGTGGGTGGGGCCTGACGCGATTGTGAACGCGGCCGGCATGCTGGGCGAAGACGGAATCGTCCTTAACGGCGTGACCGGAGGCGTGGGCCTCGAGCCGACGCTCGCCGCGCTACGTTCGGGTGCGCGTTTGGCGCTTGCGAACAAGGAGTCGCTGGTTGTCGGCGCGCCGCTTGTAAAGAAGGCTCTGCAAAGGCCCGGCCAGGTTATTCCGGTGGATTCGGAGCATTCGGCGATCTTCCAGTCGCTCGCGTCTGGCCGCCACGAGAAGGGGCTTACCTCCCCGGTCGTTACCGGAAAGTCCGAGGTCGCACACCTGATCCTCACGGCTTCGGGCGGGCCATTCCGCGGTAAAAAGCGTGCGGATTTGAAGGATATTACTCCGGCGCAGGCCCTCGACCACCCGACTTGGAACATGGGCCCGGTCGTGACGATCAACTCTTCGACCCTCATGAATAAGGGCCTTGAGCTGATTGAGGCGCACGTGCTGTTCGACATTGATCCGGCGGACATTAAGGCCGTGATCCACCCGCAGTCGGTGATCCACTCCATGGTTACGTTCATCGATGGCGCTACGATCGCGCAGGCTTCGCCTCCAGACATGCATCTTCCGATCGCTCTTTCGATGTCGTGGCCTGATCGCCTGCCCAAAGTTGAGGCGCCGATTTTGCTTGAGGACCCGTTCAGCTGGACTTTCGAGCCGGTCGACAATGAGACGTTCCCGGCCCTGGATTTGGCGCGCGCGGCGGTAGCCGCGTCGCCTACGCATCCGAGCGTGATGAATGCCGCTAATGAGGTGTGTGTGGATGCTTTCATCAAGCAGCAGATCGCCTACCTCGATATCGTGGATACCGTTGCGCGGGTGGTGGATGCTCACGAGGGCATTTCGGATCCTGATCTTGCGGATATTTTGGCCGTGGAGGAATGGGCTCGCGCAGTGACTCGTGAACTTATTGGAGGAACTGTTTGAGTTACTTGATCGGCATCTTGGCCACTGTTGTGGCGCTGATCATTTCGGTTGCACTGCATGAGCTTGGCCATATGATTCCGGCAAAGAAGTTCGGCGTGTACGTCCCGCAGTACATGGTCGGTTTTGGGCCCACACTGTTTTCGAAGCAGGTGGGAGAGACCGAGTATGGTGTGAAGGCGATTTTGCTTGGCGGTTACGTGCGGCTTGCGGGCATGTTTGCGCCCGCGCGCCCGGGTACGAAGCTGACGAATCGTAAGGGCCAGCCGACTTTGGCGCAGGAGGCGCGTGAGGCGTCTGCACAGGAGCTTGAGGGCGGTCATGAGGCGCAGGCTTTCTACAGGCTGTCGGTGCCGAAGAAGCTAACGGTGATGCTCGGTGGCCCCGTAACGAACCTGTTGCTTTCGCTACTGATTTTCGCGGTGATCGTGCTTGGTTTCGGGTTTAACACTCCAACAACCACGCTCGAGTCGGTGCCAAAATGCATTGGTTCGACCGAGGAGACGTGTTCAACTGAGAATCCGGCGTCGCCTGCGTATGAGGCTGGTTTGCGCGCGGGCGACCGTGTGGTTGCCTGGAATGGTGAGCAGACGGAGTCGTGGCAAGACGTCGTTTCGGCGATTGAGACTTCGGAGGGTGCCTCTCAGGTACTGGTTGACCGCGAGGGTACTACCCACGAGTTTGAGCTGACACCGATCACCGTGGGTGAGCGTAAGATCGCTGGAATTGTCTCGCGCGTGGAGCGCGAGAGGGGGTCGCTTGCCGATTGGGGTTCGATTTCGTGGCAGGCGTTCGCCGGCACGGCAGGCGTTGTCATGGCGCTGCCAAGCGCAGTGTGGGACGTGACCGTCCAGCTGTTTACGGAGGAGCCGCGCGACCCGAACTCGGTGCTGTCGGTGGTTGGCGTTGGCCGTATTGCCGGTGAGGTGTCTGCTGAAACCGACGTGAGCCTGCTTGACCGCGTCCTCATGCTGCTCAGCTTGTGGGGGTCGCTCAATATGGCGCTGTTCGTGTTTAACTTGATCCCGCTACCGCCGCTCGATGGCGGCCACGTCGCGGGTGCTATTTGGGAGGGCTTGCGCCGCTCGTTCAACCGTTTGGTGGGCCGTCCTGATCCGGGTGCGGCCGACACGGCGAGGCTCGTACCGCTTTCGTACACTGTGTTTGCACTGCTGATGGTGATGACCGTAATCCTTATTGCGGCAGACATTGTGAAGCCGATTAGCTTAATCTAGAACTGTATAAACCGCGCCGGGTTTGCCCGGCGATAACAAGTGATAACAAATGGAGATGTCATCGTGACTGAAGTAGCCCTTGGAATGCCGCAAGTGAAAGAGGCTCCATTTCCGCGTAAGAAGACGCGTTTGATTCACGTGGGTAATGTTCCAGTTGGTGGGGGATCGCAGATTTCGGTGCAGTCGATGACTACCACGAAGACTACGGACATTGGGGCAACCCTCCAGCAGATTGCCGAGCTTACGGCCGCTGGCTGTGACATTGTTCGCGTAGCGGTTCCGTCTGCGGACGACGCGGAGGCGCTTCCGATTATTGCGAAGCAGTCGACGATCCCGGTTATTGCGGATATTCACTTCCAGCCGCGCTATGTTTTCCAGGCGATTGAGGCTGGTTGCGCCGCGGTTCGTGTGAATCCGGGTAACATTCGCAAGTTTGACGATCAGGTTAAAGACATTACGAAGGCCGCGTCGGATGCGGGTGTTTCGCTTCGTATTGGTGTGAACGCTGGTTCTCTTGACCCGCGTTTGCTGAAGAAGTACGGCAAGGCGACGCCGGAGGCGCTCGCAGAGTCGGCAATGTGGGAGGCTTCCCTGTTTGAGGAGCACGACTTCCACGACTTCAAGATTTCGGTGAAGCACCACGATCCCGTGACCATGATCCGTGCCTACGAGATTTTGTCGGAGCAGGGCGATTGGCCGCTCCACCTGGGCGTAACGGAGGCGGGCCCGGAGTTCCAGGGCACGATTAAGTCGGCAACCGCGTTCGGTGCACTGCTCCGTCAGGGTATTGGCGACACGATCCGCGTGTCTCTTTCCGCACCTCCGGTTGAGGAGGTCAAGGTGGGCCTTGAGATTTTGCAGTCGCTTGGCCTTCGCGAGCGCAAGCTTGAGATCGTGTCGTGCCCGTCGTGCGGTCGCGCGCAGGTGGACGTGTATAAGCTCGCGAATGAGGTTACGGAAGGCTTGCAGGGTCTAACGGTTCCGCTGCGCGTCGCCGTGATGGGTTGCGTGGTGAACGGCCCGGGTGAGGCTCGCGAGGCAGATCTTGGCGTGGCTTCGGGTAACGGCAAGGGCCAGATTTTCATTAAGGGAAAGGTCGTGGAGACCGTTCCTGAGGATCAGATTGTGGAGACGCTGATCAAGCACGCTAACGATTTGGCGGAGCAGATGGGCCTTGAAGAGGGCTCTGGAAACGTGGATGTTATTAGCTAAATTTGGTTTTCCCCTCGCCGGCTTTCGCGTCCGCGAGGGGAGAGGCATTTTTAGTTGTGAACGTAAGAGATTAGGCTGGTTACCGTGCTTACTAACATGTCTCAGTTTTTCCTGCGGACCCTTCGGGATGATCCGGCAGATGCGGAAGTTGCAAGTCATAAGCTTCTAGTGCGCGCAGGCTACATTCGCCGCGTGGCTCCGGGTATTTACACCTGGCTGCCGCTCGGCTTGAAGGTGCTGCGTAACGTGGAGCAGATTGTGCGCGAGGAGATGGCGAACATCGGCGCGCAGGAGGTTCATTTCCCGGGTCTGTTGCCGCGCGAGCCGTATGAGAAGACGAATCGTTGGGAAGAGTACGGCCCGAACTTGTTCCGTTTGCAGGATCGTAAGGGTGGTGACTACCTCCTCGCTCCGACGCATGAGGAGATGTTCACGCTCGCTGTTAAGGACATGTACTCGTCGTACAAGGATCTGCCTGTGATCCTGTACCAGATTCAGACGAAGTACCGCGATGAGGCTCGCCCGCGTGCTGGCGTGATTCGTGGCCGCGAGTTCGTGATGAAGGATTCGTACAGCTTCGACATGGACGATGAGGGGCTGGGTAAGTCTTACGAGCTTCACCGCGACGCGTACCAGCGTACGTTTAAGCGCCTTGGCCTGCCTTACGTGATTGTTAAGGCGCAGTCTGGCGCTATGGGCGGTTCGCGTTCGGAGGAGTTCTTGTACCCGAATCCGATGGGTGAGGATACCTTCGTGCGTTCCCCGGGCGGCTACGCGGCGAACGCGGAGGCGGTTACCACTCCCGTTCCCGAGCCGATTGATTACGCGGATGCGCCGGCGAAGGAACTTCGCCACACCCCGAATGCGGGCACGATTGCGGATCTTGTGGATTTGTCGAACGAGTTGTACCCGCGTGAGGATCGCCCGTGGCAGGCATCCGACATGCTTAAGTCGTACGTGGTTGCTCTGACGCACCCCGATGGCCGCCGCGAGGTTGTAAACATCGGTATCCCCGGTGATAGGGACGTGGATGAGAAGCGTCTTGAGGCCGCGTTTGCTCCGGCTGAGGTGGAGCAGGCAACGCCGGAGGATTTGGCTAAGCATCCGGAGCTTGTTGCAGGTTACTTGGGCCCGGAGGCTGTTGGCCCGAACTCCCCGAAGCGCACGCTGGATGAGGACGGCAACCCGACCGGCTCGGTGCCGTTCTACGTTGATCCGCGCGTGGTTGAGGGAACTACTTGGATTGCCGGTGGCAACAAGGTGGATCACCACGTGTACAACCTGGTGATGGGCCGCGATTTCACGGCTGATGGCACGATTGAGGTAGCCGAGGTTAAGGAAGGCGATCCGGCTCCCGATGGTTCGGGTCCGCTCGAGCTTGCACGCGGTATCGAGATCGCGCACATCTTCCAGCTTGGCCGCAAGTACGCGGATGCGCTCGACCTGAAGGTGCTTGACCAAAACGGTAAGACTCAGGTTGTGACGATGGGCTCCTACGGCCTTGGCGTGTCCCGCGTTGTGGCGGCGCTCGTTGAGAGCCACCACGATGATTTGGGTCTGTCTTGGCCGATGGCCGTTGCCCCGTTCCACTTGCAGGTTCTTGCAGCAGGTAAGGGTGAGGAGATTTCGAATACTGCGCAGGAGATCGCCCAGGCGGTTTCGGATGCTGGTTTCGAGGTGCTTTACGATGATCGCCCGAAGGTTTCGGCCGGCGTGAAGTTTGCGGATGCTGAGCTTCTTGGCATGCCTTACGTGCTGGTTGTTGGCCGCGGTTTGAAGAACGGCGTGGTTGAGTTCCGCGATAGGCGCGGCGGCAAGTCGGTTGAGATTGCTGTCGAAGACGCAAAGCAGATGATTATTTCTGAGTTGGAACAAAATAGGGGGTCGGCGAAGTGACGCATCGTGACATTCGAGTGATCGGTGATCCTGTTCTGCGCACGCCGTGCGAGTGGATCACGGATATTGATGATTCCGTGAAGAGCCTCGTTGAGGATCTGCTCGAGAATGTGGATGAGGATGGCCGTGCTGGTCTTGCCGCCCCGCAGATCGGTGTGGGTCTTCGCGCGTTCTCGTGGAATATTGACGGCGAGATTGGCTACGTGCTCAATCCGAAGCTGGTTGAGGTGTCTGAGGACGAGTACCAGGACGGCGACGAGGGTTGCCTCTCGGTTCCGGGCTTGTGGTTCCCAACGAAGCGCGCGTGGTATGCCCGCGTGGAGGGTATCAACTTGGATGGTAAGAAGATCGTGGTTGAGGGCGAGGAGCTGATGGGCCGCGCACTCCAGCACGAGACGGATCATCTTGAGGGCATTCTCTACTTGGATCGCTTGGATCGTGCGATGCGTAAGAAGGCGCTTCGCAAGGTTCGCGAGATGATGTAGCAAGTTTGCAAGTTGGGCTCGGCGATGCTGATGGAGCATTGCCGGGCCCTACTTTTTTGGGCGAAGACTAGCGCCTTAATCGGTTTTGGGTAACAATGGGGTTATCACCGCTGGATTTCCTTGTAGGTGGAGGACGTAGGGGAAGACGGACCTCAAGCTATAAGGGAGGCGTTATGTCCGGAAACTACACCCGCGGTGTTCTTTTCGTGCACTCATGTCCGCCGGCACTTTGCCCGCACGTGGAGTGGAATGTTGCCACCGTGTTGGATCAGGACGTGAGGTTGGAGTGGACTCGTCAGGGCGCTGCGCCGGGTCTTATGCGTACTGAGCTTTCTTGGATTGGTCCGGTGGGTACGGGCGCGCAGCTCGCGTCGGCGCTTCGCGGTTGGGATCACCTGCGTTATGAGATTACGGAGGAGGCTGTGCGCGGCTCGGATGGCGCGAGGTGGTGTCATACTCCGGATCTTGGTATTTTCCACGCTCCGATGGATACGGCTGGCAACATGATGGTGCCGGAGGATCGGATTCGCGGTGCGCTGGAGGAGTCGGATCCGACTGCGCTTCGTGAGCGGCTTGATCTTGCGCTCGGTACGGCTTGGGATGATGAGTTGGAGCCGTTCCGTTACGCGGGTGATGGCGTGCCCGTGCGTTGGCTGCACCGCGTTGGCTAGGAGGGGCTTTGGGTATTTCGATTGCTGAAATGCTCGGGATGGATATGCCCGAGGAGGAGCCCGCCGAGGAGGCGTCTCAGCCTGACGACGTGCAGGGCGTTGTGGTTGCAGCTCTTCTTGCCGAGTCGGAGGTGCGCGCGGAGGATTTTCGCGAAGATATGCGCCTCGAGGAGGATTTTGACCTCGACCTGATCGGTCTTTATGCGGTGGTTGCTGGGATCGAGCAGGATTTGAAGGTCACGCTACCTGACTCGAAGGTGCGAGAGCTTGTAACGCTCGGCGATCTGTTCGCCCTGGTACGTAGCGCACGCGCGTAACATACTTCACAAATTCCCAGCGTTTGCCCGCGCGTCTGGGTGTTAGTCCTATCCGAGATTAATGTGGGGTAGCTTACCTAAACTGGCTTGAAAAGGAGCCGTTAGGGGTGAGAGATGGCAGTCCATGGTCGGATATGGCGCGCGCGGGCTAAGGCGCCGCGTGTTGGCCATTGGCAGTTGAAGATGGCGATGTCGATAACGGGCTTAATCATGCTCGCATTCGTTTTCGTCCACATGCTTGGGAATCTGAAGATTTTTGATTCCCACGAGTCTTATAACGCGTACTCGAAGTGGCTGCGTGAGGCGTTTATGCCGCTGCTTCCATACGAGGGTCTTCTTTGGATCGCTCGTCTTGTGCTGGGTGCTTGCCTGTTGATTCACGTGGTTTCGGCGCTGATCGTGTGGAAGCGTTCGCTTGAAAATAAGGGGGCTGGCCGCCCGCGCGGCATGTCTGCCTATTTTGCGAAGCTGATGCTTCCAACGGGTGCCGTACTGCTGCTTTTTGTTGTTCTTCACCTGCTTGATCTGACGATTGGAAAGCTGGTTGCGCCCGCGCAGTTCCAAGAGCCGGATTCTAAGTTTTATGCGGCGACGAACATGATTGCGTCGCTGGATCGTCCGGTGATGGCGGCGTTCTATATCTTCATGCTTCTTGCGCTCGCGATTCATTTGGCGCACGGTTTTGAGCTCGCGTTTAACGATTTGGGTGTTACGGGAGTGTCTGCAAGGAAGTGGCTGCGTTTGATCGGCATTGTGATTGCCGTTTTGATTTTGGTGGGCGACGCGGCGGTCGTGTTTAGCGCGAGTTTTGGGGTGGTGTGAGATGAAGATCGTTAAGGGAAATGTTCTGGATGGTGCCATCCCAGAGGCGTCGGATCCCGCGAAGAGGTGGGGTGAACACAAGCAGAATATGAGGCTGGTTTCCCCGGCGAATAGGCGCAAATTCCGCGTGTTGGTTGTGGGCACGGGCCTCGCCGGTGCTGGCGCTGCGGCGTCGCTCGGCGAGCTTGGCTACAAGGTTACTTCGGTGACGTACCACGATTCGTCGCGCAGGGCGCACTCGGTTGCTGCCCAGGGCGGTATTAACGCGGCTCGCGGTAAGCGCGTGGATGGTGACGGTCTTTCGCGTTTTGTCCGCGACACAGTGAAGGGTGGAGATTTCCGCGCCCGTGAGGCGGAGGCGTGGCGTCTTGGGGAAGAGTCGAACCGGGTGATCGATCATCTTTCGGCGCTAGGCGTTCCGTTTGCGCGTGAGTATGACGGGGCGCTGTCGAACCGTTCGTTTGGTGGCGTGCAGGTGTCTCGAACGTTCTACTCGAGGGGCCAGACGGGCCAGCAGCTTCAGATTGCCGCTCATCAGGCGCTGATGCGTCAGGTGAAGGCCGGCAACGTTGATCTGTGGATCCGCCACGAGATGCTTGATTTGATTGTGGAGGGCGGGCGCGCGGTAGGTATTGTTGCGCGCAACCTGATTACGGGTGAGCTCACCTGCCTGATGGCCGACGCGGTTGTGCTTGCAACGGGCGGTTACGGCAACGTGTACAAGTATTCGACGCTCGCGAAGAACTCGAATGCTTCCGCGGCTTGGCGTGCACACAGGCGGGGTGCTGCGATTGCGAATGCTTCGTTCATCCAGTTCCACCCGACGGCGTTGCCGATCCAGTCCGATTGGCAGTCAAAGACGACCCTCATGTCGGAGTCGCTTAGAAACGATGGCCGCATTTGGGTTCCGAAGAAGCCTGGTGATGATCGCCCTGCCAATGACATTCCAGAAAGCGAGCGCGACTACTACTTGGAGCGTAAGTATCCCGCGTTTGGAAACTTGACGCCAAGAGACGTTGCTTCGCGCGCGGCTCGCGAGCAGATCGTGAGCGGTCACGGTGTTGGTCCAAAGAAGAACGCGGTGAACCTCGACTTTTCTGATGCGATTGAGCGTCTCGGCGTTGAGGTTCTGGATGAGCGTTACAAGAACCTGTTCGACATGTACTTTGATTCGACGGGGGAGGATCCGCGCAAGACTCCGATGCGTATCGCTCCGGGCGCGCATTTCACGATGGGTGGCCTGTGGGTGGATTACAACCTGATGTCCACGATTCCCGGCCTGTTTGTTGCGGGGGAGGCGTCGTACGCCTACCACGGGGCAAATAGGCTGGGCGCAAACTCGCTCTTGTCGGCGTGTGTGGACGGCTTCTTCGTGATTCCGCACGTGATTCCGAACTACCTCGCAACGCTACTTGGCGCGGAGCATCCAAGTAGTGAGTCGGAGGCGGCGAAGTACACGCTGAGTGAAGCAAAGGAACGCATCGTCAAACTGCGTGCGGCGAAGGGCCGCACCCCGGCAATCGATGTGCACGCGCGCCTAGGTGCCGTCATGTACGAGCACTGCGGTGTTTCGCGTTCGAAGGAAGGCCTTGAGGCTGGGATCGAGAAGATCGATGAGCTTCGCAGAACGTACTTGGATCGCCTGCGGGTTACCGGGTCGGCTACGGAGCTGAACCAGGATTTGGAGCTCGCGCTTCGAGTGCAGGACTACCTGGAGCTGGCGCAGACCATGTGCGTCGACGCGTACCGGCGTGAAGAGTCGTGTGGCGCTCATTTCCGCGAGGAGTATTCGATCGACGGTGAGGCTATGCGACGCGACGATGAGTGGATGTTTACAACCGCTTGGCGCACGCAAAACTGGGAGGAAGACCCGGTGTTCATTGAGGATAGGGAGCCGCTTACGTTTGAGTCGGTTGAACCAACTACGAGGAGCTACAAGTGATTACGCTGAGGGTGTGGCGCCAGCCGGGGCCGGGTGAAAAAGGCGAGTTTCGCAATTATGAGGTTGAGGCCGATCCGACGATGTCGTGGCTTGAACTCCTCGATCATTTGAATGCGGAGAGGTTGCGCAAAGGTGAAGAACCGATCGCATTTGATTCTGATTGCAGGGAGGGAATTTGTGGCTCTTGCGGCCTGCTAGTCAATGGGCGTCCACATGGAGAGACAAATAATCTACCTGCCTGCCATCAAAGAGTGGGGCACCGCAAGGAGGGTGAGGTAGTCACTCTGGAGCCTTTTAGGGCGGCTCAGTTCCCGGTTGTGAAAGACCTGGTAGTGGATCGTTCGGCGCTCGATGAGATCCTGATGGCGGGTGCGTATTCGCAGACTAACGCGGGCACTGCACCTGATGCGGACGTCGTTGGGAACACGCATGACATAGCCGAAATTGCGCTAGATATGGCCGCGTGCATCGGGTGTGGAGCCTGCGTTGCGGCATGTCCGAACGGCGCTGCGAACCTGTTTACGGGAGCGAAATTGGCTCACATGGCGGCGCTCGCGGTGCCGAGCAGGGCGCGTAAAAAGCGTGCGAAGTCGATGGTGAAGGTGATGGATCAGAACTTTGGTCCGTGCTCTCTTTACGGCGAGTGTGAGGCGGTTTGTCCGGCTGGTATCCCGCTTCGAGCGGTGGCCGCGGTTGCCCGAGAACGCACATGGTCGCCGCGCGATTGATAAGTTGCTGGTATAAATTCTTGGCAAGTCATCCATGGTGGGCTGACTTGGGTCGTAGGAAAGAGTGATGCGATGAGTACTCGCACTGAGGTTGACCTTCTCGGTGAACGTGAGGTACCGGCAGACGCATATTGGGGAATCCATACGTTGCGTGCGATCGAGAACTTCCAGATTTCGGGCACGCGTTTGGATCAGTATCCGCATTTCATTATTGCGATGGTGCAGGTTAAGAAGGCAGTGGCCAGGGCGAATGGTCGTCTGCGTGTTCTACCGGAAGACAAGGTGGCGGCTATTGAGGCTGCTTGCGACAAGATCCTTGATAGCGATGAGTTCTTGGATCAGTGGCCTACTGACATGTTCCAAGGTGGCGCTGGCACGTCTGTGAACATGAATACGAATGAGGTCATTGCCAACGTGGCGCTGGAGCTTCTCGGTTTTGAGAAGGGCCGCTATGACGTCATTAATCCGAATGATGATGTGAATAAGTCGCAGTCTACGAACGACTCTTATCCGACTGGCTTCCATTTGGCGGTTTATCGCGAGCTTGTGGATTTGCGTAAGTCGGTTTCGCACCTCGTGGATGCTCTGTCGAAGAAGGCTGAGGAGTTTTCGGGCATTATCAAGATGGGTCGCACGCAGCTTCAGGATGCTGTTCCGATGACTCTTGGCCAGGAGTTTGAGGCGTTTGCTTCGTCTTTGGCGAAGGACATGTCGGTTATTGATCAGGCTGCTGATCTGCTCCTTGAGGTGAACCTGGGTGCGACGGCGATTGGTACGGGTCTTAACACTCCGGATGGTTACCCGGAGGTTGCGGTCGAGGAGCTCTCGACTGTAACGGGCTTGCCGTTTAGGCCTTCGCATAACTTGATTGACGCAACTCCTGATACGGGTGCGTTCGTGTCGGTGCACGGCGCGCTTAAGCGTTTTGCGGTGAAGGTGTCGAAGGTGTGCAATGACCTTCGTCTGCTTTCTTCGGGGCCAACCGCGGGTCTGGGTGAGATCAATCTACCTGCTATGCAGGCGGGCTCGTCGATCATGCCGGCTAAGGTTAACCCCGTTATTCCGGAGGTTGTGAACCAGGTTTGCATGAAGGTGATTGGCAACGACGTTACGGTGACTATGGCTAGTGAGGCTGCGCAAATGCAGTTGAACGTTATGGAACCTGTGATTGCTCAGTCGCTGTTTGAGTCGATGAGGCTTCTTGAGAATGCCACGGTTACGCTTGCCGATAAGTGTGTTGCAGGTATTACGGCTAATGAGCAGCACCTGTATGACCAGGTGATGGGTTCGATCGGTATTGTCACGTACTTTAACGAGATTATCGGCCACAGGAATGGCGATTTGATTGGTAAGGAGGCGGCGCGTACCGGCCGTAAGGTGGCTGATCTGATCGTGGAGAAGGGGCTTTTGTCTCGCGAAGAGGTAGAGGCGATTCTCTCGGTCGAGAACCTTGTGTCGCCCGAGTATGAGGGCAGGATCTGGGAGTCCGGTGAGAAGGGGATTCCAGAAGTGGGGTAGCCCGGCTTTGAACACAATAAAATCTCGCCCTCAGCAAGAAAACTGAGGGCGAGATTTTAGTTGGTTTTAGGCGTCGCCGCCCACGCCGCCGGAGTGGCCGGCGTTCGGGTTGTTGAGGTCGTACTTGTCGATTGCCTGCTGGATCACGGAGCGGTCCATCTGGCCGGCTTCAACAAGGCCCTGGAGGGCGCGTACAACGACCGACTCGGCGTCGATCTTCAGGTAGCGGCGAGCAGCCGCGCGCGTGTCGGAGAAGCCGAAGCCGTCCGCGCCGAGCGGGTAGTACTTGCCGGGCACGAAGCGCGCGATCTGGTCCTGCACCAGGTGCTCGAAGTCGGAGGTAGCCACGGTCGGGCCGTCAACCTCTTCAAGTACCGACGTTACGTACGGCTTGCGCGGAGCCTCATTCGGGTGCTCGAAGTTGAACTTCTCAACCTCCATTGCTTCGCGGCGAAGCTCGTTCCAGGAGGTTACCGAGTAGACGGCTGCGTCTACGCCCCAGTCGCGGCGCAGAATCTCGCGAGCCTCACGCGTCCACGGTAGTCCAACACCGGAGGCGAGTAGCTTCACCTTCGGGCCGTTACCCTCGTAGTCGTCAACCTTGTACATGCCCTTGATGATGCCCTCAACGTCAACGTTTTCCGGCTCGGCAGGCTGCTTCATCGGCTCGTTGTAAACGGTGAGGTAGTACATGACGTTGCGGTCGCGGCCAGACTCGTTCGGGCCGAACATGCGCTCGATACCGTCACGAATGATGTGGCGGATTTCGTAGGCGTACGCCGGGTCGTAGACGACCATCGCGGGGTTGGTTGCCGCGAGGATCGGCGAGTGGCCGTCCATGTGCTGCAAGCCCTCACCCGCAAGGGTGGTCTTACCTGCGGTAGCGCCGATTACGAAGCCGCGAGCCATCTGGTCGCCGGCTGCCCAGAACTGGTCGCCGGTGCGCTGGAATCCGAACATCGAGTAGAAGATGTAGAACGGAACCATCGGCAGGTTGTGGGTCGCGTAGGAGGTGCCTGCCACCTGGAGGGCGGCCGCGGAACCTGCCTCGTTGATACCGGTGTGGAAGATCTGGCCGTCCTTTGCTTCCTTGTAGGAGAGCATCATGTTGGCGTCGACGGCAGTGTAGTTCTGGCCGTGCGTGTTGAAGATCTTCGCGGAGGGGAATACGGCGTCTAGGCCGAACGTGCGCGCCTCGTCGGGGATGATCGGCACAACGTACTTGCCGAACTCCTTGTCTTTCATGAGGTCCTTGAACAGGCGCACGAGTGCCATCGTGGTCGCGATTTCCTGGTGGCCGGAGCCCTTGGCGAGAGCCGCGAACGGCTTGTCGGCTGGCATCGGTAGCTGCTTGTCGTCGGCGTGACGCGACGGGAGGAAGCCGCCGAGCTTCTGGCGACGCTCAAGCATGTACTGGAGCGCCGGATCGTCTTCTGCCGGCTTGTAGTAGGGCGGCAGGTACGGGTCTGCTTCGATCTGTTCGTCGGTGATCGGGATGCGCAACAGGTCGCGCAGGCCCTTCAGGTCGTCGACGGTCAGCTTCTTCATCTGGTGGGTTGCGTTGCGGCCCGCGAAGTGGGGGCCGAGCGCGTAGCCCTTAATGGTGTGCGCGATGATGACGGTCGGCTGGCCGGTGTGCTCGGTTGCCTGCTTGTAGGCGGCGTAGACCTTGCGGTAGTCGTGGCCGCCGCGACGCAGATCCCAGATCTCGTCGTCGGTCCAGTTCTTCACCATTTCCTTGGTGCGCGGGTCGCGGCCGAAGAAGTGTTCGCGCACGTATGCGCCGTCGTTGGCCTTGAACGTCTGGTAGTCGCCGTCGAGCGTCTCGTTCATGATGTTTACGAGAGCGCCGTCCTTGTCAGCTTCGAGGAGGCGGTCCCAGCCGCGTCCCCATACGACCTTGATGACGTTCCAGCCGGCACCACGGAAGAACGCTTCGAGTTCCTGGATGATCTTGCCGTTGCCGCGTACCGGGCCGTCGAGGCGCTGCAGGTTCGCGTTTACAACGAACGTGAGGTTGTCGAGGCCCTGCTGTGCGGCGAGTTGGATCATGCCGCGCGATTCGGGCTCGTCCATTTCGCCGTCGCCGAGGAACGCCCAGGTGCGCTGCTGGGACGTGTCCTTGAGGCCGCGCAGGTGGAGGTACTTGTCGAACCACGCCTGGTAGATCGCTTCCGCGGGGCCAAGACCCATGGATACGGTCGGGTACTCCCAGAAGTCGGGGAGCTGGCGCGGATGCGGGTAGGAGGGCATACCGTTCTTTGTGGAGGTCTGCTGGCGGAATCCGTCGAGGTCCTCTTCGGTGAGGCGTCCTTCGAGGAATGCGCGCGCGTAGACGCCGGGGGAGGAGTGTCCCTGGAAGAACACGTGGTCGCCGCCTCCGGGGTGGTTCTTGCCGCGGAAGAAGTGGTTGAAGCCGACTTCGTAGAGGGTTGCGACGGAGGCGTAGGAGGAGAGGTGTCCACCGACTCCAACACCGGGGCGCTGTGCGCGCATGACCATGACTGCTGCGTTCCAGCGCATCCAGCGTCGGTATTGGCGTTCCGTGACTTCATCGCCGGGGAAGTAGGGTTCTTGGTCGACTGGGATGGTGTTCACGTACGGCGTGGTTAGTTCCAGCGGTACGTGTACGTCGTGTCGGCGTGCCTCTGCGAGCATGTGAAGCAAGATGTAACGGGTGCGTGGCCCGCCCTTTGCTTCGAGTAGGCTCCGTAGAGACTCTAGCCATTCTTCAGTCTCGTGTGGGTCGTTGTCTGGCACTTGGCTCAGTACACCATTGATTACTGGGCGACGATCTGCTTCAGCCACGAGTCCTCTTTCTCTAGAAGGTCAAAACGAATCGGTTAGATTCCCATCGCTTTCTATCTTCCCTGCTATTTGAGGTTTTCGCATTGGCTAGGGGTATTTTTACACGGTCCGTGTTGCGAAAAACACAGGTGTTGTGAAGTTGGGTTTGGGAGTGTGTTTACTTTGCGGGAGAAGTCGTGGATTTAGGCGGGCATTGAGCGCAAACTTAGGTAGACTAGGCGCGTGACTTCAAAAATTGAATCCCGAGAGGCGGGTCCGAAGGCGCAAGGTAGCCTCGGTTTTACGAGCGGTCAGGTTGTTCAAGAGTTTTATTGGGACGAGGACGCGGATGATTCTCTGCGGGCCGCGATTGAAGACGTGACGGGTGAGGAGCTCGTTGACGTTGATTATTCTGACGTCGTGGACGGCGTGATTGTCTGGTGGCGTGAGGAAGACGCTGAGGAAGACGATCTTACGGATGTTCTGCTGGATGCATCGGCGAACTTGGATAACGGGGGTGTTGTCTGGGTGCTGTCTCCGAAGCCTGGCTCGAGGAACCACGTGGCTCCTGAGATTGTGGCTGATGCGGCGAAGATTGCGGGCATGAATCCGACGTCGGCTGCTGCTGTGTCTAAGGGCTGGGCGGGCATGCGTTTGGTCGCTCCGGCTCGCCAGTAATTGAGAGTCTCGCCACTGTTTCCTAAAAACAGGGTTTGTAAGATGATTTTTGCTCCCGGAGTTAGGTAAGCTTTCATGCGTTCCACTCCGTTGGAGTTTGGGCCTATAGCTCAGTTGGCTAGAGCGCCACGTTTACACCGTGGATGTCGGGGGTTCGAGTCCCTCTGGGCCCACAAGTGAAAAGAGCCTGCAAAACGCAGGCTCTTTTTGTATATGAGGAGGGGCGTGTGCCCGAGTTTAAGGCGCGGCGCCTTCCTCGCTGATCGTATTTGGAAGGTGGCACCGCGGCGCCGCGATGCCACCGTAAGGGGCGGGGAAGTTACCTACCGAAGGCCTCTAGGCCAGCTTCTGGAGCGTTGTGCCTAGGTTTTTGCGTTGCGCGCCGAATAGAGGATGCGTCAGTGGCTTCGGAGTTCGTCGAGTACTCGCGCTGGAAGTACGATTCCAGTTCTTCAAGAGACTTACCCTTGGTTTCGGGGATGAACTTCCAGTAGAAAAAGATCGTGACCAAGTTGATTACGGCGAATACGAAGAACGTCTTGCCATGCAGTGCGGCTTGTAGCGGCGGGAATAGTAGAGCCACGATGAAGTTGGCCATCCAGTTCGCGAACACGGCCATGCCCATCACTTTGCCACGTACTCGAAGCGGGAAGATTTCCGCGAGCATGAGCCAGAAAATCACCGCAACGAAGCACTGCATGAAGAACAGGAACGTCATCATGAATGCGAGCACGAGGTAGCTGCGAAGCGCAGATTCGGGAAGGAACGTAAACACGATACCGATCATCGTGAGCGCAACCGTGACGCCAACCTGGCCGGTTAGGAGCATGGGCCTGCGCCTCATCCTTGGAAGAAGCACCATCGAACCGATGGCAACTGCGGCAACAGAAACCACGCCATTGCCGATGGTGGCAACGATCGAAGCTCTCGTGCCAAGACCCGTATCAATCAAAATCGACGGAGCGTAGTACATAACCGAGTTCACGCCTGTCATTTGCGACAGGAAGGCAAGAAGGATGCCTATGATCGAGATCTTCCGAACCCAGTCGGTTCGCATGTACTCCGAGAAGGACCCCGAGGTTGCAGCCCGCATCGCCTGCGAGTGGTCCTTTATGTCCGTGTACTCCTGCTCGATTTGACGCATGTCGGTGGTTTCGCGCAACTGCCACAGCGCGACTTTCGCTTCGTTGTCACGGCCGTGGTCGATTAGCCAGCGGGGCGATTCGATGAGGAAGAACGACCCGACGAACAATCCGGCGGCCGGTAGCGTGCAAAGTAGCAGCATGTAACGCCAGGTGTGGTGGTCGTTAGGTAGAGCTGTCGCAATCGTTGCGTTCGTGGAGTAGGCGAGTAGCTGGCCGGTTACGATGAGTAGCTCGTTGCGGGCCACGAGTTTTCCACGCCGGTCGGTAGGAGCAAGTTCGCAGATGAACACGGGAACCGTTGCGGAAGCGCCGCCAACAGCGAGACCAAGCACGATGCGGAAAATGACCATCACGGTCACGTTTGGTGCAAATGAAGTACCTAGTGCGCCGAGAACGAAAAGACTGGCGACGGCAAGAAGCGTTTTCTTACGTCCAACGGAGTCGGCCATCTTTCCAGATAACAGGCCTCCGAACGCGGCGCCGAGAACGAGCGATGAGGTGACTAAACCGACCTGCGTCTTATCGAGGGCGAGGCCGCCGTCGCTAAATGGCAGTTCGAGGAACGGGATCGCGCCGGAAATTACGCCGGTGTCGAATCCAAAGGCGAGTGCGCCGAGCGTTGCGATGGCGACGACGCCGTTGATGTTCTTCTTCTTAACGTTTGGAGTTGAGGTTCGGGTGGGTGTCGAAGTGCTCACGGTTACCCCTCCAAGTCGCTGAACGTTTGGATGAATGCCGGGATGGCGACTTCGGAGTCCGTTTTGGCCCAGGCCTCCATGCAGACAGTGCCCGTGTATCCCATTTCGTGGAGTGCGACCGCGATGTTGCGGTAGTTGATCTCACCTGTGCCCGGTTCGCACCTGCCCGGCACGTCTGCAACCTGGATTTCACCCACGTAGGGCAGTGCCTCCCTGCAGGTTTCGATGAGGTTTCCATCTCCGATTTGCGCGTGGTACAGGTCTAGGTTCATTCGGATTCGAGGTGAATCAACCGCTTGAATGAGCGCTAGCACATCTTCGGGGTGCGAGAACGGTGTGCCGCGGTGATCGACGGGGAGGTTGAGGTTCTCCATTTGGTACACGACGTCGTGCTTCTCAGCGATCTCTGCGAGCCTTAGGAGAGTGGTGGTCGCTTTGGCCCACATTTTGCCGGTCACTACTTCGGTCTTCATAACGGGGATGCCGCCTTCGCCAAGACCTGTGCCGTGGAAGTTTAGTCTGGGCGAGCCGAGAATCTTAGACTTCTTGGCGCCAAGTTCGGCGGTGCGAAGGAATTCTTCGATGCCGTCTTCTTCAACGAGGTTGCCCGAAATGTAAGCGTTCATGTTGAGGATGGGCACGCCGGTTGCGGCGATGGCTTCGAGGTCGACGTGCGATTCGTGCCAGTTCCACAGCTCCGCAGCAATGCCGTATTCTCCGATGCGTTTTACTCGTTCGGTGAGCGGCAGGTCGAGGAACTGCATTTCGGCGCAGACGGCGAGTTCAAATGGGGTGTTCACAGCACTTCCTCCATCTTGATGACGCGGCCTTCGTCTACGGATCGCTGGCATGCTTCTGCGATTGCCTGGGCCATCACTCCGGCTAAGACGTCGGGGTGGGCGATCTCCTTGCTGTTTAGGCGCTCAACGAACGTCTGGAATTCTTGTACGTAGGAGTCGTGGTAGCGGGAGGTGTCGGTTCCATCCGTGGTGACGGAGAGTCCGGCAGCCGTGTATGCGCGGCACGCAGTATTTTCTGGAACACCCATTTGGAGCATTCCCTTCGAGCCGAAAGCTTCGCCGCGCAGGTCGTATCCGTAGAGTGCGCTGAAGGAAGCTTCCGCGGTTGCGATAGCGCCGTTGTCGTAGGTGATGGTTACAACTGCGGAGTCGAGGAATCCTTTTTCTTTGGCTTCAGGGGCAATGAGGGCGTCTGCGGCTGCGTATACGCTCACCGGCGATGCGCCTTCCATAAACCAGTTGATCGTGTCGAAGTCATGGATGAGGGTTTCTTTGAAGATTGTGCCGACGGGCGTCGCGTCGGGGTTGCCGCCGTAGGGGCCAGGGTCGCGCGTGATCGAGTGGTATCGCTGAATCGTTCCGATTGCGCCCTCGGCTGCGAGCGCGTGAGCCTTGGCCCAGGACTCGGAGAAGCGACGGTTAAAGCCGACTTGGAACAAGACTTTTGTCGAGTTGATGATTTCTTCGATCTGGCGCGCTTCTTGAAGGCTTCCTCCAAGCGGTTTCTCGGTGAATACTGCCTTACCGGCTTTGGCTGCCATTTCGATAAGGGGTAGGTGCGTTGCAACGGGAGTAGAGATGACGATTGCGTCAAAATCGCCGTCTGCGAGGGCCTCCTCGAGGGATGCGTACGTGTTTGGAATGCCAAACTGCTTTGCGAGCTCCTGTGCTCGGGATAGGGCGGGGTCTACGAGTGCGGTGACTTCCGCGCCGATCACGTCGTTTACAAGTGCTTCAACGTGGTGCGTACCGATTCGGCCGGTTCCGATAACTGCAATCTTTTGCATGGCGTGTCCTCTCATCATTGAGAATAACTAGTTCGTTTTACTAGTACGTATTAGTATCGTAAGGAATTGTTAGGACAAAGGCAATAGGTTTGTGCAAGATCCTTTAAAAATCGCCTAAACTTGGATGTGTGATCAAGAAAAGTCGGCCAACGATGCGTGATGTTGCGGATGCGTGCGGAGTGTCCCAATCCCTCGTGTCTATCGTGTTTAGAAACGCTCCGGGCGCTTCGGAGGAGACGCGCAGGCGTGTTAGGGAGGCGGCCGAGGCGATCGGGTACGTTCCTGACGAACGTGCTCGCGTTTTGCGTACGACCCAGTCGCGGGATATCGGTGTTTCTTTTTTGACGAACCAACCGTTTCATTCGCGATTGCTGGATGAGCTTTACAGTGCAATAGACGGCACCGACTACAACTTGGTTCTTTCGGCGAGGTCCTCAAGTAGAGATGAGGTCACGGCCTTAAAGTCTTTAATCAGCTATCGCTGTGGCGCGGTTGTGCTCCTTGGTGCGACGCTCTCGGGAGAAGAAATCTCGAGCGTGACGGCAGGCGTGCCGGTGGTGTCTGTAGCCCAGAGGCTTGAAGCGCCTCACGAGTGGGTTGCTTCGGATGAGACTGAGGGGTTTGAGCAGGCGATTGGTCACCTGATCGAGCTGGGGCATAGGGATGTGCTTTTTGCTTCTGCGCCAGGATCTGCTGGGGCTGGGTCGCGCGAGCAAACGTTTAAGGCCGTCGCGAAGCGCTTGGGTATTTCCTATCGCGTTGAAAGTGGTGGCTTGTCTGAAGAAGAGGGCGCCAGGTTGGCGGAGGCGTTGCTGGATGATCTGCCTTCTTCGATCATTGCGTTCAACGACCGCGCGGCTTTAGGCATGATCGATCTGTTTATTCGTCGAGGCGTGCGCGTGCCGGAGGATGTTTCGATCATTGGCGTGGACGATTCTGAAGTGGCTAGGCGCTTTTATACTCAAATCACTTCAATCGGGCAAGATACGGAACGTATGGCCCGTTTTGCTGCAGAAAAAGCGATGCTGCGTCTGCAGGGGATTGAGCTGGAATCGGCTCCTCGAGGTGTGTTGGTGCCAACGTGGTTCGTGCAAAGGAGTACGACGGGGGCAGCTCGAAGGTAAGCAGAGTTCTCCCTTGCGGTTCCAGGATCGTCAACTCGCCTAGTTCTTCTTGCTTGGCATTCACGTAGTCGGGTTATGCGCGAGGTGACGCCGCGAAAATCGCGGCGTCACCGGGTGTCAGTATTTGTTTCCGCCTGTGGGCGTGAGGGGCCGCGCTCTGGTTATATGTCCGTTGAACGTCGGTCGGGTGGAGTTCGCGCGGCGGCCCTCGGCTTTTAAATCCTTCCGTTGAGGGCCTGTAGGGAGGAATCCTCGCGGGTTCCGCCTCGGCCATCGCCGTAGTCCCGGTAGTCCTCAATCCAACGAATCGAACGCACCCACTTCACGTGCTTATAGCCGTGGTTAGACTCCACCCTCAACCTCGCAGGGGCGCCCAAATACTTCTCAATCGGGTGGCCGTTGCGCTCGTACGCCAAAATGGTGTCCTCCTCAGCCAGAGTCTCCAAATCAAGCACCGAATAAAACGGCTCGCGCGGCCGGCCGTCAAACATCTTCTGTGCAAGCCCATAAGAATCGACAAGCACATAATTCGCCCTCTCAGGCTTCTCACCCATAAGAGCGAGCACGTCCGTCAGGCGCACGCCCGTCCACCTCGACGTCGCAGACCAGCCCTGCATGCACGTGTGCGTAGCAATGTAAGAAACCTGCGGCAAAGCCTTCAACTCTGCGAGCGTAAAGTCCCTCGTCTTGCCCGTCGTGTCATCGCCGAGCGTGATCTTGTAAGACGCCCAATCTGACTGCGCAGCCTCATGCCACTCCTCAGACTCCTCCTCGGTCGGCGGCAAGCCATTCGTCCAATGGAACGCAGAGATATCCTTCTCCGTCAGCGTCGCCTGCGTCGCCGAACGCGGCTTCATCCAGTTCAAAAACACCTTCCGCCCAATCTCAGTGAAAGCAACGAGGAACTTGTGGGCAAGAGGCCGGTTCGCGAGAGACAGGTAGGAAAGTGCAATCCAAAACAGGGTCACCGCAACAACCGTTGCAATCACAATCACGAAAGCCTGCGCGTAACGAGTCGTATCAACGTCCCCAAACACCATGTGCACGAGGTTGTATTCGCGGTGAACAATGAACACGAGACCCACGTGCATGACGATGAAACCACTCATTAGCACCATCGCAATAAAGTGGAGGGAGCGAGCACCCTGATGTCCGCCAAACATCTTCACGTACCACGGGAATCTCGTGCGCACCGCGGGAGCCATCGCAACACCCGTCAAAATCATGAACGGCGCCAGAATGAAAATGACGAACGTGTAGCCGAGCATCTGCAAAGCGTCGTACGGCTGGAAATGCTCAATCGAAGGCATGCCAAAACCAAGGTAGATCTTCAGCGACTCCCACGCCTCTGGGAAAATATCCCAGCTCGTTGGAATGATCCTGCGCCAAAGCCCGGTCGCAAATAGCAAGGTGATATAAACGATTCCGTTAAGCACCCAAAGCATCACCGAAAGCCCATGCCAATGTCGGCCAAGGCCAATATTCTCTCTGCCCGGCAGGGCGATGAGGGGCGAGAGAGACTTCTCGTCCATGAGGGACGTGTAAACGCCCTCCTGCTTCGGCAGCTCCTTCTTCGTGAAACGCAGCCATTCGGTTCCGGGCGCGCAATCATTGCGCCACCAAAGGCGGGGTAGGGAGGCGAGAATCTCCCAGCCAGATCGCAACAGCATGCCGATCAAAATGAAGTTAATCAAGTGGGTGGCTCGAAGCCAGATTGGAAAATCAGGGTTCATTATGGGATCCGTTCGACGCTGAACATTAATACATATGGTGTGTAATAATATGAGAAAAGCACATCGCTGACATCGCGTCAATTCGAAACACGCCGAAACGGAGGGTGAAAGTTGAAGATTATTGTTGCGGCGCCGTCGAACGGTCTTGCGCTCGCGGGTGAGATTTTCAAGTATCTCGAGGCGGATAGCCGAGTTGAAAGTGTCGTTGATATTTCGGACCCAAATGGCGGCTATCCCGAAGTTTCAAGGCGGGTGGCGATCCAGATTGCAACCGGTGTTGCGGATCGTGCGGTGCTTGTATGCGGTACGGGAATCGGAACCGCAATCGCCGCGTCTACTATTCCGGGGGTGCGGGCAGCTACTGCTCACGACCTTTATTCGGTGGTCGGTGCTGTCGCAAACTACGACGCGCAAATCCTGTGCATGGGCCAAAACGTGATCGCGCCGCCTGCTGCGCTGGGGCTTGTGGACGCTTGGCTCGATGCCTCGCACGATCCGGACGGTCCTTACGGCCCGTTGCTCGAGCGCCTCAAAGCGTTCGGGTAAAGACGCTACTTGATGCGCGCTGGTCGCGGTTGATCCTCGCGATAAACCGTGCGGCGAAGGGAGCTCGTGCAACGAGTTGCGGGCTGGCCGCGGTTGATCCTCGCGATCACCCCGTTGCGCCTGTGCCGCTACGTTTATCCAGCTACGTGAAAGGTTCTCGGCACTACTTGCGCGTGATTCTTACGCGGCAACCCCTCGGCGTCGCGAACGGCGTGAGCGTTGTTTCAGCCGCGTTTAGGGCTCCATCCAAGTAGCCGCGGTGCAGTGAGCAAATAACTTCCGGCGACTCTTTAGCTGCATCCAGTACGGGGCAGGAGAGCAGGTCGAACTCGCCCGGTTCGGTGGCTCTTGAGGGAGCGAAACCCTGGCGCGAAAGCGCGCGCATCGGGTTACTCGCAACCTCGTCGCGTTCCGACTCGCCCCACTCTTTGCCAATCTTGTAGGCGGTCTCAGCCGCGTTCTTATCTTTAGCAAGATGGCTGGCGAGCACGCGCAGCGTGTTCAGTCTCGCCGGCTCGCCAGAGTCTGCGGCGCGGGTCTTCTTGCCCTCATCCGTGATCGTGTAGAGCTTCGCCGGGCGCCCACTCGTTTGAGAGTTCGTCGTGCACGTTGAAATCAGCGACGCCTCCTCGAGGATCGCCAAATGCCTCCGCGAAGCGTTCGGGTGGCCGCCAAGATGCTCTGTTAGCGCAGCAACGCTAACGTCCGGCCCAAGCTCTTCAATAGCAGCGAGGATCCGAAACTGAGCGGGAGTAAGTTCGACAGCCATTCTTCCATCGTAGTCCAAACGGGCACACCCTTGCCATAGTTACACAAGATGTGTAAATATGTTTAGAGTCAATCATTCAAAGGAGAAAATAATGGGATGCTGCAGTAGCCACACCTCAGTCGCACTACCAGAACTAGACGCGCAGGATATTCCTCCGATCATCCGCCACGGCGCGATCATCGGCGCAATTGATGCCCTGCGCCCGGGCACGTCGTTTGCGCTCATTGCCCCGCACGATCCGGTGCCGCTTCTATCGCAAATCCACAAGCAGTTCGGAGAATCCGTGTCGATCTCCTACCTCGAAACCGGGCCGGACTGGAAGCTTCGAGTCACCGCGCACTAGATCGAACTCGTACGAAGGCTTCGACGTTCCTTGTAAGCTCGAAGCATGAAGTGGACTGTTGCAGACGTAATGGAAGTGATGGAGGAGCGGTACCCGACCTTCCTCCAGGAATCTTGGGATAAGAACGGCCTCATTGTGGGGGATCCGGATCAGCCTGTAGAAAAGATCCTCCTCGCCGTGGATCCCGTTGAAGCAACCGCCGCGCAAGCGTGTGAGGGTGGTTACGACATGATGATCACCCATCACCCGCTTTATCTTCGTGGAACTAGTTTCGTGTCGCGCCTGGATTACAAGGGGCGTATCGTCCACGACCTCATAAAGTCGGACGTCGCTCTCCTGAACGCGCACACGAGCGCCGACGCCGCCACGCGCGGAGTTGCCTGGGCGCTCGCACAGGCTGTTGGAATCGAGGGAGTGCCGTTCGATCCTGTAGATGAGGACGAAGCTGGCAACCCGCGTGGGCTCGGCCGAATCGGGGAGCTTCCCGAACCTATGACATTGGAGGAGTTTGCCGCGGTCGTAGCGAAGGCGCTACCCGCTGGCCCTCACGGCATTCTGATTGGAGCTCCGGGCGGCGACCTTAAAATGCAGGTTCAGACCGTTGCGGTTTCTGGAGGCTCCGGCGACTCATTCTTGAATCGGGCTCGCGAGCTGGGTGCCGATGTTTATGTAACGGCTGATCTTCGCCATCATCCGGCAAGTGAACACCTTGAGGCGGGCGGTCCCGCACTAATCAGTGGATCCCACTGGGCCACGGAGTGGCTGTGGTTGCCTCATCTTGCCGACGATCTTGAGGCTGCGGCGAAGGAGGCTGGCGTCGAGTTGGAAATCGACGTGTCTCGTTTCGTCACGGAGCCGTGGCACGCCCACATGCCCACCCTTGGTTGATCGTTTGGGCAAGGCGCGCGTTCCTCGTAGAATTAGGTTAGTTTCCGACAAGTGAAAGAGTGTGCGAAGTGAAGGCATCCCCGGCAGATCAGTTGAAACTTCTCGAATTGCAACAGGTTGACACGCGGATTTTGCAACTGCGGGCTGCGCGCAAGAAGCACCCGGCTGTTAAAACCCTTGACGCGCTGAGCGGACGTAAAGAAGACTTGGAGCGAGCGAAAGTCGCTGCACGCTCTCACGCGAAGGATACTGAGCGCGAGGTGAAGCGCGTCGAGCAGGATCTTGAGCGCCTCGATGCACGCCAGGAGGTCATGGATGCTCGTCTCGCATCGGGTGAGGGGTCGCATAAGGACCTTCAGGCAATGCAGCATGAGCTGAATCAGATGGCTCAGCGCCGCGGAGTGCTAGAAAATGAGCTGATCGAAGTCATGGCCGTGTTTGAGGATGCGGAAAGCAAGATCGCGCAGCTCGACAAGCAGATGGAAGCTGTCGGTGCCGATGAGGAGGCCGCTAACGCTGAGCTTCGCGAGGCGATGGGTGAGGTGGAAGTCGAGCTTGAAGAAAAGCTTGCTAAGCGTGCAGAGCTCGCCGGAGAGATCGACTCGGAGCTTCTGGACGAGTACGAGTACTTCAAGGATCGCAGTGGCGGTATTGGCGTGTATGAGGCGAAGGGCCGCGCAATCGTTGGCATGAACGTTGCGCTACCTGAGTCGGAGTGGCACGAGATCACGATGCTGAAGGCAGACGAGGTCTACCTGAGCGAAGAGCTCGAAGCCGTAGTCGTTAAAACCGAGTAAAACTTCAAGACTGCCTGCGCCGAAATAGCGCAGGCAGCGAGAGTACTTGGAGCTTCTCTTAGGGCGTTTGAGGCAGAGGCCTAGCTGGTGACGATTACAAGTTCTAGGTAGTCGCGGGCTTCGCGAACCTCCACGCCGGTGAAATCTTCTGCTTCGATTCCGCGCGCGACCTCCAAAACGCTGTCAATCGAACCGTCTAGTTCGTCTCGGTGTTCAATGAGCGCGCCCGCGAGTATGCCGCGGTAGCGTTTGGCACTGTGTGAAACCACGCTTCGTTTCCCACCCCGGTCGCGCACGGCGTTTACGCGAATGAGGTCAACCTCCAAGCCCGTGCCCGGCCAAGCCTTCTGGTAAGCGCCAGATCGCATGTCGACTACGAGCCTGTGATGCGCGCGCTCATTCATGAGGTCTGCAAGTTGCTTCCTCCACCACGTTCCTAGTGCCCCAATCTCGGGAAGTTTCGTGTCCATTGAAAGCCTGTATGCGGGGATGGGGGAGGCGAGGTCTACCGCACCAAAAAGCGCGGACTGCACGAGAACTTCGAAACTGTCTGATGCGCTGTAGAGGGGCCCGCGCTCCAAAAAGTTGCCCGCTTCGAACAGTACTCCGGAGTAGACCTGCCACGCCGGCGCGGTTGGTGCGCCGATTAACTGCGTGTTCGCATGCACCTCTCCAGCAATCGATTTGCCGACTTTGAGCACCTCGAGGGCGTCTTCGCGCGCTGACGTTTGGATGAGGTTTTCAAGAACCTCGCGCCTAGCTCTTTCGAGTGCGCCGCTAAACGGGTGGATCTGGGCCAGGTCGAGGGCCGGCCCGTCTGCCGGCCGGGTTTTACCTTCGGAGGGAGGTAGAAGTACAAGCATGGTTGAAACTTTAGTAGAATAAGTCGGCGGAAGAGACGGCTGGATGGTCGCGACATTGTCGAGGAACGTCCGGACTCCACAGGACACGGTGGTGGCTAACGGCCACCCGGGGCGACTCGCGGGATAGTGCCACAGAAAACAAACCGCCCGCTAAGGGTAAGGGTGCAAAGGTGGTGTAAGAGACCACCGCGGTTCAGGTGACTGAACTGGCAGGGTAAACCCCACCGGGAGCAAGACCAAGCAGTGCGCAGGGCTGTCCGTCCAATGCGTGCGGGTAGGTTGCTAGAAGCCGCCGGTAACGGCGGTTCGAGATAGATGACCATCGAAGGGTGGGCTTTGCCCCCTTGAACAGAATCCGGCTTATAGGCCGTCTCTTCCACCTCAAACGCCTGTGCCTTCCGCATTTTTCAAACAGTTGCGCAAGGTGGTGCAGCTACTAGTTCGTGCGCTGTTCCTTTGAAGCTTTCAACCCCGCAGTTTTGTTGAGACTCCCACCCTTCGTCTCCTCTACTGCATACCCGTTGTAAAACCCCGCGCAGCAATTTTGGGTATAAAGAACCCCACTTGGGCTATGCGGGTCAAGCCGAGTCCGTCTAGCTCCAAATGGGGTACTTAAGTGCGCTACAGGTATCGTTTTGCGAGCGCGGCGGCTCCTACGATTCCAGCGGTGTTGAAAAGTTCTGCCGGAACGATCTTGGTTTTAATGTCGATTAGGGGCAGGAACTTCTCGTGCTTCTTCGACACGCCTCCGCCAACTACGAACAGGTCGGGGGTGAAGAGCATTTCGACGTGCCCGTAGTATCTCGTGAGGCGTTTTGCCCACTTTTTGAAGGAGAGGTCTTCGGCTTCGCGCACGCCCGACGAGGCGCGTGTTTCCGCGTCGTGGCCGTCAATCTCGAGGTGGCCAAGTTCGGTGTTCGGTTGGAGCTGGCCGTTGTAAATCATGGCCGAGCCGATGCCCGTGCCAAGAGTCGTAACGATTACGAGGCCATCTACTCCTTTAGCTGCACCGTAGAGAACTTCTGCGTAGCCGGCTGCGTCCGCGTCGTTGACCGCGTAAACCTTGCGGCCGAGCTCGTTTTCCATAAGCTCGGCAACATTCACGCCCTCCCACGACTTGTCGAGGTTCGCCATGAACAAAACGACGTTCCTAGACACGGGCGCGGGGAACGTGATGCCGATCGGCATCGACTCTGGTAGGTCAAACTCTTCGATTAGTTGCCTACACGTTTGGGCAACAGCTTCGGGAGTCGAGGGCTGGGGCGTCGGAATTCGCTTCCGCTCGGTTGTGAACTCGCCGGTGTCGAGGTCTACGACCGCACCTTTAATTCCAGAACCACCAATGTCAATGCCAAATGCAAGATTATTTTCCATAAGTTACTCCTATGGACGGCCCCTCACGGCAGTGTGAGAATCTCGGCTCCGTCCTCGGTTACAACTATAGTGTGCTCAAACTGGGCTACACGGGATTTATCCCTAGTTGTGATCGTCCACCCATCGTCCCACTGGTCCCACTCAACGCCGCCGAGTGTGAGCATTGGTTCGACCGTGAAAACCATACCGACTTCCATAATTTGGTTGGCGGTGGGGGAGTCGTAGTGCGGAATGATGAGGCCGGAGTGGAAGGCTTCGCCAACGCCGTGTCCGGTGTAGTCGCGAACAACGCCGTAGTCGAATCGCTTCGCGTACTTTTCGATAACGCGTCCGATCACGTTGATTTCACGGCCCGGTGCGATTGCCTTGATACCGCGCATCATAGCGTTGTGGGTGCGCTCTGATAGTAGGCGAGACTCCTCGTCTACGTCGCCGACCATGAACATGGCGCAAGTGTCGCCGTGTACGCCGTCTTTGTATGCGGTTACGTCAATGTTCACGATGTCGCCGTCTTCAAGCGGGCGCGAGTCGGGGATGCCGTGGCAGATGACCTCGTTCACCGACGTGCAGCACGACTTTTTGAAGCCCATGTAGTCCAGCGTGGAGGGGTATGCGCCCTGCGACGTGATGTAGTCGTGCACGATCGCGTCGAGCTCGTCGGTGGTGATGCCGGGGCGAACCGCCTCACCGGCCTTTTGGAGGGCGTCGGCAGCGATTTTGCCTGCGCGGCGAATCTTCTCGATCGTCTCGGGAGATTTGATATCGGAGGTGGTGACTACCTCGGGGCCGGAGTGGAAGAGGTATTCGGGGCGTTCGATGTGTGCCGGTACGGGACGTTTCGGAGAGATGATTCCCGGCTTCGTGTTTCCAAGTGGTGCTCGGCGAGCTAGCTGTTCAAGAGAAGTCATGCTGTGTGCCTCAATCAGTCAATCTTGTAGTTTTCTTGCGCGGGGAATGATCCGTCTTTAACGGAGGAGGTGTAGTCCTGAACTGCACCCTTAAGCTGCTCGCGAAGGTTCGCGAACTTCTTCACGAAGCTTGGCACCCAGTCGTACATTCCGGCCATGTCGGCCCAGACGAGTACTTGGCCGTCCGTGTCGGGGCCGGCTCCAATTCCGATTGTAGGAACGGTAAGAGCTTCGCTTACTTCTTTCGCTACGGATGCGGGTACGAGTTCAAGCACGATAGCGACAGCGCCTGCTTCTTGGAGTGCTAGCGCGTCTTCGATCATCCGCTGTTTCGCTTCGCCGCGGCCCTGCATTCTGGGGCCTCCGAGAGTGTTTTCTGATTGCGGGGTGAAGCCGAGGTGTCCAACGACGGGAATCCCACCTTGGGTGAGGAGCTTGACCGTGTCGGCAAGTTCCGCGCCGCCTTCGAACTTGACGGCGTTTGCTCCAACTCGCATGAGGCGGGCGGCGTTATCGAAGGCAGTCTGGGGGCTGGCCTCGTACGTGCCAAACGGTAGGTCGCCCACGATGATCGGTTTCGAGACGGAACGGGCTACGGAGGCGGTTGCGCGCTCCATGTCTTCGATCGTCACGGGAATCGTTGAGCTGTAGCCGAGTTGTACGTTTCCGTAGGAGTCCCCAACGAGGATCATGTCCACACCGGCTTCCTCGAAGATTGGGGCGGTGAGGGCGTCGTATGCGGTGATCATTGTGATCTTGCGGCCCGCCTGTTTTGCTTGGGCGAGGTGGTGCATACGCCACTTCTTGGGTTCTTTGAACTGATAATCGCTTGATTCGGGCATAGTCATGCCCCAATTATGCTTCGCGAAACTGAAAAGTCACTTCGCTGGTGGCTGAACCCCTTGAATGTGTCCAGAAAGGCACGCGCGATTCCGCACTAAGTGCACGCAAGCGCTAATCTGTATTGCGGTACGAATGCGCAAGGATTGATATGTCTGAGAAGCAAGATAACTTGGAAGTAAACCCGCTGGATGCGGAGCAGATGGACGCTTTGGTGCGTGAGGCGCTCCAGGCGATCGAGGGCGCCTCGAGTCTTGAGGAGCTCGCTGAGGCAAAGCGCGTCCACTTTGGTGACGGCGCGCCCGTGGCGCTGGCAAGTAAAGCGATTGGCTCGCTGCCCGGTTCGGATCGTGCGGCTGCTGGTACGGCGGTTGGCGCGGCTCGCAAGGCGATTACGTCTGCACTTGATGAGCGCAAGGTGACGCTTGAGGCAGAGGAAGAGGCCCGCGCTCTCGTGGCCGAGACCGTGGACGTGTCGGCTCCTGTTAAACGCCAGCCGGACGGTGCTCGTCACCCGCTGCAGATCCTCATGGAAGAGATTGCGGATTTCTTTGTCTCGATGGGCTGGGACGTGGCTGAGGGCCCCGAGGTTGAGCACGAGTGGTTTAACTTTGACGCACTGAACTTTGACATCGACCACCCGGCGCGCCAGATGCAAGACACGTTCTACGTGGATGGCACTTCTGTTGGCGGTGAGAATGAGGCGGATGCGAACCTCGTGATGCGCACGCACACTTCGCCGGTGCAGGCACGCCTGCTCCTGTCGCACGATTTGCCGCTGTATGTCGCGGTTCCGGGCAAGGTTTTCCGCTCCGATGAGCTTGACGCTACGCACACGCCGGTGTTCCACCAGGTTGAGGGCATTGCGGTAGATAAGGGCCTCACGATGGCTCACTTGAAGGGCACGCTAGACCACTTCGCGAAGGCGATGTTTGGTCCGGAGGCGAAAACGCGTCTGCGTCCTTCGTTCTTCCCGTTCACCGAGCCGTCTGCGGAGATGGACCTGTGGTTCCCGCAGAAGAAGGGCGGCCCCGGATGGATTGAGTGGGGCGGTTGCGGCATGGTGAACCCGAACGTTTTGCGCGCGTGCGGTATCGACCCGGACGAGTACACGGGCTTCGCGTTCGGCATGGGTATTGAGCGTACCCTCATGTTGCGCCACGAGATTGCGGATATGCACGACATTGTTGAGGGAGACCAGCGGTTCTCCCTCCAGTTCGGCACGACGGGGAAGGGGAACTAAAAAATGCCTAACGTACCGATTTCATGGTTGAAGGATCACGTAGAGGTTCTCCCGGGCACCGACGCGCAAAAGCTTGCGGCAGACCTCGTGAAGGTTGGTCTGGAAGAAGAGACGATTCACCGCGCGGCCGTTCAAGGTCCGCTCGTGGTTGGCCGCGTGCTTACCAAGGTCACGGAGAAGCAGAGCAACGGCAAGCTAATCAACTACTGCCGTGTAGACGTGGGCGCACACAATGACGCCCCCGGTGAGGGCAAGGAGCCTTCGGATCTGCCTTCGCGCGGAATCATTTGCGGTGCCCACAACTTTGAGGAGGGTGACCTCGTCGCAGTTGTGCTTCCAGGCGCAGTGCTGCCGGGCGATTTCCAGATTTCTGCTCGCAAGACCTACGGTCACATCTCTGATGGCATGATCTGTTCGGAGCGCGAACTGGGCCTTTCCGACGAGCACAACGGCATCCTCGTGCTCACTGAAAAGTTTGAGGAAAGCGAAATCCCGGCACCCGGTGAAGACATCATCGGTCTGCTCGGCCTTGGTGAAGAGCTACTCGAAATCAACGTGACCCCCGACCGCGGTTACTGCTTCTCGATGCGCGGTGTTGCTCGCGAGTACTCGCACTCCACGGGTACTAAGTTCACCGATCCCGGCCTCGCACAAAACCTTGAGAACACGCCTCCAGCTGCAACCGAGGACGGTTTCAAGGTTGAGGTTGAAGACGCCTCCCCGATTCACGGCCGCGTCGGCTGCGACCGCTTCGTAACCCGAATCGTTCGCGGTATCGACCCGAAGGCGCCCACGCCCTCGTGGATGGTGAAGCGCCTGGAAGCGATGGGCATGAGGTCCATTTCGCTACCTGTAGACATCACTAACTACGTGATGCTTGATCTTGGCCAGCCGCTGCACGCATACGATCTTGCCGCGCTCGCCGAGCCGATCGTAGTGCGCCGCGCAAACGCCGGCGAAACGCTCGTCACGCTTGACGACGTGAAGCGCGAACTCGACCCCGAAGATCTGCTCATCACCGACAGCCCCGAAGGCAATCGCGGAAGCCGCATTCTCGGCATTGCGGGCGTAATGGGTGGTGCCTACTCCGAGGTCGAGGAGGGTACGACCGACGTACTGGTCGAGGCGGCCCACTTCCACGCTGTCTCTATTGCACGCGCTTCGCGCAGGCACAAGCTCCCCTCGGAGGCTGCAAAGCGTTTTGAACGCGGCGTGGACCCCGAGCTTCCGCCGGTGGCCGCTCAGCGCGTGGTTGATCTTCTAGTTGAGTACGGTGGCGGCACCGCGGATACGCCCGTTAGCGACCTGAACAACACTGAGGTTCGCGAACCGATCACGATGAAGCTCAGCGAACCGCTTCGCCTAACAGGTGTCGACTACGGTGACGAGCGCGTGATTGAGCTACTCGAAACCATTGGTTGCGATGTGAAGCGCGAAGGCGACGAACTTATCGTGCAGGCTCCCACGTGGAGGCCTGACCTGAACGAGCCGTGCGACCTGGTTGAAGAAATCGCTCGCCTCGACGGTTACGACAACATCGATTCGATCGTTCCCGTAGCAACGGCTGGCACGGGTCTTCCGAAGCCTCAGTCTGCTCGCCGCGCGATTGCAAGCACGCTTGCCGGCCGCGGTTACATCGAGGTGGGTTCCTACCCGTTCATCGGCGACTCGCACGATCGTCAGGGTATTCCGGCTGAAGATCCGCGCCGCGACGTTGTGAAGCTACGCAACCCGCTGGTGGATGCGCAGCCAAACCTTCGCACCTCGATCATCGACACCCTCTTGGAAACGGCTCAGCGCAACGCCGCTCGCGGCGCAGATTCGGTGCGAGTGTTCGAACTTGGAATTGTCACGCACCCGAAGGGTACGAAGCCGTCCGAGATTCCGTCGGCGAAGCAGCGCCCGAGCGGCCGTGAGATCGGCGCCCTGCACCGCGGAACGCCGAAGCAGCCCTGGCACCTTGGCCTAGTTGCGGGAGGCTCCGCCGTCGCTAGTGGAATGATGGCCCCGGCGCGCGACTTTGACTGGGCGGACGTGCTCGAGGCAGCTCTTGCCGTTGGCTCGGCTCTTGGCGTGAGCATTGAGGTTGCTTCGCTTTACCGCGATCCGGCCGTGAAACTGCCTCACGGTAAGCCGACGCCGAAACCCGTGGCGACCTCTGAGGATGCCGCACCCTGGCACCCCGGCCGCTCCGCAGTGCTGTTTGTGCGCCAGAAGAAGAACCTCGTCGAGGTTGGTCGCGGCGGCGAACTACACCCGGCGGTAATCAAGGAGTACGGTCTGCCGAAGCGCACGAGCGCGCTGGAGCTTGACCTTGATGCCCTGATTAAGGCGATGGCTCCGAACCCGATCACGGTTTCTGCGGTGTCGACCTTCCCGGTCGTTAAGGAAGACATCGCTGTGGTGCTTGATTCGGACATTCCGGTTTCGATGGTCATGGATGCGATTTACGCGGCAGGCGGCGATCTTTTGGAAGACGTTTCCCTGTTCGACGAGTACGCGGGTTCTCAGATTGAGGAGGGCAAGCGGTCGCTTGCGTTCGCTCTTCGCATGAGGGCCTCTGATCACACTTTGAAGTCTGAAGAGAGCGCTAAGGTTCGTGAGGCGATCATTACTCGCCTGAGAAATCAGCTCGGCGCGGTACTTCGAGGCTAGGAAAATGTGCTAAATCCCCCACGTAACTTCGATCTATGTGGGGGTTTGGCTTTAAATGGGGCAAACTAGACACATGAAGATTTTGCTTGTTTGGGCGTCTCGTCACGGTTCTACCAAAGAGGTCGCATATGAGATCTTTGAGCAGATGCGCGACGAAGGCGTAGATGTAGAGATTCGTGAGGCTTCTGAAGTATCCGACCTGTCGGAGTATGGCGGTGTCGTGCTTGGCTCTTGCGTGTACATGACGCAGTGGGACGAGTCGATGCGTCGCTTCATGAAAGACCACCAGTCGGAGTTGTTCGATCGGGAGCTGTGGACGTTCTCAGTGGGTCTTTCAACCGTTCAGACCGGCTTGATCAAGGATCCGGCTCGCGTGGGTGCCACGCAGATTGGTGTTCAGCCGCGTATGAACAAGCTGTTTAGCGGCCACCTGGATCCGAGCAAGCTTTCACTGCGTGAGCGCACGATCGCTCGCCTTGGGGGAGCGTCCGAGGGCGATTTCCGAGACTGGGAAGAGATTCGCGCTTGGGGCCGAGAGGTCGCTTCCGACGCGAAGTCGCTTAACTAAAACTTTCTGCCGCCTCGGTATTCGGGGCGGCAGAGTTGTATTACATTCAAAAGAACGGTTAAAGCAAGTCCTGTCTTACATTAAAGACAGTTGGCGTCTTACGGATTACCAGTTCGGTTGTCCCACCTGTAGAAACGCTCTATTAATAACTATTCACCCTGCCCTATAGTTATCGCATGGGTATTTCTGTGGGAATTATTGGCGCGTCGGGCTACGCCGGTGGCGAAGTTGCCCGAATCCTGAGCAATCACCCCGAGTTTGAGGTGAATGCTCTTACTGCTGCATCTTCTGCGGGTATGCGCTTTGGGGATCTGAATCCGCATATCCCGTCCCTTGTCGACCGGATCATCGAGCCGACCGACGTTGAGAAGCTCCGCGAGCAAGATCTTGTGGTTGTGGGACTACCTCACGGCCAATCCGCACCTATCACGAAACAACTCGAAGGCGGCCCCGTCATTATCGATGCGGGTGCCGACCATAGGCTACTTTCCAAAGACGATTGGGACGAATACTACTCCGGCGATTTTGCAGAGCCGTGGACGTATGGTGTACCCGAACTGATCCGCGTCGACGAGGCGGCTGCGATCCTTTCTGGCGAGCAGAAGCGTGCGTCTATGCAGCGCGAACTTTTGAAGAACGCTAAGTCGGTTGCAGCTCCGGGCTGTAACGCAACCGCGGTAACGCTGGCGCTGATGCCCGCTGTTGCCGCAGGCTTTATCACGAGCGGTCATGCGAGTGCCGCACTGACTGTTGGCTACTCTGGCGCAGGCCGCGGTATGAAACCGAACCTGATGGCGGTTCCCGCTCACGGCAACGTGGTTCCGTACTCGGCGCTTGGTCAGCACCGCCACATTCCTGAGATCATTCAGAACCTGAAGATTGTGGGCGTTGGCGATCTAACTCTCGATTTCACTCCTACCTTGGTGCCCATTTCTCGCGGCATCCTAGCCATCGTGAATACCCGGGTTGAGGTAAGCGATGCGGAGGTTAAGGAGGTCTACAACACTGTTTATGCAAACGAGCCGGTTATCGAAGTGATTAACCACGGCTTCCCGCAGCTGGCTCCAATCGCAGGTACCGGCCGCGTGCAGGTTTGGGCTGGAGTTAACCCGAAGACGCAGATGCTAACTGCGATCGCGGGTATCGACAACCTCGGTAAGGGCACGGCTGCGGCCGTGGTTCAGTCTGCGAACCTCGTGTTTGGGTTCGATGAGCTAACTGCTATTCCGATGAATGGTGTTCTTTAGTGACTTCTGGAGTTTGTTTCCCTAGGGGCTTTTCAGCATCCGGTGTTGCAGCCGGGCTGAAAGCTTCTGGCAAAAAAGACCTCGCGCTCGTAGTAAATACGGGTAGCGCACCTAGCGCTGCTGGCGTGTTTACTACGAACCGCGTGGTTGCCGAACCCGTCAAGTACACCCGCAAGATCATGGAGACCTCGGTGCCAACCGTGGTGATTCTGAATTCGGGTAATGCGAATGCTGCGACGGGCGCACGAGGCTACGCGGACGTTGAGGAGACGGTCGCTGCCTTGGCTGCGCAAATGCAGATTGATGAAAACCAGATCGCCGTTTGTTCAACGGGTGTGATCGGTGAGTACATGGATACCGAGACTTTGACGAAGGGTATCCCGAGCTTGGTGGCTGGGCTGTCGAGTGAGGGTGCTCTCGATGCGGCGACGGCGATCATGACGACCGACACGGTTCCAAAAGAGGTTCAGGTTGAGACCGGCGGCTGGCGCATCGGAGGCATGGCTAAGGGTGCGGGCATGCTCGCACCCGCGCTTGCAACCATGCTTTGCGTGGTTACGACCGACGCAATAGTTGAGGGCGGAGCATTGCAGGCCGCCTTGGAAAACGCGGTCGAGCGAAGCTTTAATCGTCTCGACACCGACGGATGCATGTCTACGAACGACACGGTTTTGCTTCTCTCATCCGGTGAGTCTGGTGTTCAGCCCGACCCGGAGGCGTTTGGCGCAGAACTTGAAAAGCTTCTAACGGAGCTTGCAGGGATGCTCCGCGACGACGCTGAGGGTGCGGAACACTTCGTGGATATCACGGTGAAGGGCGCACAGAGCGAGGAGGCGGCCGTAGAGGTTGCAAGGTCTGTGTCTCGCTCGAACCTCGTGAAGACCGCGATCTTTGGAAATGATCCGAACTGGGGCCGCATCCTGTCTCAGGTCGGCACGGTACCGACAAGCGTTGCACGTTTTGACCCAAGCAAAGTAAACATTTCGATAAATGGGGTCATGATTTGTCGCGGCGGAGGAATTGGGGATCCGAAGGAAGATCTCGACCTTTCCGCCTCGAAGAGGGTTCAGATCGAGATTGATCTGGCAGCGGGAGAGAGTTCCGCAACTGTTTTTACAACCGATCTAACGCACGGATACGTGCACGAAAATAGCGCATATACGACATGAGTGATTTAACTCCACTTGATAAAACTAAAATCCTTCTCGAATCTGAACCTTGGCTACGGAGGTATTCTGGCCGAAAAGTTGTAATCAAATATGGCGGAAACGCCATGATTTCTCCCGAGTTGCAGCGGGCGTTCGCCCAGGATGTTTCGTTCCTGCACAGTTGGGGTGTGCACCCGATTGTGGTGCACGGTGGCGGCCCTCAGATCAATAGCATGCTTTCGCGCCTTGGCATTGAGGCGCCCTTTGTGGGCGGTTTTCGCGTAACCACGCCCGAGGTGATGGAGATCGTCCGAATGGTGCTTTCGGGCAAGGTACAGCGTGAACTCGTGTCCCTCCTTAACGCCCGCGCGATCGCCGCGGTTGGTCTTTCGGGTGAAGACGCGGCACTCGTGTATGCGAAGCGCCGCACGCAAACGGCGAACGGCGAGCCGCTCGATTTGGGTTTGGTGGGTGACGTCACGGGCGTGAACCCGGAGGCGATAAACGATCTTGTGGATCACGGTCGCATTCCGGTGATCTCCTCGATTGCGATCGATGAGGATGCGCCAAGCGAGGTGCTTAACGTGAACGCGGATTCCGCGGCGGCTGCTATCGCGGTGGCTGTGGGCGCGGAGAAGCTGATCATGCTCACGGATGTTGAGGGAATCTACAGGGACTTTTCCGATAAGTCTTCGCTGATTCAGTCGATGTCTGAAGAGGAGCTTCACGAGCTGATGCCTTCGCTCGCGTCCGGCATGATTCCGAAGGCGGAGGCGGCGGCAACCGCTTTGGCCGGGGGAGTGAAGCGCGTGCACGTGATTGATGGCCGTCAGGCGCATTCGATGCTCCTGGAGGTTTTCACCGATGAGGGTGTTGGCACGATGATTACGGCGAAGGAGGCGTGATGTCGAACTGGTCTTCGCGTTACGAGGAGTCGATGCTTGGCGTGTTTGGTACGCCGATGCTGGTGCTTGCCCGCGGTGAGGGCGTTTTCGTGTGGGATGTGGACGGTAAACGCTACATGGATTTGCTTGGCGGTATCGCGGTGAATGCGCTGGGCCACGCGCATCCGGCGGTGCATGCGGCGATTGAGAAGCAGGCGAGAACCCTGATTCATGCTTCGAACTTTTTCGCGACGATGCCGCAGATTGAGCTGGGTGAGAAGATCCGTGAGGTGGTTGCCCCCGGCCAGCCGGCTAAGGTGTTTCTCGCGAACTCTGGAACTGAGGCGAATGAGGCTGCGCTGAAGATCGTGAAGGCGCATGGGAAGGCGAGTGGAAAGAGCCGGATTCTGGTGCTCGAGCGAGCTTTCCACGGCCGCACGTTGGGTGCGCTTTCGCTTACGTACAAGGAGGCGTACCGCGAGCCGTTTGCGCCGCTCATTCCGGGTATTGAGTGGATTACCCCAACGGTTGAGGCTTTGGAAGCGGCTTTTGACGAAAACGTTGCCGGCATTTTCGTGGAGCCCATTCAGGGTGAGGCGGGAGTGCTGGAGGTGCCGGCCGGCTTCTTGGAGCGCACGCGCGAACTGTGCGACGAGTATGGAGCGCTCATGGTCGT
Source organism: Actinomycetaceae bacterium (assembly GCA_030532245.1). Taxonomy (GTDB): domain Bacteria; phylum Actinomycetota; class Actinomycetes; order Actinomycetales; family Actinomycetaceae; genus Gleimia. The sequence continues at coordinate 98,708 of JAUNLN010000004.1, forward strand.
GGATGAGGTGCAGACGGGCATCGGTCGCACGGGCAAGTGGATGGGCCACCACGGGCGCGGAATCGTGCCGGATGTCGTGACTCTAGCCAAGGCGCTCGGCGGCGGCGTTCCCATCGGCGCCGCGGTCACCCTAACCGAGGTTGCCGGAGGCATCCTCACTCCGGGCATGCACGGCACGACGTTCGGTGGAAACCCCGTTGCGGCAGCCGCTGCTATCGCTGTGCTCGACGAAATCACTTCCAAGAATCTGGTGAGCCACGCCGCCACGCTCGGGGCGCAGTGGATGGAAAACATTCGCGCACTAAACCACCCGCACATTAAGGCTGTGCGAGGCCAAGGCCTCCTCATCGGAATTGAGCTTGATCAGCCGCTCGCGGCGAAAGCCCTGAAGGTTGCGTTGCAGGAGGGGTTCATCGTGAACGCGGCGAACCCGTCAACGATTCGCCTCGCGCCTCCGCTGATAATCACTGCCGAGCAGGCGGGCGAGTTTACGGACGCGCTTTGGGGAATTCTTGCGAAGACCTACGAGGAGGGGGAGTAATGAAAGAAGCAGAAAGCACGCGTACGCCCGCGTCTAAGGCGGGTAGGCACGCGGCGATCGAACAGATTTTGTCGACTCGCCAGATCACTTCCCAGTCCGAGCTTCGCGAAGCTTTGGAAGAGATGGGTATCGTGGCGGCCCAGGCAACTCTTTCGAGGGATTTGCTTGAGGTTCAGGCAACGAAGGTTCGCGGTAGCGACGGGCGCCAAATTTACGCGCTGTCGGATCATTCCGCGAATGCCGAATGGGGCGAGGAGGGGGCTGAACAGAAGCTTCAGCGCTGGTCCCAAGACCTCCTAGTTGGAGGCGCAACGGCAAACAATATCGTGGTTTTCCGAACTCCAGCGGGAGCAGCGAACCTGCTCGCGTCGGCTATCGACTCGTCTCGCGACGAAACGGTTTTGGGTTCGGTTGCCGGCGACGACACGATCATGGTTGTGTGCGTGTCGGATACGGCGGCGGAAAACTTTTGCAACAAACTGCTCAGCTATGCAGAGGGCGTTAAAGCGCTCGATTCGTGAGCTCTAGATTGGAGAAAAACATGAGCAAGAAAGATCGTATTGTCCTTGCCTACTCTGGCGGACTAGACACGTCGGTGGCGATTGGTTGGATCGGTGAGCGCACGGGCGCTGAGGTGATCGCTGTTGCGGTTGACGTGGGTCAGGGCGGTGAAGATCTTGAGGTTATCCGTCAGCGCGCTCTAGATTGCGGTGCTGTTGAGGCGTATGTTGCTGATGCTCGCGACGAGTTTGCAACGGATTACTGCATGCCGGCCCTCAAGGCTAATGGCCTCTACCAGGGTGAGTACCCGCTTGTTTCCGCGCTTTCTCGTCCGCTGATTTCGAAGCACCTAGTAAAGGCTGCGCGCGAGTTTGGCGCTACCACGATGGCTCACGGTTGCACGGGTAAGGGTAACGACCAGGTTCGTTTCGAGGTTTCGTTTACTTCTATCGCACCTGATTTGAACTGTATTGCGCCGGTTCGCGACCTTGCTCTAACCCGCGACGTTGCGATCGACTACGCGAACAAGCACAAGCTACCGATTGAGACGACAAAGTCGAACCCGTTCTCGATCGACCAGAACGTGTGGGGCCGCGCGATTGAGACGGGCTTCCTCGAAGACCTGTGGAACGCGCCGACTAAGGACGTGTACTCCTACACGGACGACCCGACTTACCCGCCGCTTCCGGACGAGCTCGTCATCACGTTCGAGAAGGGCATTCCGGTTGCGATTGATGGCCGCAAGCTCACGCCTCTTGAGATCATTCAGGAGCTGAACACGCGTGCGGGCGCTCAGGGCGTTGGCCGTATCGACATTGTTGAAGACCGCATGGTTGGTATCAAGTCGCGTGAGATTTATGAGGCTCCCGGCGCTGTCACCCTCATTAAGGCGCACCAGGAGCTCGAGAATGTAACTCTTGAGCGCGAGCAGCACCGTTACAAGCGTCGCGTCGACATGCGTTGGGGCGAGCTCGTCTACGAGGCACAGTGGTTCTCGCCGCTGAAGCAGTCCCTCGACGCATTCATTGACCACACGCAAGAGTACGTTTCTGGCGACGTTCGTATCGTGCTACACGGTGGCCGCGTAACGGTTACCGGCCGCAAGTCGGAGACCTCGCTGTACGATTTCAACCTCGCAACCTACGAAACGGGCGACACGTTCGACCAGTCGCACGCTCGAGGCTTCATTGAAATCTACGGCCTAAGCTCGAAGCTTGCTGCCGCGCGCGACGTTAAGTTCGAGCACGGTGACGCGTTTAAAGCAACCAAGTAGGGGATATGAGCGGAACTAAGAATGTGAGCCTGTGGGGCGGCCGCTTTTCGGGCGCGCCCTCGGAGGCCCTGGATGCGCTGTCGGTGTCTACCCACTTTGACTGGAGGCTCGCGCGCGTCGACATCGCTGGTTCGAAGGCACACGCGCGCGAGCTCCACCGAGTCGGCCTGCTCTCCGATGAGGAGCTTCAGGGCATGCTGGAGGCGCTCTCTTCGCTCGATGCGGACGTGGCAAGCGGCGCGTTTGCTCCCCAGCCGGGCGATGAGGACGTGCACACCGCACTGGAGCGCGGCCTCCTTGAGCGAGCGGGAGACGAGCTTGGAGGAAAACTCCGCGCTGGCCGATCCCGCAACGACCAGATCGCAACGCTTATCAGAGTGTATTTGCGAGATGAAGCAAAGCATCTGACCGGCCGCGTGCTAGACCTCGTGGAGGCTCTGCTCCTCCAGGTTGACGAGGTCGGCGATGCGATCATGCCGGGGCGCACTCACATGCAGCATGCTCAACCCGTACTGGTTGCACACCAGCTGATGGCGCACGCCTGGCCGCTCATGCGAGACCTTGAGCGTCTTCGCGACTGGGATAGGCGCGCGGCAAAATCTCCTTACGGGGCGGGCGCGCTCGCGGGCAATACGCTGGGCATGAACCCGCAGAACATTGCAACCGAGCTGGGTTTTGATGAGGTTTGTGAGAACTCAATCGACGCTACGGCGGCGCGCGATGTGGCAGCGGAGTTCTCGTTCATCGCCTCAATGATTGGCGTGAATATTTCGCGTCTGTCTGAAGAGATCGTCATTTGGAACACGGTCGAGTTCGGCTACGTGACTCTCGACGACTCCTACTCGACGGGCTCGTCGATCATGCCGCAAAAGAAGAATCCGGATATTGCGGAGCTTGCGCGCGGCAAGGCCGGCCGCATGATCGGCGACCTAACCGGGTTGATGACCGTGCTGAAGGGCTTGCCGCTTGCATACAACCGTGATCTGCAGGAAGACAAGGAGCCGGTCTTCGACCAGATCGACACTCTCGACGTTTTGCTACCCGCGGTTACCGGCATGGTTCAAACGATGAAGCTGCACACCGACCGTATGGAGTATCTCGCTCCGCGCGGCTTCTCCCTCGCCACGGACATCGCAGAGTGGCTCGTGAAGAAGGGTGTGCCGTTCCGCTCAGCCCACGAGATTTCCGGTAGGTGCGTGGCGCTTGCGAGTGCTACGGATCGTGAACTGTGGGATCTCACGGATGAGGAGTACGCGGGCATTCACGAGGAGCTAACCCCGGATGTCCGAACCGTATTGTCGGCGGCAGGATCCGTTGCTGCTCGCGCGGGTAAGGGCGGTACCGCGCCCGAGCGAGTACATGAGCAGGCCGATGTGCTTCGCAGGGCTGTAGCGGCAATGCGTGAAGCACTCTAACGAGGCCTTTGAATACTAGGTGCACGGTACCTGCAATGACCTCGAATATAACGCGTAGCTGAACTGCGGTTTAGGTAGCGATATAGGATAGTGGCTCCAACCTGGGTTTTTGCCCACTTGGAGCCACTATTTTGTTTCAAACCGAAAAATGACGTGTTTCGGTGTGGGGCTTACAAAGACGACACGTATCTCTTGTTCGATTTGACAATTGTGAGATGAACGACATTTCGGCTTTGCCCGTGTACGATGAATTTTGTAATGAGCTTGCTACAGCGTTGTACAGGCAAATTAGTTTTCGTGGCTGCCGCTAATGCGCAAAGTGGTTGCCGCGTTGGTGGACTTTGAATCTCCACTCGCTCTGCCGCGTTCCACCTGGGCGAGGGGAGTTCTAGTAGTTGCCGAGGAGGGCAGTTCGATGGATCTACCGCCACCTTCAGGTTTCACGTCGGGCGAGCAGGTTTTGCGCTTTATCGCGAAGAAGCCAGCCAGCCGAAGCGATATTGCCCAGTCACTGGAAATTTCTCGAACCTCCCTATCGAGGGCTTTGGATAGTGTCGCATCGTTTATCACTATCGAGTCTGAACCGGGGGAGGATCCGGATCGTCCCGTAGACATTTTGAAGTTTGATGATTCGGTTGCCTACATGGTCGGCATGGATTTGGCCCGTTCCACCTCATCGGCCGTCATGCTCGACAGGTTGGGCGAGCCAATCGTTGAAACCTCGTTCCCCTCCAGCATGTTTGGAACTGCTGAGGAGCGCACGCAAGAGTTGTGTGAGCGGCTCATGAAGCAGGCGGAGGAGCGGGGTGTTTCCATAGACCGCATTTGCCGCGTGGGTCTTGGCATCCCGATGCCGGTCGGTAAGCGTCAGGCTGTGAAGATGCGGGCTAGGAACCAGTTGTTCCCGATTATCCACTCGTTTTGGGATGCTCCTATTTTGATTGACAACTCCGTGCGTTTTGGCGCGCTGGGGGAGGCGTATTGGGGCGCGGGTAAGGGTGCTCCGTCGCAGTTCTACTTGCGTCTTAGTAAGAGCGTTGGCGGTTGTTTGCTAACGGATTCGCACCACGCGCTACCCGGTAAGCTGTGCGAGTTCGGGCATATCAGTATCCCCGGTGAGACGGAGAAGTGTAACTGCGGGAAGCTCGGATGCGTGGAGACGATCACTACGATCCAGGCGATTTGCAAGAACGCGGAAGTTGCGAATGCGGACGAGCTTCGCGAAGCGCTGAAAAACAAGGATCCGAAGGCTCGTGAGGCTGTGGCGCGCGCGGCGAAGGCTGTTGGCTGGGCGCTTGGCATGGTGGTGTTCGTGTCGAATCCGCAGCTGATTATCTGTTCGGGTGAAGTTGTTGAGGTGATTCCGGGGTTCTTGCGCAAGGTCGAGGAGGAGCTGTTTGCTCAGCTAATGCCGAACTACCCGCACGTGTTTGCTGTAACTAGTGCGCAACTCGTTGTGGGAGCGGCTCTGGGCGCGGCTTTTGCAAGCGACTTGCACTGTTCGAACAACTGGTGATGCCGCGGGGCGCTCACGCCACCAACTGATGCTGTGCGCCTGCATGTCGGCACAGGCGCGATAAAAGACTGCAACTCGCATAGGGAACTCCCCACCGGCTGATCTGTTAGTTAGGTCAAACCAGTGGGGAGTTCCCATCTGCGTTGGTTGAGCGGTAGCCGGCCCGGCTGCTATATGCGCGTGCCCGCGCTGTCTAGCTGCCTGTAAATGTCTGGGTCGGCAAAGGTGAAGCCGGCGTCCAGTAGACGTTTTGGCACCGCGTACTGCGAGGAGAGGGCAAGCACCGACATGTCTCCGGCCAAGACTCGTAGCACGCCAGCAGGTGCAGGAATCCCCGGGATGCGGCCAAAGTAAGCGGCGGTCGCCTCCGTGAACTCATCGTTCGTGCAAGGCTCCGGGCCTGTCAGGTTGAACGGGCCCTCAAGGTTGCTTTCTAGAAGGAACCTTGAGGCTGCTACGTGGTCGCGCAGGGAAATGGTGGGCATCCACTGGCGTCCGTCGGAGAGTTTTCCGCCGAGCATGGTTTTGAACAGCGGCTTCAGGGAGGCGAGGATGCCTCCGCTTTCGTGGATTACGATTCCGGTGCGGATATTCACCACGCGCTCTACGTTTGCTTTCGACGCTTCGCGTTCCCACACTTGGCAAAGCCCTGCGAGGAAGTCGTTTGCGGGGGAGGAGTCTTCTTCTAGAACTTCGTTCCCTCGCGAGCCGTAGTAGCCGACGGCCGAGCCGGTGAGGAAGACTTTCGGACGCTCATCTTCGGGTAGAAGATTGATCGCATCAGCGAGGGTCTTAACCGCTTTGAGGCGCGAGTCGACAATAAGGTGCTTGTACTCGTGCGTCCACGGCCATTTTGCAAGCGGTGCGCCGTTGAGGCTGATCACCGCATCTTGGCCGGCAAGAATCTGCGGGTCGATGGTAAATGTCTCTGGATCCCAGTACTGCCCGCGGCTGCTTCCACGCGATAGCGTGGTTATGTTCCAGCCGTGATTCTTTAGCTCGGCCTGGAGTGCAGATCCGATAAATCCGCTTGCTCCGGCTATTACGACGTTTTTGCTCATCCTTTATTATTACCGCGGTTCGCGGAAGAATTCATTAAGCGAGTTTCATGTCACCGAACTTGATCCAGCCCTTCTTGCGCATGAACTCGGAGAATCCAAGCGTAAGGATTGCCGGGGCAACGAAGTGAAGGCCGAGGATTAGCAGGAAGAGGGTTACCGGATCTGTGGTTTCAGACATGACCGACCAGGTCATGATCTGGCCGACGAGGCCGGAAGTGCCCATGCCTGCGCCCGCCGCGTTGGACTCCATTTGGAACACGGTTGTCGCAATGGGGCCGAGGATTGCGGAGGTGAGGATCGGCGGGATCCAAATCTGCGGGTGCCGCACGATGTTGGGTACTTGCAGCATGGATGTGCCGATGCCCTGCGAAATGAGGCCCGAGACCTTGTTTTCACGGTAGGAGGCGACTGCGAAGCCAACCATTTGCGCGGAGGTACCAACGGTTGCTGCACCTGCTGCGAGGCCGGAGAGGCCGAGGATAATCGCAAGTGCGGCCGACGAGATGGGGAGCGTGAGGATCATGCCCATGACGACGGAGACGATGATGCCCATTACGAACGGGCGGTGCATGGTGCCCCAGTTGATGATGTCGCCGAGGCGGAGCATCATTTCGGAGATCGACGGGCCAAGGAGCAGGCCGACAACTGAGCCGGAAACCGCGGTTACGAACGGGGTGACGAGAATGTCGATCGGGGTCTTGCCCGAGACGAATCGACCGAGTTCTACAGCGACGAAGGAGGCGAGGAAGGCGCCGAGCGGTTCGCCCGGGCCGATCAGTTGCATGGAGAGTCCGTCTACGATTCCTCCATCTAGGATTTTGGAGGCGTGCGCGCCGACCATGCCGGCAACGCCGGTTCCGGCGAGCACGTACGTGGAGCTTTCGAGCTTGTGTGCAACACCGATGCCGATGCCCGCGCCGGTTAGAACGGATGCTACGGAGCCGATCAGCACGATCGTACTGCCGGTGATGCCCGGAATGAACTTGCCAACTTGCACCATGATGGTGCCGATAATCAGCGTTGCAAATAGGCCGTGCGCCATACCAGTTAGGCCGTCGATGAAGAAACGGTTAGCCCATTTCCGCACGCTAGGTGGAAAAGTCATTTAACACTCCAAATCTGAGCTGTATATACACCGGACTAGACAGTATCAAAAATGTGTAGGCCTTTGATCGAATCTTCTCGAATCTGGCTTTTTGTAGGGAACTTCACGGGCGCGCGGGGGCGTCGCCTAGCGTAAAAAGTGGCCCGCCCCAGCGCGCAAACCGCGAGGGCGGGCCACTTTTCGAGTGCGGAGAAGGCTGATGGCGCTTTAGCGTTCGACTAGGAAGCCGATTTCGCGCAGCCCCTGCTCGATCTCGTCCAACGTTTCTTCAGAGTCGGCCGACACGGTGTGCCTGTGGTAGCCGCCCGTTAGCCTTGCAAGACTGTGCCCGGGCGCGAACTCCTCTAGGAAGCGGCGGAGGGTTTCAGACGATCCAACCTCAATCTTCGCGGAGATAACCCCGTACACGGGGTGGTCGATTTCGACGTCTTTAACGTATCCGCCGCGCTCGATGATTGTAGAGAGCTCTGCTTGGATCTCGTCCGGCTCGTGGCGTACGGAAAACACGCGCTCTGGTTTCGCGCTCATGGTGCCGAGGATGTATCCGCGGTTTGTAGACACGATTGAGGCGCCTTCGGCACGCAGGATGGCGATGTCTTTGACGATCACTTGACGGGTGACCCCGTACTTTTTGCCAAGCGCCGATGCGGAGATGGGCGCGTGAGCGCGCGTTAGGTCTTTAAGCATTTGATTGCGCCGGTTAGAGCTGTCGGTTCGCACAGTGTTTCTCGCCATAAGAATAAGTTAGCTAAAACGCGGCGGAATAGGCGAGACTTGGACTGTGTGGCTTAGAATGCCACCGGAAACACAATGGATTTATGGAAGGAATTGCAGTGACCGATCTAATTGATGATCTGCAGTGGCGAGGGCTGATTCGTCAGCACACGGATTTGGATAAGTTGCGCGAGACGCTGAATTCGGGGCCTGTGACCTTCTATTGTGGTTTCGATCCGACCGCGCCTTCGCTTCACCACGGCCACTTGGTTCAGCTTATTTTGATGAGGCACCTGCAGCTGGCAGGGCACAGGCCGCTTGCGCTGGTTGGTGGCGCTACGGGCTTGATTGGTGACCCGCGCATGTCGGGCGAGCGCACGCTCCAGCCGCGCGAGGTTGTTGAGGGCTGGGTTGAGCACCTTAAGGATCAGATTTCTAACTTCCTCGACTTTGAGGGTGATAATCCTGCGCGCATGGTGAACAACCTGGAGTGGACGAGCGAGCTTTCCGCTATTGATCTGCTACGCGATTTGGGTAAGTTCTTCCGCCTTGGAACGATGCTTTCGAAGGATGCGGTTGCTCGTCGTTTGAACTCCAAGGAGGGTATCTCGTACACGGAGTTCTCCTACCAGATTCTGCAGGCGAACGACTTCTTGCAGTTGTACCGTCGCTACGGTTGCACGCTTGAGACGGGTGGCGACGACCAGTGGGGCAACCTGGTTGGCGGCATGGACCTCATCCACAAGGTTGAGAACGTAGACGTGAGTGTTATGACGACGCCTCTGATCACGAAGGCGGACGGCACGAAGTTCGGCAAGTCTGAGGGGGGCGCGATTTGGCTTAACCCCGACATGCTGTCTCCCTACGCGTTCTACCAGTTCTGGCTAAACGTTGACGACGCCGACGTGGTTCGTTTCCTGAAGGTCTTCACCTTCCTCGATCGCGCTGAGATTGAGCGCCTGGAGGAGGAATCGCTGAACGCGCCGCATAAGCGTGAAGCTCAGAAGGCTCTCGCCGCGGAGGTTACGAAGCTCGTTCATGGTGAGGAGGTGCTCGACCGCGTGCTTGCGGCGACGGCTGCTCTTTGGGGTTCGGGTGACCTGCGTGAGGTGGATGCGAAGACTCTCGCATCCGCAACGGCTGAGCTTCCCACTGGTGAAGTGGTGTTCGGTGAGGCAACTATCGTCGATGCTCTAGTGGCGGCGGGCCTGGAGAAGGGTAAGCGCGCTGCACGCACGACTGTCGCGTCGGGTGGCGCCTACTTGAACAATGAGCGCGTTGAAGATGAGAACCAAGTTGTCTCAGAAAGCGACGCACTTGCGGACGGCACTGTTTTGATCCGTAAGGGGCGTCGCAATCTGGCGGTAGTGCGCCCCGCGTAAAATCGTTCGCGTTTAAAAACCGCGAAATCTAGCTGAAAAACTGGCCTGTGGTACGAGTCACCGCAGGCCAGTTTGACCTATCGGGGGAAAGCGACGTAAAGTTTTATCTCGTTGCGAGGCGCTCGGAACCGAGAAAAACTCGCAGCGATCTGGTTGAAAGATCAGCTTCCAAGTCACTCAAGTTGACAAAGGAAAATGATCCGCTAAGCTAGAGAAGCTGTCAAAAAGAGCTGAACAGCTCGGTACAGCTTGACACCGCATCTTACTTCGAACCTCAACTTTTGGGTGCGAAGACGTGTGTGTGGGTGTTGTTTGTGAACTCGATAGTGTGTTTTTTGTTTTGTCCTTTT
>JAUNLN010000023.1:0-14537 GCA_030532245.1 Actinomycetaceae bacterium
TCAGACGCGTCAGAAACACCATCCTTGTCGCCATCAAGATCGTTCAGCGCATCATTACCGGGCTGGACACCCTCAGCCTCACCCTCGCCACCGCGAGAGTCATCAGCCTCACCCTTAGCATCGCCAAGGTTTTCAGCCGCGCCGCCAGGGGCAGGTGCCACATTCTTGCCAATGTAGTAGGAGCCGACACGCCTCTCCTCCGGATAATTCGAGCCCGGAAACCCGACAATCACCTCATAGGTCTGCTCGCCACCGGTGTCATAAACCGGGATGCCATAGATCTTGCAACCACCCTCAGCAAGGCTCGGCTCAATAAGAAGACCATGAGGTCCCGCCTGAAAAGCACACGTGTAAGCCTGCCCCGCAAGCGGCTGCACCGGAATAACCGCCTTAACAGAAATCCCAGACCTCTCGTGAATCGCGGGCGCCTTGCCAACAATCGGAGCGTTCTGGGCACCAGCCGCTCCACCCATCTCCTGAGCATTCGCAACACCGCTACCCGCAACAACGGACGCAGCAACCAAGCCGAATGCACTAACAGCAGAAATGCCTGCCTTCTTCCAGTTAGCTCGTTTCATTAACTTCCATTCTTCTCGTGGAAACACGCACTGATATACGAGATATTGATTCGCTATCCGCGTTATAGGACACATGTTTTATGAGCAATTATTTTTCCAACCAAAAAACTTGATACAAAATTGTTTTTAGCCATCAAGGCTATAAATTCTCCAAATTCAGGTGAAATGAGTCACCGAACAATTTTTGAAACCCTTGATATTCCGCGGTTTTTAGCCAGAAAAAATAGGGACTATTATCTGCGCCACTTAGAAACGCCCATGACCAACGCCGGTAAACAATACGTGCACAAAGGTGCGAAACCGATTCAAACCTGTATTCAAATAAGCTTTTAATAGACATAAGCGTCATTATCTTTGACACTATTAAGACGCCAATTGCCGCAATAAAAGAGCGCCTAACAATCGTATACAATTGCTATTCTTGATGACGTTTAACTAACCGTCCAGGCCTTTACACGGCGCATCAACAGGCGATGAGAGATACTAGGCCTTGATGAGTTCCCACCGGGGAACGAGCGCGAACTTTGATTAGGAGAACCCATGCCCGCAGAGTCCAACACGCCCGTCACCATCATGTTCGCCTGCCGCCAAAACGCGGGTCGCTCCCAAATCGCCGCCGCCCTCATGAAAGCAAAAGCGCCGAGCCACGTGACCGTACTTTCTGCAGGCACTACTCCAGCGGATGAGGTTCACCCCGAAACCATCACCCTCCTAGATGAGATGGGGCTTCCCCTCATCAATGAAACACCGCAAATGCTCACCAACGAGGCGGTGCAAGAATCCGACTGGGTCATCACCATGGGGTGCGGCGAAAGCTGCCCCATCTACCCGGGCAAACACTACGAAGACTGGGCCATCCAAGACCCCGCCGGCCAACCCATCGAAACCGTTCGCGAAATCCGCGACGACATCGAACGCCACGTAGACGACCTCCTCGCCCGCGTGCTCGCCAACTAGCGCCCCAAACACAGAAAATCCCTGCCACGAGGCCTCAACAGGGCCGGCAGGGATCCCTCAAATATCAAGAAAAGTCAGCAAAAATTTGGAGCGGGTGACGGGAATCGAACCCGCGTTCTCAGCTTGGGAAGCTGATGTTCTACCATTGAACTACACCCGCGAAAGCCCCGCGCCAAAGCGCGTAGCTACCGAAACAGTATACCGGCGTTCACGCGCGGCCACCAAAACTAACAGGCCACAATCGAGACCACGCGGCCACCCCAGGAGCCAACGAACAGCAAACACTGCTAATACCTGTAGGCCCTAGGCAGCCCGATCCGCTGCGACTAGTCCTCTAGCGCCCGCTCCTTAGAGAACTGGGCGAAAGCCGCCCGCACAATCGGCAAGTCAGGCTCAATCCAAGGCAAATCCAACACTTCAGCCTCGCCAATCCAGCGGGACTCCAAATGCCCCTCCCGAGTCCGAGGCTCGCCCTGTGCCCTCGCCAACCACACGAGCATCCTGCGCCCGCCCAGCACCGGCCAAGCGCCATCCTCATCCCCCGACACAACCTGGCTTCCAAGCACCAGCTCGCAGCCAAGCTCCTCCCTAATCTCGCGAAGCAACGCCTCCGAAGGCACCTCGCCCGGCTCCACTTTTCCGCCCGGCAACTCAAACAAGCCGCGCAACTCACTCGGATACGCGCGAGACGCCACAAACATGCGCACCCCACCAGGCTCGCCGCCCGCGGGCACCTCCCGCATAATCGCGGCTGCAACAACCATCTTCAAACTCATCACCGACAGTCTACCGCCACAGGTTTTGCGACGCTTAGAGCAAAAGTGTCACAATAGGGCCATGCCTAAAATTACCGGCGCGAATCTCGACGAACACCGCGAAAAAACGCGCGACGCACTCTTCTCCGCACTCTCCTCACTCATGCGAGAGTACTCGTTCGACCAAATCTCCATCGCGCAAATCGCAAGACGCGCCGGCATCGGCCGCACCGCCTTCTACAACCACTACGAAGACAAAGAAAGCCTCCTCGTGGCACTCATCTTCGCCGCAACCGAGAACTTCACGAAAGTACTCGCCTCCGCGCTCGAAGAAGTCGACGACCCCATCCAGAAGATTCGCGTCTACATCCGCGCCCAACTCGAACTAAAGAGCCAGTACAACCTCGGGGTTTCGCTCGGAAGCGCCGCCGCGCATCCGCGTAGCCAGATCCGCGACCACGCGAAAATCGTGCACCACATCATTTTCCGACTCATTGAAACCGCACACCAAGCCGGCAAAATCAGCCAACCAGCCACACCGCAAACCGTTCGACTCGTGCTCTCATGCCTCTCCGGCACCGAGCTCCCCATCGACCCCGTCAAGCGCGCGGCCACAAAAGCCAGCACCGAAGCGTTCATCCTACGCGCCCTCGGAGCCGAGGAAGCCGACATCGCCTACATCGACCCCGCGATCGAGCACCTCAAACTACGCTTCACCAAAGTGGCGCCCGCCGTGCGCCCTGGCCCAGGCACAACGCCGAGCCGCTGCCCCATCACCGGCGCAATCACCTACCGCGCAGCCAGCTAACCGCACCGCCTACCGGCTAAACAAGCGGCGTAAACCCGCTAAACGAGCGACATAAACCGATGAGGGAGGAGCCCAGCTCCTCCCTCAAAACTTTAAACCCGGCTCGGTTAGCCGACGATCGCGCGCATCCGCGGGTCAGCAACCGCGAGCGCCGCCTCACGAGCCTCCGCGGCCGTGTCTGCCTGGCGAGCAGCTCGAGCGATCCTGCCGCATTCCTCAAGCGAGTGCATTGCGAGAGCCGCACGCACTGCCGGAATCTTACGCGGACCCATCGACAGGGTAGCAACGCCTAATCCGACGAGCACGAGCGCGAGCAGCGGGTCGCCTCCCGCCTCACCGCAAACACCAACCGGAACATCAGCGGCCGCCGCATGCGCGTACAGGTCAAGCACTGCGGGCTGCCACGGGTCGAGCAACTCCGCGAGCACGCCGTCCGTGCGATCCGCAGCCATCGTGTACTGCGTCAGGTCATTCGAGCCAATCGAGAAGAAATCAACAACCCTCGCGAGGCGTCCCGCGCGTAGTGCCGCCGCGGGCACCTCAATCATCACGCCAACCTTCTCAATACCGGCCGCGCGAGCACGATCAGCGAACCAGCGCGCCTCCTCAACCGTAGACACCATCGGAGCCATAACCCAAAGCTCCGCCTCCGTCTCCGCATCCGCGGCCGCAAGCGCCTGCAACTGCGTGTCGAGTAGGTCTTCGCGAGACATTGAGAGGCGCAGGCCGCGCACGCCGAGCGCCGGATTCTCTTCCTCACGCGTGGAGGCGAACGCTATCGGCTTATCCGCACCCGCGTCGAGGGTACGCACAACCACCTTGCGTGCACCCATTGCGCGTAGCACGCGCGTGTATTCCTTGGTTTGTTCCTCCAAGGAGGGGGCTGCGGCGCGGCCGAGGAACATGAACTCCGTGCGGAATAGGCCAATGCCCTCCACGTTCGGATCCTGGCCGGCAAGCACCGCATCAGAAACCGTGCCGATGTTTGCAAGCAGTCCAACCGCGTGCTCATCCGAAGTTTGACCGGAGCCCGAAAACTCGTTGATAACCGCCTGTCGGGCGGCCGCGCGCTCCTCCAGTGTGGCAACGCTTTCCTCATCGGGGTCTACATACACGATGCCCGCGTTGCCGTCGATCGCGATCATTTGGCCTTCAGTGAGCGCGTTCGCGTCACTCACCTGCACGATCGCCGGAATACCGAGTTGCGCGCACAAAATCGCCGCGTGAGACGTAACGCCACCCTCACGCATCACAATGCCCCGCACCTTAGACGCATCCATCGTTGCCGTGTCGGCGGGAGACAGGTCGCGGGCAAGTAAAATAACAGGTTCAGTAAGTTCAGGAACGCCCGGCGCGGGCTTGCCCTGCAACTTAGCGATCACGCGGTCGCGAACATCGAACAAGTCCGTAACCCGCTCAGCGAAATACCCGCCGAGGCGAGCGAACTTCTTCGCGTAATCCTCCACGGCAAAATGTACAGCAGCCTGCGGGCCGTGGTCCTTAAGCTTCTTCAAACAGGCCTTGAAAAGGCCCTTGTCTTTCGCCAAAGACGCGGTAGTTTCCAAAATCTGCCGCGACTCCTCCGGGGAGCTTCCCGCAAGCGCGAGAAGCTCACCAGAGACATCATTCAGAGCCTGGCGGATACGCTCACCGTCAGATTCCAAATCTGCACTAGGCGCCTCAGTTTCGTCGTACCCCGGTGCCTCGGTAACCCATGCCACCGGCGCGTGAGCGATACCTGCACTAACGCCAATCCCGGTCAACGTATCCGCCATAATAGACTCCTCTTAACTTTCCAGATCCCGACCCAGTAGTTCGACGAGCCTGTCGAGGTCTTCGGCAGCCTCATCTTCTTCTGCAGAGAGCGTCACTTCGTCGCCGTGCATTGCCCCAAGGGACATGACGTCGAGAATCGAAGTAGCGTCCGCTTCTTCACCATCAAAGCTGATCGTGATCTCGTAATCTGACTCCTCCGCAGCAGCCGCGAAAATAGCTGCCGGGCGAGCGTGCAGGCCAACCTTTGAGGCGACCTTAGCGGTTCTAGTAATCATCTGCTTGCCTCCGTCAGGCTAGTTTGACCTTGCAGCACACGTCAGACGGGTTAGCCCGCCCTTCCGTGACGTCAACGCTTTGAACCTGCTTCTTCTTCGTGAACACCACGGGGGTCACCAGGTTCAAGCCCGCCGCACGAACGGCCGCAGCGTCAACGCGAATAACTGGATCTCCAGCTTTCACGACCTGCCCCTTAGACGCAAGCTCAGTGAAGCCCTTGCCTCCAAGTTCAACGGTTCCCAAACCAATGTGAACCAGCACGTCAAGGCCGTCCTCAGTTTTCATTGCGAAAGCGTGTAGCGTGCGGAAAACTTTCGAAACAGTGCCATCCACGGGGGCGAGTACGTCGAGCGTATCCACCTCCTGCGGTACGACGGCGTAACCCTCACCGAGCATACGGTCTTGGAACACCGCGTCTGGCACGTCATCGAATGTGACTACGTCGCCCGCGAAAACCGGGTGGAAGTCCACTTTCTTCTTACCGAGACCAAACATTAGGCCTCCTTTTCGCCCTCGAGCGAAACTGCGGAGGATGCAAGCAGGTCTGCAACATCGTCGTAAACGAACTGTACGTCCGGGCCGATAACGATCTGAACGGAGTGCTGCGACGGGCGGATCAGGCCAGCCACACCAGCGCTCTTAATCGTCTTTTCGGAAACGAGAACGTTGTCCTTAACAACGGTGCGTAGGCGGGTTGCGCAGTAGTCGATCGAGTCGATGTTTGCAGCGCCACCGAGGCCAGCGATGATGGTCTTTGCAACCTCAGAGGTTTCACCAGCCTTGAGCTCCATTGCGCCACCATCTTCAACTTCGCCGCGACCAGGGGTCTTGAGGTTCATGATGCCGATGAGGGCATAGAACACGCCGAAGTAGATGAAGAAGTAAACGACGCCGAGGATGAGGAGCATGTACCACTTGTTAGCAAGCGGGTTCTGCGACGAGAGGAACATGTCGACGAAGCCTGCGGAGAAGCCGAAGCCTGCGGTCCACTGGAAGGCTGCAGCAATCGCAACGGAAATACCGGTGAGGAGTGCGTGTACGACGTAGAGGAGCGGTGCGAGGAACATGAACGAGAACTCGAGCGGCTCGGTAACGCCGGTGAAGAAGGAGGCGAGAGCGCCAGCCATCATGAGCGATGCAACGGTCTTCTTCTGCTTGGACTCTGCGCGCATGTACATTGCGAGTGCAGCGCCCGGGAGGCCGAACATCATGACGGGGAAGAAGCCAGCCTGGTAGCGGCCGACAACACCTACGACCTCACACGAGCTGCCGGTCCAAACACCGGGGCAGGATGCGATGTCGGTTGCTTCAGCAGCTGCTGCGATGGTGGAAGCGCCACCGAGGAACTTGCCGATGTCGTTAATGCCGATGACGTCGAACCAGAAGATCGAGTTGAGTGCGTGGTGTAGGCCAGTCGGGATGAGGAGACGGTTCACAACACCGTACAGGCCAGCGCCGATTGCGCCCATGCCCTGGATGGCGGTGCCGAAGTTGAACAGTGCCGAGTAGACGACGGGCCAGAGGAAGAACAGGACGCCAGCGAGGATGATCGCGAACAGGGACGTCATGATCGGAACTAGGCGGCGGCCAGAGAAGAACGCGAGTGCCTGCGGGAGGCGGGTCTTGTGGAAGCGGTTGTAAACCCAAGCGGCGAGAATACCAACCAAAATACCGATTAGAACGTTCTTCGGACCAATAGCGGCCCAACCCTGGGAGGCCCAGGCGACGGCTTCTTCGCCTTCAAGTGCTGCGACGTCGATACCCTTGTAGCCTGCGATCTTGCCTTCGCTGATCAGCATCGTCACCGTTGCGAAGCCCAAGAAGCCCGAAAGTGCGGCGGCACCGTTGTGGTCGCGAGCTAGGCCGAACGCGATAGCGACGGCGAAGATGTAGCCGAGGTTATCGAGAACTGCTGCGCCAGCGGTGATCAGCACCGAAGCTGCAACGCTGTTTGCGCCCCAACCCTCAGGGTCAATCCAGTAACCGATACCCATCATGATTGCTGCGACAGGCATTACTGCCACAGCGCCCATTAGGGCCTTGCCGAGCTTTTGCAAGCTCTCCATTATCTTGCCTCCCATGACGAAGGCTCCTCTCATTAGTGTCTAAGCGCGGGAGACACTTTGACGCCAACCGTGGAGGAACGTGGCGAAGAACGCCGCCTCGTCGTCCACTTGTGACTGGCTTAAGTCTGCCGCAATCGTGTTGATGACCGCACGGGCTAAATCCATTTCTTCCGGTAGACACATTTCGATTTGGCGTGTCACCCGGTTTTTGCGGATCTGCCCTTTCTTTGTGCGATTAATGAGTCGTCGAACAGCCAACAGGAGTTCTTCCAAACCCTCTTCGTCTGCTTCACCGAGGCGTTCCTGCACGAGCTTGACAGTTGACGCTACTTGGTTAGCAATATTTAGAGGTTGTTTGATTGAGTCTCCTGTGCGTGCCGCGTTCAAATGCAATGCGATGAACGCGGATTCATCTACCGGTAGCTTCACTTCAAGGTGCGTGTTCACGTACTGAGTTACAGCTTTTGCGGCCGCGAACTCGCGAGGGAAAACCACTTTGATTTCCTCGGTCAGTCGATTGTTAATCTGCTGACCTGTGCGATGCCTTTGAACCGCGAATGATAGATGGTCCGCCAACACGACGTACACTGAGGGGTCCAACTCTCCGAGCATGTCCGCTGCTAGATCAACTGCGGACGACACCGTGGCTACTAGCTTTGGTTCTAGAGAGTTGACGGATTTCAAAAACTCGACTCTGTCGCTACTTAGCTCTATGTACCTTTGCTGTACTGAGCCAAGATCGATCAGATCGCCAGGCTTTCGACCAAAGCCGATTCCGCGGCCAGCCAGCACAAACTCGTCTCCACCAACGGATGCCAATACGGCATTGTTGTTGAAGGCTCGTACTATCCGGGCTTTGTCTTCGACCATTCCGCTCCTCATCGAGCACGCCGGGCTAGCCACCCGACTCAACCTGGTCATGCCTGCAGAAGCAGTAACACCCAGAGGGCTAATACTCGTAAGTGATTATAGTAAAGAAACTATGTTTTGAGCAAGATTTCACGACAAACTGTTGAAATTGGTCATTTTCGCGCAAAATAGGTGAGCGACCGGCTTCCCGACCGCTCACCTTTCTCCTCTATTTGGAGTGTGTGCTTGTTACTCGGTTACGCGGCGGCGTGCGGCGAGAACCGAAACGCCTCCACCCATGAGGATCAAGCTGAATAGTGCGAGGCTCCACGCATCGATACCGGTCTTGGCGAGTGAGCCCTTACCGGTGTTCGTCTTGTCGCCTGCAGCGTCGGTCTTCCCGTTCGTGTCGCCGGTGCTCGGCTTCACGATGGGCTTCTCGTCCTGTCCAGGCTTCTCGGACGTGTCGTCTGCCGCCTTCACGGTGAGCATGAAGTCGTAGGTCGTCGGCCCTGCCGTTAGGCGAACCTTCAGATCGCCCGCGGGCAGGTCAGCGGGAGCGTCGATCTCGAACACGCCCTGACCCGTTTCGGGTTTCTTCGGTGTCGGGGTGTTGTCGAGCTTAACTTCTGCGAGCTTCTCGCCATCCTTCTTACCGCCCACAATGGTGAGGGTCGCGTACTCAGGCTTGGGCTCGCCAGCGGTCATCGACAGAGAGTAGACCTTCAGCGGGGCTACCTTACCCGGCTCCAAAACAGGCTTCGGACCCATACCGATACCGCGCTGAGAGTAGTCAACCTCCCACGGAGTGTCCTTAGATTGATCCTTTACGACCTCATTGAAGGCATCTACGTCTTGCACGCCGCGCTCCTCCAAATCACTCTTGGTGAAGGCTTCAAACCCATCTCCGCCTCCAAGCAGGAAGATGCTGCCAATCGCGGTGTATGTTTTGTCCGTCTTCTCCCTGTCTAGTAGCTCACCGTTGAGGTAGACCGCGGTAATCCTCTCGCCATCTTTGGCTTCAGGGTTGTACTCGTACTGAACGTTATCGGACAGACCAAGCGTTAGGACAGGGTGGCTATCCTTTGGGTTCTTCCACTGCTGCTCAAGCGCACTGTAAATCTGACTAGGTGTCATTTTTAGAGTCGCCAGATTATTGCCGAAAGGCTGTACTGCACCAGAGTTAGCATAGGTAATAACCCCGTCATCATCAGGATAGAAGTCATCTCGAATGCCGCCGGGGTTCATCACACCAAAGTCCGCCTCCCACCCCTCCAGATCCGAGTACTCGAGGAAGCTCTGTGCGATCAGGTTACCCGCAGTCGATTCGGTGCCACGGTTTTGAGCTACCCCATCGTTCGTGCCGCGTTGCGCAACGCCAGAAATCTTACCGACTTCCTTAGCGCCTTCGGTTTCGCTGTAATCCCATGCTTCCTCGTAAATGGTATTAACTTCCTCGCCAGCACACTCGGGCACGTCCTTGTCCTTGACGGCTTCAACCTCCACGGCAGAAGCAGTCGCGGTCACGTTGCCGTCGGCGTCGATGGTCAGCACAATCTTGGCGAAATTACCACCGTGATGCTTAGGCTGAATAATGGGAGCGCCGCTTGCAGTATTACCCGATTTGTCGCGGTGCGAGTGACCACCGACCGCTGCATCTACATCGTCGCTAAGGTCCTCCAGAATCTTCGAGTCTTCGTGTACGAGAGCTACAACGATATCCGCCTTGCCGCTATCCTTCAGATCCGCAGCAACCTGGTTAACAGCCTCAATCGGGTCAGTAACAGTAAGCCCCGTAATACCAGACGGGGTTACAAGCGAATCAAGGTTCTTCGGAGTCGCACCAATAAACGCGACGTTAGCCTTTTTATCGGGCGTTTCTATGATGGTATACCCGTCGAAGCTCTCTGCCTCATCCTGAACATTTGCCGTGATGTAGCGGAAGGCCACCCGATCCATGATCCGATCCTTGAGGTCAGCCTGTCCCTTATCGAACTCATGGTTGCCAACGGAAGAGACTCTCAGATCCATTGCGTTCAATATATCCATCGTCGGATTGTCCTGGGCGGTCGACGAGATAAACGCACTGCCACCGACGCTGTCACCATTCGCCACAAAGAACGTGTTCGGATTCTCCTCGCGAAGCTCGTTCAGCTGGCAGGCCATGTTAGGCATCATTTCGATGTGACCGTGAAGGTCAGTGATCGCCGCGATCGTGATCTCCGTCGAATCCGACGCCGGATCCGGCGTCTGATTCTCTTCAGCCAACGCGGGAAGCGCAACAGCAGATAGGAGCAGTGCCGAAGCTGCCGCTACCGCGCCCGAGCGGATAAAAGTACCCCTCATTAGGAATTCCTTTCAGTAAAAACGCTGCTATGACACAGCACACACGCACGGTAACAGCACAAAGTGAAATCCAAACAAACACCGCGTAGCGAATAAAAAAATCGGGCGCGAAGCCTAAGCTCCGCGCCCGAAAGACTCAAACAGTACTAAGAATTACTTAGCCTGAGACTCCTCAATCTGGCGACGAACGTCATCCATATCGAGTTCCTTAATCTGACGAATAATGTCATCCAGAGCCTCACCCTGGAGCACGCCCGAGTGACGGAACACAGCGATACCCTGACGGAAAGCCATCAAAGTCGGAATCGACTGAATCTGCGCCGCCGCTGCCAACTGCTGCTCGGCCTCCGTATCAACCTTGCCGAACACAACATCCTCGTGACGCTCAGACGCCTCCTCATAAATCGGGGAGAACATGCGGCACGGGCCGCACCAAGCCGCCCAGAAGTCAACGAGAACAATCTCGTTATTCTCAACGGTTTCGCCAAACTTTTCGAAGGTCAATTCAGTAGTTGCCATGGGGTACCCTCCCGGGAAATCTAGATTAGTGTCAACAAGCTAAACCGGAACCAACTCCGATTTATTCCAGCACAATCGTGATTTACGCTACCGAACCAGCCAGCTCCTTCGCAACCAATTCCGCCAACTGCACCGCATTCAAAGCAGCACCCTTACGCAAATTGTCGCCAGCAATCACCATAACCAAGCCCCGACCATCCGGAACCGCCTGATCCTGCCTAATACGACCAACCAAAGTGTCATCCACACCCGCAGCCGCGAGCGGCGTCGGCACATCCACCAGCTGAACACCCGGAGCATCCGCAAGAATCTCCTTCGCACGCTCCACCGAAATCGGCTTCCCAAACTCAGCATGAATCGTCAGCGTATGACCACTAAACACCGGCACGCGCACACACGTCGCCGACACCGGCAGCGTCGGAATGCTCAAAATCTTACGAGTCTCATCGCGAAGCTTCTGCTCCTCATCCGTCTCAAGCGAACCATCATCAACCATGCCACCAGCAAGCGGCACCACGTTGAACGCAATCGGAGCCACATAAGTCTTCGGCTCCGGAAGCTCCACCGCGCGACCATCAAGCGTGAGCGCCTGCAGATCCTGCTCAACACCAGCCTTCACCTGCGAAATCAGCTCATTCACGCCAGCAAGACCAGACCCAGAAACCGCCTGATACGACGAAGCCGTAAGACGCTTCAAACCCGCCTCAGCGTGCAACACCTTGAGGGAAGGCATTGCCGCCATCGTCGTACAGTTCGGATTCGCAACAATACCGCGCGGGCGAGACTTAATCGCCTCCGGATTCACCTCACTCACAACGAGGGGAACATCCGGATCCTTACGCCACGCGGACGAGTTATCAACCACAACAGCGCCCGCCTCAGCGAACTTCGGAGCATACTCGCGCGACGCCGCACCACCCGCGGAGAAAATCGCAATATCAATACCCGAGTAGTCAGCAGTTGCAACATCCTCAACAACGATCTTCTCACCACGGTACTCAAGCTCCGTGCCCGCCGAACGTGCCGACGAGAAGAAACGCACCTTCGTTGCCGGGAAATCGCGCTCATCAAGGATCGAACGCATCACGCGGCCCACCTGGCCGGTTGCGCCTACAACTGCAAGAGTTAGTTCTTTCATCGTCCCGTTCCTCCATATACGACAGCTTCAGATTCAGTGGAATCCAGACCAAACGCCGAGTGCACAGCGCGCACAGCCGCATCCAGATCCTCAAGTTTTGTGACTACAGAAATGCGGATCTCAGAAGTCGAGATCAAATCAATGTTGATACCCGCCTCAGACAGGGCACCGAAGAGTTTCGCCGAAACACCCGGGTTCGTACGCATGCCCGCACCAATCAGCGACAGAATGCCAATATTCGGGTTGTAACGCACCTCCTTGAAATCGAGTTCTTCCTTCGCCTCCTCAATCGCGGCGAGCGTTCGCCTCGCATCAAACTCGGGAAGCGTGAACGTAATGTTTGCGCGGCCGGAGCCGGACGTGGGCACGTTTTGCACGATCATGTCGATGTTCGCTTCGGCAGACGCAACGATTTCGAATAGGCGCGCTGCCATGCCGGGCGTGTCCGCAATGCCCACGACAGTGATCTTGTCTTGGCTGCGGTCGTGCGCAATGCCGGAGATAACGGGTGCTTCCACTTCATTCTCCTTCGGGGATTTAAGAGCTGCGTCTGGTACTAGGCCTTCAAGTTCAGGGTTTGCGTTCGCGTTCGCAATCCACGTTCCATCCTTGTTGGAGAAGGAGGAGCGCACGTGAAGCGGCACGTTGTAACGGCGAGCGAACTCCACTGCGCGCAGGTGCAGGATTTTCGCGCCGTGTGCTGCAAGTTCGAGGGTTTCTTCTTGACGGAGGCGACGCACGCGCCTCGCGCTTGGAACAATCCTCGGGTCGGCCGTGTAAAGGCCATCTACGTCCGTGTAGATTTCACAAACATCTGCTTGGAGTGCCGCGGCTAGGGCTACCGCGGTTGTGTCGGAGCCGCCACGTCCGAGAGTGGTGACGTCGTCGTCGGACGATACTCCTTGGAATCCGGCGACGATCGCGACTTGCCCGTCGCGGATTGAGCGGGCTACACGCTCAGGAACCATGCCCGTGATTTGGGCTTTGCCGAAGTGACTGTCTGTCATGACTCCCGCTTGCGCTCCCGTGTAGGAGACCGCGGGCACGCCCATCGAGTTGATCGCCATTGCGAGTAGTGACATGGAGATGCGTTCGCCTGCGGAGAGGAGCATGTCCATTTCGCGTTCTGGCGCGTGGTCGGTGAGCTGAGCTGCGAGGTCTAGCAGGTCGTCGGTCGTGTCGCCCATTGCGGACACTACGACGACGACGTTGTGGCCGGCGTTTCGTGTTTCGCAAATGCGTTTAGCGACTCGTTTCATCGCTTCCGCGTCTGATACGGATGATCCACCGTATTTTTGCACTATCAGTGCCACGTCGACCCCTTTCGTCTTGTTCGGCGCCCGAAGGCTTGGCATTCGTTTTTCAGTGTAAACGTGAGTTTACAACTGTTGTTTTATGATCCACCCTGCGAACACTTAGGATTTTATAACTTGATTTTTACGGGTTCTTGACTGCTGGGGTCGAGCAGTCTCATTTGACTGTTGGCCTGGCTGGGGTTTACTGGTTTGGTGTTTGGCGGCCGAGAGCTCTTCTGCCTTCGAATGCCCTGCCGAGCGTGACTTCGTCGGCGTACTCGAGGTCGCCGCCTACGGGTAGGCCGAGGGCGAGGCGTGAGGCTGGTACGCCCATGGTGTCGAGCATGCGTGCGAGGTACGTGGCCGTGGCTTCGCCTTCAATGTTGGGGTCGGTGGCGATGATGATTTCTTTGACGTCGTTTGTGGAGAGGCGGCTCATGAGTGCGCGGATTCGGAGTTGGTCTGGGCCAATGCCGCGAATGGGGTCGATTGCGCCTCCGAGCACGTGGTAGAGGCCGCGGTAGGAGCCGGTTCGTTCGATGACTTCAACGTCTTTTGCCTCTTCGACTACGCAGATGGTGGTTTGGTCGCGGCGCGGGTCTTTGCAGATGTTGCAGGTTTCGTCTTCGGCAATGTTGCCGCAGATGGAGCAGAAGCGGACTTTTTCTTTGACGACTTGTAGGGCGCGGGCGAGCCTTAGCACGTCTTCTTTGTCGGCTCCAAGGATGTGGAATGCGATGCGTTGTGCTGATTTGGGGCCGACGCCGGGCAGTGCGCCGAGTTCGTCGATGAGGTCTTGAACTGCTCCTTCGTACAAGGCTACTTACTTTCCTTTGCTCGTATCTTCAATGACTTTTGCGCCGAACATTTTTTCAACCAGGGGTAGGCCAACTAGGGCGGAGTTTGCCGCGTTAGCGTCGTCCATCCTAGCCCCACCTTCGGGGTCGTAAACGTCGTCGTAGGGCCCGTATGGGTCTTCGGGAGGTTCTGGAATGTTCTCAAAAGCGGGTTCTTCCGCTGGTGAGGGAACCGCGTGCAAGCGAGGCTCGTGAGCGCGCGACGGTTCGCCGCCCGCAGGCCCGCTCTGTTCCACCCCGCCACGCTGAGGTTCTGCCTGGTAGGCAGCTGCACCTGCAGGTTCTGGCGTTGCTTCATTTGGGCCGGAGGTGTTTAC
>JAUNLN010000023.1:14637-23394 GCA_030532245.1 Actinomycetaceae bacterium
AGCCTCTCACGCGCAAGAGCCGCGCCCGTTAAAGGCTTGCCATCTGCGCCAAGGATCGCAGGGCCACTATCAAAGTCATCTTCGGGTGCCTGCGCTCCCCCGCTTCCCATAGGAGCAGACCCTGAAAGCGCAGGAGCCTGCCCACTGGAAACACCGTGCGCGGGCGCGCCCTGCGCGATACCGCCTGCCGACGCGGAACCATGAGCACCACTCAGCTCGACGAGAATGCGGCCAACCATGAGCTCGAGCTGCAGCCTCGGCGATGTTGCACCGACCATCGTTCGCAGCGCAGCGTCCGTAATGTTCGCGGCCGCAGACAGAGCTGGAGCTCCCCACTCTTTAGCCTGTTCAAACATGCGCTCACGCTGCTCCGCAGGAAGCTCAGACAGAATGTCGCGCGCCCGGTCGCCAGCAACGGAAATAATCAAAAGGTCGCGCAGGCGCTGAAGGAAGTCTTCAACAAAACGACGAGGATCGTGGCCAGACTCAACCATCTGTTCAATCGTTGCGAACACGCCAGCACCGTCACGCTTAGCAAGCTGCTCCACAGCGGAGTCGAGGAGGCTCGCATCCGTGTAACCAAGTAGGGCAACTGCAAGCTCGTAGCTAATAGTCTGATCAATGCTTCCAGCCATCAGCTGATCGAGCACCGACAGGGAATCGCGAACCGAGCCACCTCCAGCACGAATCACCAGAGGAAGCACGCCCTCCCCAACCTGAATGCCTTCCGCTTCGCAAAGACTCGCCAAGTAGGGCTGCAACACATCGCCTGGAACGAGCCGGAACGGGTAGTGGTGCGTGCGCGAACGAATCGTGCCAATCACGCGCTCAGGCTCAGTGGTGGCGAAAATGAACTTCACGTGCTCGGGAGGCTCCTCCACGAGCTTCAACAAAGCGTTAAATCCTTGAGGCGTGACCATGTGAGCCTCATCGAGGATGAACACCTTGTAGCGGTCTCGCACAGGTGCGAAAGCGGCACGCTCCCTCAACTCGCGGGCATCATCAACACCGTTGTGCGACGCCGCATCGATTTCCACAACATCGAGCGAACCCGAACCACCATTCGCAAGTTCCACACACGACTGGCACTTACCGCAAGGAGTGTCGGTTGGCCCCTCCTCACAATTCAAACAACGCGCGAGAATGCGGGCAGACGTCGTCTTGCCACACCCGCGCGGGCCTGAAAACAGGTACGCGTGCGTAATGCGGTTAGACCGAAGAGCTGCCTTGATCGGCTCGGTCACGTGAGTTTGCCCGATCACTTCATCAAACGTGTCGGGCCGGTAGCGGCGGTACAGTGCTGTGGTCACTCTTGAACTCTACCTGTAAGCATGGACAAATATTTATTGAGGCGCTCTACGCGCTAGTGGGAAGTTTCCCAAGACAAGATATCAGCGGTTTGCGCGCCGGAAACTTCAAGAAAATCAAGCACTTCTAGGCGCACGGAGAACCCGCGGCGACCACCGGACACAACCACGTAGTCAAGCTCTAAACAGCTCTCGTCAATCAGGATCGGCGCCGGAGTCTTCTGGCCGAACGGAGAAATCCCGCCAACCACGTAGCCCGTGCGGCGCTGCGCCTTATCCGGGGCGAGCATGTTCGCACGCTTCCCACCAAACGCTCGACTAACTTTCTTGAGGGACATTCTGTGATCTACGGGCACGAGCACACACTTCGCATCCCCATCCACCTCAACCATGAGGGTTTTGAACACTTCCGCGAACGCGAAACCAAGCTTCTCAGCCGCCTCCACGCCAAATCCCCTATCGAACTCGGCCGCATGATTGTAGTGGAGTTCCTCAAACTCAACTCCGCGCTCCAACAAAAACGCTACTGCAGGCGTAGATGCAGACTGTTCCACGGCGCCTCCTTCAAGCCCAACTGCGAATTGTTGCGTATCTGACAACCTTAGCGCGCCGCGCAACTCGACTAACGCATACTCTTTTGGGTAGACTAACGAAGCGTTACCGCGCGTAAGCGTGGAAACCCACTGGAGGATTCGCATAGTGGCCTAGTGCGCTCGCTTGGAAAGCGGGTTGGGTGCAAGCCCTCGGGGGTTCGAATCCCCCATCCTCCGCAAACGGCCTCGCGCAACAGCGCGAGGCCTTATTTCATGCGGAAAACTCGCAATTGAAGAACTCCCCGCCTGTTAGAAGCGCGGACGCAACTAACTAGCGGGGAGTTAAACGAGTAGTACTCGCTACCTGACTTACTCAGACTTCGAACGGTTTGCCTTTGCCGGCATGAAACCCCACACCGTGAGGAGCACGCCAAGAATCAGCGCGCCAATACCCGCGTAGAACGCGATCTGGCCAATCAAGCCCCAGCCGTACACGTTCAGCAGCATGCCGCGCAAAGTGTTACCAGTGAGCATGATGTCGGTGCGAAGATCCTGAAGCTCAGTTGCCCTAGCAGCCTCCTCATACTCGGTGAGCGGGTTCGCCATCTCGGCCGCAGCCTTCTTAGCAATCAGCTCATCCGAATCAGTCGGGTTCGCAGCCTTCAGCTTCTCCGTCAGCATGGCCTTCTGCTCGTTAACCATTTCGCCAAGCGTCGCGTAGGTTACGCCCTCAACACCGGCCGACTTCGCAGCGAACTGCATGTGCGAGTTGATGTAGTTGTTCGCATACACCTGCGCGCCAGCACCATCCGACATCTTCTGGCCCGAGAACGGACGGAGCGCAGCAGCGTCCTCCTCACTAATACGACCAATGTCCACCTGAGCCTGGATAGCTTCCTCACTCGGGAAGACGATGTCCTGCTCCTCCATCTGCGAAGCAATGAAGCTAGACGCAAAGGTCGCACCAACAAGCGCACCAACGCCAACGAGAGTAAGGACAATTCCTACAATCTTGGCAAAAGTTTTGTAAACCTTAGTTTCCACGTTTTGCACCTTTCCGGAACCACAACGCGTACAAAAATCAGTACGATATTTCCCTCGAAACGTATCAAGGTTGCTACCGAAGCGCCTGACGAGGCGAGTGACTTGCGTCACGAATATCTGTTGTGCTCGGGATACAAAAAGACGATGGCCGGCTTGGAGTTTCCTATAATGTATAACCCCTCACACCCTTAAATAATGGAAGAACATTATTGGAGTTATTGGTCAAGGAGGATCAATGCAACGCCGTGAAGAGTTTCTTCGTGAAGAAATTGACAGACTAGAAAAGCAGGGCGATTTCGTCGGTATGGTTCAGCCCCTATCCGACCTTGTAGACGTACTTTCGCGCAAGTGTAACGGGCCAGCCTGCGCCGTGAGCACCGAGACCGCCGAGTACGCAGCCACTCTTGACCGGCTGGGTGGCCTCCACCGCAACCTCGGCAACCTCGACACCGCTCAGGAAATCTACGCTGAGGCTGTTGGCGTTTCCGCCGCTGTTTTCGGAACTAATGACCCGAACTACGCGACCACGCTCAACAACTACGCTGGCCTGCAGCGCCTTCGCCAGAACTACGACGCTTCCGAAGACGCCTACTCGAAGGCTGAAGACATTTACAACGCAACCCTTGGCGAAGACCATGTTCTAACGGTTTCCTGCCTCAACAACCGCGGCCTCCTCCGCCAGGATCAGGGTCGCTGGGCAGACGCACTCGAACTACATGAGGAAGCTCTTCGCCGCCTCCGCTCCCGTCCGGGCGATGAGGTAGCTGAGGCTACGACGCTCAACAACATGGCTACCGCCCTTTACAACCAGGGCAAGATTGAAGAGGCTCTTGCGAAGATGGAAGAGGCATCGACCATCTACCTTGAGCGCGTCGGTGAGGCCTCCGACCTGTACCTCGGCCAGGTGAACAACCTTGCTAGCTTGAACCTTGCGGCCGGCAACTTTGAGGAAGCTGCTGAGAAGCTCGAATGGGTTGTTAAGAGGGCTCGCGAGTCGTTTGGCCCCGGTTCGGAACCGGCTAAGATTTCGGCACGAAACCTTGCACACGCATACAAGCAGCTCGGACGAGATGACGACGCTGCTCGCGTTCTAGCCCAGTAGGATCCGCCCATGAGTGACTACTTGCAAGGGCTAGACAGGTCGCGTATGTGGTGGATGCTGAGCATCGAACCTGTGATCAAGCAGGAACTACCCGATCTCTACCCCTATATGACTGCCGGTCTCGTCGGCGACGGATCCGACTGCTTCGGATACGACGACGAGATTTCGATGGATCACGACAACGACACGCGAGTGAAACTCTGGCTTCCAGTCGGCGCCTTCACTCACATTGCCGTCGACCGCATCAGGGCAGCCACAGCTCACCTTTCTGAGGGATCAATCACCACAGAATCCGTGACCGAATTTTACCGCCGGTACACGGGCCTTGACTGGACTCCACGCACGTGGAAAGAATGGCTCGCGATTCCGGAGAAGAACCTAGCTGCCGCCACCAACGGCGATGTTTTCTACGATGGTGGAGGCCGCTTTAGCGCAATCCGACAAACATTACTTGATTTCTATCCTGAGGATGTGCGTCTCAAACTACTCGAGGCTCGTATCCTAACGATGGGACAAGCGGGACAGTACAACTACGCTCGCTGTATGGACCGCGGCGAAACCATCGCCGCTGAACTAGCCAAGGCACGCTTCATGGAAGCAGCAATCTCCGCTGTATTCCTGCTCAACCACAAGTACACGCCTTTCTACAAGTGGGCTGGCCGAGCAATGAAACAGTTGCCCTTGTTGAGTCAGACTGCAGAAGATTTTGAGACTCTCGCAAACGAACACAGCGTTTACGCAGTCGAATCGATCTCGCAAGCTGTCTTGAACGAGCTACGCAACCAACAGCTTACTGACCTGTCGACAGATTTCTTAGTTCCTCACTCCGCAGCGATTAGGGAACGGATTTCTCAAGATGAATTAAGAGAGGTTAACCCATGGAAACAGTGAAGATTGAAACAGACCCGGCTCGAATCGGTCTCATTGACGCGATCGTTGAGGGCGAGTGGGCGATGTTCAGCTCCGTCAACAATGTTGGCGGCCCCGCCGAATGCCAGTCGCAGCAAAAGACGTTTGAGATCATGCGTCGCGCCCAGTTCAGCACTTGGGGTGAGAAGACGCTCGGCAACTACCTCGAAGACTTGAGGCGCGCAGCCCTCCAGGGCCGCAACCTCATGACTGAGAAGTACGCTCGCATGATGGCTGTGACCCACCCGGACGAATTCGAACAGATCGTCGGCATGCTTCCGCCCGTCGACTCCCAGGTCGTCGAGCTTGGCGTCAAGATCGCCGCATACCATGAGCAGTGGGACAAGGAAGCAGCTGAACGCTACCCGTTCATTCGCGCCAACGGCAGGCCGTTCGACGGTCAGGGCACCTCGGACCAGACCTCGGCAGACACGTATATGCGCGCCGAACTCCTCACCTACTCTCCAGACACGCTCCTCTACCTTTTGAAAGACGTGGAGTACGCGGCATCCGAGCGTAGAAACCTCGTTATCGAACAGCTTGACGCGACGATGAAGCAGTACGGCTGGGAAGACATTAACGAGGCAGAAGGCTACCTCTCCAAGAAGGCAGCCCAGGTCTAACACTCAATCCCCCTACCGCTTAACCGCTGCTCACGCCACTACATTCGAACAAAACTTATTTCTAGGGCGCTTCAACAGCGAAAGCACAGTTATCCCCCTGAAGAAAAGGCGACAAGCCCACTCCTTCAGGGGGATAACTGTATCCACACCAGCCCCTGTAGGCACGCGAGCTCTCGCGGCCAGTTTCGAGCGGCGCGTGTTGTTCCGGCGTTGCTGCGGGGTGTGAGCATGCGTGTTGTTATGGGCGGTTTTTGCATAGCAAAAGACCCCTGAGAATAACGGCTGTTGCCACTATTTTCAGGGGCCAGTTGCTGCCCAAATAGGAGGAAGTGATTAGAACGGGGTCTTAGAGCCGATGTAGCATTCCAGACCTTGCTTGCGGATACGGTCTGCAATGTATTCCATGTGCTCGTCGGTGGGCGGAACCATGTCGCTCGCCTGGTAGATCATGTCAAGCTGCTCGTACTTCGACTCGCCGAGTCGGTGGAACGGCAGAATGTTGATTTCGCGGGTGCCGATGTCCTTGCAGAAGGCGACGGTTTCGTCGATGTTCTCGTCGTCGTCGTTGAAGCCAACGATTACGGGGAAGCGAATGATCTGGCGGAGCTTGCCTTCGTGAGCCATGTCGGCAATGTGGCGGAGGTTCTCGAGGATCTTCTTGTTCGACTTGGTGGTGCCCTTCTTGTGCTTTTCAGGGTTCATGTGCTTCAAGTCGTTGAACGCCCAGTCGACGTGCTCGTAAATGTGGCGCAGGTGCTCCCAGTTACCCATCGACGAGGATTCGACGGCCGTGTGAATGTAGCGGTCCTGGAGTTCCTTGAGGAACCTGGAGATGAAGCGCCACTGCATTGCGATTTCGCCGCCACCAACGGTGACGCCGCCTTCTCCACCCCAGTAGCGGGCGTCGCGTTCGATTCTCTTAACGAGTTCGTCGAGCGTGTACACCTTACCGGCGAGGGCGATTGCGTCGTGGTAGCAGCCTTCTACACAGTCGTACGTCTCGCATTTGAGGCACTTGGTGCGGTCGATAGTGATGTACTCGTCTGGGCCTGCAGCGCTGATCGCGTCGTGCGGGCAGACTTTCCTTTCGATACACCCGTGGCACTTGTCGCACTTGGAGCGACGGTACATGGGTTCTTGTTTGATGGACAGCGATTCCGGATTGCAACACCAGTAGCAGCCAAGCGGGCATCCCTTGAAGAAGACGAGGGTTCTTGCACCCGGCCCGTCGTGTACGGAGAATCCCTGGATGTCGAAGACCATTGCTTCGTTGTCTGGATCGAGCTTCATTGCTGGTTCCTTTCCGTGATCTTACTGTTGGAGGTACTGGTACATGCGCAGTGCAAGCCAGGCAGCACCTCGGCCATCGAGTGAATCGATGTGAATAGGTAACAGTTGGTTAATTTTTTCTACGCGGTAGCGCATTGTGTTCACATGCATGTGCAGTTCTCGAGCGGCTGCCGTGTATGAGCCACCTTCAGCCAGGTAAGCCTCGAGGGTTTCAAGGAGCCCGGGGTAGGACTCTTCTTTCTCGAATAGGGAACCGAACATGAACTGTATGTAGTCTTGTGCTTTCGAGGGGTTATCTAGGAATGAAGCAAGCATTAGGTAATGCCCGAGGGTCTCGTATGCTTCTACTGGTCCTAGTCCGAAGGCCTCTACGATCTTCAGTGTTTCACTCGATTTTTGTGCGGATTCGACAACCTCTTCGATCCCGTTTGCGACGGTGCCAATGCCGCAGACGGAGTCGATTGAATGCGTTTCTTTGAGGTTCGAAACGAGTCTGCTCATAATGTGCTTCGCGCGGTCGACCGATTCTTTTCCAAATAGGAGGATGGCTACGCCTCGTTCCCACGTGGATTGTAAGAATGCGCGGTCGGATCCGAGTATTTCCCGCATTGCCTGGAAGACTGCCTGATCAGCCCATTCGGCGATCTCTACTTGGCCGAGATCTGAGCGGTTTGGTGCAACTCCGTGTACTGAGAGTAGGACTATTCGCATCTCTTGCGAGGTGTGGAGTCCTGTTAGTACTGCTCGGTGTGCGATTAGTTTCTTGTCGGGCCTGTCGGCGAGAATGGCGGAGAATAGTTCCTGGCGGGCCCTAGTCGCCGCCATTTTCGCTCGGAATCTGTCTGACAGGTCTGTTACGAGGACGTCTGCAAGTGCCACGAACAGACTGATTTGCTCTGCGGTGAGCCTAGTCCGTTCTAGGATTGCGCAGTATCCGAGGATTCTTTCCGAACTCGTGATGGGTCGCACCAGGAGTCGGTCGGCGTTTCCTCGTCTACTTTCCCCGTATAGTGGCTGCATCCTTCGGCAAACGTTGGGGTCGACCGCAATATCCGTGGGGATCGTTAGGTCTTCTCCGAGTAGTTTGACGCGCCTTGGGATGTCTAGCATCCTGCACTCTTTTTCACTGACAGTGGTGGAAGCTCCTATGAGGTTGTATTTGTCGTCGAACAACAACACGGGAGCTTCCACGTGCTCACTGATTCGGTTTACGCCGAAGTGAGTGCAGTGGGCTTCAGCCATTTCGTAGATGAAAGACGCGAGAATGCTCTGCTGCTTCTCGATGCCTTTCAGCTTGGTTTCGGTTAGCAAGCGGTATACAGCTCCGTACACCATTTCTTGCGTGGCCGTTTCGCCAAGCTCGATGATGGGGAACTTGTGTTCTTCACCTAGCTCGATGATGCTTTTCGGGATTTCTCCGATGAAGCGGTGAGTTTTGACGGCGAGACACGAGCTTCCCGCTGCGATGATTCCGTGTACCCACTCACCGAACTGCTCTTCGTCAACGCCGCCGTGGTCGTTGGCGAAGAAGCGTCCGGTGGTGTGTACGAATTCTTGACCAGACAGCCACATGGAAATGTCAGGGATTTCCGCGACCGCGACTGAACGTACCCGATTTGTTAGCCCAGCTGCTCCTCCGAGTAGCTTTGCGTCTACGAATTCGGGGGCATCCAGTACGTCTTTGACGGTCACGTGGTCTGTCATTAGTGTTGCCTCTTGCCTCATGAGTTAAGCATAGTAACTTACCTCACAAGTTGAGTCCTTTCTCGATTCTTACTAGGCCTTCTTGTCGGGCCTTGCAAGCATGATGAAGAATGCCGACAGTAGACAGAACACGCCAAGGTAGCTGAATACTGCGGTGTAGGATCCGGTCGCTTCAAGTACCCAGTCGGAGAGTAGCGGGCCGATTAGGCCGCCAACGAAACCGTAGGCCGTGAAGATGTACCCGA
>JAUNLN010000024.1:0-5655 GCA_030532245.1 Actinomycetaceae bacterium
CCTAAACACCCGGAACCTAAACACCGCACCTAAACCCGGGGCCTACCCGGTCTGCAATGCGCGTCCGCGCTAGTCCACATACACCCAGGCAGCGCCAGCCTCCGGCCGCAAAAACTTTGAACGCTCCTCCTGAACGCCACCGCCCTCAGGAGTCTCATAGTGTGCGCGGAAATGCACCATCCCCATCGAGTCACCCACGCCACCCTTAACAGTCTTCAAAACCTCAAGGCCAGTCCACCTCAACTCCGGATCAAAATCCAGACGCGGAGGCCTCGTCCGCGCATCCCACGTGCGCAACAAATACTCGCTATCACGCAACACAAACGCCGTATAACGCGAACGCATCAACGCTTCAGCAGTCGGCGCCGCCTCGCCCCCATGAAAACGGCCACAACAATCCTCATACGAAACACCAGAACCACAAGCACACATCACGCACACCCCGCCGAACAACTCACTCAACGCAACAAACCGCGCCTACGCACACCAAAACGCCGGCCCGAAGTGCAAAAGCGCCTAGTCGCAAGGATTATCATCCTGCTGAATCACCTTACAACCCGCACCATTAGCATCCTCAAGCGCAGTCTGTAGCGTCCAACCATTCGACGACAAGTAGTGAATCTCAGCAAAATTAGTGCAGTCACTAGCCTTCACGATCACGTCATTGCAATTCGCCCGCCGCTCAGCCTCCTCCTTCAGACGGCGCTGCTCCTCCTCAGCCTTCTGCCGCTCATAAGAAACGCTGTACTTATCCACCGCCTCTTTCAAAGCGCTCGCCGAGTGCTCCGCATTCGACCTAATCTCACTCATCTGATCCAACGCCGCGCTCGCCGCACGCAAATCGTCCAAAGAAGAAAGCGTTGAAGGAACCTCCGGCAACTGCGGGGGAGAATCCACCAACCTTTGTGCGTTCATCATCAGATCCAGCGAGCCGTTCACCTGCCCAAATCCCACATGGTTATCAGCCTTCGCAATGTTCGCCTTCGCGCTCTCAACCGCGTCCGTAATCGCCCGACTCGCCATCGCCTGCTGCTCGCCAATAACCGGAGCCGCAAACTCGAGCGCACTCACCGTAATGTCAGCAACCATCTTGTGCAGCTCCGCAGACTCCTGCTCGAGCGCTACCGCCGCCTCCTCGAGCGCGTCCGCCCCAACGCCGGAACTGCATCCCTCGCTGTAGTCAGCCGGCTTATTCGCGAGCAAATCCCGAAGCTTTGCAATCTGAGCCGCACCCTCCTCGCTCTGCGCGTACCCAAACGAGTTCTCATCGCTAAAGAAGTTGAGTGCCGACCTCGCGGCCGCCTCCTCCACGACGTAGCCCTCGGCCGCCGTCGTGTAGCGCTCACTAGCTTGACTGCAACTCTCCGCGGCCTGGCCAACGTAGTGCAACACAATGAATGCCGCGCCAACAATCACGGCGGCAATAAGCGCTAATACTGCTAGTAGTTTTCCGGTAGGCATTGAATCTTCGCGCCTTGCGCGGGACCTTTCTGCGCGGGACATTTAGCACAAGAATAAATGCTGTCCACAGAAAATGGGACACGATCGTGTAAATATCAAGACGCGCCCGGAAAATGTGCTGTTTCGGCAAGACAATCGGATTTAACTCGTGCGAAGCCGATTGAGGAGGAGCCAGCACGCCGCCACCGCAAACAGCTTTCTCGAAGCAGAGCATCCTCGCAGGGCGCAAGCCCCACTTGCAGGGGCGTGTAGGAAGCTTTGAGAAGGCATGAAAAAACCCGGTATTTCAAAGCTGAAATACCGGGGAACTAGTAGCGGGGGCAGGATTTGAACCTACGACCTCCGGGTTATGAGCCCGGCGAGCTACCGAACTGCTCCACCCCGCGTCGGTGATTCCACCTTATGAGACTGTCTTCGAGAAATCAAACGGCGAACAGGTGTAATACGTCACCAAAGCGTCCGCTAAAGGGAAATGTGCTAGCGCAGACCTGCTCTTTTGTCTGTAGGGTGGGTGCGTGGACGTGGCACTAATGATTCTTGCGATTGCAGCAACCACCATGGTTGCCTCCGGTGTTCAAAGTATCGCCGGCATGGGTTTCGGACTGGTTGCAATGCCTCTGTTCGTTGGCGTTTTCGGCCCGGCAGAAGGCGTTCTTTGGGGCAACATTATCGGCACAGTTACCTCAGCGACGCTGTTCGTTGAGAAGCGACGCGACGTGAATTGGAAGATCGCGCTTCGCTTCATTGTCGCGGCAACTCCCATCATTTTCCTTACGGTCTACGCCACGCGCGGCCTGAACCAGTCGATGATGAACATCGTCGTCGGCGTAGTGATGCTTGCCCTCGTAACGTTCGCGGTGTTCGCAAAACGCCTGCCAGATTTACGAGGCGTCCTACCCATGTACGCAACAGGTGCGATCGGTGGCTTCCTGTCGGCCGCGGTCGGCCAAGCTGGCCCCGTCCTAACCGCTTACGCTCGCGCAGCCCGCTGGCCGCAGCGTAGTTTCGCCGCAACGCTCCAGGTTTATTTCCTTGGAATGAATGCGCTCAACATTCCGCTAAAACTGTCCGTCGGCTACGGGCCTACAGACGCGACTGTGGGATGGCTCACCTTCGGAGCGGGATTTTTTGGAATAATGATTGGTTCTTATATAGCGAGGCGTATTTCCTCAAAAATCACGTCGAGGCAGGCGAGCTCATTCGCGATGATCGTGGCAACGGTCGGCGCAACGCTCGTGCTAACTCGCGGACTTATAGGCATTTTTGGATGAGGCAGTAGCTGCCCTAAGGGTGAAGGAGAAACCCCGTGGATGGTGAGAACCTAACGATTCAGGTGTTGAGCGGCCCGCAGCCGCGCGGCCTTGGCTCGCAGTACGTGGAGGCGGACAGCTCAAGGCGTTCGGAGCGTACGAAGAGGCTTTGGATCGCGTTCGCGTGGGCTATTGGCGTGCTCCTGTTTTTGGCGCTGCCTACTGATTTGATCCCGAACCCGGTTTTTGGCCGTGAGGTTCCTATCCGCTGGTGGGAGTACCCGGTTGTTGGCGCAACAGTTTTGCTGACGTTCGTTTGGTTCGCGATCCAGGCTCCGCCGATGGAGTTCCAAAAGAACGGGCGTCTTGTTGGAGCGGTTACGCTGTCGCTGTTCGCGGTGGCGTGTCCGGTGTGTAACAAGATCATTCTGCTTTTGCTTGGAACGGCTGGTGCGCTCGGTGTTTGGGCGCCGTTGCAGCCTTACATTGCCGCTCTGTCGGTAGCGTTGCTCGCCCTTGCCCTATACTTGCGAATTCGTGCGGCGCGAAAGGTGAAAACGGAACCTGCCGGCGCATAAGCGGTAAATCGGTGCCGCGAGTGGTGGATAATTGCTCTATTAAAGCCGACTAGAAGTGTGGTTCGAAATGACCGTTGCAATGATTTGGGCGCAAGACCTTGACGGGGTTCTCGGTGACGGTAAGCGCATGCTGTGGCACTGTCCGAATGATTTCAAGCATTTTAAGAACACTACGCTTGGCTACCCGGTGATCATGGGCCGAGGTTCTTGGGAGGCCCTGGGCGAAAAGCCGCTACCGGGCCGCGAGAACATTGTGCTAACTAGCCAAGCAGGCTATGAGGCGCCCGGCGCAATCGTTGCGCATTCGCTGGAAGAGGCTATTGAGATTGGCGACCGTTCTTCCGATCTAGTCTGGATTGTTGGAGGAGGCCGCGTCTACGAAGACGCGATGGAGTTCGCCGACGAGCTGGTTGTAAGCGAGATCGACCTCGAGGTAGAGGGAGGCGATGACCTCGTCTATGCGCCTGAGATCGACGAGAACGAGTGGACTATCGACGAAAGTCGCACGGACGAAGGTTGGCGCTCAAGGTCTGGTGACGCTAGGTGGAGGGTAACCACCTACGTGCGTTTCGACAGCGAGTAAAAACAAGCGCGGCCTCAGAAAATGAGGCCGCGATCCTTTTGAAGCGGTTTCAAGCGTGCGCTAAACGCTTGGGACTTCGGCGGTTTCCTCAGCAATCTGAGGGTCAAAGTCAAACAGAGTCGGCCGCTGCGGCCCGAGCGCTAACGCAACGGTGCGTTTGAATCGGTCGTTCATTTCGGGCAGGTCGTCGGTAGCAAACCAGCGTACCTCTGAGTTTTCACCGTCAGCAGGCGCGGGCTCGCCGCTCACAAAACGCATGTGTAGCGCGATGTCGAGGTAAGAACTGACATCGCCGTTCGGGTACGTAATCGGCCCAACAGTTCCAATCGAGAGTATGCGCGTTGGCTCGCACCGAACGTTAGCCTCCTCAATCGCCTCGCGCATTGCCGCGTTTGCGGGTTCCTCGCCGGGGTCGATGATGCCCGTCACTGGCGTCCACTGCCCATTATCGGCGCGCCTCACGAGTAGTACGCGGTCTTTTTCCTCATTTGTGATTACCGCGGTGATTCCGGAAAGCCAAAGCGGCGCATGGCCTACATGTTTGCGAAGTTCTAGAACGAAGCCTGGTGTACCCATGCGTTCAGTTTACGTCCGCCCCCGTGTGTCCACTTCATTGAACTGCGTTTGGGGCGGGCTCGGTTGCTTCGTAAGCTAATCATGTGTCTGAAACGAAACGTATGCTGTCCGCCCTGATCGCGATTGTTTTCTTTACCTACATTGGCCAGTTCCTCCTTAATGCGGCGATTGCGCCGCTCGCAAGGTCGATGGGGCTCGCGGAGTGGCACATGGGGGCAGCGATTTCGCTCGCGGCGGTCATGGTTACGTTTCTTTCACAGCCGTGGGGGAGGGCGTCCCTTTCTTGGGGTCGCAAACCCGTGTTGGTGTCGGCCTTGGTTTTGGCGCTCATGGCGGGCCTTTTGTTTTCCGTGACTTCTTGGGCGCGCACAGCCATGCTGATTCCGGCAGGTGTGGCTGCGGCGGGCATAATCATGGCTCGAGGAGGCTTTTTCGGCGCGGCTGTGGCGGCGGTTCCTCCTACGGGTCAGGCACTGATTGCGGAGATAACTCCCGATGAGGAGTCCCGCGTAAAGGGTATGGCGGCTTTCGGGTCGGCGTTTAACGTGGCGGCGATGATGGGCGCTTTGCTTTCGGGCTTGCTGGCTTCCTGGTGGCTGATGGCGCCCGTGTATGCGACTCCGATTAGCGTTGGCATCGCGCTTGTGATTGCACTAATTGCGTTGCCGAAGGGTATGGAGTCGAAGAAAATTTCGAACCCGCCGAAGATGTCAGCTTTGGATAAGCGAGTTAGGCCCTATTTGGCTGCCGGGTTTGGGATGTTCTTCGCGATGGGGATCGTGCAGATTTGTATCGGCTTCGTGATTCAAGATAGGTACGGTATTCCGCCGGAGCAGGCCGTGCTGCCAACGGGTCTTGCGATGCTCGGTCAGGCTGTTGGCTCGATTTTTGCTCAGCTCGTGATGGTGCCGAGGCTTGCGTGGCCGCCGAGGAAGCTTCTGCGCGTGGGGCTGTTGGTGGTTATGGCCGCTGTTGCGGGGGTTACTTTCTGGCTTCCTCTTTGGGCGACGATCCTGTGTGTAGGCATGATCGGTGTTGGCGCGGGGTTTGCGGGGCCGGGATATAACGCGGGTGCCTCGCTCAAGGTGAGGGATGAGGAGCAGGGCTCTGTTGCGGGCCTTCTCTCGGCGACGGGCGGCCTCACCTGGGTGTTTGCGCCTATCACGGGCACCGTGGTTTACGGCATGTCTCCGGTTGCCGCGCTACT
>JAUNLN010000024.1:5755-9633 GCA_030532245.1 Actinomycetaceae bacterium
TATCTGCCGAGGCGCCCGTAGCGCCTAAGGCCGGGAAAATCGCCGATCAGGAGGAGCTTTCGGCGCAAACCCTAGACGGGCTCGCCGAGCGATTGGTGCTCGATCGCGGCCACGTAGACGCATTCTCGGTCTCATTTGACGGCTCAAACGTCTTCCTCAGTGTTAACGAAGACGTGACTGGCAGGCACGTGCAGCGCGAACCCAGCGACGTGCTCTTTCACGTAAAGCCCAGCGCACTGACCGACGTAACGAAGCGTATCGAAGGGATCGAGACCGAAGGATTCGCGCTTCCCCAAAGCCAGCGTGATGACTTGCTGTGGCCCGGCTGGAACTCTATGCCAGTTACGCAGGCCGCGGATACGGCGCAGGTTGAAATCCAGATCGATGAGGTGTCGGGCCCAGGAAGCGTGTTCCTTTGGCAAGACAGCCTGTCGGGGGAGCCGCAGCCCGTTGCGAGTTCGGGGCTTCGACTTGGCGCAGGTGCGGTGATCTCCCAGGAGGAGCCGGCTCACGTGCACGCGAACTGGCTTTTCACAGATGAAGGTATCTACCAGATGGTCGCTCGGGCGCGCGTGATTGTGGATGAACGGACGTGGGAATCCGATCCGAAGACTTTCACGTGGGCGGTTGGCGCGTTGGTGGCGAATGAAAACGACCGTCGAGGCGACGAATCTGATTCGAAATCGATGGGTGAGGCGCCGAGCGCGGGTTCTCATAACGCGAGCGACCTAGAGCAGAACGACCCTGTGCAGGGCGCCACTTTCGAGCACGCCGACGCGTCTGCGACCAAGCCCGGTGAGGCGGGCGCGAATCCGACCGAGGCGCCCAAAGAGCAAACAACTACGGGGCAAACCCTCGGCTCGAGCGCGAATCCCCAGGAGCAGTGCATCCCGACCGAAATCACTGTTCCCGCAGCGGGGCGCGCATCGGGTAGTCACACCATCAGCGCGAACACGCACGTGCACCCGAACTGGGTCTTCGCGGCTCCAGGCACGTACCGCGTTTCCCTCACGCAAACTGCGGTCACGAAAACGGGGAAGCAACTGAACGCAACCGACACTCTCACGTTCCATGTGGGAGGAAATGGCGGAAACGCTACGTCGGGGCATTTCGATGTGGGTGCGGCCGTCGAGTCTGGCAACTTGGTGATGCGGGTAAAGGATGACCGCTCGCAGCCTCCCGTTTGGCGAAAGCCTAGCGAGCTGGTGTTTGGAGTGTCGGACGCGGCGAAAATCTCCGCGCCGGAGGGCATCGACTTCGTGGCGAAGCCGGGCGAACCCGTGTGGATTATCGGCGCAACGCAGATGAAGGGGGTGCCCTGGGTGGGCGCAAACACCCAGCATCCTTCACTCGCGAAGCACACGACCGGCACGGTCACGTGGACTGTGAACGCCGTTGAGGGGCCGGGCGCCATGGCGGTGTTCGAGTCTGGCTCGTTTGGCCAGGTGGTTGGAAGCCGCTGGTTTAGTGCAAGTGGGGATGGCGCGGCGAAGGTGTTCGTGGGCAAAACTGCAAGCGGTGAGGATTGCGAGCTGAGCGCTGAGCAGATCGCCGAGATCGAGCGAGCGGGCGGCGTGGTCGCCGGTTCGCTTGCGAGGACGGGCACCGATGATGTCCTGCTATGGCTGGGCGCGGCGGCCTCACTACTCATGGCCGGCATGCTGCTCCTCAACGTCGCTCGCCCGAATAGTCGCCAAGATTCGTGAAAGCGCGAGTTCTAGCTGCGGGGCTCATCGCCTCCGCATTGCTCGCGGGGTGCGCTCCGGCAAGCGCGAAGACTGACGACACGCTGAGGGTTGTCGCCTCCACGCCGATAGTTGCGGACTTGGTGCGGGAGGTGGCAGGAGAGCGCGCGGTTGTTACGAGCCTCGTTCCAGCCGGCTCCGACCCGCACGCCTTCGAGCCGCCTCTGAGCGCGGTGCGTGAGGTTGCGTGGGCTGACTTGGCGTTCGCAAACGGTCTGCTCTTGGAGTCTGGCGCGATCCGCCACACGCTCGAGGCGAATTTGCCGCGCGGCTCGCGCCTGGTCGATTTGGGGGAGGAGGCGCCAGCGTACGGCGGCCGGCATATCCGCCTGGTTGAGGATTTCTCGCTGTCGACGGTGTGGCTTGGTTTCAGGTCGCAGGGGCTGCCGGGTGCTTGGCGGATTCGCGCGGAGCAGGTGAGCGGGCCGGGCAGGCTCGCGGCGTTCACGACGGGAACGTTTGGCGAGGCGCGCGTGTTCATGGCCTCGGCGGATGGGCTCAGTGCCGCAGACTCCGTGGCTCTTCCACCCGATGCTCACACGCACATGTCTTGGGCGATGAGCGAGCCGGGCGTTTACACCTTGGATTTGGTGCAGGAGCCGCTCGATGAAGACGGGCAGGAGGCTTTTGCTACCGCGGATTCGAAGGGGCTCAAGGCGACGATCCGGTTCGCAGTGGGGGTCGAGCCGGATCCGCAGCTGGTTCAGTTGAAGTCGGGCCATGTCGATATTACGGCGTCTCCGGGCGGCATCGTTTTGAAGGCGGATGAGGGCGGTAGGGCGGTTTCGTACGATCCGGCCGAAGTGGTGGTGGTCGTGCCTAACCGCACGCTTTCAACGGTTCCGCAGGGTAATTGGAAGTTTTTGGGGAAGCCGGGTGAGGACGTGTGGGTGCTCGCGCAGGCGGTGCTTGGCGAGCATATTCACGGCGAGATTGACCCTCACCTTTGGCACGACGTAATGAATGCGGTGGCGTATGTGGATGTGATTGCGGAGAAGCTTGCCAAGGCCGATCCCGCAAATGCCGCTGTTTTCCGGGCTCGCGCCGCGGATTTCGCGCAGGAGCTGGTGGAGCTCGATGAGTGGGCTCGCTCGGTTTTGGCGACGATCCCGAAGGAGAACCGAAAGCTGGTGACGGCTCACGACGCGTTTGGATATTTGGCTTCGGCTTACGGTCTTGAGGTTGCTGGGTTTGTGGCGCCGAACCCGTCGCTTGAGCCGAGCTCGCGCGACATGACGATTCTTACCCGAGAGCTCCGCGATTTGCGAGTGCCGGCGGTGTTTGAAAATCCGGCGTCAACAGCTCACCAGGCGGAGCTTCGCAACGCGGCTAGGTCCGCGGGAGTGCAAGTTTGCCCGATTTATGCAGACACGCTCACCGCTGAGGTGCCAACCTATGTCGATTTGGTGAAGGCGAATGTCGCCTCGTTGAAGGCGTGTTTGGATCCGACGTCTTTGAGCGCATTGCCGATGGGCGCGAAAACTTTGTTGAGAGGAATGTGATGAATAGTAGTGCAGCGTTTTTCGCGGGGACGTCCCTGATTTTGTCAATGATTGGCGGCCCGCTGTTTGCAACGGACCCGGCTTTGACTCAGAACGTCACGGGGGATGAGGTGGTTGCGCCGGCTGGCGAGAGGGTGCAAATCCGCGCTGGGCACGTCGATATGGGCGCGACAATCATGGATGGGTTCGAGTTGATGGCTCGCGATGACACGTCGGAAAGCCCGGTTTGGCGCCACTTAAGCGACGTGGTTTTCGTGATCGGGCAGGAGGGTAAGCTCCAGGTTCCAAGCGATCCGGCGTACGAGTTCACGCGCGCGGAGGGCGAGGCTTGGGTGGTGCCCCAGCAT
This sequence comes from Actinomycetaceae bacterium, assembly GCA_030532245.1. Classification (GTDB taxonomy): domain Bacteria; phylum Actinomycetota; class Actinomycetes; order Actinomycetales; family Actinomycetaceae; genus Gleimia. The sequence continues at coordinate 9,350 of JAUNLN010000024.1, forward strand.
GAGATTGCGGGCGTGCCGTGGCTTGGTTGGAATACGCAGCATCCGAAGTTGTTGGAGCTTGCTCCAGACGGTGTGGATCTGATTTTTGAGGGCCACGAGGGTCCGGGCGTACTGACTACGTTTGTGGAGGCGGGTAATTTCTCGGGGCCGCAGGTGATTTGGGATTCCACGCTGGAGCATTCGCAGGCGATTCATATTGAGCCGGCCACGCACACTCACGTGTCGTGGGTGTTTACAGAGCCGGGTGAGCATTTGGTTCGCGTGACGGCTCAGGCGAAGGTGGG
>JAUNLN010000024.1:9733-13602 GCA_030532245.1 Actinomycetaceae bacterium
CCGGCGAACTCGTCGGCATCCTCGGGCCAAACGGCGCTGGCAAAACCACGCTAATCCGCACGATTCTGGGCCTCCTCCCCGTCGACAACGGCCGCCTCGCCGGCTCCGCACTCGAGCGCGGGCAGCGCTTCCGCATCGGATACGTGCCGCAGCGCCAGGAGGCAAGGTGGGAGTACCCCATCACGGTTGAGGAGGTTGTTATGGCCTCTTTGAAGCCGAAGCTGCTCGCGCGGTCATCCCAGTGGAGGGCCGTGTATGAGGCGCTTGACGCGGTGGGTATGAGGGAGTTTCGCTCGCGGCCCATCGCCGCGCTTTCGGGTGGGCAGCGCCAGCGCGTGCTGATTGCCCGGGCGCTGGCCCCAAAACCCTCACTTCTGCTGCTGGACGAGCCCTTCACCGGGCTCGATGAACCGAACCAGGAGGCGCTTGCAAGGCTGTACGTGAGTTTGAAGGAGCGGGGGATTTCGATCCTCATGTCGACGCACGACTTGGTTCAGGCGGCGAACATGTGCGACAGGTTCATTTTGCTGAACAGAAGCGTGCGTGGGGTTGGGGCCCTACATGAACTGGGGTCGCTACAGCTTTGGGCGAACACGTATGAGGTTGAGAAGGATTCCGCGCTCGTGAGGGCGGTCGGGGCGTTGACGGGAGCGAACGCGTGAGCCTGTTTGAGTTTTTGCTTGATCTAACTAACCCGGAGCTCGCGTTCTTGCAGCGCGCGCTGCTGATGGCGATTCTTTCCGCGCTACTGTGCGGAATTGTTGGGGTTCATATTGTGGTGAGGGGCCTTTCTTTTGTAGGTGATGCGCTTGCTCACTCAGTGTTCCCGGGTATCGCGATTGCGTTTGCGACGGGCGCTTCAACCCTTCTTGGAGGCGCCGTCGCAGGCGTAGTGGTTGCGCTACTGATCGCGCTGCTTTCAAGGAGGCGCACGGTTGGGGAAGACTCGGTGATCGGGATCCTCTTCGCAGCGGCTTTCTCGGTGGGCCTCGTGATCGTGTCTCAGATGTCCACGTACACCGGCTCGCTCGAATCTCTCCTCTTTGGTTCCCTAACCGGCGTAACGGAGACGGACCTTGTAACTGTGGCCGCCTCAGGCGTAGTGGTCCTCGGAATGCTCGCGATCTCGCACAGGGGCATTGTCGCGGTTAGCTTCGACCGCGAATACGCCCGCACGCTCGGCTATAGAGACGGCCTCATGGACGTCGTGCTCTACGTGGCAACAGCGCTCGCGGTAGTCGTGTCGGTCTCCACGGTAGGAAACGTCCTAGTTTTGGCGCTACTCGTTGGGCCTCCGGCAACTGCTCGTCTTTTGACGACGAGGGTTGCCCCGATGATGAGTCTCTCCGCAGCCCTAGGGGTTTTCGCGGCCTTCGTGGGCTTGTGGATTTCTTGGGCTCAGTCCGTACCAACGGGTGCTGCGCTCGTGCTTGCCATCACCGGCCAGTTCATCTTGGTGTGGATCTGGAAGTCGGGCGCCGAATCAATGATGCGAAGGAGCGCCCGGGCAATCAAAGAGCTACTACCAAAGTCCGCGCGATCCTCGGATTTGCCCACGATCAACGCCTAACCAAAAACATTTGAAACTGTTCGCACCTGGATATGCCCTCTCTTTGGGGCCAGGTTAGAAAGGAAACTATGCGACGCACACTCCGCGTAGCAATCGCTGGCGCGATCATTGCCGGCTCGATGATGCAACCCGCTTTCGCGAGCCCCGATTTCGGCAAAGAAATCATGTACAACGCGCACGTAGATTCGCCGAAGGTGTATTGGCAGGGCAGTAACTTCGAGCTGCGCTCAGATGCGGCCGGCGAGTCTCGCCTGATCGACCAGACGGTTAACTGGCTTGGCCGCGGTTACACCACGGTTGGCACCCAGCTGTTCGCCATGAGAGCGCCCGAAAGCGGCGACCTCGGCTTCATGGGCGTGGAGTCGGGCGATAAACTTTTTGCCGCCCCCGCTGTGAACGGACGCAATAACGGTCCGATTTGGTCGGGCTTCGGCGCGGATACTTCGATCCCCGTGGAGCGTTTCCGCGACGGTAAGTTCAACCTCGAGTTAGTCGGCTTTTCAGGGCCGGGGCGTATGGAGATGTTGAACTATTACGAAGACACTCCCATCCGCAGGTTCATCTCGTCCCACGACCCGCACGTGCGCCAAACTTGGGTGGAGCCGGGAACCCACACCCATAACCAGACTCTTTTCACGAGGCCGGGCCGCTACGAGCTCGCATACCGCGCTACCGCTCGCGATGAGCAGAACCGCGTCGTCGCTTCGGCGCCGCAGATCCTCACGTGGCAGGTTGGTGGTCCGAACCCGGAGCTTGCGACGCTTCGCGATGTCGTCGCCTCCTACAATGCGTCCCCCGAGACGGGCACGGAGGAGTTTGCCCCCAGGTTCTCGGTAGCGCCGAACACGCAGAGAATCCAAGACGGCGCTGAGCTTCTTTCGACTCTCACGTTCGAGACCGGCAATGAGGCGGATGCGGGCGCAGCGGTGTTCTACGTCGATGGTTTTTACCTCGGTGAGGTGCCGGTGACTTCCGGTAGTGCGGTGTGGAACGAGCTTCTTGGCGACCAGGACCTCGCGCTGCAGGTGGTTTTTGTGCCTGCGGAGGGCTCTCCATCTCCCCGCTGGGTTTCCGCGCCCCTGCAGCTATCGAGGGAGGTAACCTCTGCTTCGACCTTTGAACTTGGCGAGTTTCCAACGCCGGTTACCCGCGATCCCGCCGCACCTTTCACGGCCGACGAGTACACGCCCTCATCGACGAAGGTAAATATGCACTTGGAGGCGTCTGAGGATCACGCGCTTCTCTCCGTTGTTCCAGAAGATGAGAACCTTTGGTTCAAGGTTGTGGGCGGTGCGTTTGAGAAGGGCTCCGACTACCCGATGTGCGATATCGAGTTCATCTCCACGCCGACTTCTCGCACGTGGGATTCGGGTTCTTGGTGGGAGTGCTCGGGTGAAGGCATGGACATTCGCCTGAATATCATCACGCCCACTCGGGTCAAGTTCGCGGGCACGAACGTTGAGTTCCCCGTTGATGAGCCGGGCACCTACTCTGCCCATCTCAATAGTGATTTTGGAGGAGGTGTCGAGCCCGGCGTAGTCGAGCCCGAACCTGCGGGGCCTGAGGCTCCGTCTGACCCTTCGAATCCAGACACGCCGGTGGACCCAGCTGACCCCTCGAATCCAGGCACGCCGGTGGACCCGTCTGACCCCTCGAATCCAGCTGATCCCGCGGATCCCTCGAATCCTGCTGACGGTGAAAGCCCGACAACCCCTTCAAATCCGGGGGCCTCTGAGGACCCGGCCGATTCCTCCAACAATGAAGACAATCCCCAAGAGCCGGCCTCACCTGAGGAGGCAACGCTTGCAGAGCAGAAGGTAGAGATTTCCGCCGGTCACATCGATATTGGGCCGGCAGAGGTTGGAGGCGCGCTACGCATGGCTGTTCGCGACGAGTCTCGCCAGCACGCGAAGACTGCTGTGCTTCGTAGGCCGGAGGCCGTAACACTCGTACTTGGAGAAAACTCGAAGGTGACCCGTTCGAAAAGGGCGTTCGCAGACGCGGACTTCGATTTCCTAGGCCCGGTGGGAACGCGCGTCTACGTCTCGCCGATGCAACAGCGAAACGGCATTGTGTGGCCCGGCTTTTCAACGGAGCACGTGGATAGGCACAAGTATTCAAAGGGGATGACGTTCGAAATCTCGGCAGTGAAAGCGCCAAAGGGCGGCAAGTGGTGGCTGTTTACCCACGATGCTTTCAACGGTTTGAACCTGATCGCCTCGTCAGATTCGCCGGGCAAGATTGAGGCCCCAGAGCCTTTGCACAAGCACGTCTACTGGGCTTTCAGCGAGCCGGGTGA
>JAUNLN010000024.1:13702-22432 GCA_030532245.1 Actinomycetaceae bacterium
TGGAGGCAAACCCGGCTCAACCAGCGTGGCGGAAAACAAGAAGACCCCGCAAAGTGGCTCCACGGCCACCGGCGCACCTGCGGGAAGGAAGCAGGTGTGGCCTGGCGCCCCGTTTGGTGGGGCGTCCGCTCAGCAGACGAAAGTCTCTCGGGGCGGTGCTCCGGCTGCGGGAACCTCTAGTTCGTTGCTGACGAGCCTGCCGCTTCCGCAGGATTTGATGGAGTCCGCGAATGAGGGCGCGCCCGAGAATACGCAGGAGGTGCCTGAACAGGCAGGGGAGTCCGCTTCGTCTTTGGAGTCTGCGACCGCGCCTAGCGAGGGGGAGTCTAGCGACGTTCAGTTTGCTTCCGCCTCACCGCAGCTACAGAAGAAGTCGGGGGTGAGCATCCCGATCGTGATCATGGTGGTTTCCGCAGTGGTTTCTTTGGCCGCGGCGGGTGTGCTGATTCGCCGAAGGTTCATGTAAGCCAAGTCTTGCGAAGGCCCAGCAAAACCGAAGATCAAGCAATACGAAGGGGGGAGGGAGAGCCCGCGCTCTCCCTCCCCCAAATGTCTATAGACCCCGAAGAAACGCGGGTTAGACCGCCACCTGCGCCTTGATTGTCGGGTGGTGCTGGTAGTTTTCAACCTCGATGTCTTCAAACGTGTAGCTGAAAAGATCGGCCGCCTTGCGAAGCTTCAGCGTGGGGAACGGGTACGGTTCGCGCGCCAGCTGGGTGTTCACCTGCTCGAAGTGGTTGTTGTAAATGTGGCAGTCGCCGCCCGTCCAAATCAGTTCGCCAACTTCGAGGTCAGCCTGCTGCGCAATCATGTGCGTAAGGAGTGCGTAGGAGGCGATGTTGAACGGAACGCCAAGGAAGAGGTCGGCAGACCTTTGATAGATCTGGAGCGAAAGTTTGCCGTCAGCCACGTACAACTGGAAGAACGCGTGACACGGTGCGAGCGCCATCTTGTCAAGCTCCGACACGTTCCACGCGCTTACAAGCATGCGCCTAGAATCCGGGTCTTTCTTCAGGGTTTCAAGCACGCCCGCCAGCTGGTCGATGTGTTCCCCGTTCGGGGTCGGCCACGAACGCCACTGCACGCCGTACACGGGGCCAAGTTCGCCGTCCTCGTCGGCCCACTCGTTCCAAATACGGATCCCGTTTTCCTGTAGCCACTTGACGTTCGAGTCGCCCTTGAGGAACCAAAGAAGCTCACCGATCACCGACTTCAAATGAACGCGCTTCGTTGTGATTACCGGGAATCCTTCGGAAAGGTCGAAGCGAAGTTGACGGCCAAAAACGGATACGGTTCCCGTTCCAGTCCGGTCGCCTTTGGGCGTGCCGTTGGCTAGTACATCGCGGAGCAGGTCTTCATATTGCGTGTTCATTTTCGTCCTCCGTAACGCTGAGCGTTATTTTTCGATTTCCTGGTGCTCTTCAACTTCAATCTCAACGGTGAGAGGGTAGGCGAATGTGGCCGGCGGAGCGCCAAGAGCGTTCTGAGCGCCCTCGATTACGTTACCCGCCATCGACCTGCCGATAACCCACCCGAGTCCGGCGCCGATACCGTACGGCATGAGCCTGCCGAGCATCGCGGTCGCACCCTTGCGTGCCGCTCGTTTTGCCGCCATCTGCGTGAGTTTCTTGTTTACTCGCTTAATCGTTTGGCGTTGCATGTCGGTAGCGTAACCCTTCAGCGCGGTTAGGGTCGCGAAACCGAACTGCTGGGTCGCGATTTCTTCACCCTGTTCGCCCATGAGGGAGGTGAGCACCAGGAGCCTGCGCTTTTCCATGTCGTCCATTGGGATCCCGTGGATGTGCGCGAGGGTAAGCACGTAGTAGCCGGCTTCACTCACAAACCCGGCGAGTTGCGCGGAGGAAACGCCGAGGGCAGCCGCGGTTCCAAGACCGGGAACTGCGGCTGCCGCACCGGCAGCTCCGGAGGTGTTTGCGGCAAGCGAGCGGAACTCGCGGGTAACGATCGCTTCAATGTCAGCCGGGGTTGCTCCAGGATTTTCGAGGCGCAGGCGGTTGACTTTTTCCTCGATCCGCTGGGTCGGCACCTCAATCATCGCGTCGATCACGTCTTGGACCGAGTCCGCGTTCTTAACGTTTCGCACGAGGTCGCGGCTCGCTCGTAGCGTGCCCGCCACGGCTTGCGGAGCTTTCTTGACTGCCTTGAAGGGATTCATGATCTACCTCGGTTCGGTGTGGGCGCGGGGTTAAACCGCTCGCTTGCTTGAGGAGACTCGAACTAGTCGAGGTCTTCACTTTCGGAGGTGATTACAACCTCGTTGGTCATGCCGGCGTTAAGGGTGTGGCCGACGGTGCAACGCTGGTCGATTGCGCGGCGGGCTCGGGTCTCGAGCTTTGCGCGCTCCTCGTCGCTAAGGCCGCTCATGTCGGTGATGATCTCGATGATCATGTGAGTGTAACGGTCTTCAGCCTTGTCGTATTTGCCCTCAACACCGATAGTCGATTCGTAGTCTTCACCAAGAGCGGCTGCGAACCTGGAGTCGGAGCTGGTTGCGTTACACCCTGCTAGTGCGAGCTGGAGAAGGTCACCGGGCGTGAGCTCATTTTCGCCGTGCCCGATGGGGATGGAGACTCCGTTGGAGCTCTTTCCAACAAAGGAGCCGGTGCCGGTTCGTTCAAGCCATAGGTAGTTTCTCTTGCTCATCATGTTCCTTAAAGTTGCTGATTGGATTATTTCCCGAGTTCGTTATTGAAGTATCGACGGGCTATCTCTTCTTCAAGTTCTACGACTTTTGAAATATTCCCTATCGCTGCGGTTTCTATTTTGCGTCCAAGTAGGGGCACCGAGACGGTGAGGTCTCCATCCGTGTCGCGGCGCACCTTGTTGCCTTCTTCTATCAAAACACAGGTGGCGGACATTGAAACTGGTAGCCCCTTTGCGTTAAACACGATTTTGCCCGTGTTGTCGGCCGTATTCCAAGTTTCTACCACGCTGATTTGCAAGCCCGAGTCGGGAAGGAAGCGTTTCGCGCCCGCGGGTATTTCGAGTTCATCCACTCGCGCAACGAAGCTGGAGGTCGCCTGCACCTGCCCGTCTGAAGCGCGCACGTCGACTCCCTCAACTTGTACGGGGGCTTTTTCGAGGCGCCGGCGGTAAAAATCTTCGTCTTGGAGCATCCGTTTCACGCTGGAAAGATCCGCAGGGTATGTGACGCTCGTGTGAAACTTCATGGGCCCTCCTAAACGCGGCGACGCAAAACTTAAGGTCTGCACCCTATTATCTAGCGGTTTCGCTCATTTTTCTCGATCTCATATTTTCTAGGTGTAAACGCCTTGGTTACGGGTGTCGTAGAGTATGCGTATGCAGACTTTGACTGACCTTGCTCACGCCGCTGCCCGCTCAAATTTGCACCATGAGGATTTGGACTGGCTGCATTTGATATTGGCGGATTGGCAGGTCGTTTCGGATCTTGCTGCGGCTGATTTGGTGATGTGGGTGCGCACGTACGACGGCCGGTATTTGTCTGTTGCGCACGCGCGCCCGGCGACTGCTTCAACCGTTCACCTCGATGATGTTGTGAACATGTACATTCAGCCGTCTCGTCAGGAGATTTTCGACCAGGCGATGGAGACGCGCACGGTGATTCGCCCAAGGGGTGCGCGTTGGCTTGGCACGTATTCGATGACGGAGGTTGTGATCCCCGTTGTTCGTAAGGGCCGCGCGATTGGTGTGATTACTCGAGAGTCGAACCTCTCCTCCCCGCGCTTTTTATCCGATGAGGAGGATTGGACTCTAACGGCTGCCGATCACCTGTCGGATATGATCGCTCGCGGCCAGTACCCGTATGACGCGACGCCGGTTTCGGTTACGCACGGTCAGCCGCGCGTGATGGATGGTGCGCTTTGCGTGAACCGTGAGGGAGTGGTCGTTGAGGCGACTCCGAACGCGGTGTCGTGTTTGCGTAGGCTCGGTATTCGCCAGCATCCGGTTGGTCGCGCGCTTGTGGAAGACGTGACTGAGGTTTTGAAGCGCGATCAGACGATTGAGGAGACGCTTGCGGTTGTTGTTACGGGTAAGGCGGCTTGGCGTGCGGAGCTTGAGTCGCCTCGCGCTACGGTGACGATGCGCGCACTGCCCCTGTTTGAGGGGGAGGAGCGCATCGGCGCGGTACTTCTCACGCGCGATGTGTCGGAGATGCGCAGGCGTGAGCTTGAGCTCATGACTAAAGATGCGACGATTCGCGAGATTCACCACCGCGTGAAGAACAACCTTCAGACGGTGTCGGCCCTCATTCGTTTGCAGGCGCGCAGGTCTGACAATGAGGAGGTGCGCGCTGCGCTTTCTGAGGCGGAGCGGCGCGTGACTACCATTGCGACGGTTCACGCGGCTCTATCGCAGAACGTGGATGAGACGGTCGACTTCGACGAGGTCGCTAAGAAGATCCTGCATCTAGCGGTTGTGCTCGCGAAGACGAATCAGCAGGTGAGTGTTGATGTTCGGGGCCACTTCGGCAAAGTGCACGCGGATGCGGCTCAGGCTTTGGCAACGGTTTTGACGGAGCTTGTTACGAACTCCGTGGAGCACGGCTACCGTGATTACGGTGGTTTGGTGATTGTTGAGGCGGAGCGCAACGGCCACAGGTTGGATGTGACCGTGTCTGACGATGGTCTCGGTATTGATAGCGGTAAGGCGAAGTCGGGGCTTGGAACGCAGATTGTGGCAACCGTTGTGGCCGGGGAGCTTTCTGGAACGATCACGTGGGAGCGCCGTCGCCTGACGCCGGGGACGATCGTGCGCGTGCACGCAAACCTGGACAGCTAAGTAGCAGATCAGTTTCTGATACGAAACATCTCGGCGGAGCTGAGTGTGCTTTTCGCTCGGTTTGTGCGAATTTTGTGTCCTTTTCTTGACAATTAATTGCTCCCAAGCACGGTGTCTTTACACTAGGCTTTTAAGTAGGTTGACTGAGAATCTTCGCCAGACTTCTGGGAAAAGTTGCACCTGGATAACAATTGATCAGACGTCCGACAATGAGGAGTTCTTTGTACTAACCTGAGATCAGCTCAATGATGGGCATGATTCTCTACATCAAAAGTAGACTTCAAAGGAGAAGTTATGAAGCGGATCGCAGCACTCGCTGGTTTTGCGGCTGTCTCCCTCGCGCTTTCTGCGTGCGGTGGCGGCGGCGCTCCAGAAGGTGGAGATACCGAAGGCACGGAGGCCGTAGCAGGCGGCGAAGTATCGGTTGTCACTTGGTGGGAGGCCGGCTCCGAGAAGCAGGGTCGCGACAAGCTTGTCGAAGTTTTCGAGCAAGAGCACAGCGACTACACGTTCAAGAATGCGGCTGTTGCTGGCGGTGGCGGTTCACAGGCTAAGCAAAAGCTTGCGGCTGACCTAGCGGCAAAGAACCCGCCGGACACGTTCCAGGCTCACGCTGGTGCAGAGCTCACCGACTACATTGAGGCAATGCAGATCGAGGACGTTTCCGCACTGTACGACGAGTTCAACCTCCGCGACGCATTCCCCGCAACCCTCGTTGATCGTCTAACTGTTGACGGCAAGATTTACTCGGTGCCTACGAACATTCACCGTGCAAACGTGGTGTGGGCGAACACCGCCGTTCTTGAGGAAGCTGGTCTAGACCCGGCGAATCCGGCAACGGATATCGCGGGCTGGATTGCAGACATGGAGAAGGTAAAGGCAGCGGGCAAGGTGCCGATCACTGTTGGCATGGCCTGGACTCAGCTAGAGCTTCTCGAGTCGGTTCTCATGGCTGATCTTGGCGCTGAGGCATACAACGGCCTGTTCGATGGCACGACCGACTGGGCCTCCGCAGAGGTAACGGCGTCGCTCGAGAACTACGCGAAGATTATCGATCTGGCTGACAAGTCCTACTTGAATGAGGACTGGGAGCCGGCAATGAACCCGGTTATCACCGGCGACGCAGCATATAACGTCATGGGTGACTGGGCTATTGCGGCATTCGATAATGCTGAGATGAAGTACAAGGAAGACTACGTTGCGTTCCCGGTTCCGGGTTCGGACGGAATCTTCGACTTCCTCGCTGACTCGTTCACGCTCCCCGTTGGCGCGAAGAACGCTGACGGTGCAAAGGCATGGTTGCAGAGTATTTCGGGTAAGCCCGGCCAGATCGCGTTCAACACGGTCAAGGGTTCGATCCCGGCTCGCTCCGACCTCACCGAAGATGAAATCGCAATGTTCGGCGAGTACCAGCAGGATGCAATGAAGTCGTTCGGTGAAGACACCATTGTTTCCTCGATCGCACACGGCGCTGCAGTACCTATCGCAGTGTCTGAGGCAATGAACGACGCTTGCGCGAAGTTCGCTCAGGGCGCTTCCGACGTTGCTGGCTTCCAGGCGGAGCTAGTCGCGGCAGCTGCCTCGCTATCGAAGTAACTTGCAGCACTCGGCTATGAGAGCGGGTGGCGGACTTGTCCGCCGCCCGCTCTTCGGAGGATAAAACATGTCGACAGAAAAGAAACGTAGCCGCGCTTCGAGCTGGCGCAAGTATGGTCCGCCGCTACTCCTCATCTCGCCTTCGGTGATTCTGATCGGAATTTTCGTTTACGGGTTGATTGCGGCTAACACGATTACTTCACTGTCAGACGCACACACGGTCGCGCAGTATAACGGTGTTAAAGAAACTTCGTTCGTCGGATTTGAAAACTACAAGTTCTTGTTTGGCGATCCCGACTTCCAGCACTCGCTTATTAATCTTTTGCTTTTTACCGTAGCGTTCTTGCTCGGTACCTTGATTCTTGGCTTCCTGTGGGCTTGGCTGCTGGAGCGTCCGATTAAGGGTGAAGGCTTCTTCCGCTCGGTGTTCCTGTTCCCGATGGCGGTTTCGTTCATTGCTTCGGGTGTTGTTTGGAAGTGGCTCCTTAACTCGGGCACGGGCGAGCAGGCGAAGGGCCTGAACCGTTTGTTCCAAATGCTGGGGCTTGGGTTCTTGGAGAACTCGTGGACGGCGAACATCACGTTTGGTGTTGTGGCGGTCGCGCTCCCCGCGATCTGGCAGCTTTCGGGCTACGTTATGGCGCTGTTCTTGGCGGGCTTCCGCGGGATTAGTGATGATCTTCGCGAGGCTGGCCGTGTGGATGGCGCATCCGAGTGGCAGCTGTACAAGCACATTATTTTCCCGCAGCTCTCGGCTGTCGCGCTTTCCGCAATCATCATTATTGGCCACATGGCGCTTAAGTCCTTCGACTTGATCATGGCTGTTACCGACCAGCGCACGTACTCGACGAAGGTTCCCGCGATCGACATGTACAACTACATGACGTCCGGTGACTACGCGAACGCCGCCGCAGTTGGAACGATTTTGCTCGTGATCGTCGCGGTCATGGTTGTCCCATACCTGATCCACGATGCGAAGAAGAGGAAGTGACATGAGCACTGCAACGAAAGTATTCAAAGTTGAGAATCGCTCTAGCGTTAATGAAAGTAGCCGCGTTGGCACGGCGGTTCGCTACGCCCTGCTGATTTTCTTCCTCGCCGTCGTATTGATCCCGGTTTACGTGCTCCTCGTGACGTCGTTCAAGGGAGCGGGTGAAGCGGATCCCTCCCGCACGTGGTACTTGCCGGAAGTGTGGAACGTGGATAACTGGCAGCGTGCGTGGGATGCTTTGGCCGCGCCTCTTGGCCGCACGTTCCTGCTCGTGATCCCGTCGTCGATCATCTCGGCGATCCTGGGGTCTATGAACGGCTTCGTGCTGTCGCGCTGGCGTTTCCCGGGCGCAAACGTGGTGTTCACGTTCTTGCTGTTCGGCATGTTCATCCCGTACCAGGCGGTCATGATTCCGCTAATGAAGCTGGTGCTCACGATCGGCCTGCCAAACGGTATTCCGACGCTGATCTTGGCTCACGTGGTTTACGGTATTCCGATTACTACGCTGATTTTCAGGAACTACTACGAGTCGGTTCCAAATGAGCTGATTGAGGCGTCTCGCGTGGATGGTGCGGGAATGCTCCGCACGTACACTTCAGTGGTTCTCCCGATTTCGATTCCAAGCTTCGTGGTCGTGCTGATTTGGCAGTTCACGTCGGCGTGGAACGACTTCCTCTTCGCATTGTTCTTGACGAACACCGAGACCGGCCCGGTTACGCTTTCGCTTAATAACTTGGCGCACGGCTCGATCATGGCGGACTACGGTGCGTCGATGGCTGGCGCCCTAATCGCGTCGGCACCCACGCTGATTGTCTACGTTTTGCTAGGCAAGTACTTCGTTGGTGGTTTGATGTCCGGCTCTGTGAAGGGCTAAAAATAGCGAGAAGGTGCGCCCCAGGCAAACGCTTGGGGCGCACCTTTTTCGTGCTCCGTCTCTAAGCGCGCATTCGGCTTCGCGAACCTGCAGGTCAGCTTCGCCGCCCTGACGAGCTTGTTAGAGCAGGGGAGCGCTTAATCGAGTGCTTCGATTCCGCCGTCGAGGAGGGTTTGGAACTGCTCTGCGTCGACTACGCGAATCCCGAGTTCCTCCGCCTTGGTGGCTTTCGAGCCAGCGCCGGGGCCTGCAACTACGAGGCTCGTTTTCTTCGACACGGAGGAGGTTGCCTTGCCCCCTCGGGCGGTGACAGCGGCTTTGGCGCCTTCACGGTCGTAGCCGGGCATGGTTCCGCTAACGACGATGGTTAGCCCCTCGAGGGTTTGAGGAGTCTCCTGCGTGGAGGCTTCTGCCTCCATGCGAACCCCGGCCGCCGCCCACTTCTTCACGATCTCAACGTGGGAGTCTTGCTCGAACCACTGAGCTA
>JAUNLN010000025.1:0-16106 GCA_030532245.1 Actinomycetaceae bacterium
CACAACTAATCACCAAGATTCGAAACCAGATACACCACTACCCAGGACTTGACCGCCAGCACCCATGAGAGCCCGCGCATGACAGGAACCGTTACCGTTAAGTTCCCCAAACTATCTCCCGGTGTTTACGGTCCCGTAACTTGATCGTTCTAGTTTCTTACGCATGCCCAGCTCGATTCCTGCAGTGGACGTCGCTCCTGAGGTGAGCGCAGAGTTTGCGGGTTCGAAGAAGACGCGAGGCAAGACCGACTGGCGTCAGCTCGGCCTGGCAGCGCTGCTCATCGGACCGAACCTGATACTCCTCGCGATTTTCACCTACCGCCCACTTGTGGACAACATCCGCTTGTCCTTCTTCCATTGGAACATCTCCTCGACGAACCTCACGTTCATCGGGCTTGATAACTACATCGAGTGGTTTTCCTCTCCAGACACCGGGCGCGTCGTCTTCAATACCGTCGTCTTCACCGCCGCCGCGGTGGTGGGCTCCATGGTCTTGGGCCTAGCACTTGCCCTGCTGCTGGATCAGAAGCTCATCGGCCGCGGCTTCGTGCGCTCCATGGTCTTTGCCCCCTACGTGGTCTCCGGCGCTGCCATCGGCGTGGCCTTCCAGTTTGTCTTCGACCCCCAGTACGGCCTCATCCAGTACTTCCTGGTGCGCATGGGCGTGGACGTGCCCAACTTCTACCAGAACTCCAACTGGGCCCTGTTCATGGTCACCGTGACCTACATCTGGAAGAACATCGGCTACGTCTTTGTCATCTACCTCGCCGCGCTCCAGGGCCGCCGCAAGGATTTGGATGAGGCGGCGGAGATCGATGGGACATCGGCAAGCAGGCGCTTCTTCCGCGTGCTCATGCCGCAGCTGCGAGGCACCACCTTCTTCCTCACCATCACGGTCTTCCTGAACTCCTTCCAGGTCTTCGACATGATCCAGGCCATGACCAAGGGTGGGCCCTTTGGCTACGGCACCTCGACGATGGTCTACCAGGTGTATCAGGAGACCTTTGTCAACGGCCGCGCGGGCTACGGCGCCGCGGTGGCCACCATCATGTTCCTCGTGGTGCTCGTCATCACCGCAATCCAGGTCCGCTTCCAGGAGAGGAGCAACTACTAATGGCGCAGAAAAACACCTCCCTGCCCCCGGTCCCGGGATCGCAGGCCGCCGGCGAGCCGGTGATCAGCAACGCCCAACGCAAGCGCAACGGCGCCGGCGTGGAGCACTCCTCCGCAGCGAGCAAGATCTTTGGTTACCTCTCACTGCTCATCACCGTGGCCGTCATCCTGGTGCCGATCTACTTCATCGTCATCACCTCGCTGAAGACCTACGGTGACGTCTACTCCGATCCCATCTCCTTTTGGCCGCAGCCGCTGGAGCCCGGGAACTACTCGCGCGTCATGGAGGTCTCCGGTTTTTCCAACTACCTGCGCAACTCCATCATCATCACCACGGTGCTCACCATCATCGAGGTCAGCCTGGGTGTCTTGAGCGCCTACGCCTTTGCCTTCCTGCAGTTTCCCGGCCGCAACGTGTTCTTCTTCCTCGTGCTGGCCACGCTCATGGTGCCCAACCAGATCACCATCATCTCCAACTACTCGCTGGTGGCGCAGATGGGCATGCGCAACACCTACATCGGCGTCATCCTGCCGCTGGCCGCGGTGGCCTTTGGCACCTACCTCATGCGCAATCACTTCCTCTCCCTGCCCAAGGAGATCATGGAGGCCGCCGCCATGGACGGCGCCGGCTTCTTCACCACCCTGTTCAAGGTGGTCCTGCCCATGTCCTGGCCCACGCTCTCGGCCTTCGTGCTCATCACCGTGGTCACTGAGTGGAACCAGTACCTGTGGCCCTTCCTCATCACTGACACCGACGCCACCGCGCCGTTGCCGGTGGGCCTGACCAGGCTGCAGGATGCGGAAGGCCTCACCAACTGGGGCCCGGTCATGGCCGGCACGGTGTTGACCACGGTGCCGATGCTGATTGTGTTCCTCTTCCTGCAGAAGAACATGATCAAGGGCCTGACCGCGGGCGCGGTCAAAGGCTAAACCCTCTTCCATCCATACTCACAAGGAGAAACCCTCATGTCCTCAATGATGAATCGACCCCTGTCCCGCCGTAGCGTCCTCGGGCTCGGCGCTCTCTTCGCCTCCTCCATGGCCCTGACTGCGTGCGCCGGCACCGGCGGGACTGGCGACGGCTCCGGCGCCAAGGATGACGGCTCCCCGCTGCAGTTCTGGTCCAACCACCCGGGCTCCTCCCAGGATGTGGAACAGAAGATCATCGACGCCTGGAACAAGGAGAACCCGGACGCCACCGTGGAGCTCATCACCGGCGGCTCCGACTACGAGGAGCTGGGCCAGAAGTTCAACGCCGCGCTCTCCGGCGGCACCCTGCCGGACATCATCGTGGCTTCCGATGTCACCTGGTTCAACTTCGCGCTCAACGGCCAGACCACCAACCTGGACGAGCTCTGGGACAAGGCAGAGGTGGACCCCCAGGCCTACGTGGACACCCTGCGTGAGGACTACGCCTTCGAGGAAAAGCACTTCGGGGTGCCCTACTCCCGCTCCACCTGCCTGATGTACTGGAACACCGACGTGCTCAAGAAGGCCGGCCTGCCCACCGACCGTGGCCCGAAGACCTGGCAGGAGTTCGAGGAGTGGGCTCCGAAGATCAAGGAGGCCAACGGCGGCAAGCCGGTGGTGGTCATCCCAGACGGCTCCAACTACATGGACTGGTACTTCCAGGGCATGGTGTGGGCCTTCGGCGGTGCCTACTCCAAGGAATGGGAGCCCACCTTCACCGAGGATGCCACCCTCAAGGCCGGCGAGTTCCTGCAGAAGATGGTCAAGGAGGGCTTCATCGAGGTGAGTAAGGACCCGACCGTCGCCTTCGGCAACGGCAACGCCGCGGCGCTGCTGCAGTCCACCGGCTCCCTGGGCGGCCTCAAGGAGACCGCCAAGATCCCGTTCATCACCACCTACCTGCCGGGCCCCGGCCCGTCCTGCCCCACCGGCGGCGCCGGCCTGGCCATCCCGGCTGGCATTGCCGAGGAGCGCAAGATCAAGGCGCTGAAGTTCATCGGCTTCCTCACCAACACCGAGAACACCATCCAGTTCTCCCAGGCCACCGGCTACATGCCCGTGCGCAAGGACGCCCTGGATCACCCGGATGAGAAGAAGTTCCTGGAGGAGAACCCCAACGCCGAGACCGCGCTCAAGCAGCTCACTGAGAACACCCAGCCGCAGGACTACGCCCGCGTCTTCGTGCCGGGCGGCGGCCAGCGCATCGGCGCGGCGCTCGATGAGATCACCATCGGCGGCGCTGATGTCAAGGCGACCTTTGAGAAGCTGCAGCAGGATACTCAGACCACCATCGAGCGCGATATCGAGCCGCTGCTGAAGTAGCGCCGCGCCCGCGCACCGCGCCGCGGCTTTTCGTGCACCGTCCCCTGACAAGAGAGAAAGGCCAACACCCCACATGGCAACCGTTGAATTCCGCCAGGCATCCCGCATCTATGATCCGGCCCGGCCGCCCGCCGTCAGCCGCATCTCGCTGGACATTGCTGATGGCGAATTCCTCGTCCTCGTCGGCCCCTCCGGCTGCGGAAAGTCAACGACCCTGCGCATGCTGGCTGGCCTGGAACCCGTCGATGAGGGCCAGATCCTCATCGACGGCCAGGACGTCACCGAGACCCGCGCCCGCGACCGCGATGTGGCCATGGTCTTCCAGTCCTACGCTCTCTATCCCAACATGACCGCGCGCCAAAACATGGCCTTCGCGCTGGAGAATCAGAAGGTGGACAAGGAGGTCATCGCCGAGCGCGTGGCCTTTGCCACGAAGATGCTCGAGCTGGAGGATCTCATTGATAAGAAGCCCTCGGCCATGTCCGGCGGCCAGCGCCAGCGCGTGGCCATGGGGCGCGCCATCGTGCGCCACCCCAAGGTCTTCCTCATGGACGAGCCGCTGAGTAACCTCGACGCCAAACTGCGCGTGTCTACCCGCGCACAGATCGCCGCCCTGCAGCGCGAGCTGGGCACCACCACGGTTTACGTCACCCACGATCAGACCGAGGCCATGACCCTGGGCGATAGGGTCTGCGTGCTCAAGGAGGGCATCCTCCAGCAGGTCGATACCCCCGCCGTGCTGTACGACGACCCCGGCAACACCTTCGTGGCCACCTTCATCGGCTCCCCGGCGATGACGCTTATCGAGGCCGTGACTGTGCGCGACGGCCACGCGGTCATGGGCCAGGGCCACGCCCTGGACCTGGGCATGAGCGGCGAGCAGGCAGCGAAGCTGAGCGGCGAGGAGGTGATCGTCGGTGTGCGTCCAGAGAACTGGGAGATTGTGGGCGCAGGCAAGCAGCAGCCAGAGCAGGCGGCGCTGCCGCTGAACGTGGAGCTGGTGGAGCACCTCGGCTCCGAGCAATACGCCTACTGCGCGCCGGTGGTCAGCGAGGAGTTTCCGGTGCACGTGCGCGGGCAGCGCATTACGGTGCGCACGCCGAAGAACGCCGTGGAGATGGAGGACACCATCTGGGTGCGCCCGGTCGAGGGCGGCTGCGTGTTCTTCGACCCCGCCACGGAGATTAATCTCAACTACCTCTAGACGCCGCTCCACGGGATAATGGAGGGCATGACTGTGCCCTTCATTCTTGACACCGATACTGCCCAGGATGATTGCGTGGCGATCCTCCTGGGCCTTTTTGATCCCCACGCTGACTTCCGCGCGATCACCATGGTGGCCGGCAATGTTGGCTTTGAACAGCAGATTAAAAACGCCCACATGACGCTCAGCGTGGCCGGCAAGCTGGGAGAGGTGCCCGTCTTCGCGGGCTGCTCGCAGCCAATGTTGCAGCCCTGGGTCTCTGCGGAGGACGTCCACGGCGACGGCTCCGGCGGCCTGAGCATGGACTTTACCGGCTGCGAGGTGGAGCAGGAGCACGCCGTGGACGCGCTGCTGCGCATCACGGCGGAAAGCCCCGGGGAGGTCTCCATCGTGGCGATCGGCCCGCTCACCAACATCGCCACCGCGGTGGTCAAGGACCGCAGCTTTGTCAAGAACGTAAAGTCCCTCTACATCATGGGCGGCTCCAACAACGGCCGCGGCAACATCACGCCTGTCGCGGAGTTCAACTTCTACGTCGATCCGGAGGCCGCGCAGATTGTTTTCGACGCCGGCTTTGCGGACATCGTGGTCATGCCCTGGGATCCGGTGACCTTCAATGACGCCACCCTGCCGCGCCCGGCCTACAACGAGATGACCTCTGCGGGCACGCCGATTGCGACGTTCTTCAAGGCGATGTGCGATACCACCTTGGACTTCGACGAGGCCGCCGGCATCGGCGGCTCCACTCACCCGGATTCGATGACGCTGGCCACGCTGCTGCACCCGGAGCTCATCCAGCAGGCCGGTCACTATCGGGTGGACGTGCAGCCTGGCAATGGCCTGACCCGCGGCTATGCCTCGATGGCCTGGGATACCTTCAAGAAGGAGCCCAACGCTCGCGTCATCGAGAAGGCCGACCGCGAGGGCTTCTTTGCCCTGCTTGACGGCCTCCTCCGCACCCACACCACCCCCAGCCGCGACGTGGCAGGGCTTTAAGCGCGGCCTGCTAGATGGAAAGGGTCTTGAGCGAGGGCTGGGCAGCATAGACCCGCAATCGCCCAAATTGGCAAAAGTCGCCCCCTTCAGACCAGGTTTGGGCGCGACTTTTGCCGTTTAAGGCGGCTGGTTCTTTGAAAAGCTTTCAGTGGCGTTATGGAATCAGAGCCGCGATCTGCGGCGGGAGAATGTTCTTCAGCTGCGGCAGTGCTACTGCAATGATGCCGAGTACAGCTGCGATGACGCCGCCGGCGATGAGGCCATTCTTCGTCTTCTCGTCCACGGCGGAGCTACCCTTATCGCTTTCGGAGCTGCCACCGTCGTTTTGGCCGTCGGTGTTGCTGTCTTCCTTCTTCTGCGAGGTGTAGGGCTTAGCATCGATGCAGGCCTGCAAGGCATCGTCCATATCAGGCATGATGTTTTGGTGCATGTACTCCAGAGGCACGAGTAGAAACAGATCGGAAGGGTCGCCGCCGGGGGTGGCTTCAAACTCTGCTCGTAGTTCCGTGACCGTATCTTGCATTTCTTTGGCTGCAGCGTCATAGTTGGCGAGGGCTTCCTCGGCTTGTGCCTTTGTCGCGGTCTCGCCGAAGGAAATTTGCGTCCTAAACTCGCTCACCACTTGCTCTTTTTCGAATTGCGTGAGCGGGTAGCCCTCCTTCTCGAACTTTTCAAAGAGTGCATCGATGTCTGATGCTTCAAGGCTGCGGAATGTGCAAGTATACGGATCGGTGGAGTTGTCAATGGTGACGGTAACAGCACTGGCAGCCGGAACGGTGGCCATGGTGGCAGCGACTGCGGCGCCGGCAATAAGGGCAGAGAATTTCTTCATGAGAAGAACCTTTCTGTGGAGAGAGAAGCACAAAGAGATGAGAGAGATGCCCGTTGTGCAGGGGAGACACATTCTGAGTGATGCGCGAACTGAATTTTATACTGGCTATCTTTATTGATGCGGCAGTTGTAGAGACCTGTGCGGTGTATCACACGTACGCGCGCTTGGATTGTTGCTGCCGGGAATCGGCCTAAACGGCGAAAGTCGCGCTCTCCCGCCCAGTTTCAAGCGGGACTTTTGCCGTTTAAGGCGGTTAGCGTCTGGACCCACAAGGAGGGGAGCGGCACTAAAACGGGTGTGGCCCCCAGCCGCGCGGGCTGGGGGCCAGTGGGTTTGAAAACTAGTCGTGGTCGTCCGCCTGGGTCTGGTGCACCGTGCCGTGCGCGTGGTGCGGCGGGGCGTAGATGCTGTAGAGCTTCATCGGCTCATCACCAATGTTGATGATGTTGTGCCAAGTGCCCTTCGGGACGACGACCGCCCAGTCACCGGAGACCTCTTCGGTGAAAGTGACCTCGTCCTTGGAGGGGCCCATCTCCACTCGGCCGCGGCCGGATTCGAGGCGCAGGAACTGATCTTCCTTGGTGTGAACCTCGAGTCCAACATCGCCGCCAACCGGAATGCTCATCACGGTGACCTGAAGCTGCTCGCCGGTCCAGAGTGCGGTGCGGAAGGTGTCGTTCTCCAGGGTTTCCTTCTCGATGTCAACGACGAAAGGATTCGGACCTTGATCTTTAGTTGCCATGAAAACTCCTCCTTTGGAGCTCGTCGGGGATACCACTGGCCAGTATAGGTAAAGCCAGGGGAAACTTCTGTCGCCTGACCAATACCGCGAGACCCGCCCAGAGGAGCCTCCTTTCACGCTCGCGCTGCGAGGTGCGCGAAGGTGCGTTAGAACTCTAGGCATAAGTTTCTCGCTATCCACAGAAGGGTTCACTGTGTCTTCTCCTCGCTTTACTTTCCGCTCCCGCCTGCGCGTGTCGCTGGCCGCAACCGTGGCCGGCTCGTTGGTCATGGCCCCTGCCGCCGTGGCCGAGGACGCCGCCGCTGACTCTGCTGCTGCCTCCGCTGCGCACACCGTGGAGTTCTCCGTCACCAACTTCACGGACCTGCACGGTCACTTCGTGGAGGACGCCAAGAAGCAGGAGATTGGCACCGCCAAGCTGGCCAGCTTGGTCAAGAAAGTCAACGAGGGCCAGGACTACGTGTTGACCTCCTCCGGGGATAGTGTGGGTGGCTCCGCGTTTGTCTCCTCCGTGGCGGAGGATATGCCCACGATGACGATGCTCAACGCCCTGGGCGTGCAGGCCACCGCCGTGGGCAACCACGAGCTGGACAAGGGCATCGATGACCTGCAGGGGCGCATCAGCGAAAACTCCGATTACCCGCTTCTGGCCGCCAACATTTACAAGGACGGCAAGCGCGTGCTGCCGGCCTCCGAGGTGCAGGAGATCAACGGCGTCACGGTGGGATTCGTGGGCTCGGTCACTGATGAAACCCCCACCATCGTCGCACCCGAGGGCATCAAGGGGCTGGAGTTTAGGGACGCGGTGGAGGAGACCAACGCGGAGGCCAAGCGCCTCAAGGACAGTGGCGAGGCCGATGTGGTCATCGCGCTCTTCCACGACGACGTCGAGGAGCACAAGGCCGAGTTCACCGGCGACGTCGACGTCGTCTTCGGCGGCCACTCCCACAAGCAGGCCATGGGCGAGGTCGCCCGCGATGGGCAGCTGCCGCTCTACTACGCGCAGGGCTTCGAGTTTGGCAAGGTGCTCAACGATTATGACTTCACCTTCAACACCCAGACCAAGAAGCTGGAATCCGTCACGGGCGAGCAATACACCTACGAGGACGCCGAGGCCCTAAGCCCGGACGCCAGCATCGCCGCGATGGTCACCGCGGCCCAGGAGGAGGCCCAGGAGCTGGGGCAGAAGAAGATCGGCCACATCGACGCCCCACTGCGCAAGGCCGGTGTCAGCGGTGCCGAGGGCAGCTTCTCCAACGTCATCGCCACCGCCCAGCGCGGCTTCATGGAGAAGAAGACTGGCCGCCCGGTGGACCTGGGCATCATGAACGAGGGCGGCGTGCGCACCGAGTTCGAGGCCGGCGATGTCACCTACGCGGACGCGCTGACCGCCCAGCCCTTCGATAACGATCTACAGGTGGGAACGCTGACCGGCCAGAACATCATCGACATCATCGAGCTGCAATGGCGCAAGGGGCAGGACAACCCCACCATCCTGGGCTTCTCCGATGGCTTCAGTTACGCCTACGACGCTTCCGCGGAGCCCGGCGAGCGCTTCCTTTCGGCCACCATCAACGGCAAGCCACTCGACCCGCAAGCCACCTACACCGTGGCCGCCGCGGCCTTCCTCTTTGGCGGCGGTGATGGATTTTCGCCGATGAAGGAGGCCAAGGACATCGTCAAGCCGGGCGTCAAGGACGTCGAGGCGCTCATCGAGCACCTGGGCGCCAACCCCGCCGCCCCGCAGGCGCAGGTCAACGTGGGCGTGACGCTGCCGGAGAAGTTCGTGGCCGGGCAACAGGCCAGCATTGAGCTGAGCTCGCTGAACTTCGCCGGCGAGGGCGACGCCATGGCGCAGCAGGCCACCGTGCAGCTCGGCGAGGCGAAGGTCAGCGCGGAGATCAACAATGAGGAGGTGGACCCGCAGCGCGGCAACCTGGGCAGCGCCACGGTGGACATCGACGTGCCGGCCGGGGCCAGCGGCGAGCAGATGCTCATCATCACCACCGACGCCGGCACCGAGGTGCGCGTGCCGGTCACCGTCGAGGCGGCTGAGGGCGCCGGCGGCGAGGATGATGAGGACGGCGAGAACGGCGCGGGCTCGCAGGATTCCTCTAGCACGCCAGGTGCCATCGCGGGCGGAATTGCCGGCGGACTCGCCGGGATCATCGCGCTGATCATCGGGCTGGGTGCGGCGGCCTATCAGGCGGGCTTGCTGCCCAAGGAAGTCCAGGATCAGATCACCCGCCTGCGCGGTCTGCTGGGGGTCTAAGCCGGCGCGCTAGGATGAAGCCCATGGCGAATCTGACGCATCGGCGCATAGTGATCATGGGCGTGTCTAGCTGCGGAAAGTCTACGGTGGGGGAGCTGCTCTCCCAGCGCGTGGGCCTGCCCTACCGCGACGGGGATGACATGCATCCGCCGGAGAACATCGCCAAGATGTCGGCGGGGCACGCGCTTGACGACGCCGACCGCGCCCCCTGGCTCCACTCCATCGGGCGCTGGCTGGCCGCCCAGGAGGGTGGGGCTATCGTGGGCTGCTCGGCGCTCAAGCATTCCTACCGCGACATCATCCGGGCGGAGGCGCCGGGCACGGTCTTCGTGCACCTCAACGGCAGCTACGATCTGCTGGCCCAGCGCATGAGCGCGCGCCGGGGCCACTTCATGCCGCTGTCCCTGCTGGATTCGCAGGTGGAGACCCTCGAGCCGCTCGGCGCGAGGGAGGAGGGCGTGGTGCTCGACATCGCGGCCAGCCCGGAAGAGCTGGCTGGGCAGGCCGCGGAGTACCTCACGGCCTAAGCCGGGGCGCGGCTAGAAGAACGCTGCTAAAAAGCGCTGTTAAAAGGCGCTGTTAAAAAAGCGCCGTGACACCCCACAGGGCGAGCACGATGACAAAGCCCACCGCGGAGACCAGCGCTTGGTTGACCGTCCACGTGCGCAGCGTGGTGGCCACGTCCATCCCCATGAGGCGGCCGACCAGCCAGAAGCCGGAGTCGTTGACGTGGCTGCCAAAGACGGAGCCGGCCGCGGTGGCCAGCGTGATGAGCACCAGCTGCACCTCGGTGAAGCCACCGGTCTCGACGGCGGGGACCATGAGGGCCGCGGCGGTGGTCAGCGCCACGGTGGCCGAGCCCTGGGCTAGGCGCAGCGCCACGGCGATGAGGTAGCAGGCCAGGATGACGGGGATGCCCAGGCCGGAGAGGGAGTCCGCGAGGGCGTCGCCAATGCCGGAGGTGCGCAGCACCCCGCCAAACATGCCGCCGGCGCCGGTGATGAGCACCACCGAGCAAATCGGCCCGAGCGCGGAGTCCATGGTCTTTTCAATGGAAAGCTTGTCCGCCCCGCGGCGCAGGCCCAAGGCGGTCATGGCGGCGAGCGCGGTGATGAGCAGGGCGATGGGCGTTTGCCCCAGGAAGATGAAGAACTGCGCCCAGCCGGCGGAGGAATCCACCACGCCCGCCGAGGACAGGGTGCTCAGGCCCGTGTTGCCAAAGATGAGGATCATTGGGATGAGCAGGATGCCCACCACCGTGCCGGCAGAGGCCGGCTTGTGCGGCAGATCCTGATCGTCGATCTGGATGCCGGTGATGGCCTCCTCGATGCGGTAGGGGAACTTCTTGCCCAGGTACAGACCCAGGCGGTAGCCGGAGAAGTACCAGGTGGGCAAGGCCACGATGAGGCCGAAGAGCAGGATGAGGCCGATGTCCGCGCCGTAGAACTCGCTAGCTGCTACCGGGCCGGGGTGCGGCGGCAGGTAGATATGCATCGCCGAGAAGGCGCCGGCGGCCGGGATGCCATAGGCCAGCACGGGGCCGTCGAGGCGGCGGGCGACAGCGAAGATGACGGGCAGCATGACGATGAGCCCGGCGTCGAAGAAGATGGGAAAGCCCATGATGAGCGAGGCCACGCCCAGCGCGAAGGGGGCTTTGTTCTCGCCGAAGGTGCGCACGAGGGCGTCGGCCAGCGATTTAGCACCGCCGGAGGTCTCCACCAGGCGGCCGATCATCGCGCCCAGGCCAACCAACAGGGCCACCGAGCCCAGGGTGGAGCCGAAGCCCTTGGTCATGGTGGGCACCACGCCCTCGAAGGGGATGCCCGCGGCGATGGCCGTGAGCGCGGAGACGATGACCAAGACAAGGAACGCGTGGACCTTGTAGCGGATGACGAGGAGCAGGATGAGAGCAATCGCTGCTGCCGCGATGCCCAGCAGGGGCCCGGCGGTGAGCGTGGGCTCCCAGGTTTCCATGACGTCCACGGTGGGACAACCTTTCTGTCGGTGGGGTGGGCGGCTGGCGCCGCAGTTCGCGCTCAGATTAACACTGGGTTAACAGCGTTGCGGAATGCATAGCAAGGGCGTTCCTGTGCGATGGGTGACACTGTGCGATGGGTGACAAAAAAGAGCGCAAGCACCTGAGTGGTGCTTGCGCTCTTCATCCTTCCCCGGTGGCCCTTCAGCGTTATGCAGGGATACTGAAGGGCCGTGCGTTGTTTATCGCGTTGTTGTTACGCAGAGGGGTTGGTCTTTAGAAGGTGCCCGGCAGAGCCTTGCCAAAGTCATTGAGGGTGGCCTTGCGGGAGTCAACCTTCTGGTCGTTGTAGGAGGACTCGTCGCCCTTGATGCGGCTGGTCTGGGTGACCTCAATGTAGTTGTGCAGGCGGCCTTCCTTGGTCTTGCCGTCGCCGAAGTCGAGGAAGGCCAGCTTCTGGACGTCACCAGCGTTGATCGGGTTGGAGAGGGTCACCTCGAAGCTGCGGGTGGAGGTCTTCTCATCAAATCCCAGGTCGCGGATGTGAGCGCCCTTGGAAGAACGCGGGGTGATCAGGCGGTCAACGCCCTTGGGACCCTCAGCGGTCTTGACGTCGATGCGGAACTGGGTGGCCGGGAACTCGCCGTAGTAGCGGTCGGTGCCCACGTTCTCAACAGCCAGGGCAACGGTGCCCGCAAAGCCATCGCGCTTGGCGCCGGAGGTGGTCAGGTAGGGCTTGAGGTCCAGCTTCTGCTGCTCCTTGTTCTCGCCCTCCTTGTTCTCTTCCTTCAGCTCCTCTTCCTTGGCCTTGTCAGCGGCCTCTTCCTTCTTGCCCTCGGCCTCGGAGACCGGCTGCTCCTCAACCGGAACCTCGTTGTTCTTCACAACTTCGGCGTCGGCCTGCGGATCCTTGTCCTCTTCAACAACCTCGTTGGTGTTCTGAGCGTCCTTGTTTGGGGCGAAGGAGTCAGCAAGGTCGTCGTAAAGCTTCACGCGGACCTCGTTCTTCACCGGCTGCAGAGCGGACCAGAAGGTCGGGGTGGACCACGTGCCGTTGGGCTTGCAGTACTGCTGGGTGCCGGTCATGGTCAGGACGCGGAAGCCGTAGGTGGCCTCACCGGTGTGGTTCGGCGGAACGTCGTACGGTCCAATGGACTGGCCGGCCTCCCAGGACAGGGAGTAGGAGGCGGAAGCGCCCAGCTTGGTGGTGATGTCGTGGGAGATACCCACGGAGGAGGAAGCGCCGTCCTTCTCGTAGCCGCCGCCCAGGTTCATGGAGGTGGTCTCAGTGCGGTCGCCGTTGATGGACACGGAGATGGACTGGGACTTGGACAGGTTCTGCTGGAGCGGAATGTCCTTCTTGGTCTGGTTGGTGGTGGAGATGGTGCCGGCCGGCATGAACTTGTCGGTGGCCTTGTAGACCACGGTGCGGTGGTCCTCCCACGGGTTGCAGATCGGGCGCGGGTTGAGGACGTTAGCCTTGATGTGGTCCGAGCCGTGGGTGGTGTGGATGATCGGCAGCTTGGCGTTGATTGCCGGGGTCTCCGGGTAAGACTCGGTCTGGGTTGCGGCGTTGGCGGCCGGCGCGAAGAGCGCGGAGCCGGCAACGGCGAGGCCTGCGAGCAGGCCTGCGGTGCGACGGCGGATGGACATTCTTTAGTTCTCCTCAGTGAAACATAGAGGCGGACGAGTGGATTTAGTGACGCACGTCGGTGCGTGACAAGGAACTACGTTAAGCCTTTGCGCTGGTCAGCGCATCTATCCGTTGTCTATACAATTCCGGTAACCCCGGGGTACTTCGGTGTTCAAACATTTCCGCGAGTGGGGAGGGGCGCGACCGGCGTGGCGTGGCCTTTTAGGTTGCGTGGGGGCGTGTCCCGCGCTGTATGCGTGTCCCTTCGTTCACCTACTTTTGGATGACTTCATTCGGGGGTGATTTCGAAGCTATCGGCCGCGCATCTGCTGTGGTCAGACCATGTGGGGGCTGAGAGCGTACTGAGGAAAGTGCAGCAAAAAATAAGCGGGCCCCGAGGCGCGGAAAAGCGCCGGGGCCCAACATACTATAGAAAAGCCTTATTGATTGCTGGTTTGCTCAAGAGTTTTTCTGGGGGCTAGTCCTCCAACTCGGGATCCTCAGCCCGGGCCTGCTCATAGACCTCCTTGGCCGCGCCCAGGTTGATGGCGCCGATGATGAGGCCGGCCACGATATCGGGCCAGGCACTGGCCCAGGCCAGTGTGATGAGGCCGGCCAGCAGGATGAGCGCGTTAG
The DNA here is from genome assembly GCA_030532245.1 of Actinomycetaceae bacterium. Taxonomy (GTDB): domain Bacteria; phylum Actinomycetota; class Actinomycetes; order Actinomycetales; family Actinomycetaceae; genus Gleimia. The sequence goes on from JAUNLN010000025.1 coordinate 13,696, forward strand.
CGGCGACGTCATTGCGCGCGGCCAGCCACGCCCCGCGAGTTAGCGCACTGCCGTGGCTGCGCAGGCGGATAAGCAGCAGGGCGCAGACGAGGTTGATAGCCATGGCGGCCAGCGCGGTGCCGGAGAGCGTGAAGGGCTCGGGGACCGCGCCGGTGACCATCTTCCAGATGGCCGTGGCCAGCGAGGCGATGGCCGGGATAAGGATGAGGCCGGCTAGCCAGAAGCTGGCCTTGCGGCGCGAGGCCAGGGACCAGCCCAGGGCGGTGAGGACGAGGACGTTGATGAGGAAGTCTTCGAGGAAGTCGGCGGCGTCGGCGAGCAAGGCGGCCGAACCAATGCTCATTGCGATGATGAGCTCGCCAAAGAAGCCCGCGAGGTTTAAAGCGGCGACCCACGCCACGATGCGGCGGGCGCGGGCATCGAGGCTGGAAGCGGTCAAGTCGGTATCACTCACCGGGATGACCTTAGTCGAAGCGGGGGAGATAAACTTCAGCGCCCGGGCCGCACAGTGGGGCCTCAGGCGCTGAAGTCTCTCTATCTCTCTCTTGTGCGCTCTCCCGAACGCACGAAACATTTATACAACATGAATTTCAATTGATGATGAGTCGTGTGTGAAAATTTCCTAAATTTCGTCTGATGATGTCCGATTCTGTGAGTTTTTGGCACGTGCGGAGGGAGAAAAACGCGTGGTCAAGCGGCGCGGAGCGCGTTAGGCTAAATAAATAAGTGATTTTGGCCTCACAAAGTATCATCGCGCAGAAAGGATAAGCCATTTCATGACTTTTGCCACCGTCAATCCCTTCACCAACGAGACACTCAAGGAGTTTGAGTACTTCAGCGATGAGCAGGTGGAACACGCCCTCGCGCTTGGCGAGGCTACCTACCGCACCTGGCGTACAACCTCCTTTGCCGAGCGGGCTGAGCTGGCGCGGTCCATCGCGGAGAAGTTCAAGGAGTGCTCCGCCGAGTTCAATGAGCTGCTCGCCCTGGAGATGGGCAAGGTCAGCGGCAAGGGTGCGAAGTCCCTCACCGGCTTTGGGGAGGCCCGCCTGTGCGCCTCCATCTTTGAGTACTACGCCGACAACGCCGAGCGGCAGCTGGCCCCGCGCCAGCTGGAGGATGCCGCCGGCTACAAGGCCGTGCTGACCCATGAGCCCACGGGCATCATCTACGCCATCGAGCCGTGGAACTACCCGCTCTACCAGGTGGTGCGCGTGCTGGCGCCGCAGATGATGGCGGGCAACGTGGTGGTGCTCAAGCACGCGGAAAACGTGCCGCAGATCGCGCTGGCGTTGGAGAAGCTGGTGCATGATGCCGGCGCGCCGGAAGGACTCTTCCAAAACCTCTTCATCTCTCATGATCAGTCCAAGAAAGTCATTGAGGATGACCGCGTGCGCGGTGTGGCGCTGACGGGTTCGGAGCGCGCGGGACGCGTGGTGGCCGCGCAGGCTGGTGCGGCGCTGAAGAAGGTCACGCTGGAGCTGGGCGGATCTGATCCCTTCATCGTGCTTGACGACGCCAACGTGGACAAAGCCGCACGCCACGCCGTGAGCATCCGCATGGAGAACTCCGGGCAGATGTGCGTGGCCTGCAAGCGTTTCATCGTGCACTCCTCGCTGGTGGATAGCTTCCTGGAGGCGTATAGGAAGCACGCGGCGGACTACGTGCCGGGGGATCCGCGCGATCCGGAGACCACCTTTGCGCCGCTGAACTCGCAGCGCCAGGCCGATACGGTCAAGGATCAGGTTGAGCGTGCGGTGGCCGCCGGTGCGGAGTTCCTACCAATGGGCCCTGAGGTCCCCTCAACCGGCGCTTTTGTGGGCGCGGGGATTCTGCGCAATGTGGCGCCTGAGAACCCCGTGTACTACGAGGAGATCTTCGGACCGGTGGGCATGCTCTTTAGCTTTGATTCGGACGAAGAGGCCGTGCGCATTGCCAACGACTCTCCCTACGGCCTCGGCGGCGCTGTCTTTGGCGGGGACCTGCAGCGCGCCAAGGGCGTGGCCGAGCAGATTGAGACCGGCTACGTGCACATCAACCGCGCGGGCTCGGCGCTACCGCAGATGCCTTTCGGCGGTGTGAAGAACTCCGGGTTTGGCCGCGAGCTGTCTGACCTGGGCATCCGGGAGTTCGTGGCGACCCGCTGGATTACGGACGTGGACGCCAAGAAGTAGCGCGCTGCGCCCGCCCGGGCTCTCCTCCGGCTAGTCGGGCTCTTCACCGGGCGGAATCACTTCTTTCACACGCATGGGCATATATCCCTTTTCGGCCTAAATCGAACGTTCCCGTTTTCAACAGGTGTTCAATTAGGTCGCGGGGCTCCTGGGTAGCCTCCTCGGGCCTTCCCTGGGCTCCCTTGGAAGCTTCCGGGCAGCTTGATTGGCGGCGGCAGCTCGGTTTGCGGTGGCAGC
>JAUNLN010000025.1:16116-21160 GCA_030532245.1 Actinomycetaceae bacterium
GTTTTGTTGGTGGCGACCGTTTTGTTGGGGCGAGACGGTACAAATTAACGCGGAAGCCGCTCAAAACCGTCAGTTTTCGTGCCTTATATGCAAAACGGTCGCCCGTCGGCGAGGTAGCTTCGGGGTGTTGGGTGCTGGGAGGGCTGGGCTCGCATGGTGCGGGCTTTGGTGGCCAGTGACAGCAAAGGCGATGTTTCGCTCGGGGTGCTTCTGGCCGGCTCTTTAGGTGCAGCTCGCTGACTCAACGTTGTGAACGTGTAAGAAACTTTTTCATCTATTGACCAAGTGTGCCAGATCACATACAGTTCCAATTACCGGTTATCGATAACCGGTAACCGTAAGGCTGTTGACGCTAGACGGTGAAATTGTGCGAAAGGAGAGAGGCGATGACTGACGTCAAAATTTCACTCTCATCGAACTACAGCTGTGTTCAACCGGAGATCGCCAGTATCGTAATAATCGGTGGTGGAGTCATGGGGATGAGCACGGCTTGGAATCTGGCTCAACGCGGAATTCAAGGCATCGTGCTCCTGGAACAGCACGAAATTGGTCGAGGGTCTTCTGCTAAGCCGATGGGTGGGGTCCGAGCAAACTTTTCAGATCCCAACAACATCATTCTTGGTCAACGTTCACTCAAAGCATTTAACCAATTCGGTGAAGACTTCGGAGTCAATATCGAACTCAGTCGAGTTGGTTATCTTTTCTTGGCCCGGAACGACGAAGAAGCAGTCAACCTAGAGGTGGCTACCCAAACGCAGAATGAGCTTGGCGTAAATTCCTTTATGGTTTCGCCGGAGAAGGTCTCGGAGCTCAACCCGTTCATCGATCCTCATGCGATTACCGTTGGGGCCTATTCGCCGGAGGATGGCTATGCTTGCCCAGCAGCGGTCGTCGATGGATATCGACGTGCGGCTCAAGCGATGGGGGTAACAGTGCTTGATCACACTGAGGTGAGAAGAATCACTACTTCAGGAGCTCAGATTGAATCGGTGGTTACTAACCGGGGCACCATAAGGACCAATCAAGTTGTCTGCGCAGCTGGAGCATGGAGCGCGAGAATTGGTGGCATGGTGGGACAGCCATTGCCTGTAGAACCTGTCCGGCGGATGATTGGGATCACGCCTCAGCGCCCTCAAGCTCATGCGACAGTCCCCTTTACATTGGATCTGGGCACAACGTTCTACATGCACAACTATTACAACGCTCTACTCCTAGGCATTTCGCATGAAGAAAAGGTTGGCTTCAACCGTGAGTGGACCTATGAGTGGCTCGATGATTTTAATGATGCGGCTGCAACCGTTGCCCCAGAACTTGTTAATCCACAACTGGAAGCAGGTTGGGCTGGATTCTACGAAAACACGCCCGATCATAATGCGATTATCGGTGCGTCCAGCGCTGTCGAGGGCTTCTACTATATCACCGGTTTCTCGGGTCATGGCTTTCTTCAAGGTCCCGCGGCTGGAGAATTCATGGCTGACATCGTTTGTGGGGATCAGTCGTTTCTTCCGAAAGACGCGTTCAGTGTCGACCGGTTCTCTGTACCCAACATCGGGTTGACCGAAAAGCACATCATTTAAGAGAGGAGGCCCAGACGCAATGGCATTTTATGAGACATGGCAGTTGCGTGCACGCTTCGCCGAGGCGCTATCGGCAATGTATGGAGAGGAAGTACCTGCTTACATCACGCTCGTGGAGGTTTCGCAAGATGTCAATAAGCGGTACATGGAGGCCGTGGGCGCAACTGCTGAACGCCTAGGAACCATTGATCGCGTAACGGCGGAACGACACGGTGCTATCAGAGTAGGTTCCCCAAGAGAAATGGGGCAAGTAGCTAGGGTGTTCGCGGCTTTCGGTATGTATCCGGTGGGCTTTTATGATCTCCGCGAGGCGGCGAAATCCTCCGTACCAGTGGTCTCGACTGCCTTTCGACCGACGGATCGTGAGGAACTAGCCAAGAATCCGTTCCGGGTGTTTACCTCGATGCTCGCTACAGATGATCCCAGATTCTTCTCGAAGGAACTGCAAGAACGCCTCAAGAGGTTTATCGACTCCCGCACTATTTTCAGTGATGAATTGTTGGAAATGGCTGCTCGAGCTGAGGCTCAGAAAGGTCTAGATGAAGCTGATGCTGCAACGTTCATCGAGCTGGCTACTGCTGCATTCAAGCTAAACGATGAGGCCATTGACGATGAATGGTATCGCGAGTTAGAGAATATCTCGGCCGTGGCAGCCGATATCGGTGGAGTCCGCTTCACACACATTAATCACCTCACCCCACGAGTGTTCGATATCGACGACCTTTATGCCTCAATGGAGGCTAAAGGCGTCACTATGATTGACGAGATCCAAGGGCCTCCTGCTTGGGATGGTCCTGACATCTTGCTGCGTCAGACGTCCTTCCGAGCTCTCGATGAGGAACGCACTTTTCGGTTCCGAGACGGATCGGTAGGGCCCGGTGCTCTTCGGGTTCGTTTCGGTGAGGTGGAACAGCGGGGCATCGCCCTAAGCCCGAAGGGGCGTGAGCTTTATGACTGGATGATCTCCGAAACTGACGAGAAACTGCGTGCAGGAGAAACTCCCACTAGAGATGAAGCTGCTCAAGAAGTGTGGAAGGCAAACCTCCCCAATACGGAACGTGGCTTGCGGGAAGAAGGATTGGCCTACTTTACTTACGAGCCTGTAGACGGAGCTGAGGTTGCACCCGGTGAATATAGGGTCGAGCAACTCATCGACGCAGGTGCAGTACGAGCCGAACCTATTGTCTACGAAGACTTTCTTCCTCGCTCAGCCGCAGGAATTTTTCAATCAAACCTCAAAACCGCTGGTACGCGTGATAACCAGCAACAGGGCGCTGACTATGACATCGCTGTGATGTCACAAATCATTGGACGCGAAATCAAGGAACCTTTCGAACTCTATCGAGAGCAGGAAGCCGAATCCTTGGAGCGCCTAGCTAAGGACCTTGGCGTCAAGGTCATACCCACGCCGGCAGTCGCCAATAATGCATAACCACTTTCTGAAAGGAATTGCTCATGACCGTACAAACTCACGACCAGCTACTCGGGACTATTCAATCGGCATTGGATGCCTGCGGCGCCACTATTCCGGTGGGTTCCGGTGATTTGATCACACGCACACCTCTGACAGGAGCAAGCCTGTTGGCGGTGCAGTCGACAAGCTTGGAGAGCGCTAAGGAATCCATCGCGGCGGCAGAGCGTGCTTTCAATACCTGGCGCACCGTTCCTGCACCGAAGCGCGGCGATGTGGTGAAACGCTGGGGAGAATTGCTTACTGAGCACAAGCGAGACTTGGCTACATTGGTTCAGATTGAAGCAGGCAAATCTATGTCTGAAGCCGAAGGCGAAGTGCAAGAGATGATTGATATCTGCGACTTTGCACTTGGGCAGTCTCGCATGCTTTATGGCAAAACGATGCCTTCCGAGCGTCCAGGACATCGACTCATGGAGACTTGGCACCCACTCGGCGTTGTTGGTGTGATTTCCGCATTCAACTTCCCAGTAGCTGTATATTCTTGGAACACCGCAATTGCGCTCGTTTGCGGAGATACCGTTGTGTGGAAACCATCGGAAATCTGCACTCTGTCAGCTATTGGAGCGCACTCTCTTTTGCAACGTGCAGTTGAGGAATGCGGCCAAGATCCCAACATCCACCAGCTCATTCTTGGTAATCGAACGATCGGTTCCGTTCTCATTGATGATCCCCGAGTCGCACTTGTATCTGCGACAGGTTCCACGCGCATGGGGCGCGAGATTGCACCGCGCGTAGCTGCTCGTTTCGGCCGGTGTCTACTGGAACTTGGAGGTAACAACGCGGGGATTGCGACTCCGTCGGCCGACATTGATCTCGCTTTGCGAGGGATCGTGTTTGCTGCTGCAGGAACCGCTGGACAACGATGCACGACGATGCGTCGACTGATCGTCCATGAATCAATTGCTGAAGAGCTGACTGACAAAATCGTTGCGGCTTACAAAACGCTGACGATTGGGGACCCTCGCGATGAGTCTGTTCTTGTTGGTCCGCTAGTGCATAAGCAGGCTTTTGAAGATATGCAGGATGCATTGAAGCGTGCACAGGAGCAGGGGGGCGAAATCCTCGTCGGGGGTAAACGAGTCTTCGTTGATGGGAACCACGATTCTTACTACGTCGAACCCGCTGTGGTGAAGATGCCGTCACAAACTGAGGTAGTTCACAATGAGACCTTCGCCCCAATTCTTTATGTCATCACCTACACGGATCTCGATGAGGCGATAGAACTGCATAATGCTGTGCCTCAAGGTCTGTCCTCGGCTATCTTCACTCAAGACCAATCTGAAGCGGAGCTTTTCCTCTCAGCTTCGGGATCTGATTGCGGCATCGCCAACGTCAATATCGGTACTTCCGGTGCGGAAATTGGCGGTGCATTCGGAGGAGAAAAAGAAACCGGTGGTGGCCGTGAATCTGGATCCGACGCATGGAAGTCCTACATGCGGCGCGCAACGAACACCGTCAATTACTCGGGAGAGCTACCGCTAGCTCAAGGAGTGAAGTTCCTCTAAGAGACGCGCACGCTGCTTTCACAGCATTCAGCCCCAGCGAGTGAAATATACTCACTCACTGGGGCTTTAGCTGGGAATCAAGATCGCGGAGAGCAACTGGTTTTGGGTTGAATCCAGCGGAAGCTTTTCCTTTGCCCACCGTGCCTGCGCGGTCAGGTCTGATTATTTGGCAACCGTCCTTCCACGCACAGCGTGGGAGTCAGCAAGGTTCTAGGGCAGTGAAGTAGTCACGAATGATCCCGAATCCACGGCGTATATCACTTTGTGAAGCGGCAAAGGAGACTCGAATGTGGTGCTCTCCAGCAGGACCGTATTCTGCCCCGGCGCGGACGACAACGCCTGCCTCAGCAAGCTCCGCTGCTACTCGAGCTGATGGAACGTTAGCTTGGTAGCGTATGAAGCTATAGAAAGCACCCTCTGGCTTGATGGCATCAATACCAGGAACCTCGCTCAGAAGTTCAACTACGAGTTCGCGACGCTTTGCGTAC